>JBAXJR010000106.1:0-1652 GCA_037137755.1 Methanomicrobiales archaeon | reverse complement strand
GGCTCCCCCACCACAATTTAACTCTGCTGGCCTCGAAGGGACACTACACTGTCAACCAGGGTATCCAAAAAATGCGATGTTTTTGGTTGCCGCCGAACACAACCCAAAAAGGGAGAATTTATCCCAGCCCCGCCGCATCGAAGGTCTTCGCATACGACGTCCATCGCACGTCCTCACCGATATTGAACCGGCCGCTGGCCATCAGGTCCTCAATCCAACCTCCACGTTTTCCGACGACATCAACCAGAACTCCATCGTCCTGAAGATGACCTACGGAAGCGTTTCCTTCCTGTTCATGGGAGCCGCCAATGCCGATGCCGAAACCCGCAGGGTTAATAGCGGAACGAATCTTCAGGCCGATATCCTAAAAGTCGGGCATCATGGCAGCGTTATATCATCCAGCTAAGACTTCCTATCCAAAGTACATCCGAAAACCAGCGTCATAGAAGTGGGCCGGGAATTCCTATGGCCATCCAACATCAGCGACATTGAGTCGCCGGTTCCATCAACGCCAGAAAACAAAAAAATCAAAATTTATTTGAGGAGACTGTTAAACTCTTTCACGGTCAATCCGGCATCCTTAATCAGTTCACGCTCAGTTCCCTTTGAAACGGTATTATGATCTGGGATGATTAGGACCTCTTCTCCCCTTGACATAACGATATGACTTCCTTTCTGTCTTGTGACAGTAAAACCAATCTTTTTAAAGACTCATACCATATCCGCACCGGATACTGGTAGCAGCCGCAGTGTCATACCGCTATCTCAACGACGGAACACCTTGACTGAGAACGTACCATGTGACTGGCTTTTTCGTGAGTAACCTCAAGATAAAGTTCAATGGCCTCCCGTATATTTGCAAGGGCCTCATCCCGGGTTGTCCCTTGAGAATGACATCCTTTCAGAGCAGGACAATGCACTGAGTAAGCACCATCATCCTCTTCTTCAAGAATTATATCGAATATCATAGTGTATTATTGATTTCTTGTAGAAAAAGGGTAACGCCTAGAGGGGGGAAACCCGGTATGAAATTGTATTCTGGAAATGGTCTTCACAAGCTGAAACCTAGGCGTGATATATCCAACAATTCTACGCCTTCACTCCCTCAAATATGCCAGGATATACCAACCCAGCCTTCGGGATCAAAACAAGATAGGGGGATCCCCACCTACCCCACCACATCAAACGTCTTCGCAAACGACGTCCACCATACATCCTAGCCGATGTTGAACCGGCCGCGGGCCATCAGGTTTTTACCAATCGAGTTCACATAACCGAGCTCCGTAGTCGTACCAATCCCAGCCAGACTCCTCGAACCAACGCTGAAGGACCCGGTACCCGTTCCTTAGCCAATAGCCGTGAACGCAAACGTATCCGGTATCTCCAAATCCGCCTGATCAACAGACCCAACCGAGCGATACGCCAGGTCGTCCGCCATAAACAGAGAGCGTTCAACAACCGTTTCACAATACGGCGTCGCGGTAAAGTTCGCCCCCTCTGCATCAAGCGAATCAACCCCGCACGTTACACCGGAAGCGCCTGACCCGCAAGAGTGGAGCATCATGCTTTCCTCGTAGATGCCGGGCCCGGTGGACTTCACCTGGCTCACCGTATCGAAGTGGACGATATCGGAATTGTTCAGCACCTGCGAG
>JBAXJR010000105.1:0-1667 GCA_037137755.1 Methanomicrobiales archaeon | reverse complement strand
CTAGAATTGTTACTCCCAATGGTCTTCCTGACATAGTAGTTCATTTATCGGGATGTACTTATGTGTTGCCATTTGAGTGAAATGAAAAAAAGGATTTTTTTGAGGGGATCATTGTGGTCCCCTGGGAAAACTTACCGGTAATGATCGGGTAGCAACAGTCCAGTTCGTGTGTTCGTTATCCATAAGCCCCGCCGGCAGTAAAAAGAGGATGATTACCATTTTCTGGAAAAAACGAACAATCCAAGCCCTATTTCCATTACTACGATCATCGCAGGAAATCCTGCCCTGGTCGTGGTAACCCGGGGTAGGGGGTACAGACCGGGTAACAACTGGTACCGTTAATTGTGGTTGGTGCAAAGGGGGTATTGGCCTGTACCCTGAATGGCGAGTAACGGTGACCACCGGGGGTCAACGACCGATGCCAAAACAGGACCGGTAAACAGCCAGCTGGTGGTCGGGCTCTGCGAAAACTGCGTATCACTCAACAGGCGGTGAGTCCGTAGAGTTCAGCCGGAGCGGCCTGCGACTGCTCTTACCATTGATAGAATTGTAAGGATTTTTCAGGGCATGATGCAGTCACAGGCCAGGCGATGATTCCTGCATATCGTCCGGCAGGGGTACGTAAGGGAATTTTGAAAAAATGTAAGGATGTCAACGCCAATGAAAAAAAAGACCGATTTATTGTTATGCTCCATTCACGACAATAAGACCCTTTTGAACCGATGCATTACTCAGCATCAACCCGCTATTGCTGTCATATCTAAAAATGGACAGGGTAACCGTGTAGACACCCGGGAATCGGTAGGTATGGGCCGCATTAGGCCCCGTTGCGTTGATCCCATCGCCGAAATCATAATTCAGGAACGTTGGAGAACCTGTTGACTGATCCGTGAAGGAAACCTTCAGGGGTGCAGTACCGGTCACGGGTGATGCAGCAAATTTCGCAACCAGTGGGACCACGGGTACACTGTTCACCGTGATAACGTTCGGTTTCGTTGCGGTACTGCTCATGACGGAATATGTCGTGGTGTTATATTTCATAATGGACAGGGTAATCGAGTAAACGCCCGGGAACCGGTACGTATGTGCAGGGTTTGGCCCCGTCACATTCGTTCCGTCACCGAAATCGTAGACGAGATATGTCGGATCTCCGATGGATTTATCGGTGCATTTCACTGTCAGGGGTGCAGTCCCGGCCACGGGTGAGACCGTGAAGTCCGCCTGGAATGTCGGTTTCGGGGTATAGGAATGGAGAGGCAGGGAATCAGCATTGTTCGAATCTATAACAAACGGTGCGTTACAGAACCCGTCGCCCCTGTCCGGGGTGACCTGCGACCAGCCGGTACCTTTAGGGTCTGCCCAGTAATTTCCACCGAGGAAGGGTCCGTTGACGATATTCGTGCCTGCGGTTTTTGTGGTGTTCCAGGTAGTGTCGGTGACACCTTCCCCGATTTGGACATTCACCGTATTGGAGAGCCAGTTGTTCACTATCATTGCATCATGTGCCTGGATAAGGCCGATTCCAGCCTCGCCATTATCCCCGATCCTGCAATCCATCACTCGTGTTCTGTCCCCGTTGATGATAAGCCCGGCTATCCCGTTCCGGGATGCAGTTATCCCTGAAAGAATGGTCCTATCACCCCCGGAAATTTCGATCCCTGCATACT
>JBAXJR010000104.1:0-1762 GCA_037137755.1 Methanomicrobiales archaeon | reverse complement strand
TGCCGTTATACTCATCCATCGCAAACTGGTTCTTCAGCGTCCCGGGGACTTCCCCTTTCGCGACATACTGGATCATCCCATCCTTTATCGCGATCTTGTGAATGACCGTCGAGGTCTGGTCAGCTTCCTGCCGCCGTATCGCGTCCTGCTCTCCACTCCGAAGACCGCCGATGACCGCCTGCCTCCCGGCTTCATCCATGGTGTTAAAGTTCTGCGGGACCAGTGGCGATGAAACGGCTCCCGAGGCCCCCGGACCTGCAATCAGGTTCACGGGTTCAGGCATTGACTTTGCCATTTCCATTCCACCCCTCATTGGATAGCCACTAGGACGGTATTTTGGGTAGCTCACGTACATCGCGTCCGGTGAGACATAGAGGATATTTCCGCTTCCTAACAGGTAGGTCTGTGCATTTTTCTCAGTCCCGGTACCTGCATCGATGGCAGTAATTGTAGTGAAGGTGTACTGCTGATCGGGGTAATCGAAGTGCCAGACATCAGGTTGCACAACAGTTTTCGTCCCTTCACGGAGCGTGGGCACAATAATCGGGTCATTGTTATACGGGTACACCTGCTCACGGGTAACCATGTAAACAAGGGAGCCGATCATCCGGGCATCGGTGTAATCACCTTCGATCGTGTAGTCTTTCATCACCTTCGGATTGGACCGGTCACTAATATCATAGATGACCGCGTGGGTAACAGGAAAATTGCTATATACTGGTTGCCGTGGCATTATCCCGGCTACCGCTGGTACAGTTTTTTCTTCAGGGTAACCGGGTGACCCCCACCCTGTGCTAAAGAGGACAAGACGGTCCCCGGTGACAAAGAGGTCTTTTGGAGTATCGGAAATTTCAGCTTTTGAGACAACGGAAGCTTTTTCTGCAGGGTAGGCATCGACGATGGTGAGAGTCTGACCTGATATCGTGTAGATGTATCGGGCATCGTTCTTCACGATATCGGGCTCATCCACCCCGGCGACCTGGATATTGGTCGTTGAATATTCCCCAGCACCTGAACTGATCGCGGCATAATCAACGGCCCCTGTTGAAGCAGGCATCGGGACGTTCATCGCCATCTTTGCTGATTCCTGGTTTGCCCGGCCGACAAGAACGGGATAGGCATGGTACCCGTCTTGCGGATTTTTTGGCATTGAATCCCGGATATATTGTTCAATCTCGGCCGTGGAATTGAATTTCTTCAGGTCCATTGTAACGGGTGTCGTTACCGGTGTTAAGACAGGGGTACTCGTACAGCCCGATGCCAGTATTGACACAAGGATGAATATGGCCAATGTTAACGGTATGAATTTCTGGAGCGACATGGTTACCACGAGATATAGGAGGATGACCTGATCAATATAGCGTTGACTGCGAAAAATTTCGGAGGTATGGGAGATCACCACCTAATGATGCACGGAATTTTCAGCATGTAAACATCCCACTACCCTTGGAATTTCTCAAAAGATGGGTTTTTGCCCCTTGGGAACAACCATCCGGTAAGTACCAGGGAACATCTCCACTGTGAAGTTTCAACGGAAACAGCAGGCGTTTGCGGGGCACACATTTTCAGTTTCTAAAAAAAGTCAACAAAATAATAACGTTAAAAAAATGGATTTGTATTATTTCCTGCCCTCATGAGTGCGCGGAATATCGAATACCCAGGTTTTTTTAAATCCCGCCGAGTTTGTCCCGGGAGATCTTGACCCCGGCAGGGGTGATGATGATATATTTCTGTTCACCAAGGCCAATGATGTCACCGTTCA
>JBAXJR010000103.1:0-1856 GCA_037137755.1 Methanomicrobiales archaeon | reverse complement strand
TTCGCTCCCTGTTATCAGCCCGGGAATGAAAAACAGTATCACCACACCAACTCCTGCCTGGTCCGTTGTAACGGTTGAAGAGTCCACAGTACTGGATTTCGGGAACCATTGGTTCGATTTCTCCGGGTACAACAACACTGACCTTCCGGCACTCTCGCGGCTCACCCGGATCCCACAATACCAACTTGAAGTGAAACTTCGCGAAAAGGCCTATCCCCGCGCCGATTTGATCGGTCCAATCACGACCATTTTCCTTAAGCTCCCTCGGGTCAGCCAGGAACAACGGGACCCCCCTGCCTGGGAGATCACATGGGAAGGATTCCTTCTCGCCTACAACAGGGATAGCGTGTTGACGTTCACCCGGTCTCAAACGGATGTCACGGACCGGATGATGTCCGAAGGGTCATCACTAGGGATTGCCCGCAGTGGCCCCGGAATCCTGTATCTTGCAATAAATCATTCTTTAAGCACGATTGAAGACCAGGTCCTCACGGCAGAAGAACAACTGGTCTACCTTGAAACCCAGCCGATGGACCGGCTCCCGGGGAACTTCCTCACGATGATGTACAACGACCAGAAAGAGCTGAGCCGGATCATATCAGTATTACTTTACACAAAAACTGCCCTTGAAGACGTATGCACGAGTGATCGGGGGATCTTTAACAGGGATGAGGCAGAGGAGGGCAGGCTCCGCGCACTGGCAGACAGGTGTTCACAGTTATCAGATAATGCACAACACGTGGCAGACTCATTTGCATGGATGGTTGACTTCTATCTAAACTCGGCATCCTTCTCCATGAACCGCGTGATGAAACTGCTTGCCGTTCTGACCGCTCTCACGATGATCCCGACACTAGTTGGCGGGCTCCTCGGGATGAACCTGGTCGATAATCCCTGGCCTGCCACCTTGCTCCAGATGGTTTCGGTCGTCGCACTTGTCATGCTGGTTACTGCATGGGTCTATTACAACATCGGATGGCTGAGAGAGTGAAACCGACTCTGGATGCAATTGGGTGAATTTAGGCAAAACCCTGGGGTTGTGAATCCCCTGTGACGGCCCCGGTAATCTACCTATTGTTATTACAATGAAAGGAAAGGTCGTATTCCAGGACTGTTAAACCCTGTCGGGGGCAGTATTCCGAATTAATAACCTCCCGTCCCGTGAACCCATAACGAGGCCAATCTAATCTCCTTTAATCTTGCCTAAATTTCTAAACGGCTCATTATTATCAGACTTAAAGATATACCATCGTTATGTGTTCTATGATACACATAACGAGGATCCAACTAGCATGGCGGCAATAGTTTACCAACTGACAAACGATCCGGGATCACTTATGCCTATCAATCTATCTCAAACAGGGACAAAGAAGAGACGCAACCACGTGCTAAAAGTACCTTGATTGGACTTCTATTGGATAAAATCGCTGTAATTGAATGCTTCAAACAGCCGGGCAGTTCACTCTAGGTGGGTAAGATCCTTGAAAAACAAAAACGGCTGTATGAGGGTTTGGGTGTGAGCCCACCCGCCTCGTTATGAGTGGGCGGGAATCCAGGTTGTAATGTCCTCTGTCCCATTATGCAATAGAGAGTGTCGTTTTTTTTATCGCATCAAAAAGCCACGATAATTTTTAGTTTACTTTTCTCTCAGTAGATTGGTTAAATTGACAGGAGGCATCACTCAATCGATTTTTTCTATGTTGATGTTCCACAGGTGATCCTTCCACTTTATCATATAATTATAAATATTGACTAGGAAGAAGGAAATCATCTTCCATATATACAATCACGTCTCACCCTAGATTAACTCAAGTGAGGAGTATTATTATGAGCGAAACACACGAGAGAGATTCAGT
>JBAXJR010000102.1:0-1882 GCA_037137755.1 Methanomicrobiales archaeon | reverse complement strand
GCAAACATAGAGAAAGGGATAACGTCGCATTGTGCCGCTACAACTGTTAAGTCCCTCTTCAATAATACTGGATGGGCCGATTATTGCCGTTATAGTCCGTTCCGGTATGCAGATATCGCCTGGCCATTCAAGATCCATGATAGGTGGTATGGGTTTCTGGCACAGGTTGATAAGTTCAGGGGGCGTGCGGGATGAAAGTGAGTGGATTGTTGGTAGGTAATCCGGGCATCCTATTCGCCTCCTCGTGTCCTCGTTCCGCTTCGCTCCACTGCGGGCCTCCTCGTCTTCACATCATGCCCTGGTTTTTTCAGAATGTACTGGGGGGAATGACGGCCATAACTTCGTCGCATACTCCTCGTTATCGCCTGCCAACTCGCGGGCAACCGTGTCTGATGACGCCGTTGCCTTCGCGGTAAGCAAATTCGCCCGCTTTCCGCAACCGCTTGCGGGCTACCTGTGGTGGCCGAGGCCCGGCTGATGCCGTGCCACCTGCGACGGCCCGATGAAATAAGATTGGGTTGGGTTGAAGGAACACCAGAACCCAGCGACGAGGCACCCGGTTACCGAGCGGAGCGAGGTCGAGGTGCCGAGGAGCGACATCGTTGTGTACCCTGCAATATTCCACCCGGCAACGGGGCAACAAGAGCAACCAGCGACGAAGACACCCGGTCACGGCTAGCAGGCCGTCGCGGCGTCGAGGAGCGGCAGAGATCCCGAGACAACATACCCGAAGGGAAGGACCTCGGAGACGGCCGGAGGCCGGCAGTGGGCCTTCCCGCAGGGCGACCGCTGGTTTTATTATATGATACTAAACGCTGCTAATTGATACTATTCACTTTCACACCGTGCATGGCGATGCCTTATAGCTCCACACGCTAATAGTGTATGTGGTGAAAAGAAAGTGCGACAAACACTCTTTACCAAAATTGAGCACGTCGGAACCGTGAAATTGTCCGGCGGCATGTTGAGAATAGATGTGAAAATAATCCAGGCGGCGATCGCCCGCTCGGATGTTTCGCGCCTGGTTAATGAACAGGCCCGTGTGACTGTCTGGGATATGACTCCCGTCTGGGCCGGGTCCGGCGAACCAATCGAGGCAGGCCAGGCATGGATCAATGGGTCCGGCCGTGCCGTGATGTACCAGATTCAGGGCAGGAGATACATTTCTCCACTGTCCCACCTGCGAGCAACCATCACAGGATCGCGGAAGTTCGCGAACATCTCAACGATCAACTGGGAACCATGTAACCAGAGTGCAGTAGAGCAGGCAACTCCCCAGGGGGTGCCGGCATGATACCGGCTGCTCAGGCTATACTCATCGCAAGCCTCCGGTGCGAATCCGTCAGACTATTGAAGCAGGCAACCGCGATTGAGTTCGATGCACAGGATCTTGCATACCAGGCGAGAGAGATCGAAGATCAATATGAACAAGAAACGACCTGTGATGAAGCGTCGAACGAGATCGGGGACCGTTGTTCATCTTGTCGGTGGCTGCACACAAAAGATACGATCGACTGGTCAGGGGCATGCGGAAAGTATGTCACAGTCAAGCGGTGTATCTCGATGCATCAATGCCATGGACCCGAGCGGGTGGAGGTCTCATAATGTCATTCGTTGTCTATGAGGTCGACCTGA
Source organism: Methanomicrobiales archaeon (assembly GCA_037137755.1). Classification (GTDB taxonomy): domain Archaea; phylum Halobacteriota; class Methanomicrobia; order Methanomicrobiales; family Methanospirillaceae; genus CAIKOD01. The sequence goes on along the minus strand of JBAXJR010000102.1, from coordinate 247 downwards.
TAAAAGGGGAGGGGAAAGACCCCCACCTTTTCCAGACCCGGGAAGAGGCAAGGGATCATGCGGTGAAAATCGCCGAAGGGTGGCGCGAAGGTGACGACCGGATAATTTTTGAGGGAAATATGGTCCTGGTCCTCACTCAATCAGGGCTGCTGGATTTTGGAGCAGTAATCACGGAGGTGGCATAAATGAACGATCTTCCCGTTGGATTCCTCCGGGCTGAGGCCGAATGGCTCCAGCCACCAGACCA
>JBAXJR010000101.1:0-1913 GCA_037137755.1 Methanomicrobiales archaeon | reverse complement strand
GCCGGGATACTGAGTATCTCGCCCGCGAAATGTTGATCCTCCATGGATACCAGGTTGTCCGCAGTGCCGGATCTCACACACCGATAGATTTGGTTGCGTGGCAGGATGGCGGGCACCCACTCCTCATCCAGGTGAAGCGGAACAGCAAACACCACGACAGGACACTATTGGTCGAGCGGGAATACGCAAGTGCCATCCGGTCCCTCAGGGAAATGTCGAGGCCTATCAAGGCCGATGTTGAACTGTGGATATGGGCCCCGCTCAAAGGCTGGCATTTTTATTCCGTTTTGTCTGACGGCATCAGCGAGGTCCTCGATCATGGCATGTGAATTGCCAGATACCGGGATGAAAACAAAGGTATGCCCGATCATCTCCGACTCCAACGGGACTGTGTTCTGCATTGGCAGCCTTTGCTACGCCGCGTATCCCCAACAGTTTATGGACGAGACGCACTGGTTTTGTCTGATTATTGACGGACCCGGCGAGCTGCCCGAAACGGGGGATAATGACCGATGACTTCGTATCATCGGCTTCGGTACTTTTTGCATCCGACCATGTAATCGAAGTGCGCGTGATAACCGACGATGGCATGGCCTCCGGTTATTTTGACTCGCACCAGGGACTGGCAGAAAAAGTATCCGTGCTTGATGGCGTCGTGAGCGTTCAGGGGATCTATGTCACCCTGAACGAGGTGAACCCCTCCCTGTTATCCCGGCGTGCAAACCGGATCAAGATGCGTCTATCGAAGAAGGACGCGACCACGGCCGACGTTGATATTATCCGGCGTAGATGGTTCCCGGTGGATATCGATCCTATCCGGCCATCCGGTGTATCATCCACCGAAGAAGAGCACCAGGCAGCCATCGACATGGCCGTGAAGGTGGCCACATTCCTCCGGGAAGACCACGGCTGGCCAAAGCCGGTGCTGGCAGATTCCGGAAATGGTGCACACCTGCTCTACCGGATTGACCTGCCAAACGATCCCGGGTCCCATGAAATCGTGAAGCAAAGCCTTGAAACCCTTTCTGTGATTTTCTCTGATGGTGTTGCGACCATCGACACGGCGAACCACAACGCTGCGCGGATCTGGAAACTCTACGGGACCGTATCACGGAAGGGCGACAACACAAAGACCCGGCCTCACCGCCGGGCCCGGATAATCGAAGCCCCTGAACCGGTGGAGGTCATAAGCCTGGCCCAGCTGGAACGGCTGGCTGGCGCCCTTCCGGTCGCCCCCGCTGCACCGGCAGCGGCCCGGCCCAAGGCCGGAAGCCAGCCTGATACCAAGTTTGACCTGCCAAAATGGCTCAGTGACCATGGGCATGGTGTGACCTATGAGAAAGAGATCAAGGGAGGAACCCTGTACAGCCTGGACGAGTGCCCGTTCTCATCGGCTCACAAAGATGGTGCCTTTGCAATCAAGTTCCATAGCGGTGGGATTTTCGCCGGGTGTCACCATGCCACCTGTGGGGGTAGCAAGAAACAACACTGGAAAGAATTGCAGGACCGCTATGAACCACCGGTGGAACGTAAAACCAGCACCAAACCCCGGCCACCAGGCGGGCCACCGCCGGTCCCATCCTCAGCTACCGTCATTGCGGATATCCCGCATTACGATGAGGCCATGACGGTGCTGCAGCACGGAGACCCACTGAAGGCCATGCTTGGCACGTTCGCCCTTGACCATGTGGGTGATGCAGTCCCCGCTGAATGCCTGATTGTCAGCCTTGCTTCCCGTTATGTGGACAACAACAACGGCCTCCATGTTTCAGTCAGCGGCGAATCGGGGAAGGGTAAGAGCGACACGTTCAACAAGATACTCCTCCAGGTCCCGGAACGGTTCCGGCTGGAAGGGGCGATGTCCAACAAGGCGCTGTTTTACATGGACGACCTGAAGCCCGGGACCGCGATTG
>JBAXJR010000100.1:0-2008 GCA_037137755.1 Methanomicrobiales archaeon | reverse complement strand
GTCAGGTCAGGTCAGGTCAGGTCAGGTCAGGTCAGGTCAGGTCAGGTCAGAACAGTCCTCTTTTTTGATAGAAAATATCACACTGCCCGACATACCCGGAGCAGTATGTAAAATGGGCAAGTGGGATAGAAAAGGTGCATAATGCCAGTAGAAAAATTCCCTGATGAAATTTCACGTATTCGGGCTTTATTATCAGAAAGTCCGGAAGGACTGACAATAAAAAATATTTCAGAAATGCTTGGCATGAATCGCAATGCTGCTGCAAATAACTTATACCTGCTCCAGATGCAGGGCAGGGTCACCCTCAAGCGGATCGGGACGGCCAAAATCTATTGTCAGGCAAATAAATTACCGGTTGATGCGGTACTGAAACTCTCAAACAACGGGGTCATCGTATTTGACAGAGGGGAGGTTGTTCTCGATATAAATGAACAGTTCCGGGAACTCCTGCACCTTGCAAAACAGGACCTCATCGGGAAAACTACCGGGCAGCTCCCGTTTTTCGTAGAATCAAACCCCGAACTGCCCCGGTTAGTCCGGGACGGCCTGAAAGGGGAAGAGAACAGGGTTGCAGCGGAACTGGTACTCACTGACCGTTCCCTGCCGTGCACGTTAACCATTTTACCAGTCTTTTTCGAGAACGGGGAACCGGGTGTTGCCCTCATCGCCAATATACCAGCAGTCGCCAGGTATCCCCACCGGAACGAGTATGGCGCAGACGATTCGCTTGCCGAACTGGACATGACAGAATATATCTGCCGGTTCGCACCGGACGGCACGCTCACCTACGTTAACCAGGCATATGGTGACCTTCTGCAGAAAGGAAAAACCGAACTTACCGGTCACCGGTGGCGACCAACGGTACCCGAAAGCGAGTATAACAAGATCAAACAATGCCTCCTCTCACTGGACTCCGCCAACCCTGTGACATCACTGGATTTTAATGTGATCACTCCCAGGGGGGATTTCCGCAGGCAGCGGTGGCGGTTCCGGAATTTGTTTGACCAGACCGGAAAGTCTATCGGATACCAGGGAACCGGCATTGACATTACAGATATGAAAAATCTCGAAGAGATGGTACAGAAGGGTGCAGAAGAGCGAGAATGCCTGGTAAAGGAGCGCTTGGCTGAGATCCAGGACTTAAACCGTCAGATCTATCATGAGATTGCCAGCCACGAGAAGACCCATACCCAGCTACAGTTTACCCAGTTTGCCATTGATAATGCATCGTACCTGATCATGTGGGCCAATCGCGGGGGCCGGTTTGTGTATATGAACCGGGAAGCCCAAGCAGTGCTGGGTTACCAGCACCGCGATCTGGTTACGAAAAAATTTCAGGAGATCATTGTCGGGGTTTTCCCGTTTTCGTGGGATGAGATCTGGGAAACAATCCTGCGGGACCGGCAGTACACAGTTGAAACCGTAATCATGGCACACGACGGCCGCGAAATCCCTGTTGAAATGGGCCTCAATTATCTCAAATTCAAGGACAAACAGTACTGCTGCTGTTTTGCAAAAGACATTACCGAGCGCAAACTGGCGGAATCTGCATTAGCAAAATCATTTGCAACATTTCGGACCGTCATGGATAGTCTTGACGCACTGGTGTACGTTGCAGATATGAATACCTTCGAAATCCTGTTTGTGAACCAGTACGGCAGTAAGATTTGGGGCGATCTTACCGGGAAAATCTGCTGGGAATCACTCCAGTCAGACCAGAAAGGACCCTGCCCATTCTGCACGAATGAAAAATTGCTGCATAATGAAGGCCATCCTGTTGGAATCATTGTCTGGGAGTTCCAGAACACCATCACCGGGCAGTGGTATGAATGCCATGACAGCGCGATCCAGTGGATTGATGGCAGAATTGTACGTATTGAGATTGCCACAGACATTACCGAGCGCAAGCGGGCGGAAGAGGCGCTGAGCGAGAGCGAGCAAAAATACCGCGAAATTTTTGAAAAATCGGTAACAGGGATATTCAAGACCACACATGACGGATTGCTGG
>JBAXJR010000099.1:0-2086 GCA_037137755.1 Methanomicrobiales archaeon | reverse complement strand
ATGTACTTCTTCAATGAATCCCCCTGTTGAACAATATACTTCGAAATTCCCTCAAACTTCATGATATCCTCTGGATCAAGCGGTTCTCCTCAGGTGTAGCACGTCGAAGCAATCGGGGGATTAATTGTTGAACAGCGTTGACATTGCCGGGGCCATATGCAGGCTTCGTAATTTTTCTAATTTTGTATAAAATACCGTACATACGCGCAATATCCGCGTCAATGTCCTGACCCGTAAAACGCTCGTAAGTCCTCTACATAGGGGATCAGGTACCCCAACATCAGCATGTTAATCGGCCGGTTCCTGCATCCGGAGAGCAGAGGATATAGGGATGCATAGGTCCGTTTTCTCACAAATTTGTTCTGTCTCGTGTCGGTTTCGGGTGAATCAGTATGACCTGCCTGTTTTGACAGGTAAAAAAAGGGAACGTATCATTCATATCGGGCTATTTTTACCAGACGCAAGCGAATCTATGTATCGTTTCAATGAGTCGCCATGCTGAACGATATATTTGGCCATCTCTTCCAGTTTCATAACCCCGGTCGGATCAAGTGGTTCCCCGCAGGTGTAGCAGGTCATGGTCGTCGGGGGGTTGATTGCAGCACAGTGCGGGCACTGTATCGGATCTATGTTAGATAATTTGGGTTTGTTGTCCGGTTCCTTGATCCCGTATACGCGCAGCATCTCCTGGTCTATGTCGTTCCCAGTCAGGTGCGCATAGGTTTTGAACATATTGGTGCTGACTGAACCCCACATCATCATCTTTATCACCGATTCATTGGTCCCTTTGAGGATCAGGTGGGTGATCCGTGAATGGCGAAAGATATGGGGTGTGATGTGTTTCGTTATTCCGGCTTTTTCGGTAATCCGGTGTAATCGTTTGGTAATGGTCGCATGGGTGAAAGCCTGCCCGATGGCATTTAAGAATACGAGTGAACTCCCCATCGGTGTACCCGGGTAGTCGGCCCGCCACTGCTTTATCAATTCTGTGTTGGCGATCAGTCGCACATAGCGGGGTATCCCCGTCTTGAATTCAAGATTTACTATCACGCCACGCTCGTCAAATTTCAAGGCGCCCCAGGTCAGGGTTGCGACCTCCCCGATCCGGAACCCTCCTTCGTAGAGCATCGATATCATGGCCCGGTCTGCACTCCGCGAGCAGGCCTTTAAAATGGCCAGTACCTCCTCGGGGGTCAGCATGTCCCCAGCAGTCTTCGTGAGCGTGTTTTTCTTTGGGTTCCTGATTGAATGAACCTTCTTTTCCGGGATGGTGCTGTAGTTATTCTCGATCATCCAGATGATGAATTGTTTCAGGATAGCAACGTGGTCCAGGAGGGTGTTCTGCTTGAATGGTTTCCCCCGATGGCTTTTACCCCTTTTCAGGGCATCGATCCCTGCGTAGATGTCAAGGACCGCTAGTCCCGAGAAAGGGCCGATAAAGCGGCGCCAGCCAACGAGTGTATACGTGATTTTATTTGCGCGCCCGGTGCTGATATTTGCACAGGACCTCCGTTCGTTCAAAAATTCACGGACCAGGACCGCGTCCTGAGAAGTGAGCAGCCCTGAAGCAATCCCTGCGTCGATGGAGTGGTCCTGGTATTCAGACCGGATCGCAGAAAAATATTCTGGCGAAGTTTGTTCCTTGGTAGACATGAAGGAATGGTGGTGCCCCACCTATGAAAAAGATACCGCAGACGATTCGAACTTTCCGTCTGGATGCGAGGGATGGGATTTGAACCCAAGGACTCCTAAGAGACTAGGCCCTCAACCTAGCGCCATACCATGACGTTTTATACACCTGAAAATCTCAGTAGGATCAGGCGATCAACGATGACGGACTATCTCAAAATACTTCCACTTCTCGATGAAGTGAACCGTACAACACTCACGGCATACATCCGCAAACAGGAAATAAAACAATTGCAACCATCCAGTATTCAGAATAAAACATGGCGGGTATATTGTCTCTTAAAATTCCTGCAATGGAAAGATACAAGAGAGATAACGAAGGAGGACATTGAAGATTACATCATTCACCGCCGGAAGACGGTTAGTCCCAGGACGTTGCAGGGAGATCTTATTGAAC
>JBAXJR010000098.1:0-2092 GCA_037137755.1 Methanomicrobiales archaeon | reverse complement strand
CCGGAGTTCCTCTTCTGATGAGGTCAGTTCCTCATAGGCTGCATGAAGTTCTTCGGCATTTTTAAGCAGCGTTTCCTCCGCACGTTTGCGCTCGGTAATATCGCGGGCGATGCCATAAAAACCAACCATCGTACCGGCTTCGTCTTTAAAAGGAACCGCACTTGAGGTGTGCCAATACCATGTTCCGTCGGTGTGCTGCACACGGTACTCGACTCCCTCTTGCCGTTGTCCCGTCTCGATTATCCGCTTGAGGAATACCATGCACCCGGGTAAATCATCCGGATGGACAAATTTCTGGAATGGTTGTCCCATCACTTGTGTTACCGGGTGCCCCAGCAAGACTGTCCAGGCAGGGGAAACGAAGGTGAATACTCCCCCCGCAGTGAGCGTATAAATAATATCGTAACTGTTATCGACCAGATCGCGGTACTTCTCCTCGCTTTCCTGCAGGGCAGCCTGGGTATCCTGGAGTTCGGCAACCTTGGCTTCAATCTCTGCCGTCCGCTCCCGCAGCCGGGCTGTCATGTTATTGAACGCGTTGGCAAGGACGCCCAGCTCCCCGTCATTATCAGGCACATGAACGTCCAGGTCACCGGACGCAATCCGGTCCGCCGTCCTGCTCATGGCGACGATGGGTCCTGACAGGTTTCGAGCAACGATTATAATTATGCCCCCGACAACAACGATCGAGAATAGCCCGATCAGCAGCATGATCGTGCCAAGTTGCGCCACCCCTGCAAGCATCTCGTCAGTGGGGGCGACCACGACCATACTCCAGTTACCTGTCTGGATCGGGCTGTAAAACATGACAACGTTTTTTCCCGTGAAGGGGTCAGCCATCTCGACATACCCCTCTTTTCCCTCGCGGATATCAGCTGCCATTGCTGCCAGACCGGGGGTATTTTTTACCCGGCTGAGTTCATCCAGTGACATCCTGCCGATGTATTCTTTTTTCGGTGATGACACGAAAATACCGGTATTGCTGACAAGGAATGCATAACCAGTGTCAAATACTTTCACCTGGCTGACGGTCCGGTCAATACTTTCCAACGCAACATCTACCCCGACAGTACCGGCAAACGTCCCGTTTTTTATGATCGGGGTGATATAGGAAGTCATCAGCACACCTTCGTAGAGGAGCGGCTCCATGACTATCTCGTTCTGTGTCCTTTTCGGGATCGTGTACCAGTCGGATGTTTCGATGTCCACAACGGGAATGAGCGATTCGGTACCGTTCAGCCGGTTCCAGTAGGTTGCAAACCGCCCGGTTGCGTCAAAACCAGGAGTATTGGCGTACCGGGCATCCTGTCCGTCGAATGCACCAGGCTCGAATATTACCCCGATGCCGATCGCATGTGGGTTATCCTCAAGCATGGTATGCTGGATATCGAGTACCCCTTCCCGGGTCATTCCGGCATTCTGACCGAGGACCGATGAGAAGGCCCGGGATTTTTCTAAATTATTTGACATCCCGGTATTGAACTCATGGGCATTAGCCCGGGCAGCGTTGAGCGTATCATCATATGCCGCATCCTTCTGCGCAACACTGCTGAGCTGGAGCGAGAACAGCGTTGATACGATCAGGACAGCAATGATTGCAGGGATGAGAAGAAGGATCATCTTTCTTCTGATAGTCCAGTTCATCTTTTTTGTTGCCATCAGTCCCCCTTTCCTGCCATCCGCCACGCTCCTTTCGGCACCACCATTTCGAACCGTGCACCTTTTCTCGGCTCGCCGGTTTCGCGGATCGTGATCCCGGTTATCGAAAGGATTTCCCTTGATAGGGCTAAACCAAGCCCGGTATTCTTCCCGAATCCACGTTCGAATATTTTCTCCTTCTCCTCAGCAATGACACCGTCCCCATCGTCCTCGCACACGATCAGATAGTCATCCACCGATTCCTCACCAGAGAACCGGATGGTCGTGATCTTTCCTCCATACCGCACAGCATTGTCCATCAGGTTGTAACAGACCTTGACAACAAGTGGATCGGCGAATACTTCCGTGCCGGCAGGGAGATCGTTCTTCACCATGACCTTTCCGAGCGGGGCTTGCTTTGCCGCTGTGTCTACAAGTGTTCGGCAGTCCTGCC
>JBAXJR010000097.1:0-2177 GCA_037137755.1 Methanomicrobiales archaeon | reverse complement strand
ACCGTTCCCAGAGTATATGCCCGGAAGCATCGATCTGGATATTCCAGATCGCATATGGCTCCGTGTTATCGGAAAAGTCCCCGTCATGTGACCACGTGTATCCCGATAACAGGAACGTACCATCACTCAGCCGCTCAATACAGGTTACGGCATCATCCATCGAACCACCGATGGTTTTTTGCCATTCCTTCCCTCCGGTGGCATTAAGTTTTGCTACCCATATATCCATCATGCCGTGTGAATAGGTGATATCCCCGTTACCCGACATGGTATCACCGACAACGATATACCCACCATCATCGGTTGGCTGGATTGAGAATGCATTATCTTCACCGGAGCCACCGAGGGAGTTCTGCCATAATAACCCGGGATTGTCGGCAAACCCCGGCATTACGAATATACAGAGCACAATGGTAAGGGCAACGATTCCAGCATTAATGGGTAGAATTTTCATTTCTGCACCACCGTTGTCAGGGAGCCTTCCCCGGTAATATATTTATTCGGGACCGCACCGCCACCACCGGCTGTATCAACAATATTCCCTGAAGCGGTGGGGCTTACCCTGATAGTTACATTGATCATCATCGTGCTTCCGATCGGAAGTGAGCCACCGGCTGGTAATGTGCTGGGAGTCCAGACATAACGGCTCGGTGCGATATTCTGCGGGGGATAATTCGAACTGATAAAGGTCGAACCCTGTGGAGGCACATTATAAGCAGCCACACCGACAAGGTCCTGCGTCCCATTGTTGTTGATGAGTATGCTGTACGTGAGGAGTCCCCCTGGTGCAACGGTTGTCCTGTTGGCAGTAACGGTAAAATTGATCGAGGGACCTCCCGCGACCTGGATGGGCAGGATACGGTTGCCTTTTACGGATATATTACCTGAAGCTAATCCTGCAGCCTCGGCAACATCGGTATAGACGCCGTTTGCCGTGGCAGGGAATGTTCCTGTCACCTGGTAACTGCGTGTTTCCCCTGGTGTAAGCGTCCCGGTATTCCAGCTCACCGCATTTCCGGTAACAATCCCGGCAGGACTACTCGAAAGGTATGTCATCGTGTATGGGAGGTAATCGGACACGACCACCCCCGAAACCGGGGCTGAGCCGGTCGCAGAAACGTTGACATTAAATGTTACCGTGCTGCCGGGCCCTGTTTTTGCCGGTGCGGCCACGTTCACGACAAGCGTTGCATTGGTCGGTGGCGCCGTCCCTGCCGTTGCATACCATCCGGGTGGTACCACGAGGTCCTGGCTAAGAGCCCCCCCTGCTCCGGCCTGTGTGCCAACTTTCCACCAGTTTACCGTCACCGGTTCCTGGTGCGGGTTCCATGCAACGAAGGTCTCCTGGTTATCGGGCGAGATAAAAGCTGCACAGAGCGGCTGCGAAAGCCCCCGTGATGCCGCATCGGTAGAATACCCGAAATATGAAAAGTCAGGTGTCCCGTACGCATCGATCGCCCAGAACCAGTTCAGGACTTCCGACGGGCTCGTGGAATCATCGATCTGGTTCTTCATAGTATTCCACCATGTCCCAAGGTCATACGGGTACTGGCCAGGGGCCGTGTTCCGCGAGGACTGGATGGTATTCCAGTACCACCGGGAAGGGGAAACAGGTATATTCTGAGCAGACTTGTCCCTGATCCCGACAAGTGCACGCTGCTGGTTGACCACCGTCAGGTAGGGTACTCCTGCCGGGTCTGAAGTATTGCAGAACCCGCCGTTCGGGGCGTAATCAAGGGCTCGTTCAGAGAGTTCGACATATTTAGGGTCCCTTCCGAATGACAGCGTATAACCTGCCATCGGGAGCCACATGTTGTACATCGAGGAGGTGGGTGAGATCCCGAACTGCGAGGCGGTCTGCACCAACGATTGGGGTATTTTCGGGGCGAATGATGTCGTTTTCGGGTATCCTGAAGGCATGACCGGCCAGGAGGTTGACACTTTGGGGTTCCCCCAGTTGTACCAGCGATCCCACATCGTCTCTCCGGTGTTGAAGGCAGTCGGATCGGAGGGGGTACTTGCTGCAGCAACGTAGTCGCCGTTCTTTGACCATTTTGCTGCGGTTGGTGCTGCTATTCCGGCTGTATCGGGGACATATGAGAGTTTTTTATCAAACCAGTAAGCATCCGCGTTGTAGAGGTTCGTGGTGTAGAGGTAAATCCCGGTATCGGCAATAT
>JBAXJR010000096.1:0-2201 GCA_037137755.1 Methanomicrobiales archaeon | reverse complement strand
CCGTCACTGCCCTTTGCATACTGAAAATACGCCGATTTCTTAAATATTCCCGGCTCTACCGGATTTGCATAGATATAATCTACCCAGCCTGTGCGGTTTTCCAGTGCCCGGTTCACCATCTGGTCCCTGAAGGGATTTCCCGCAACGTCTGTCTTGCCTTTAAGGTTACTGCCAACAGTGGATAATGTATCCGCTTCAGCAACAAGTGTTACATTCCGGTCATAAACATAGACATATAGCGCTCGATTATCCTTATCCCAGTAGGGGTGTTCACCTTTATTGATACGGTTTAATGTTCCCTTTGCATCTTCTGACAAACGGGTTGCCGTATATGAAACGAGTCCGATTACCTGATCAGGCTGTATTGTTTCCTTTGCACACGAAATCCCGAGGTTCCGGTACATTATCTCGTCGTACTTCGTAACCCCTGTTTCATTCTTTTCACTACGCACCGCAGTTATACCATCCTGGAACGCTTCCACAAGTGTATCAGGTGTATCAGGGCTGAATGCATAGTAAAAGTCAGCCGGCGGGAAGCGGTATATTACCTCATACCGGCCAGGATCACCAGCAAAGATATCAAGGAAGTGTGTCCCTGTCATTTCTCCGGTGGCCCAGGCATCAATGGTACCGGAGTCTAGCAGTGAGACCATCGCGGCACCATCATGACCTGTTACCAGTGAACTTTCAGGTATGCCGATATCTTTTAAGGAAGTGATTGAACTGGTATTTTCAATAATGCCAAACCGGAGGGATTGTATGGCAGTCGAATTCTGAATGGTGAGATTGCGACTCAGTGCGGAAAATATCGCATTCCTGCTGCTTGCAAAAGGACCTGCCCATTTGAAGAGCTTTTCCCGGTCCGGGGTGCGGACAACCGAAAACAGTACGGTCCTCGGTCCTTTTTTTGCTATCTCATATCCTTCTGACCAGGGGAGAAGAATGACAGGGTTTTGTGTCAGGTTTGTCCCGTAACCTGCCATGACTGCATCGAGGATCTCGATTGAAATGCCATGTAATTCATTATTGTCCCGGTAATTTAGCGGCGGGAATTCCTCGGTATAGTAATGCAGAGTGGAAAGTCCGAGTGAGGGAAAATAGTCAGCCCTGATACGTTCATACGTGCTCATCCCACCATTCAATGGCCTTTTTTGCAGGTCGTCTAATGAAAGTTGGAATGACCGGACGGTATCAGGAGAAGTCCCCCTGGAGAATGTATAATACAACCCAGTGGAGTTCATGGTGTACACCGGAACGAAAATACCCACCCGCCCTGTTTCATGACGGGACAGGTAATCGCCGGATAATTGTTCATATGCCCATAGATCGACGGCCCCGCTCTCAAGTGCATGTATTGCACCGGCCGTATCCGGATACGTGACGATCCGCGATTCAGCTACCCCGAGAGTACGGAGCTGGATGCCAGCCATATCGTCCTTGATCACAGCAATTTTGTAGTGGTCCAGGTCACCTGGCGTGTTTACCTCAATACCACTCACCCTTGTTGCAAAAAGAACGGTATTAGCAGATTCAAATGGACCGACCCACTGGAATAATTGTTCCCGCTCAGGTAAACGGGATGTAGAAAACAAAACGACATCGGGTTCGTTGAGAGCTTTTTGGTACGCCTCGTTCCATGGAAGTACCGAAAACGCCCCTGGTGATGCGTCGCGACCTGCGTTCCTTGCAGCTTCGCGGATGAGATCAACCGCAAAGCCCTTTGCAGTACCATTTTCCAGGTAATTATAGGGCGGTGACTGCTCAGTGAGATAGGTCAGAGGATGAACGCTGGATTTTTCTGAGGGTCCAGGTGCACTACATCCGGATAAAAAAATAAGCACCACCAGGATAACGCAGGACAGGCAGAGAGCAGATGATCGGGAAATAACCATGATACAAAATTGTCAGGACAACTATGTAGGTATTGCCCTTACGATGTTAATTACCTAAAAATATCCACAGAGACATACCTCCCTGTTCCCCAGGTGTGAGGTAAAGGATTAACGCCCAAAGAGAATCGGAAAATAAGATCAGACTTGATCACAAGGTTAGAACGCCGAGGAAGAGATTTGAACTCTTGAGGTGCCAGGCACCAGTGGCTTTCAAGGCCACCGCCTTTCCGGACTAGACTACCTCGGCCCGCTCAATACTATTGGGGATTCGGTCTAAAAAAGGTATCCAAATATCCATGGGTTACTGGT
>JBAXJR010000095.1:0-2275 GCA_037137755.1 Methanomicrobiales archaeon | reverse complement strand
AACAGGGATTACTAAGACGATGTTACCAGACAATTTATGGGCATGTTCGGTGAAATGAGATATGTTCACATTTCACAATTGTGAATTATAGGAGAAAACCAGATGCAAATGGAATCGATGGTTACCCCAACAGTGGTAGATCATGCTCATGCTGCTATGGCAGCAGCAGCGACAGCCATGGACCCGATGATGCAGGTCACCCACTACATGCAATTGCTCATGACAAACCAGCCATGGAATCTTTTATTATTCATGGCAATCCCGGTGATCCTCGCAGAGGCACTGACCGCCACGGAATTTTTTGTCGCATTCAAACGTGATTATTCTGGTACACTGCGTAACATTAACCGTTATATCGGAATATCGCTCGGGATTTATTTTACCCTGATTGCAGGGTACCTCCTGGTAACGGTCATTCCGACAATCGTCTGGCGCGGGCCAATTGATATCATAGCGGTAGGCTTTTACGTGGCGGGCTTCATACCGCTGCTTGCGATTGCCCTGCTGGAACTTGGGATTATTGAAAAGAGTGCCCCTCCGGAACGACACATGGTGTACCATATCAGCCTCCTCATAACGTTTCTCGTATTTGCCCACATCGCGATGATCTTTGGAATGCTGAACCCGACACTGTTATAGACGGGAAATTTCCATTTTTACTCTTTCCGTTCGTGTTTTAACCGGTTGCGTTATTGAAATGGATCTTTGAGATGTTTTCAGGGTATATACCCGTTTTGCCTTTCACATGTTGCTCACACCAGTACCCAGTGGAGAAGACTTAAAATATCTCACTCAATTGCCAGTCATATTCCCCTGGAGATCATTGGCGACACAATAAAGACCTGCATGATCCAAAGAATATTTTCCGGGCAACGCATCGTTATACCAAAGGAGGAAAATATCCTCCCTATGAGGCCCACATCCATGCCCAATCGCCTGACCGGGCAAAAAGATCAGTGTGAGTTCAGGTACATTGAGACCGTTACCTCCCGTTCAGGTAACGGCGGCGATCAGGTCGTTAACGGCGGCAATAAAAAAATGGGAGCCTCTATTCAGAAAGATGACGTGGCCCCTTGCATTATACCCACATCGATTCAGACTGACAAGTGTCAGCCCCCGGCAACCGGTGGGAATACCGCAATCTCGTCGTCGTTGGATACATTGACCGTGGATGCCTTACCTACATCTAAACGTTTCCCATTCCGCATCAGGACCACATAATCACGTAATTTTCCTTGATCGTCAAAGATCGCATCAAAGCCTTCTTTGTTTTCCGATACTGCGTCCCTGACCAGATCGACAAGGGTTGTACCTTCTCGATTATCAACCACGATACTTGTCCCAAGCAATTCCCGGAACCGTGCAAAAAAACGGATTGTTATACTCATTTATTTTTCCTCGCTATATCCTGCTTGTTACCACAGGTCGGGCATATGGGATCTCTCTCAACACGGATCTCTTCAACGTGCGAAGTCAGTCCGTCCCAGATGAAGAGCCGGTTTGCAAGAAGTTCTCCGGTCCCCACAAGGTACTTCAGGGCTTCGGTCGCCTGCACCATCCCGATGAACCCGGGTGTCACGCCAACAACCGGGAATACTTCCGTTGGTGGAGCTTTGGGGAAGATACAACGAAGGCAGGCCGTTTCTCCGGGAATTACCGTCGTTGCCTGCCCGTACAGACCACGTATTGCACCGTGGAAAAACGGGATCTTCTTTTTGATCGCGGTATCATTCAGCACGTACCGGGTAGGGTAGTTATCCATCGCATCAACGATGCCATCCGCTTTTCCTACCAGGTTGGCAGCATTGGTCTCATCGATAGTTGTATCGATGACCTTGATCGTGATGTCAGGGTTGAGAGAGGCCAGTTTTTCCTCAGCAGAAGCGGTCTTTTTCTTACCGATGTCCTTGTTATTATGCAGGATCTGGCGGTTTAAGTTGGTTAGCTCGACAACATCGTTATCGACAAGGGTAATCGTTCCCACACCAGCAACCGCGAGGTATATTGAGATCGGTGAACCGAGCCCGCCGGCCCCTGCAATGAACAAATTTGCTTTCTTCAGACGTTCCTGGCCCTCTTCTCCAAAGAGCAGTATCTGTCGTTTGTACCGATCGAGTTCGCGGGGGGATAACATTGTTCACCTTATTCCTATATGAAAGTCGGGAATTTCATTTTGCCTGGGATCATATCAACCTTAAGGGCTAGTTCCGCTGTAATCATTGATGAGGTGATTATTTATTGCGTCATTTATCGGCAATTTTTTCCTGTTCTTTTA
>JBAXJR010000094.1:0-2333 GCA_037137755.1 Methanomicrobiales archaeon | reverse complement strand
ATTATTGCACACGGTATATCCCGAAGACCATTTCGACCTATACCCTTTCCTTTAACCGATATTTCCTTCCCAGGGCATCTGCTGTCGTCAGTGCCTCAAACGTCATCTCCGGTGTCACTCCAAACGGCTCACCAGCCATAAAATTCGCTGGACTGCATGCCACAATTGCAACGTTCATGAGCTCATCGCGGGTAAGATCTCTCGTACTTATTTCAGCAAATGAAACCGGCAATCCCACATCGATGCAGAACTGCAGTACCTCGGCAATTTCTGGTTCAACCCTTTTTTCCAGTACCAATTGAACAATAGTACCGAATGCCACTAATTCACCGTGGTACATATGGTGGCAAGGGAGCATTGTGGTAAAAGCATTGTAAATTGAATGGGCACAGGCCAATCCATTGCTTTCAAAACCTACACCGGAAAGATAAATACTCGCTTCAATGATATTCTCCACTTCTGTGGAACATATCCCTTTTTCTGCAGATTGCCTGGCTTTCAGGCCGTCCCGGATCAGGATTTCATAACACAATTTTGCCAGTGCCAAAGAAGTGTTTGTCGATTTTCCGCCGGCAAAATTATCATGATCTGATGCAGCATTTGCTCTGGCTTCAAAAAAAGTTGATAACGCATCCCCCATACCGGCAACGAGAAATCTGACCGGTGCCCGGGTGATTACATCCGTATCAACCAGTACAACTTCGGGATTTCCTGGAAGGAGAATATTTCCGTCGAATACATGATCTTCAGTATAGGTAACGGCGATTGCGCTCGTAGGGGCGTCGGTTGATGCAATCGTTGGAACAGAAACGACCGGGGCGCATTCATAATATGCAACACCTTTTGCGGTATCAAGAGCCTTACCCCCACCCATTCCCACCACCACGGTACATCTGTGTGTTCTGTATATGGCCCTTATCCTGTCAATTTCATTCTTTGTGCATTCTCCGCAGAATTTTTCAAAAAACAAAATTGAACCGTAACCTTTGAAACTCTCTTCAATGACAGGTTTCAGGTTTTTATACGCAAACCCCCCCATGACGAACAGAAAAGGTCCGCCCAGGTAGGAAATACGGTCTTTTATTCTTGAAAGCTCTTTGTGTCCCTGGATATATTTTGAAGGTGATGCCAATACTTTGGACATAGAGGGTTGCTCCTTTTAAATAGATTATTGCACCTCAAAGAGATAAACAGCTGAGTCACGTAAGAATGGAGCAGCATGGAATGGCTACATCTGCGTACCGCTCTTTTTGCCAGCACGTGCCCTTACCCTGTCAGATCTGCATGTTTTCTGAAAACTCCCGGATTTCACGGGATTAAAAATCGGGTTATTGAGTTGTTCTGTGCCTTCTTGGAAATCAGAATAGTATTCCTGTTTCGGGTCCAGGTGAGGATACGATCATTTTGTCCATTACAGGTTTCCGGTAACCAATATAACATGGCAGTGATACGGTCAGCTGATAACGCGACATGCGGTGGAGCTGGGCAGGGGAGGAATGTTATCGCGGCCCCCGCTGGGTTTCCCACCGGTCGCGCCCCGCACCTATCCTCACCCCCGCCAGCCTGCCCCGGTCCGGTAATCACGGTGCGGATGATGGCAGATTGGCAGGCGTAAATAGTATACGGGACAACAGAAGATAGATCTCGTGTGAGAACAATCAGGATCCTTGACATCGGGGACATGCAAAACGGGTTTCTGCAACAGGACGGCAGCCTTTCCATCCGGGGTTCCCACTCCATCATCCCGCCTGCGAATGCGTTCCTGCAGGCCGCACAGGATGGACTCTTTGACCATACCTTTGTTGTAATGGACACGCATTTTGCCGAGGAATATGCCTGGTCGGAAGAGAGCAGGGAATTCCCGATCCATTGCGAGTATGGGACCAGGGACTGGGAGCTGGCAGTCGATGTCACGGGTCTCCCACATATCCGGTACCTTATGAAGAACCGGTTCAGCATGTGGGAGAAAAACGAGGCTTCCGGTGTCCGAATTGGAGATCTACGGCGGAGGATAGCCTATGAGAACCTTTTCTGTTTCGTTTCCGACCCCAGTCATCCACAGGAGAGCACGGACCGGGACGATTACATCAGCGCGATCAGTCCTGGGCGGGACACTTCAGCGCTCGACGTTACCCTGATGGGCGTTGCAGCGGACTACTGCAACCGGTACGCCATGGAGGGCTGGCTGGCCCGCGGTGCACGGGTGACGATCCTCGGGGACCTGACCCGGGGGATCAACAAGGAGTGGCCGGAGGTGCTGGACGAGGAACAGTACCGCGGTCACGGGCTCTGCAGGGTCCGGGTGATCAGCAGCAAAGAATTCCTGCAGGAAC
>JBAXJR010000093.1:0-2379 GCA_037137755.1 Methanomicrobiales archaeon | reverse complement strand
TTAAGTTGCATCAGGTGAGCGATTGCAAAGGAAATCAGGAGATTAATTGTGTGGCGAGTTATCGCCACCTGTCTACCCGGTCTTATCCCCGTAGGGACACTACCATATTAACCAGGGCAAGAATAGCATTTTTGTTTTTGAGTTGTTGAAGAAAAATATCCCAAGCCTGGCAAGGATGTTCATCTGGCCCAACCGAGATCTGATTAATATTCACCTGATCCGATCTTCAATCGTCATCTTGTTTCATGTCCATGATTTCCTAGGCGAAATTCTTACGTGAAGCCGGACGATCACAGAAAGGGGGCATCGGTGGTATGGCTCTACCCTTTAGGCTTGGGGGCGGGAGGTGGATAGGGGCAGAGGCGGAAATGTTGTGTGAAATAGGAAAGACCCCCAGTAAAATTGCATAAACCGACAGAATAATTATGAACAAAGTTATTGTAAAGACCAGAATGTATTTTAATAGAATTGGGTGGTGGCTAAACCTCCCTGATCCTGTCATTGCACTGAAGGATAACAGCTCCCCTGTTGCAAATCAGTATCAACACCTACGAAAACATCACTCCGGGATTAAATTAGATGCATGAAATACTGGTGGATATTTGGGTCCTGATAAATATCCATAAATCAATAACATTTCAACCCGTATCTAAAAGACAGGAATCTGACCCAACTGAACTGGGATCTTATCACAATGGACCATCTGACTTCACTTATTCGGCAAGATGAGAACGAAAACCTGGAATTTAAGGAGCAGTGGAACGACCACGGCCTTGAAGCCCTAGCGGCATTTGTCAATACCAAAGGAGGTACTCTGCTTGTTGGAGTGAAAGATAACGGGATGGTCATTGGCTGGACCGGTGATGACCGGGCACAGCAACGCGTTATTAACCAGGTTGTTGAGATCCTCCGGGTTCAGCCGGCGGTTTCCGTCCAGCAGGAGCAGGGTAAGTCAGTACTTGTCATTGAAGTAAAACCCAGTTCCACCCTGGTCGCGTGCCGGGGCCGGTATTACCAGCGTGTCGGCAACACAACCCGCGAGATCCCGGCGGAACAGCTCGGCCACTACTTCATTGCAAAGCTTGGCGTGCAATGGGATAGTGTGACCAACGGGTATTCTCTCGACCTCATCGACCCGGCCGCGGTCAAACGTTTTCTTGAACTTACCCGGACCAGGTTGCCCTTCGCACGAGGTGAGGAATCTATCGAGAACGTTCTCCAGAACCTTGACCTGATGCGGGACGGTAATGTGAGTCGGGGTGCAGTGCTGCTGTTCGGAAAGAATCCTCAGTCACTGTTCATCAACTCTCAGATCCACATAGGCCGGTTCAGGGACGACATCACTATCATCGATGACAAACTACTGAAAGGCAACCTCTTCACTCAATTGGAAGGTGCCGTCCAGTTGTTCCGGACCTATCTCCAGGTCCGGTACGAGTTTGAAGGAACGTCCCGGGAAGATGAACCGCTCTCGGCAATGCAGCGCCGGGAGATCTGGGATTACCCGATTGAGGCCCTGCGTGAAGCGGTGGTCAACGCCCTCATTCACCGGGATTATTTCCAGACCGGAGCCGAAATCCAGATCCGTGTCTACGATGACCGTGTAGTAATCACGAATCCCGGGGGTCTTCCTGAGGGGATTACGGTGGAGGAATTGAGACGTGAACATCACCGGTCCCTGCCACGCAACGCCCTGCTTGCCCAGGTATTCTATTATGGCGAACTGCTTGAGAAGTGGGGGACCGGGACCAGCCGCATGATTGCACTCTGCAGGAGGCATGGGATCCCCGAACCCGATTTTTCTGCTCACCCTGACTGGTTCAGTGTGACCTTCACCAAAGACAATTACACTGAAGGGCGGCTTATTGCACTCGGGCTTTCGGAGAGGCAGGTTAAAGCTGTGCGGTATGCAAAGGAGCACGGGGCGATTACCAACAAACAATACCGGGAATACTCCACGGTGAGCGCGAGTGTTGCGTTACGTGAATTAAACGATCTGTGTTCCCGGGGTATATTCCTGAAGAAGGGCAAAACGGGACGTAGTACCGAATACGTTCTCGATAATGAGAGATCTGATAAACCCCCATAAACCCGTCTTAAACCCTTCAAACCCTTCACAAGCTTGCCAACGACTTCATCGAAGCCAAGTTGAACTTGACTATTGAAAACGGGGCTGCTGTTATCCAGGTAGCCAATCACGGAAATAAGCCGGTACAATCGAAATTATCGACCGGCTATCCGCAAAATGGTCTTCCGCCCCGGAACAATAAGAGTTTTCCCCATGCCTGGGGGGATGGACCTGGTATACGAAAAACCCCCATACGGTGTTTATGCAAATTTTGGACCTGACCGGAATAGGAATACTCAGAACGGTATCCT
>JBAXJR010000092.1:0-2391 GCA_037137755.1 Methanomicrobiales archaeon | reverse complement strand
TTAAAAAAAGGAGGACTTTCTCATCGCCGCATAAAAGTTCCCCGCAGGAGCCATACACCGCCAATGATCACGACAAGGTAATAGATCGCGTTGATGAGCGGTATGTATTGGTCAGAAACCCACATCCCGATCACACCCTGGATCGTGAAATACAATTGGACTGCCGCGATGAAGACAAGGAAGAGGACGATCAGCCTGAGGCCGGTCATAAGATTATACCCCCAGTCATCTTTCTTTTTCCCCGTACCCTCGGCTGCGGACCCACCGGCACCCTTCCCGGCGGTTTGGACCGGATCTTCTATTGGATCTGTCATTTTTGTCTCCTCTGCCCGACTATATATGCTCCGACGGTGACCATCGCAACAAGTGCGACAGAGACGCCGAACCCCGGTGCCTGGGAGGGTATGGGAGAGTACGGGCGAGCAGCACCCGATACGGAACTTTGGTCAGCGACGAATTTTGAGGTCTCGATCTTTTTTGTCACAAACTGGTCACCACCAGGTATCGTGGTACCCGGCCTGAGTTGGACGGTCCCTTCCACACGCTTGATAATGGTCTCATTTTTCCAGACGAGGACCTCCATCACATAGTTGTACTGGTCAGGCACCGTCAGGCGGACCGGTACAACCAGTATCTTTTCCGGGTCGATATTTGCAACGGGGACGGTCTGTTTGGCGGCAACGAGGTGTGCATCCATCTCTTTTGCCTTGACTTCGATATCGAAAGGACCACTGGGTCTGATATCATTATTCGAGATATACAGGTCACTCTGGATGGTTACCGAATCTCCGCTGACATTTCTTACGATGAAATCGATATCTTCAACCGATAAACCAGATTTCTGATTATCTGGTGTCAGTCGTTCGAGGTTATAGACCGTTTTCTCCCCCTGGGCTTTCCGTTTGTCCCCTTCGAAGACGGTTGCCACGAGACGGTAGGACCCTTTTCGTGGGAGAGACATCGTCTGAAAGACCGTATGCGAACCCCCCCACCCGATGCCATCGAGTATATCAGTCCGTTCGTTCTCGATGAGGCCGGTTTCTGTATTGAATGCACGGAGGTTGAGCGTCGTTATGCCCGACCCAAACCCCCTGGAGTTCTCGATCTCGGTAGAGACATTGAGGGTGACCTCCGGGGAACTGACCTGCTGGGCCCCGACGTTGATCCCCTTAATTGTAAGGGAACTCTCCTTCAGGCATCCTGATCCAAGAACACTACACAATATAAGGGCTCCTGTTATAGCAGTTAACACCAGGATCCGGTTCAATGGTTTCATAAGTAATCCAACACGAGCGTCTTTAATATTTACTGTTAGATATTCATTGCTATTTAGCCCCAGGCATATGCTCTTCGTCGAATAGGAGGGGGTAGATTATACCGGGTAGTCAATCGCATGCTTCTGTATTTTCAACAGCAGGGTGCTGTTAATCCAAGGCTATTATGGGCTCTGATACGGGTAAAACAGGGGAATATTCGGAGTGTTTAAAAAAATCGCTGATAATTAGCAGGTTCGAGAAACGGGCAGGAATGGTGACGGTACCAACCAAAAATACAGGCACGGTCAGAAGGAGTGTAGTGTCCCCCCCAGCGGGGGTGGAGTGGATCAGGGCTTATTTTTGTGATAAATAGGCCGGAAAAATGCTGAATTTTTCATAGGGTTGCGCCACATTGAATCGCAGTTCAGATCTGAATGTAATGGCCCTTTTTCAGGGAAGGACCGGAATGGGAATTGTATGGGAAAATCAACCCCATTATTCCCGGGATAGACTTATGGTTGCTTATTCGGGGCAGGTTCATTGATAACGGTTACACAATTCAGGGGACCAATAACCGATTTTCTTCCGACAGCACGATAATTTTGTCTCCGGGAGTGAAGGTAACTTCTTTGGATTTAGGGGGATTGATTCGCACACCCCAGGATTTTTCAGCGTCCTGCGATGAGCTGGCGATGCGATAGCCGAAGGCCACCTCACCACGGCGGCGAGCAGCTTCAACAACCGTATAAAAGTTGACGGGTTGACCGGTTTCTACATAATCGGTCACCGGCCTGAGATAAATATCTGAGCCGTCCGGGTCGAACAGGTCGTTGAAAACATCGTACAATTCCCCGTTTTCAGAAATCTGCGACATCATCAGGCTAATTAAGTGGGGGGCAATGAAATCATTCACTTTTGCCACTTCGGCCAGTTCGCGGTTGCGCAGGTCAAGAAGTTCACTGACGATGGAAAAAGGCACTTCGCTTTTTTCGGCGATATCGCGGAGGTTCATGAGCGTGACGAGCGTTCGGGCGTCGGCAGCCTGGGTGTCGAGCCTGGTGTCGGCCAGCACGATGACATGGTCGTATTCCGCCACGTTCAACTCGTCAAGCAGGGAACGGTCGGTGGTATCCCC
>JBAXJR010000091.1:0-2463 GCA_037137755.1 Methanomicrobiales archaeon | reverse complement strand
CTCCTGTTCGTTTAAATCGCTCGCATTTAACCCCGTTTAGTTTTGATGCTGAATAAAGATATTTACGGGATATTTAGTCTGATTCCTGCGAGATGTGGACTTATATTGGGTTTTATTCGTTTCCCGGGTTACATAAAAACTACCATTTTAGCCGTGGAATAGATCATACAGGGTAGCGATCGAACCCTGTGAATTCCTGGTGGTGAATAGTCAGGGGAAGTTCTCACCCTGACCATCCTTCGATACGAGTCGTCTTCACGAATTCAGGCTAACGCCGCATTTCTCCGATACAAGAGCAGTGTTGGCATCCTGCATGGATAGTACCATTCGGGAACGGGAGGGAGAACATCCTGTTATGTTGACCTACTTATACAGGACAGTTTGTGAGGAGGAAAAGCATCTCTTCATTGCTTCAATTTCCGGATACGATGTCGATCCAGTGGTCCTTTCGCCTTAAAGACAAATTCAAAACGTATTAATACCCCTTTATTTCCAGTGGAGCGCCCGGCATCCTGCCAGAAATTTGCAAAATAAGGGCCACTTTTACGATTTTGCCCAGGTTCAATATACCCGGTTTCAACGAGCGCCGATACGGTTACTTTTCATGATAGGCTGTATGATTGGTTTGCTTTGGTCTACAAAAAAAGATAATAGTCGCGTCAGGTGGGCAATGGATAAGAAATATTATTCGGCGGTGGCGGTCATACCACCAAGTTCACATTGCTGACCTGATATTTTTTTATTACATTGAATGGAAGGACTGTAAAAAAGAGAATAGTGACAAGACTTGCCAGGGCCATATGCCCGATCATGAGTGTGCAACAAAAAGGGATCCTCGTTTGTTACAGGACCCGGGGTGGCAGTATATGAGTTTCGCAAAACGGGCCAGAGGTCGTTTTCACGAATGGTAATGCGGCTGATACCTGGGTTCTCCGCACACGAAGATGAGACTTCACATCTTCCACCCGTTCTGCATCCACCATTCCGTTCAATGATACACTCAATATCTCCCTTGACTATTCAACCGCGTTTATTCTTTTCAACCACATTTTGGCCTCCACTTCATTGTTTGCCGTAGCAACTTTTTTTCGTCAGCGTAGATGCCCCACACGGCGTTCTTTTTGATCGTCCAGACCGTCATCTCCACTTACCATTCGGCACCGTGATCTCAAACCGTGCCCCTTGCCCTGGCTCCCCGGCCTCTTTAATCGCGATGCCGGTAATGTCAAGGATCTCCCGGGACAGGGATAAACCAAGCCCTGTATTCTTACCAAAACCCCGCTCGAAGACCTTCTCCTTCTCAATTGTTGGGATACCGTCGCCATCGTCCCCGCAGACCAGGACATGAGATCCATCGCATTTCTCAATAGAGAAACGGATAGTTGTAATCTTCCCTCCGTACCGGACGGCGTTATCCATCAGGTTGTAACAGACCTTGACAACCAGTGGATCGGCGAATACTTCTGCTCCGGCAGGGAGGTCGTTCTTCACCATGACCGATCCGAGCGGGACCTGCTTTGCTGCCGTGTCTACAAGTGTGCGGCAGTCCTGCCAGCTGGGGGCCCGGACGCCAATGTCCTCGTATTCCTTGGTGAACCGGATCATGCCGGAAATCCGTTTGGCCGCCGTTGAAACTTTCTGGAAATACTCATCCTGGGATTGATCGAGCGGCGTATCTTCGAGTATGTCGAGGTATCCCATCTCCCGATCGAACTAACCTACCGGGACATCGATGAGGATAACCTTGTCAAAAATTCCTCTGCTGTCAGCTCTTGAAATAATTAAAATCCTTGCCAGTTTTAGCTTCAGACCAGTGCGTCAGACAGGCAGCCATATTCATCTCCTGCATCCAGTTACTCAACGACTCGTCACCATTCCGAACCATCATTGAGATCGCGAATGGGAGATGATGTATGTACCTGCCTATCTATTCGCCAAGGTACAACACACCCGGTACATTTTTGAAATCCATATCACCCGTGCAAATCGTAAGCCCGTGCGCCTCGGCCGTTGCATAGATGATACGATTCGCTATGCCGCCGGGAAACTCTTTTTTATTATACTGTCCGGCCTGGATCGCTATATTCGATGTAATGGGTAAGATATGACTTACACCCATAAGTTTGGTAGCTGCCAAACGCCCTTCGGTAACCGATTTGTTACGGGTAATTGAGGTTACGACTTCCGTCAAGGATATAATCGAGGTGTAATTCATTTCCTTACCATTGATGATATCAACGACTTCTTTTGACGGACGACTGAAATATTCCACCCACACCCATGAGTCAATAAGGTACACGATTCAAATCCTCTTCTTCCCGTTCAAATGGACCTACCCCCGGGAACATTCCAGCTGCGGACGGGATAGTACTTTTCCACACTCCGTATAAGTGATCGATAACGGCGTTATACGAATCGAGGTTTTCCGCTATCTTCACATGGTCCAATTTATCTTTCGCAAGT
>JBAXJR010000090.1:0-2681 GCA_037137755.1 Methanomicrobiales archaeon | reverse complement strand
TTGCAAAGTGGTTCATCCAGATTGCGCCACCAGGGCAGAATCCACCGCAGGTACCGCAGCCTTTACATTTTGCTTCTGTAACCTGCATGACTTTCCTTCCATCTTTTTCTACGAGTGCAAGTGCGGTGTACGGGCATAAATTGACACACATCCCGCATCCTGCACATTTCTCCTCGATACACTGGGCGAAGTACGGCTCAAGTTCCACGTGGCCGACATGGATCGGGATACTTGCTGCCGATGCTGCACCTTCTGCTGATGCTACTGTGTCAGGGATGTCCTTTGGTGCCTGGCATGCCCCTGCGAGGAAAACACCGGCTGTGGTGGTACCGCATGGGTTCAGTTTCGGGTGTGCTTCAAGGAGCCATCCGTCCATGGAACAGGATACACCGAAGAGTTTCCTCGTCCTGTTGGTGTCGGCTGCGGGCTGGATCGCTGCAGCAAGGACGACAAGGTCGACTTCAAGTTTCATCGGCCGATCAAGCAGGGTGTCATCCGCAAATACCATGAGGTTTTTTGACACCGGGTCTTCGAGAATGTTCGAGACACGGCCACGGATGAACTTTGCTCCCTCGTCCTGGATACGGTAATAGAACTCTTCGTACATCTTACCGAAGGACCGGATATCCATGTAGAAGATATACGGCTGGCACCCGGGCATCTTTTCAATGAGCTGGTGGGCATGTTTCAATGAATACATGCAGCAGAACCTTGAACAATACGGTTTACCATTCCCGGTATTATCTCTTGAACCTGCACAGAGGAGGAATGCGACCTTCTTTGGTGCGACCCCGTCACTCGGGCGGACCATGTGGCCGCCTGTCGGACCGGATGCACAGATCAGGCGTTCGAACTCAAGGCTGGTAATGACGTTTTCATATCTCTTGTAACCCCACTCGGTCTTGTTTTCGACGGGGAAGATATCATACCCGACGGCAAGGATTGCCGTACCTACTTTAACCTTGACGAATTCGTCTTCCTGGTTGAGTTCGATTGCCCTCTTCACGTCACCACAGATCTTGACACAGAGATCACACTTGATACAGGACTCTTTATCAATGGTGTAAATCAGGGGGACGACCTGCGGGTGCTGGATGTAGATGGCCTTTCGTGGCTTCATCCCTTCTTCAAAGGTGTTTGGCTGGACTACAGGGCAGACTGCCTCGCAGTCACCACAGCCGTTGCAGCCACCACCGACAAGACCCTTTGCCTCTGCCTCTGCAGGAGTAAGGACACCGCGGGCTTTCTTCCGGATGGTGACATCGAAATTACCGATGTACCCTTCTACAGCTTCAACCTCCGAATAGGTCATCAGCTCGATATTTTCGCTCCTTCCTACATCCACCATCTTCGGGGTGAGGATACACTGCGAACAGTCGAGGGTTGGGAATGTCTTGTCGAGCTGGGACATGCGACCACCGATGGTCGGGCTCTTCTCGATCAGGTAGGTCTTGATACCGGCGTTTGCCAGGTCGAGTGCTGCCTGCATCCCTGCGACACCTGCACCAACGACCATTGCGGCCTTCTCAACCGGGACATTCTTTGGAAACAGGTCTTCAAGGAGCGATGCCTTTGCAACAGCAATGCGGACCGCATCTTTTGCTTTATCTGTTGCCCCTTCCTGGTCATGCATATGCACCCACGAGTTCTGCTCGCGGATGTTTGCCATCTCGAACCGGAACGGGTTCAGGCCACCTTCCTTGGTTGCCGTCCTGAACGTTGGTTCGTGGAGACGAGGTGAACATGCAGCGACAACCACACCGGTGAGCTTTTGTTCCTTGATTGCCTTATCAATCACGCTCTGCCCGGGCATCGAACACATATATTTGTAGTTGTCAACATAGGCGACATTTGGAACAGTTTTTGCATAATCCTGCACCGCGTCGATATCCATTGAACCGGCGATATTTGTACCACAGTGACAGATGAAAACCCCGATTCGTGCCTCTTTCGCTTTCTTGGGCTGTTCTCCTATTGCGGCTTTCGCAGGTGCCTGCTTCGTTACTGCAGCGGTGGTATCTTTTGTGGACGCTGTCTCTTTTTTGGTTTTTCTTTCGGCCATGTTCAGTACCTCCTTCACAGCACCTTCTGCAGGAACGGCTCGCAGCTGATCGCATGGAGATCAAGTGCAAGGTCCTGTGGGCTCATTCCCTGTGCAAGTCCCAGCAGTTCACAGTAGTGAAGTACAGGCAGGTTGTATTTGACCCCGAACTTCTCTTCGATCTCAATCTGGCCGCGGTCAAACTGTAACTGACAGAACGGGCAGATATCGGTCAGGGCGTCAACTCCTACTTCCTTCAGGTTGATCAGTTTCTCGTTGGCGATATCAAGGGCATGGACAATGTCGTAGCCACGTACACCGCCACCGGCACCGCAACACTGCATCTTCTGACGGTATTCTACCGGGGTTGCGCCGAGGGCCGCGACCAGTTCTTCCATCCATGTGGGCGATTCGGTGTCCAGTAACTCCTTATCTCCAAATTCACGGTCTTTCCGTGGCTTAATGAGGTGACATCCGTAGTGGACGGCAATCCGGGCACCTGTCAGCGGGTTTGTGATGCTGTCCCTGACCTTGTCAACACCGACGATGTTCTTGTCATAGAGAAGTTCTGCAAGGTGAAAGACGTTGATCGAGCCTTTATATTCCATATCGATGGTCTTCAGCACCTCGTTTACCCCGT
>JBAXJR010000089.1:0-2971 GCA_037137755.1 Methanomicrobiales archaeon | reverse complement strand
TTACCTCCAGAAGGGCGGAGATCCGACTGCACAGTTCGTAGAATTGACACACAAGGTAAAAAAAGCAGTTGAAGGAATTCGGGCAGGTGAAACTATCCGGACATCCTATGATCGTTTTACCAAATCTGAAGCAATCCTCAATATCAATCAGGTTGAGATCGATACACAGGCAGAAGAGCTCAGAAGAGCTAATCTCGAACTCGTGGAGTCACGGGACAAGTATCTCGACCTTTACGACTTTGCACCGCTCGGGTATCTCACGCTCAGTGACAAGGCGCGGATCACCAATGTGAACCTTACCGGTGCAACACTCCTTGGCGTTGAGCGGGGCAAACTGCTCAGTGCACCGTTTAGTAAATTCGTTGCAGAGAAAGATATCGACCCGTGGCACCGGTATTTTCGAAACGTGGAGGGCCGCGAGGAAAAACAGGTCTGCACACTCATGCTCATTCGGGCGGACGGTTCGAATTTCCCTGCACGGATGGAAGGGGTGCGGACTACCGGCAGCGATGGGGCGATTGCGGTCCGTATCGCGATCACAGATATATCAGATATCATGGATGCGGAGGATGCACTCCGGGAGAGTGAAGGGATATTCAACGAGTTTCTGATACACAGTCCCGTTCACGTCTATATAAAAGATGAAAAACTCAGACTAATTAAACTGAGTGAGAGTTTTCTAGAGTTATTAGGTAAACCAATCAGCGAACTGATTGGTAAAGATTCTTATGACCTGCTACCGCCCGATTTTGCGGAACATGCCATGGCAGATGATCTTAAAGTCCTGCAGGAAAGTACCGAAGTTATTAACGAAGAACAACTGGGACATAAAACCTACACGACTATTAAGTTCCCCATTCACCGGGCAGGAAAACCCGATTACCTGGGCGGCTTTTCAATTGACATCACTGGACGCAAAAAGGCTGAAGAAGCGTTGCGAGAAGTCAATGAATATCTCCAAAACCTGTTGGACTACGCCAATGCCCCGATTATTGTATGGGACCCAAACTTTATGATCACCCGGTTCAACCATGCGTTTGAGGACCTGACCCTCATATCTGAGCAGGAAGTCATCGGGCAACACCTTGATATCCTCTTCCCCAAAGAAAGCAGGGACTCATCACTTCTTCAGATAAAAAAGACGCTTCTGGGTGAGCAATGGGAAACGGTTGAGATCCCGATTCTTGTCAAAGATGGCAGTGTCCGGACCGTGATCTGGAATTCAGCAAACATCCTTGATCCGTATGGCAGGGTTATTTCCACAATCGCTCAGGGTGTTGATATTACCGATAGAAAACGTGCGGCGGCGGCATTGTCAGAATCATTTACAACCTTCAGGACGGTCATGGACAGTCTTGATGCGCTGGTGTACGTAGCTGATATGAAGACCTATGAAATCCTGTTTCTGAACCAGTACGGCCGGAAAACCTGGGGCGATCTTACCGGTAAAATCTGCTGGGAGTCGCTTCAGTCAGACCAGGAAGGTCCCTGCCCGTTCTGTACGAATGAGAAATTGCTGGATCTGGAAGGGGATCCCGCCGGTATTCTGGTCTGGGAATTCCAAAACACCACCAACGGCCATTGGTATGAATGCCATGACAACGCGATCCAATGGATAGATGGCAGGACCGTGCGTCTTGAGATTGCCTTCGACATCACCGGGCGCAAAAGGGTACAGGAAGCACTTGCAGAGAGTGAATCATTCAACCGTGGCCTTGTAGAGAACCTGCCCGATTATATCGCCGTGTACGGGATGGACGGGAAGCTTCTCTATGTAAACCCAGCCTCGGCAAAGACATTGGGGTATGATGCAGATACGCTGATCGGCACGCATGTGCTCTCCTATATCGCAGAAGAGTACCGCGAAACAGTCATTGCTAAAATGACAGCCCGTACGGAAGGAGGTGAAGCATCGCCCTATGAAATCGAGATGGTCACCAGGAACGGGCCCCGGAGATCGGTGATTGTAAAAGCAACCCCGATCCAATACCAGAATAATCCCGCCATTCTCCTCCTCCTCATTGACATCACCGAGCGCAAGCTGGCTGAAGAGGCACGGCAAAAGAGCGAAGAGAAGTTCAGGCAGTTATTCATGCAGATGCCAAGCGCAGTCGCAATCTACGAGGCGGAGGATGGTGGCAATGATTTTATTTTCAAGGATTTTAATACCGCTGCAGAAAAGATCGAGGGGATCAAAAAGGAAGACCTTATCGGTAAACGGGTCAGCGATATTTTTCCCGGTGTTAAAAAATTTGGTGTATTTGCAGTATTCCAGCGTGTATGGAGGACAGGAGAACCAGAGTTCTTCCCATCGGCCGTGTATAGCGATGAGCACGACGTCGGCACATGGCGTGAGAGCTGGGTGTACAGGCTGGGAAGTGGCGAAGTCATCGCCATATACAACGACATCACAGAGCGTATGCTGGGAGAAAAATCACTTCAGCAGGCAAACCGGAAACTGAACCTGCTCTCGAGTATTACCCGGCACGATATTCTTAACCTGCTTACCGTGCTGATTGCGCAGATGGAACTTATTAAAAGAAAACAGTACGATCCCTCCCTTGATAAACATTTTAACAAGATCATTGATGCTACCGAACGAATTCACGCAATAATTCAGTTTACCAAAACCTACGAGAGTATCGGCGTTCATACACCAGTCTGGCAGGACATCCGGATTCTCGTTGATAAAGCGACAGAAGACGCTGAACCGGGAAAGGTCCAGGTGAACAACGATATCCCTTATGGTGCAGAAGTATTCGCCGATCCGCTGGTTGTCAAGGTCTTTTACAACCTGATGGATAACGCGGTGCGGTACGGCGGAAAGATTACAACGATCAGGTTTTCTGCCCTGGAATCCGACGATGATCAGCTGATCGTATGCGAGGATGATGGCGATGGTGTTCCACAGAATGAAAAGGAGAAGATCTTCGAACGTGGCTTTGGGAAGAATACCGGGCTCGGTTTAGCC
>JBAXJR010000088.1:0-2973 GCA_037137755.1 Methanomicrobiales archaeon | reverse complement strand
AGGGGAACCAGCTCGACTGGATCATTTACAATCCTGATGTGGCCCGACAATGTAAAACCCTATAATTATATTGCGGTATAAATCAATAAAATTTTTGGAAAAATAATGCAGGCTGCCGGAATTATCATTGTTCGTGGAATTGTACAGGGGGTCGGTTTTCGGCCTTTCGTCTTTCAGAAGGCGATAGAATTCGGCATCAACGGGACAGTTACAAATCTTGGGAGTGAAGTTGAGATCCGGGCTAGTGGGGCACGTTTTTCTGAATTTTTACGGGAGGTCTCATGCGGTCCGCCGATGTCACGGATCGACACGGTGGAAATCAGGCCTCTCACCGTAACCCCCCCACCCGGTTTTTTTATAGAGCCAAGCCGGGAAGGCTCACTCTCCGGGATGATCCCCCCTGATATTGCGACCTGCGAGGAGTGTATCCATGATATTGACCATGAGGGCGGCCGGTACGAAGGGTACTGGGCGACCTCCTGCGTGAACTGCGGCCCTCGGTACAGTATCATCCGTTCACTCCCCTATGACCGGGAACGTACCTCCATGGCGGCATTCCCGATGTGCCCGGCATGTGAGAAGGAGTATGCGGATCCCCATTCCCGGCGGCATCACGCACAGACGATTGCCAGCCGGGAATGCGGCCCCGGACTCATACTCCTTGACCCGTCCGGAAACCAGGTCATTACCAAAGACCCCGTGAAGGAAACGGCCTCACTCCTTGACCAGGGCCACATTCTCGCGATAAGGGGGATCGGGGGGTTTCATCTTGTCTGCATCGAACGTGTCTCCGGCGAACTGAAACGGCGGTTGGGACGGACAGAACAGCCGTTTGCCATCATGGTGAGGCCGGATATCCTCAATCAGATCGTTCGTGTAACACCGGAGGACAACGAGATGCTGAATGGTCCGGAACGGCCTATCGCAGTGATGGCAAAACACGACCCTTCCTCTCACCATGAGATCAGCAACCTTCACACCCTCGGGTGCATGCTCCCTTATACCGGGCTCCACCACCTGCTCTTCCATTACCTGGAAAACCCGCTCCTGATCATGACAAGCGCAAATATGCCCGGTTACCCGATGGTAACCGACATCGACCAGGCGATGGCGAAGATGAACCAGGACGTGGACTATTTCCTCACCCATGACCGGGTAATTGTCAACCGCTGCGATGATTCGGTGGTCCGCGATGGTCATATCATCAGGCTTTCACGGGGCATCTCCCCGAAGAGGACAAAAATCGATCTCGGTGGCCAGACTATCCTGGGGGTAGGCCCTGAATTAAACTCCAACGCCACGATCTACAGGGATGGGTTTACCGTCACCTCCCCGCACGTGGGAAACGTGAGAAACCCGCAGACCTTTTCGTACCTTCAGGAAACGATTGAAAACCTGGGACGGCTGCTGGGTGCGGAGTACGATGTGATCGCCCATGACGCCCACCCTCAGTTCCTTTCAACACGCTATGCGCAGCGGCTTGCGAAGGAGTCTGGCGCGGAACTGGTCGCAGTCCAGCACCACCGGGCACATATCGCTGCAACGACAACCAGGACCTGTATAGGGATTGCAATTGACGGGGTCGGCTTTGGGGATGATGGGACGGTCTGGGGAGGGGAGGTTTTTGCCGGTCAGGCCCCTGATTACCATCGGGTAGGCCACCTAGAAGTCGTCCCGATGCCCGGGGGAGACCTTGCGACACGGTTCCCGGAACGGATGCTCTACGGTATCCTTCCTGAGGAAGGGGTCATTGACCTCCTCGCCTCCCGTGGCTGGACGGACATTGAGCTTGGTGTACTGGCAAAACAGCTTGGTCAGAAGGTAAATGTCTCGTATACAAGCAGCACCGGCCGCGTGCTTGACGCGGTCTCGGCACTTCTCGGGTTATGCCGTGAGCGCTCATACGACGGGGAACCGGCGATGAAACTCGAATCGGCGGCCCTTCTTGGGACTGCAACACAGTGGGACCTTGAATATATCACGAGCGGCGGGGCCGAAGTCCTCTCCACCCGGGCACTATGCCAGGACGCATTCAGCCGCCTAAACAAGACGTTCCCGGATGACAGGAAGGGCATAAACGATATTGCTGCTTCGTTCCAGTATAACCTGGCAAGAGGGATTGCGAACATTGCCATCAATGCCTCAAATGAACGGGGACTTGAGGATATTGCCCTCTCGGGCGGGGTGGCCATTAACAGTGCCATCAGGAATACGATAAAGGACGAGATCGAAAAGTCGGGTTGTAATTATATCGTAAACCGGGAGTACCCCCTCGGTGACGGGTGCATCTCCTTTGGCCAGTGCATTTGTGCTGCCAGGGGAAAGAAACGGTGAGAGTTGGGGTTAGCGGTAATAAAGAACCATTGAAAACAGCACGCTAACGCGGTTGTATTACCATTGGGACCTCAGGATTTTTTTATCCAATCTGCCCTTCAGACAAAAATTGTGTATTATAAAAAGGAATTATCCCCAGTTAAACGGTAATATTTTCGTGAACCATGATGGGAAGATCATCTCGAAGGACCACGCGCCCGGGGCCGTTGTTGGAACTATTGTTGGAACTGGAGTTGGAACGGTTGTAATTTGTGTGACCGTAGTCGTAGGGACTGTGGTGACCACCGTTGTCATGAGGGTTATCGGAATAACACCTCTACCGGGTGTAAGCCGTCTTGAGACCGTCGCCCTTGCGTTCCTTTTAATTTCAAAATTCGCCTCTAACTCATCATACCCTACAAGTTTCAGGACAACCCCATGGTTACCGACGGGAATTGTCATGATAATCGGGGTAACCGCACCTGTTGGAGTTCCATCGAGGATGATTTGGGCACCCTGAGGCGTAGTCGAGATATAGACCTGTCCAGTTGGTCCCGTATACGGGGCAGTTGTTGGAACAACCGTGGTTGTTGTCGGTACCACGGTTGTTGTTGTCGTTGCCGTTACTGTTGGTGTCGGACTTGTCGCCGTTGTTGTTGT
>JBAXJR010000087.1:0-3241 GCA_037137755.1 Methanomicrobiales archaeon | reverse complement strand
TACTAATGAAATCCGGATCTTATGATAAGTCCGATGATAGGGAATTATAAAAAATGGGAACAATAGAAACCTGACGCTGTTTAAAAAGGGTTATTTAAAAAAAGGGTCATTCATCCCGTAAACAGATCTATTCCGGGCACTCCCTGACTTAATATTCTAACCAGTTCCCGCAATAACGTGCCCATTCCAAGTACGAATAATTATGATACACGGATACGTAAAGGATCAACCATGAGATTATGGGGTCCGGGAATTGTTTTACTACTGCTATTCGTTCTCCTGTTCATCCTGGTACCGGGTTGTACAACGGAGCCGGAAACCAACTTCACCGTGAAAGAACTGGGGTCAGAATACCTGGGCCATGCGGCCCAAATCCATGATTACCGGGCTCTTTACGATTCAAAAACTGAAGGGAAGGTCCGATTTTTGTGGAAAGCACCTGCGTTATACAGGACGGAAACCATCGACTCACCATACAGGGCAGCAGGAACACTCGCCACAGTGAACAATACGACCGCTGTAATGTATGATGCCGGGCAGAAAACCTATAAAATTCTCCCTGAAATCAGAGACCTCCCGGGGCAAAACTACCAGGCTATGGTGCAGCGGATTGTCAGGGACGGACAGTACAAAATAATCGGCAGGGAGACTGTGAACGGCCATGCCTGCTACGTGATTGAAGTGATCGATGAATCCTGGTCGATGCGGTACACACTGTATCTCTCGACCCGGATACAGGCCTGGATTGATCCGAAATCCGGTCTCGCATGGAAAATCAGAACATTTTACCCGGCAGATACCGAAAATCGTGTCCTTCAGTACAGTCAACTCGATGTCAACACCGGCATGTCCGATGATGAGTTCTCGTTCGTCCCACCGGAAGGGTCTTTCCCTGCATGCGGGCACGAGGGCGACATCTATATCCGTGGAAAAATATCAGGCAATTTTTCCCCGGCACTCCGGCCTGATTGCAGGACCTGCACACAGGCCTTGCTGACCCGCCCCATGGGGGGATTCAACGGGGACAGATTCCTTATTCGTCTTTACCGGTATGAGGGAACTAAACGTATAACCAAATCCAGCCCTTCAGGTGAGATCAATTACACCTTCTATGCAAGGTCAATGGACCCCGGGAAAGTCCGGTACAGGATTATCCGTGTCGCAGACCTTTATGAAACGCAACCCCTGGCGCTCCCCGAAGGTGTCACGGTCAGGATTGAGCCGGATGAGTTCGTGGCTGAACCCGGACAGACCTATACATCGCTGGTGAATGTTACTATCCAGCCGGATTCGCCACCAAAGGACATGATCTGGCTCTATATTCATGCCGATGTAGAGGGGGTCCCTGATGCGGTGACCGACGACTGGGTCAGGGTTGCTGTCGATGACGGTTCAGATATGAGTGGTATGGGCTTGTACCATTACTACACGACGGGAGGAGGGGGTTACTGCCAGGATATTCTCGTTCTCCCGCAGGGAACAACCGGACGTGCCTCGGTCATCGTCAGGACCGGGGAGCTGGATACGGGGAATGTGACACTCGGACTTGTTTCCAGCCCATGTGTGGTTGGTTATGGCCCACTCTATCAGGATGAAACCCCTCCTATGCATGAGGGTATTCACGTGAGTTTTGAACCGGACCAGTTTACCAGACGTAGTTTCGCCACGTACCTTTCTACCATGTCATTTACTGTCGACAAAAATGTCACACCGGGAGATTACTGCTACCATGCAATCCTCAGGATACCCATGCAGGGCAGGGATTATGGAGCGTTTACGGTCCGGGTTGTCTCCGAGCCAGTATCATAGATTTAGTCCCGGTATTGGCACATGGGGATTCTGTTTTTTTTGACGGATTCGTGTTCAGTAGTATATATTGGACTAACTAAGGCATCAACGGACGTAACAACATAATAATTCTCCGGCACTTCAGTACTAAACACCGCCCCTACTCGATTCCTGCTGTAAACACCCCGGCGACGGGCTAATTATTATCGCAAATATCCTGTTATTTCCACATCCCCCACCGACCGATGCCCTTGAGATCGCGATCCTTTCCGGAAGGGGCGATCGTATGAGGCCTATATTAGTGCGTTTAATTCGGGAAATATTATGATTCCTGGATACTTACATCAGGTTTTTGGTTTACCCCTGATCTCGAAAAACAGATAATTACTTGAAGATAAATTACGGTCCTCTACGTAAATCGCAAAGGTATTGGGATAAAACTGGTGCTGTGACGTATTCACATCCCACGACCATGTAGTGATACCACATCCTGCAGATTTGACTGCTACATTCTTGCTGATACCTCCACAACACGCATGAATCGAATCATCATCACAGATTGGATTCTTCGGACACGGAGTAAAAGCAGCTGAAGTAATACTCAATGAAATTATTTCCCCGGGTGGTAAATTCGTGGTCCCATTAAAGGAAATTATGTCTCCAATATCATGAACGCTCACAGGACTGATAGTAATCACCGGTTGTTGCACCACAAGAGTAAAGTTGATAACACCCTCCGGACTGGATTTCCGGATCTCTTTTTCGACAATATTCGCGGCGTCGGTTCCTGTCAGATAATTAATCATGACATCCTGGAAATTTATTATCCTGTTCCCGGACCTGTCATAAAGAAACGTGTCATTGGTCTTACCCGTATTGCCAATTTTAATATCGTAGGTACCGTCAGATGAAGGGTATTCAAACAGTATCCGGTATGTGCCATTTATCATCGCGGAAGTCTGTTCGCCATTCATCATGAAATTGAATGATTTATCCTGCTGGATGGGAACCGTGCCAAATGAAGCATAGGTATCACCAAAAATCCAATACCGTAACATCGATATATTTTCACGATCTGCAAATCCCGGGTATGAGAAAGGTTGTCCATTCAATATCGTAAACGAGCCGTTGTTTTCCTGTGGGCATTGCACCGCTATGTCTGAATATGGGGTGGGACTCGTTGGAGATGCATTCACCGGAATGTATGAGGATGTAATTGTCGGCAATACGGTGAATGTCGGAGCAGTTGTTGTAATGCTTTTGTCTGAAGACTGCTGCGAATTGATACACCCTGAAGATATGCAAAAAATCAGGACGATGATGATCGGAAAAATACTATGAATTTTGGTTGTCATTCGATCTCATTCCCTATCTAGTGCCAGAATGCCTTATTCAATGATGAATTCTTTCTGCATAACAAAAGTTTCCTGATATTTGGAATCAATAGTCCCGC
>JBAXJR010000086.1:0-3610 GCA_037137755.1 Methanomicrobiales archaeon | reverse complement strand
TCGGGTACCGCGGGACAACGATCGATCCCCTCCAGTTGTTTGTTTCTGCGGGGCTTACGTCAATCCGGACCCTCGTACGTACAAAAGCCGGTATAGCGCTTGCAAATGTCCGTGAAGTCCCATGCTCTGCAGAAGCCCGTGTAAAAGAGCTGACCATTTCGATGCGGAAATGCGGGTTTGTATTCCCGGTCCAGATGGGGAACACGGTCTTAAACCTCCAGCCGAATCCACACCGTATCTCAATTGCATCATTCAGCGGGATGAACTTCATTGCGAATGCAACAGAACAGGGTGTCCGCATAACAACTGAAATCGGGGCTGGGAATATCAGATTTTCGAAAATTGTCGATAGGGAGTAATGACCGGGAACACTTTGACCCGGATATTTTATATTCGCCATTTTTTATTTTTCATGGTTGGCTGACACCGTTCGTGGCAATAAAAAACGAAGAGGAAACTTCAGGCAGGAGGGGGTTTCACCCACCCCCATAAGATATACCCTGGCAGGGTTTCAATTGGGGCAGTCAGGGAAATTTCAGAGGATTGGAGATCATTCCCCATCCCCCCCGGCCGCCAGGACGGCGGGCCACGAGCCCCGGGAGTGTGGTTACATTTTGGAATACCCTCCATTTACAAGACCGATTGGAAATTGTTCAACAAAACCAACAAATCTTTTCAATCGATACGAGTGATTGAAAACCCGGCG
This sequence comes from Methanomicrobiales archaeon, assembly GCA_037137755.1. Taxonomy (GTDB): domain Archaea; phylum Halobacteriota; class Methanomicrobia; order Methanomicrobiales; family Methanospirillaceae; genus CAIKOD01. The sequence continues at coordinate 2,904 of JBAXJR010000086.1, read as the reverse complement.
TTTTTTGTTCCCGTCTTATTTATCCAGTTTTTTCAAATCTTCACGGGCCCTGGCGACAACCGAGGCGAGGTCGGTTTTCATCATTTCATCAGTTGATGGTGCAGGTTCTTTTATAACAGGTATGGGGTGGTCCTGGCTGGGTTTATCATCACCCTGGATGCCATCCATGGTGCCGGGACCTCGTGCAGGCTGAGAAATTGCTGGTACGGCCGGGACCTCCTCTTTGTTATCAGGAAGTGGTTTCCCGGTTTCAGGTACGGGTTTTGTCTCAACAGGATCGCCCCGTATCACCGTGTCATTTTTAGCCTGGATCCTGTACCTGTTAAAGAACGGGATACTTTTTACTGGTTCCCTGTCCTTTCCGGTAACCGGGGCTGATGATTTCTGTTGCCCCCGTTCCGGGATCCGGGTACGAATGAATGCCTGTATATTCTCCTGCCCGGCACTGATTGTACCTGACAGCGTACCATGGAGGCTGGTAACCTTTGGCTCACCACCTTCATGCTCCGGCACCTGGTACACCTGCGTATGCCATTCCCGTTCCCACCCGGGGTTTTCAATTTCATAGTCATCCCGGATTGCCTGGATTTCTTTTATTCGTGGGATGTTTGAAAGGCCGGCAAGGACTATGATTATAGCAATATAACGGGTATTTTTTACCGGGTAGTCTCCCGATCGCATTTCCATGCCTGCAATGCTGCGGTCAATCCATTTCCTGACCGTCATAAAGCCCTTCATACTGATTGCCTGTGTGGGCCCGGCAACAAGGATGAGGGCTTTTTCTGCGCTTGTTAAATCGCACGGGACTGAAATTTTCTCGTAAATTGCCTCTTTTGCGAGGTCGACCAGCCTCTCGGCTTTTTTATGGCCGGATTCGACCTGTGTTCCTGAATGGCGGAAGAGGCTGCCGATATGGAATTTTTCCTCCATGGTGTTGGCTGCGGCATACCCGATGGCAATAAACCCCATCCCCCTGATGGTATTAAGGATCTCACCTGCGTCAAGGACCACTTCCCCGGTTTCAATCTCCCCCCCTTCGCTGATTTCACCTGCCCGAAGCAACAATCCCAGGTGCCTCGCGATATTGGTATTCATGGTTTTGTATATCATCCGCTTGTCATCAGCAGGTCCTGTTTTCGTCAGGGGATTGTGTTTCCGGGGAACCGGTTTCTGTTTTTCATTGCCCCCGGTGGTTGCATGACCGGACCGTTTTTCATTATCGAATATGATGATGCCCTCGACCAGCGGGAGGAGCCGGTCAATATCCTGAGCAGCCTTTGCAGAAGTCCTCCTGCCCTCACCGAGCGCTGGCAGGGTAACAAGGCAGAATACAGGTTCAACGACCGTTGTCCTGACCTTTCCCAGTATGGCAACCCCTAAACCTGCCATCGTCCCCCCTGCCCCGGTGCAGAGAACAATCGCATCCTTGTCCCCTGTATCTAGATTATGGAGGAGGTTGATGATCTCATCGGTTGTAATATCATCAGTTATATCATCTGTTTGCAATGATACCGGGGGGAAATATATTCTCTTTGCCGGGGGGATATGGGCAAGGTGATTGAGTGTCCCGGCATCACGATCAATTGCGATCGCCTCCACGCATGATACCTTGCTGAACTGGCGGTCCTGGCCGTAGAGCATATCTGCTATCCTGCATCCTGCCCCTCCCAGCCCGATCGCAAATATCCGCATGCTGACCTGAATCTTTCTGAATAGATTTTTCCCTGTATGCCGGGGACGGACTGTCCCTGAACCCCGGTAAACCAACCGTAACAGGCCGGGACCCATTGTACCCCGGGCCCGGCCAATTACTGCCAAGCCAGGGTTTCAGTACAGAGAGTATCCGGGCTCTTGTTTCACGTGAATACTATTCTTCTGCAAGATTTTTAACTAATCTCTTAAAGTGTTTGTGATAGGCTAATGCTTCCCGGCTATGTTTTTTTGGGTTCCTCCCCTTTTTTTCCGGATGTTGCATTGTTCCGTCCCGTGGTCCTTTAAAGAGGAGATCCTCCTTCCCGATATCCGGATATGCCCAAACCCTCTGCGTTCCTGATATTTTTACATAGCCTATGCTCCTGGTGCCAATGGAAACTCCCCGGTATGCGAGAGGCCTGTCAATAATAGCACTCCGGGAAGAATGGAAAATAATAATTTATTTAAACGCATGGACGATAGTACACAGTGAGGTGAATTAGCCTTGACTTATGGAATAGAATTTGTACCAGGAAATGTTAATGTCAAGCAGGTAGTCAATTTCTGCAAACTCGCAGAGTCAAAGGATATCGACTTTGCATGGATCACCAACCACTATAACAACCGCCACTGCTACCCCACGCTTGCCGCAATTGCACAGGCAACCACCACCCTGAAGATGGGACCGGGTATCATGAACGCATTCACCGACACCCCGGCAGCAATGGCATCCTTTGCCTGCACTTTAAACGAGATTTCGGACGGGCGTGCAGTAATGGGTATCGGACCCGGCGACCTCTCAACCCTTCCAAAGCTTGCAATAAAGCCAGAAAAACCCGTTGCGCGGCTGAAAGAGGCAGTAATTCAGATGCGGAAACTCTGGGGCGGAGAAGAAATCAAGAAGTCCGGCATGGAATTCTTTGACTACGACGGTGCCAAGCTCACCGGTGTGACCCTGCCAGGAAAGAAAGGCATCCCCGTCTACATCGGTGCACAGGGCCCGAAGGTACTCGAACTCGCAGGGACTATCGGAGACGGCGCATTAATCAATGCATCAAACCCGAAGGACTTTGCCATTGCAATCCCGATCATCAAGGCTGCCTGTGAAAAGGTCGGCAAGAAGGGATTCGATATCGGCGCCTATACCGCCATGTCTATCGACATGAACGAGAAGAAAGCCCGCAATGCAGCAAAAATTGTTGCAGCATTCAT
>JBAXJR010000085.1:0-3649 GCA_037137755.1 Methanomicrobiales archaeon | reverse complement strand
TTGCGAATGTTGCTACCACGCTTGACAAAATCGGGGTCGAGATCAGGTCGCTCCAGCGGACAGAAATCGGCGAAGTCGAGGAAGCGTTTGGAAAACAGCAGGTCGGATCAAGCACGATGCCGCACAAAAGAAATCCCATAAAAAGTGAACAGGTGTGCGGGCTGGCACGTGTGATCCGGGCGGCAGTTGAACCGGCACTCCTCAATAATACCCTCTGGGACGAACGCGACCTGACAAACTCGTCCTGTGAACGGATACTATTCCCCGAGGCGACGATATTAACCGATCATGTCCTCCTGGTAATGGTCCGTGTGCTCGAAGGGCTCTGCATCAGGGAAGACCGGGTCCGCGAGAATTTAAATTTCCTGCAGGGGGTCAACATGGCAGAATCAGTCATGATTGAACTGACAAAGAAAGGCATGGACCGCCAGGAAGCGCATGAGATCGTCAGGGTTACCAGCATGGAGGCATTGGCAGGGAAACGCGCACTCGCCGTTGTACTGGCTAACCGCCCAGAAGTATCTAGACTGTTAACACCGGAGGAAATTGGGGAACTGTTAAACCCTGATAATTACATCGGGACTGCCGTCCGGCAGGTCGAACGGTTGATCAAAAAGCTGGCTCCTTTGACCAGTTGAGAAGGACTCCTCATCCTGATCATCCATTGACATTTTTTGGTCGAAAAAAAGAACAAAAAATATTGGATAATCTATTCTTCGGGTGTTTCCTGCCCGGATGTTTCTGGTCGTTTTAGGGTTTCGATAAGGATGATTTCCTTAATCTCCGGGATAGCTTCAAACGATTCATGCATGATCCGGCTCCTCCATGTTACCCAGAGCCGATCATAGTTGATGCCGGAAGGGAGATTGATCGTGAGGATCCCGTCAAGGAAAGAAATCTCCATGTCCTTGCCTGCGTACAGGCGAATAAGTCCCTGGACTTTATCGATAAGGTCTTCCACTTTTGATTCGATTTTCATCCTGTAATGAATAGTTTTTCCTGAAAGCGGGTGGTTAAAATCTGCAATTACGCGTCCGCCGATCAGATCAATGACCGTCCCTTCACCAAGTTTCTCGACTTTAATGGTCATCCCTTTGACCGGCTTCTCCTTGAACTTGTTTTTCGGGAATGATTCAACGCGTTTTCGGTCATGCAGACCGTACGCCTTCTCCGGTGGTACCTCGATGTCTCCTTCGAAACCTTCATCTTTTCCGATAAGCGCTTCATCAAGACCGAGAATAATATGGTGGCTTCCGGCACGCACTACTACCGGACCGTATGATCCCTGTGGGTTATGAATACCGGCGACTTTTGCCTCCTCTTCATCAGTAGTGTCAAAAATCCTTCCATCCACGCTACCGGTATAGCTCAGTTTAACAAAATCTCCTTCCTGTATTGCCATCATTATCACTTGCTATATATCGTCGAGGCGATGATAGATAAACCTGTGTCACTCGTATGCTTGAAATTGAACTAAAAGTCGAAGTACCGGACCTCGCGCCGGTCCGTGAACGCCTGTTGGCAATTGGCGCCCATATGACCGAAAAAACAGGCGAGCATGACCGGTACTATAACGCCCCACACCGGGATTTTGCCATCACTGATGAAGCACTCAGGGTCCGGTACAGCACCGGCAGGACGATTATCACCTATAAAGGAGCCAAACGCAGGGACTTATCATTCAAAGCCCGCGAAGAACTGAATGTAATCGTAGACGAAGGTGCATCATTCGAACAGATGCTCGAACGCATCGGTTTTCGTAAGACTGCCGTGGTCGACAAAGTCCGTGAGTACTATTCACTTGGACAGGCGTCAATCGCCCTGGATGAAGTCGCAGGTCTCGGGTCTTTCGTCGAGATAGAAGTAATGAGGGCAGAGTCCGACGTAACGGATACCCGTATCATTAATGAAATTGCAGAAAAGATCGGCGCCGGGGGAGAACCTATTCTCGCCTCGTACCTGGAGCTTATCCTCGCTAAACAGTGAGGAGCTCGATCTTTATGTCTTTTGCTTCCTTGCCGAAATGGATCATCGCACAATTGCCGACTGATGCCATACCCGGGTTCACCACTTTCGTCCCCTCGACTTCCGTTATGCCACGCTGCTCATGAATATGGGCACAACAGACCAGGTCGAAAGATTTCATGTGGCGTTGGATACTAACACTGCCGACATGTTCCCCGTTGATTACATCAAGGGTACCATAAGGCGGTGCATGTGTTAACAGGACATTATGAACAGTCCTGTCCAGTTTCGGCATAATTTCATGCAAGATATCGTCAATCTGTTTGTCCGTCATTTCGAACGGAGTTTTGAACGGTGTCGGATTTGAGCCACCTATTCCTGCGATTGAGATCTTCCCGAGGTTGATCTGGGACGCATGAAGGCAGACACTATCAGAGTGTTCAAGGACATCTAATATCTCTTTTGGGTCACAATTGCCCGGTACCACAAAACAGGGTACGTCTATCCGGGACATCAGGGGTTCAACGGAATCTGCGGGTCCCATATCGGTGAGGTCGCCGGCAATAAAAACTGCATCGGCCCCGAGATCCAAAAATGAATCAATTTTACCAAATTGACCATGCAGATCTGCTAACAAGAGCACATCCATCATGTAATATCATTCGAAGGGGGTTGTAAAAAACCTTATCTCAGGATCACTCCAGGAACCCGTCACTTTTCCCCGGAGTGCAAGGTTCCCGAGGACCTGCTGGACTTCGCTGATAATTGGGCGAGGTACAGTACCGTATAGCGCCGTACCGGGTAACGGGAGGAACTGGTGCGCGTGAATATGCCCGTATTTCGAAATCCACCGGATAAGGTCAAGGGTTTTCCTCTGGTCTTCTTCGTCTTCAACGGGAAGACCAAGGATAAAATCGACAACCGGTGTTATCCCGTGTGCGTGACATAATTCGACAGCCAAGACCACATCGGAGACCGAATGTCCCCGGTGAAGCAATGTAAGGACACGGTCACTACCAGACTGCGCGCCAAAATGCAGTTTCGTATTCATGCAATATTTTTCGAGCATCTCCAGTGCCTCGCGGCAGATAAATTCCGGGCGCACTTCACTGGGAAATGTTCCAAAATAAATGTTCGATGTGATGCTTCTGAGCAGTTTCCTGATTTTTTCAAACCTTGGAACCCTTCCATCGGAACCATACGCAAATGCATTGGGTGTTACAAATCGTGCGTCCCTGACCCGGTTGGCGTATGCAACGATTGAATCAATACTGCGGTGCCGCATTGATCCACCAAAGAGCGAGGGTGTCTGGCAATATCCACAATGGAACGGACATCCGCGTGAACATTCAATATATCCTTTCACCTCACCGAACGGGGGATAGGCGTCCAGGAAGACGCTGGAGGCACAAGGCTGGAAGGTCTCCGATGTTGCAACCCCTGATGGGAGGTTGGTGTTTTCAGGCTCCATGATATGGTGAAGTAAGGTTGGCAGGGTATGCTCACCTTCACCAACGACGACATAATCTGCATATGCCGCCACCTCGCGGTAACATGCGGATGCATAGGGGCCGCCTGCGATCGTGATACACGCCGCATCCCGGATCTCATGCTCATATTTTCTTGCCGTCACAGAATTGAGACTATAGCAGGTAATATCCGCTGAGGGTGCGCCGACAGGTTC
>JBAXJR010000084.1:0-3783 GCA_037137755.1 Methanomicrobiales archaeon | reverse complement strand
TGCCGGTGCAGAGTACGTCCTCTCACCGAAGCATATTACCGGCCGGATCCTTGCACGGCATGCCGAACTCACGGCCCACCACCCGGGCGCTCTTGATACATCCGGCATCGACCATGCAATCCTTGATAGTTCTGGCAGTTATGACAGTGTGTTGAAAGTGGTCCATATCCCGGTAATGCCCGGGTCGAGGTCTGCGGGTAAAACCTTAAAGGAGATTGGCTTATACGAAAAATATGGGTTTTATACCCTGTTCATGGCACGGAGCGGGAAATTTGTTTTCCACCCCGGGGATGACGAAATAATTGACCTCTCCAGCGGGGTATTCCTGCTTGGAAGGGCTGACCGGGTGCAGGAGCTGGTTGAGAACGAATTTATCTCCGGGCTTTCCGGGGAGAATTTTGCAGTAATTGCAGGGTTTGGTGATGTTGGGAGGTCCGCGTACCACGATCTGACCGCTCTTGGTATTTCCTGCATTGTCATTGACCAGAAACCACAGGGGGTCCTTGGGGTTGAGGGAAATGCAGAGGATGAAGAAGTCCTCCGTGATGCCCGGATCTCTGAGGCCAGGTACTGCATTGTCGCACTCAATGACGACGATGTGAATATCTTCACCACCTTAATGGCACGTGACATGAACCCTTCACTCCGCATTTTAGTCCGTGCGAACGATCCTGCCTCGGTCGACAAGCTCTACCGGGCCGGTGCTGATTATGTCGCCCTGCTGCCCACCATCGGCGGACAGGTAATTGCCCGTGTCGTGCTTTCTGACAGCGTGCACGTGATCCTGGACCTGCCAAACGGGCACAAGGTGATCCGGAAACACATGATGAAGAATGCCGGACTGACCATCGGGTGGGTTGAACATAAAAGTGGTTCCCGTATTATCGGGCTCGAGAGCGAGAACAGGGCAATCGTGAAGCCCGTACCTGAAGAGGTCATCCTCGGGGGCGATGCGCTCATTGCCACGGGGGACCTGCACCAGTTGAAAAAATTTATCCGGCTCTGTTAGAGAGTTGATAATTGCATGAATGAGGACCGCGGGTGTGCATTAGGCCGTATAGAACAGATGATCCGATATACCATCTGGAACAGCGGGGCAGCGGGAGTGGTAATCGGTGTCAGCGGCGGTGTGGATTCCGCGGTTGCAGCCGCGATGTGCTGCAGGGCATTGAGCGGCGAACAGGTGCTTGGTCTCACGCTGCCAAGTGCCGTCACGAGTGATGCTGATATCAGGGATGCTGTGGAACTTTGCAGGTTGCTCGGGATGCGGCACGAAATAGTAACAATAGAACCTGTACTTGACGGTTATCGCTCATTGCCAGGTTATGTTGAGTCCCCGGCCCTTCTTGGAAACCTTATGGCACGTACCCGCATGGCACTGCTCTATTATTACGCAAACCGGGACAACCGCCTCGTCTGCGGAACCTCTAACCGGACAGAGTATATGCTGGGTTATACGACAAAATTCGGTGATAATGCTGCTGATTTCCAGCCCATCCTTCACCTCTACAAGAACGGGGTCTATGAGGCGGCGAAGGATATCGGGGTGCCGGAGAACATACTTAAGAAGGCCCCCTCTGCGGGGCTCTGGCATGGTCAGAAAGACGAAGACGAGATCGGCCTTACCTACGCTGAAATCGACGGGGCACTGGTCGCACTCGAGGCAAACGACTGGAAAAGTGACGGGCCGGTCCAGGAAAAAGTGCTCTCCATGGTGAAAAAAAGCGGGCACAAAAGAATGACCCCAAGCCTTCTTTTTTAACCCGTTAACACGTCATCGAACTGGAATTGTTCAGGGTGATTCAGGAAGAAGAGCGCGTTTTTCTCACCGATTATACTATACAGGGAACGGTTATGAATGCCGGGAAATCCCGTACCATTGCATTTCCGGATATACCGTACTGGTGGGTGCGTCGGGTACTGGCCGTTTTTCACATACCCCTCTTGTTCCATCCGGTAATATACAGCACCCCGAAGGTCTTCATAGTCCGCATAAATGCTTTCGAATGCTGTAGAGACAACATTTGCCATGACAAGGGTTGTAGTACCCGGGTTAATGGTGACGTGACCGTACCCGGGGGGAATCAGGACAATATCACCCTTCACGGCAGTAACAACAACAGCATCTGAAAGCATTTTGTCCTGGAGAAGATACTCGGCTGACCCTTCAAGGATCTCATAAATTTCCGGGTATCCTACACCCTGCGGATTATCGGGGTGGTAATGGCCCTTTGTTTTGACATATTCCCCGCACAGGACTGCTGGGGGGATAACCGTAACATCATACCGGAGGTCCTGGTCCCGGAGCCATTCCCGGCCCGCATCCGAGCGGGCGAGGTCGCGGTACATAAAATAGACAGGGCCTGTAATAGTGCAGCCCTTTTCAGCCAGCACCGCCCTGAGGTCTTCTGCCATCCGTACCTGCGGTTCCGGCAGTGGCCCATCCCACGTAAACATCACTTTTTCTTTCTCATTACAACCAGATAATACCCTGCCGCTATGATCACGATGATCCCGGCGACCAGGTAGACCAGGTTGGCCTTGACGCTTTCCATGGCTGTCGGCTGCACAACGGTGACCGGTACTTTCACGGTATCTGATATCTGGCTGTTGTCGAGCGAGTCGCGGTACCGGACCTCGGAATCGAGCGCATAATCTTTTGCCAGTGCCCCGGAACTCACGCCCACCTCGTAGATTGCGACAGCGGTTTTCCCGGGGGCAATATCCCCAAGATACGCGGTATCATCGTTGCTGGTGAAGGGATCTACCACGCTAATCCGTGCCTGAGCGTTATAGGCTGTTGCATCACCCGAATTCCGGTAGGTTATCGCTATTGCCTTTTTCTTCCCGGCACTCATCGTTGCGTCCGCGGCTACCACGTCAAACCCGATCCTGCCATTTACCGGGATCCCGACCGTGGCCGGGGCCGATGTGACGGTGTCACCTTCGTGATTTTTATACACGGCAATAACATCAACCGGGTACGCCTGGGCTTCGGCATCACGGGAGACGGATACTTTAAACCTGCAGACTGTTGAATTCCCGGAAGGGAAATCACCGATGTAAACGCTGCTGTCTGTAGGTGTTACCGGGCTGTTGCCGTTTCTTAAAATTTTTATGATGGCGTTATGGGCATCCTCTCCCCCGCTGTTCGTAACGGCAAGGTCGAGATATCCTTCGGTTCCGACATTCAGTCCCCCGTTGCTGACCGGCGATACGTTAAGGAAAACTTTCGGATCGATGGTAAGGGGGATGGTCACCGTGACACTTTTTGTCTTATACTGGTATTCGATGACGTCGCCACCACTCTGCTCAGCCCCGGCAAGGTATTGGTAACTAATGGTAAGGGGGAGCAGGTACTCACCCGCAACTGCCTGTTTCGGGATTTTAACGTTATATGTTACCAGGACACTTTTTCCACCGGGCAGATCTCCCACCACTTGGGAATCGGATTTGATGATCACCGGGGAATCTCCGGGAGCAAGTGAGGCAGTAACAAATTTCGCGGTATTTGGGCGGTCTTCCCGTTCAATATACCCTGTTTGCACAAATATAAGGTGGGTCAGGCCACGGTTTTCAATTTTAACCGGTAGTTGCACATCTGCCCCGGGAGAAAACTGGTTTGTCCCGGCAACGGTTGCAGTGAACTTCGGACCATCAGAGATGTACAATGTCCCGGCCATTGCCGGCGCTATTAAAAAAACAATGAATATTGCTATCAGAAAATGCCGTATTTCCATTCGAGATCACTTGTTGTTATTGTTATAACAACATTTATTACTC
>JBAXJR010000083.1:0-3802 GCA_037137755.1 Methanomicrobiales archaeon | reverse complement strand
CCCCGGAGCGTCACTGCCATGTAGGGGCTCGCGGTATCCCCGTTACCCTGTACCATGAAATCAAGCATGTAGTCAACCGGGAGCATTTGTGTGGGTCCCGGGGTACCCATCCCGACCTGCGGAACGGTTTGTACCGGTGCCGTTGTCTGGGAGACTACGGGTGTTGCAACCGGACTCGTAACAGGGGTCGTTGTTACCACCGGAGGCGTTGCACTCTGCGTACATCCTGCGGCTAATACAAAAGCAACAGTGAGTACAAGGCTTATTGCCAGGATTGAAAATTTCATACCTGAAATATCAGATAATGTACCGTATAATCCTATCGTACAAAACGATTGTCCAGGTAGCAAAATCTGCCCACCCCTTATTCCATTTCAAGATTGCCTGCAAATATCGCCATTGAATACCCTGGTTTTCCACGACTCCCAGCTTCCCCGGATCCCTTGTCCATAATAAGCACCTTCATCACCCATGAATTCCAGAACAAAAACTATGTGCATGTTCAACGACTCCTCCGGAATGGTACTCGATGAGATTATCAACGCCCGCCGGACATACCGTATGTTCAGGCCGGAGGTACCCCCGGAAGTTCAGATTAGCATGATCATCCAGGCTGGTCTTGCTGCGCCCTTTGCTGCTGCAGCGATTGGTGGAAAGGGTAATGAGTATTTCAGGCAGTTCTTTGTCTTTGCATGGGACAGCCGCGGTCTTGCGATCGCCGGGGGTCTCCTGATGCAGAAAATCCACATCATGGCAGAAGGTCTTGAAACACAGATGAAGCAGAACCCGGCATTACAGTCAAAAGCTGAAACATTTGCCCGGCGTCTGGAGATGATCCGGAAGGCGGGGGTAGTACCCGGGGTTGGGACGGCCCCGTATTACATCGTGGTCGCCGAACGCAAAGGGTTCCCCCCGGTGGAACAGCAGTCGCTCGCCCACTGCCTGGAAAACATGTGGCTGAAGGCAACCTCCTTAAACCTCGGGTTCCAGCTGGTCTCGGTAACCGGGCAGATGGGGACAGACCCTGAGTTCTGCCGGCTCCTTGGTATCCCGCCGGATGTCTTCGAACTGAACGGGTGTGCAGTCGGGTATTACCAGGAGGAGTTACCACCGTCAATCCGTCCCCCTGCGGACATGGTAACAAAATGGATGGAATGAGACACGGGATTCCTGAATTTTTTTCCTGCCGCCCGGAATGCCCGTCTCTACCGTGGGATCCCGGTTACAAATTACACGGCAGGACCTGGGGCCTAATAAAAAACGAAGAGGTTATATGCACAGGTTCTGATAATCAACTGTTTCCAAAAAACATCATTCCGTATTCCACGGTTCTGAGGTTGCCAGATGATCTTCGAAGTCCTGATGCAGATATACCACGTCCTGTTGCCGATACTTATTATCGCAAACATTTTTTTTGCCATCACTATTGTATTTATCCAGAGAAAAAACCCAATTTCAGCCATTTCATGGCTTGTCGTGCTGTTCCTGCTTCCCTTTATCGGATTTTTCTTATTTCTGATCTTCGGGCAGTATTACCGGAAAGAAAAGATGTTCGCGATTAAGTCCGGGATGGATCACGAATTACTCAGGCTTATTGAATCCCAGGTTGAAGAGGTGAAAATAAAAGGAGATATCACCACCGACCGGTGGTCCGGTGCGATTCACCGGATGGCCCTGCTGCTGCTCCAGAATAACCAGGCAATTATTACAGTCAATAACCAGATTAAAGCCTATACTGATGGAAAAGCCAAGTTCGCGGACCTGGTTGAAGCAATTAATGGTGCCCGTGATCACGTGCACATGGAGTATTTCATTCTCAAGGACGACGGGCTCGGCCGGGAGATCATGAACGCGTTAACGAAAAAAGCGCGGGAAGGAGTGGAAGTTCGCCTGCTCGTGGACGGGGTCGGGAGCGGGGGCCTGCCAAAACATTTTTACGATGAATTCAAGGCTGCCGGGGGAAGGCATGCGGTCTTTTTCCCGTCCCTAGTCTCATATTTCAACTACCGGGTAAACTACCGGAACCACCGGAAAATTGCCGTTATAGATGGCGAAACTGCATTTATTGGTGGGTTTAATATCGGTGATGATTATCTCGGGCTGGACAAACGCTGGGGGTACTGGCGGGATGCGGCAGTACGGATCAAGGGGACGGGCGCACTTATTGCTCAGATGCGGTTCTTTCTCGACTGGAATTATGCATCCGTTGACAAGATCTCAGTCGATGACCGGTATTTTCATCAAAGCGCACTTCCTAACGGAATCCCAATCCAAATTGTCTCCGGTGGACCTGACACCCGGTGGAACCCGGTCAAAGAATCCTACTTAAAGATGATCAATTCCGCCGTGGAGACCATATACATCCAGTCTCCGTACTTCATACCCGATGAAAGTATTACCGATGCACTCCGTATCGCGGCCATGTCCGGAATTGACGTGCGGGTGATGATCCCATGCAAGCCAGACCATATGTTCGTGTACTGGGCCAGCCACTCGTACGTGGAACAGTTGCTGGACTCAGGGGTAAAAGCCTATACCTACGATAACGGGTTCCTCCATGCCAAGACTATCGTGATCGATGGTACCGTCTCATCGGTCGGTAGTGCCAACTGGGATGTGCGGAGTTTTAAACTCAATTTCGAGACGAACGCGATTATTTACGATGAAAAAGTAGCAGAGGAATTCAAACAGGCCTATCTTGATGACCTTGCATACTGTACCGAGCTGACGCCTGAATGGTATGCAGGCAGGTCAGGATATTTCAAGATCAGGGCTTCCATATCCCGTCTGTTCTCCCCGATCCTGTGACCAGGGGGACCCCTGTTTTTTAACCCGGTCACATTCCGGGTTATTTTATCAGGCCCTTCAGGTACTGCATCAACCGGGGAAGATTCTGTTCATAATGGACCTGCAGGGAGGATACCGTGAAGGGGATATAGTTCCAGGCGATGACACCTGCAGTCATCCCCTTGTTGAGGGAGCTTACCGTCGACCCGATGACGATACTCTCTTTTTTGAGAATACCGTTGAGGAACCCCTCAACGGTTTCTGCTTTCACACACGTAACGACACTCCCAACTGAAGGAAGCACATGAGCGTCGGAGCCTCCGGTAATCGGAAAATTGTGTTCTCCTGCGTACCTTGCGGCTTTTTCATTGGTCTCACGGTTCATCCCCCCGCATATCACCTCGATACCGTCAAGGTGGTCGATAGTCCCGGCGGGGAGAGTCTTATTATCGATACATTTCAGGATACCCCGGTTGATGCCAAAATACCCGAACGGGTGGGCTGCGACCTTCACACAGTGGTAGTCCTCCGCCGATTTGAGGATCTTCTCAACCGATAACTGGAGTGCCATGTACTGGCTTTTCCGGAGTGTTCCCCTGATATGGGTATTAAAATAGTCCGCCAGTTCGTCAGCCGAATAAAAGTACAGGAGGATATGAGGACCTTCGAGTGCACTGAGCTCGATTCCCGGGATAACAAGGACACCCTGCGGGTCCTCACATGCCTCGACCGCACCCTGGACCTCGTTATGGTCGGTGATGGCAACCCCGGTACCAAGATGTTTTGCACGGGTCAGGAGCGAAGGGATCCTGATAGCCGCATCAGAGTGATGGGTATGGATGTGCATGTCCACCGGCATATACCCCTTCTCCCTGATTTCGGCCAGGGCCGGGATTGAAAAATGCGTGGTATGGTGGGAATACGGACTCATGACTGACACCAGGGGAATGTAGTCAATATTGGTCTGCAAGATGTAAATAGCTGGTATAGAGCAGATTATACAGGAATTTATGCC
>JBAXJR010000082.1:0-3899 GCA_037137755.1 Methanomicrobiales archaeon | reverse complement strand
GCAGGGACTCCGTTGTGGCATTCCTGGACGAGGGTATACATAAAACACATTTGTCACGGGAACTTATTATTGTGCATGCCCGTCCAGTGGATTCCCGGTGACCCGGTATTTGCTAATTCCTATCTTGTAGGTGATGTCCTCATTGACGCCGGAGTGACACCCTTAGCCGTCTCGAAATACCGGGACACCATTCAGAAAATCATCCTCACCCATTGTCATTTTGATCATACTGCCCACGTGAAGGAAATTGCCCTGATGTGCAAGGCAGAGGTATACATTCACCAGGATGACGCATCCGGGCTTGCTGAGGATGCACAGAGTCTTTCCATGCATTTTGGCTCTCATTCACCCGGGATTGCTGCCGATACCCTGCTCAAAGACGGGGACCATGTAAGCGGTCTCCTGATTATTCACACCCCGGGGCATACACCGGGCAGCATCTGCATCCTGGACGAAGCCAGCGGGGACCTGATCTCCGGGGACACCGTGTTTACTGATGGTGGGTTTGGCAGGTTTGATTTCCCGGGCGGGAGCCTGGAGGAGTTGGTCCGGTCAATTGAAAGGCTTTCGAAACTTGACATCCGTGGTCTTTATCCCGGGCACGGGGAACCATCCCGGCAGGGCGGTGCCCGCCATATCGCCGCCGCACGTGAACTTATCCGGATGACCTGTCCCTGAAAGGAAAGTCACGATGGAAAAAGGGGTTTACTGCCTTGCATTGTTCAACAGGTCATGCACAATCCGGGTTGGTGCCCTCGGGGACCTGGCATTTCCAGGAGGCTGGCACGTCTATACCGGTTCCGCACAGGGCCCGGGTGGCCTCAAACGGGTGCAACGGCATATCAGGATCGCAGAGTCCCGTACACAGACAAAGCGATGGCATATTGACTACCTGCTGGGAGATGCCGGTGTTACACTTCTCTATGCCGTCTGTGCACGCACAACCCGGCTACTCGAATGTGAACTTGCAAGCGCAATAGGTGGGGAGCCGAAGAGGTTTCGGGTGCAGTGACTGCCGGTGCTGTTCACACCTTTTTTATTTTGATACAGATCCGGTCAACACGATCATGGGTGTGATGGTGTCAATCGGTCTTGACCCGGTCATCGCAACAATCAATACCAAGCAGGGACAGTGTTGATTGATGGTGATAGTATGCAGGTACTAGGGATCTCCGGGAGTATGAGAAAAGACGGCAATACAAGCAGGCTGGTACGTATCATTCTCAAACAATGCGAAGACAAGGGACTGACCACCGAGTTTGTCTCACTCGCGGACAAGCAGATCCATCCCTGTATAGGCTGTGAAAAGTGTAAAAAAGAGCACGAATGCTCCATAACCGACGATGACTGGGAAGAGGTCGCGTCCCGTATACTCGACTGCGAGGTGCTGGTAATCGGGTCACCGACCTACTATTACGACGTATCGGGGCAACTGAAAAATTTTATTGACAGGACATATTCCTATTACCACGACCGGAGACTTGCCGGAAGAAAAGCCGTGGCTGTTTCGGTTGAAGCGGATAAGGGGGGCTCAAGGACAATCCAGACGATGGAGGGGTTCCTGTCCGCCCACGAGTTTTCTTACCTTGGTCACGTGAAGGGAAAGGGGTACCTTGCGGGTGATGTGCTGAAGGATGAAGACGCAATCGCTCATGCAAAGAAAATCGGAGATAAGATAGCACGGCTTTTCCACACAGGGCACTGAAGAACTTTTAAAACAGTCACATTTTTTATCTTTTCGGTTGATAACTCCGATATTGACTTCCACAACGGTCGCTGACCAGCCAGCACCCCATGTGCCCCGTAAAACAGGAGGCCACGACCCGGTATGTAAAAATTTAGACAGGGTCCTGGCCATCAGCGACGGGGTATTTGCCTTCGCCGTTACATTACTTGCCCTGTCTCTGATAGTTCCAACACTATCCCACGGGGCGCATCAGAACGAATTAGCAGCCGATCTCATGGGCATGGGGCCGACATTTATCAGCTATGTTGTCAGCTTTTTTGTCATTGCATCGTGGTGGCGGGGACATAACAGGGTGTTCGCCTATATCAAACGGTGTAATCCTACACTTATCAGCCTTAATTTCTATTTCCTCCTGTGTATTACGATAATTCCCTTCCTGACCAACCTCATCATCCAATACGGGAGTTTCGAACTTGCAACGATACTGTTTGCCGCAATGCAGGTAGTAACCGGGGCCATGTTAATCATCATCTGGATGTATGCATCCGGGAGCCACCGCCTGGTTGACCCCCACCTGAGCGCACGCATGATCCAGTACAATTATCACCGGGAACTGGTTGTTATCGCGATTTTCCTGCTATCGATCCCGGTTGCATTTTTCAGCACGACCCTTGCACAGATCTCCTGGATTGCGCTTGCACCGCTGGTCAGTATCCTGCAGCGGGCATACCGTGATGTCGAAGAGTTTGTCGAAGAAGAGTCGGAATACCGGGAAAAGAAGGAATAGCCCGGGGAATATCCGGATAGAATCTTTTTACAGC
This sequence comes from Methanomicrobiales archaeon, assembly GCA_037137755.1. Taxonomy (GTDB): domain Archaea; phylum Halobacteriota; class Methanomicrobia; order Methanomicrobiales; family Methanospirillaceae; genus CAIKOD01. The sequence goes on along the minus strand of JBAXJR010000082.1, from coordinate 1,391 downwards.
AATTTTATTTTGTAGCAGCCCGGAAAATTGAGTTATTCAGGCATTTTCATTTTCCTGATAATACATGGTTTTTCACACAAAAGAATACAGAGTGGTGCGCTGGCGGAGTTCGCGGCCGAGGTCATCAGCCAGTATTTTCATCTCGGACGGGTCAAGGTAATCGGTATTGGATGCGCCTGCACCTTTTGAAATGCTCTCTTCAAACATTGTCCCGCCAATATCATCCGCTCCGGCCATGAGACCGAGTTGTGCCATTTTGATACCGGTCTTGACCCAGGAGACCTGGATGTGACGGATATTGTCGAGGAAGAGCCGCGCAACAGCGACCATCAGAATATCTTCCCTTCCGGTGGCCCCCGGACGCGCAGTGCCCTCCCTGAAAAGACGCGTATTCATATGAACAAACGAGAGTGGTACGAATTCGGTAAACCCATGGGTATCATCCTGTATATTCCGGAGGATCTCAAAATGCCGGACCCGGTCTTCAATCGTCTCACAATGGCCGTACATGATTGTTGCCGTCGTGGGTATGCCGAGCAGGTGTGCTTCCCGGATAATTTTCTCCCATTCAGCGGTTGAGATTTTTCCGGGGCATATCACGTCACGTACCTCGTCAACGAGGATCTCTGCCGCTGTCCCGCATAGCGATCCAAGGCCAGCACCTTTCATTTCCAGCAGCATCTCTCCGGTCGTGATGCCACTTTTCCGTGCCCCATATGCGATTTCCATTGGATTACTTGCGTGAAGGTGAACCTCCGGGGCTTCCTCATGGATGGTGTGGATTATCCCGGTATAAGAGGAGGCATCAAAATCGGGGTGAAGCCCACTGACCGTGCAGATCTCTGTGACATTTCTTTTCCGGGCTAGAGCTGCCTTCTCCCGGATCTCCCCGGCACCGAAGAGGAATGTCCCTGCATCCCCCGGTTTTTTTGAGAAACCACAGAAGCCACACGTGTTTACACAGATATTTGTGACATTGATATTCTGGTTTCTTACATACGTGACCAGGTTTCCTGACACTCTTTCACGGATCTTGTCCGCCACTGATGCAATGTCCCAGACTCTCCTGTCCCGGATCGACATGAGCATCTTCCCCTCCCGGGCGGTAAGACGGTGTCCACCAAGAATATCCTCAAGCAATTGCCGGACGTGATCTGTCACCTTTATTTACACCTCGTATGCCTAACCTGACCAAGGACGGCAGGGCAGATAAAATCATCCAAAGAGCGCCCTGTCTATGATGAGACTCTCGAATTAGCCTAATTCAACCGATTTCTAATTTGATGGCCCTGTCAATGGCATTTACTGACCTGGAATAGAAAAGGACAGCTGAAGCTAAAGATGTAAGTAAGATTTCTCCAGATCGATTCTGCCTGTATTTAAGAAAACCC
>JBAXJR010000081.1:0-3956 GCA_037137755.1 Methanomicrobiales archaeon | reverse complement strand
AGCAACGAAATTATTAGCATGACCGCCGCATGTTTAAGACCGGCAGACAATGATGCCTCTCCCATCAGCCCGGCAATAATGCCTGAAAAGAATGCCTGTACAAGGCACCCGTGGTACATCAGCCGGGAAATCGTGTACATTGAAGCGGCACTGAACCCCGCAAAAGCACCCGTCTGCGGGAGACCTTTCGTATCAATGTTCCCGAGGACCGGCATAAACTGGGTGGTAATCACGGCCACAACGAAAACGAATACGATGAATGCAAGGTAAATAACTGCCGTGTAAATAAACATCTCCGACATCCGCTCTTTCTTCAGGGTCTCAGACATCCGTGCATCACTCCCTGCAATGGTCAGGATGTCGCCAATTGAACCACTCATCTGGGTGGCCTTGCTAATCAGGGTAACGGTACGTGCGATCATCGGCGTTGAGATCCGCTGTTCGAACCGCATTAGGGCATCGGTAAAATTAGCACCCCAGTCCATGTCCCGCTTGATCCGCTTGATCTCGTACGACAGGAGACCCAGGTTGGTATTGACCATGATCGAGATCGCCTGCGATATCGTCAGCCCGACCTGGTTGATCCCCGCCATCCGGTCGAGAAAATCAGGGATCGCGGCTTCAATTCCCTGGATACTGCGCCTCCAGAGCTCGTAGAAAATACCAAACGGGATCAGGATAATAAGTGCAGCAATCACGACATGATCGTCGAACATATCGATGAACCGTTCAAAACCCGCAGGAGGAAGACTCATGTAGACAGTGATGAGGTAAATCGCCGCAACAGGGACGGTAATGAGCAGGGTAAGTTTATAATTCAATATGAATACCTGCACAGGGTTCATGATGAATTTCTTTATATTCCTGATACGGTCATAATGCAGAAGTTTTTCAAAGAAAACTTCCTCGCCCGCCTTCTTTTCAATCCGGACATCGGAATACTCGGAGAGTTCCTGTACCCGTGTAAACCGGTTGATAAATTCAGACTTTATTGAGATCATATCGATAAGAATGATAAAGACCAGTGAGCCGATTGGGAGCAGCAGGTATATAACCAGGGCCATCTGGGTCACTGCTGCACCCCCCATCATCCCCATCACCACCATGATGATGATCAGGAACAGGGGCCCTGCAACAAAAAGGGTCACATAGGACTCAGATATCAGCGAGAGAAACTGGAGAAATTCTTTCTGTTCGAACCGGGCCTCTTCCTGGTACAGCCGCACCCGGCCGGAAAGAAAGCTTGTCAGGTCCCCGCCGGTCTCGATAATGGATATCATGTCCTCGAGGAACTGTTTCATTTTTTGTGACGGGGTTGTTTCCATCAGGTGCCGGAGTGCCGTCACGACATCCATCCCGAAGAAGTCGGCGTCCCTGATCACCTGCCGGAACTCGAGTGCGACCTCCCCGTAGACCGGGGCATTATCGGATATGGAACGGAAGATAACCAGCAGTTGCCCGCCACCCTTCCTCATCGCATACATGTAGGCGACTGCATTATGCAGGGTTAAGTTGATCTTGGTCGCTCGGTTGTTCTTCTGCATCCCCGGATATTTCATTGCAATAATATAGATCAGGAGAGATCCGATGATAAACGAAAGAATAGCCCCGATAACGGATATTAGTTCATTTGGAATGGATAAACTCAGGGAATTAGGTAGCGTGATCCTGTACACATTATAAATGCCGGTAAAATTCGGTGACGTGTCCAGGACAAGTGTCAGTGAAACAAAAAAACCAAACACCGCAAAAACCACACCACCGAGTAACGAGACGATCAGTCCATACCCGGCGTACCGTTCAGGGGTCATCGCCATGCGGGCAGAAATAAGATTGGCACTCAGGCTGGAATATTTACTAGAACCACGTGGTACCAACCGGTGGACGATAGGATAATACTTCATACGCCTCGGCTCAGGAAGGCCTTTAAGTCACCTAACGCTTCGATGACCCCGGCCGGATCAATATTATAGGCCTGGAAGAGCTGTGAGGCACTGATATAATTCAGGATACCCTGGTCCTTCATCGCGACCAGTATGATCTTCCGTACCCGGATCTCATCCTCGAGCTGCTCACGGCTCCACCCACGTTTTTGTGCAATATCTGCATAGACCTGCGAGCGACCATGGTAACTAAACTGGTCTGTCACCGGGTCATAGGTGAAGACTGTGTTGACGCGGAGACTCCCGGTGATCGGGTCGGCCCCGGCAATTTCTACAATCTCCTGGACCCGCCTGATCCGCTCCTGCCCGCGGTACACAAGGGCCTGTACACAGATAACATTCAATGCCTGCAACATGTTCCGCGGAACATTCAGGGGCTCACTCTCAAGGCGGTGGATGGCGGCATCAACATTTCCGGCGTGAAGCGTTGAGAACGTGGTATGGCCGGTGTTCATCGCCTGGAACAGGGTCTGAGCCTCAACACCACGTACTTCACCGACGAGGATATACTCAGGCCGCTGTCTCATTGCAGCCCTGAGCAGGTCAAACATGGAGATCATGCTCGCCCCTTCGGCGATCGAGTCCCTCGTCACGGATGCGATCCAGTTCTCGTGAAAGAGTGTGATCTCCCTCGTGTCCTCGATACTGACGACCTTTGCCATCGGCGGGATAAAGAGGGAGGTCGCATTCAGCGAGGTAGTCTTCCCGGATGCAGTACCCCCGATGAACAGAAGACTTTTGTTATTCTCAATCGCCATCCAGAAATAGACAAGCTGGTCTTCGTTGAACGTGCCATTCATCAGCAGTTCGATCGGGGAGAACGGTTCTTCCCGGAACTTCCGTATCGTAAACGAAGTCCCCCGTGTTGTAACTTCCTTCCCGAATGTCAGCTGGAGCCTCGACCCCTCGGGTAAGGTTGCGTCTATTATCGGGGACCCCGTGGAGATATGTTTCCCGGAACGCTGGGCAAGAGTGATCGCAAGCGAGTCGAGGATTTCCGCTTTGAATTTAATATTCGTCTTGATATTCCGGTATTTCCGGTGATAGAGGAACAACGGGATCATCGTCCCGTCACATGAAATATCCTCGATATACGGGTCATTCATCAGGGCCTCGATCCTTCCCCAGCCGAGGAAGTTCCGGACCAGGTAATATTGCAACTTGAACAGTGTGTTCAGGTCCGGGTTGATACCGTACTCACGGAATAAATCATTCGTTTTCTCGAGGAGGAGCTCACGCTTGTCCATGGCGAGTTCATCATCATCATCCAGGATTAGGACATTCCGGAGGTCTGCATGTACCCGCTCTATCAACTCGTACTGGAATTCCGATAAGATCGGTTCAAACAGGAGATACTCATTCTGGTTGGTCTTTTCATTCAGTGCAATGACAACCAGGGATACCCCGACATCACTCCAGTAGTGGTCAATTTCCTGGTACCCGGCGGGAAGTGCCGATTCGACCAATGACCCCTCCGTTACAGGGTCGTATTGAAGAATGGTTTTTTTTGCTTTTTTGCCCTTTCCAGCCTTATCTCTTTTATCGGACGGGCCTTTCTCCCCCATTTCTGATTCTACATGAAATACCCGTTTCAGGGGGTCCAGGGTTGATGTTTTTTTCCGCTCAGTGAGTTCAATTTCACCAGGCAGTAATTCAGGGACCATTTGGGGATCGCCCGCCAAACCTTGTGTTACCTGTGCTACAACCGGAGTCTTCACCCCCGTGCCTGGTTGTGCCCCTTTTCCTTTACCGCGGTGAAACAGGCCGGTGATCCTATTGGATAATGACGGTACCTTGCTATCATCCCCTGCCACCGTAACCGCTGCAGGCTTTGCCGGGTTACCAGTGCTGGCAAGGGGGGACGTTGCAGGGGAGGAGGATTGAGGAACAGCCTTTGGTCTTGTCCCTTTGCTTTTATTTCCTTTGAAGAGGGAGTTGAGGTGATCCAAAAACGAAGGTGATTTAGTGGGGGACTTTTTCACTTTTACCGCTGCTGGCTTTTCCAGGTTACCG
>JBAXJR010000080.1:0-4221 GCA_037137755.1 Methanomicrobiales archaeon | reverse complement strand
GAAAATCCCAATCTGACATAAAAATGTAGGGTGTAATCACATTTCAGCGACTATCTTCCTGCTCAAGTAGTTTGATAATTGGTTTCATTTTAACATTTTCAGGCTCTGTTGAGATCCCAGGCCAATGACAATATATGCCCCGAAGGGCACTCCCTTCTCTGTCGCAATTGGGGCCAACCCTTGAACTGAAACTACTTGATCGGGGATTTTTGGACACCTTGCATATTATCCGCTGCCCTTCTTCCCGGAAAAATCCCGTCACTCCCGGAGCCAGCCCAGGTTATAGTAGACCCAGGCTGTAATGATCATCAGCAGCCCTACAGTGGTGATCATTTGTAAAAGGGTGGCAGGCCAGGGGTTATCGATCAGGTTCATTCCCAGGAGACCGCCGATGAGGGTAGGTATCATGGTCATAGCGGTCAGGACCGCGAGGATCTTCATCACCCGGTTCATTGAAAATGAGGTAACGTTCAGGTAATAATCAACCATCCAGGAGAACGAGTCAGAGACATGGCCTGCATTATCATACAGCAGCGAAACCCTGTCAGTCAGCGAACGGAGCCTTCCTGCACGAATCTCGTCAAGGCCGGATCCCTCCCCACCGCTGCGGCTGACTTCTTCAAGAGCGGTTTTTGTATGGAGGAGCCCGGATGTGACCCGGCTGAGTTCTTTCTGGGAAGTATACATCATCGAGAGGAAATTACGGGGAAGGCGACCCATCTGCCGGGTTTCAAGACAGACCAGTTGCTCTTCTGCCGAGAGAATGAGGTCTTCAATAATATCGAGGGAATGGTTAACACAGAGGTAAAGGACCCCGGGACCGTCCAGGGCGATCCCATCATCGAGACCGTCAGCAAGTGCATGGTCGACGACCTCGTGTCCGGATGTCGAGAAGGTCATCACCTGGTCTGCTGAAAACGCTATGAGCAGACCGTCCCAGGTGATATCCCATACGTCGGCCCCACCCTCCTCCCGATTCACCCGTGGAATTTTCAGAAAGACCGTCATGAATTTTCCGGCATTGTACGAGCGGGGGTAAGCCCGTTCCCTGAGCCTTTCACCAAGTATATAGGGGGGGATATGAGTGATTTCCGAGAGGACAGGGTAATCCGATTTACTGTACCCTGAAAAATCAACCCACTGGTTGTGAGTGTTGAAATCGGGGGTAATACTACCGGGTGCCCGTGTATTCCATTCTGGGACTCCACCGGTACCGGGAGCACCATGTATTTCGAGGGAACGGATTTGCATCACGGGTTCAGGCCTGGTTTCCAGGTCTTCCTGGGATTTCCGGGCAATCCGGTCCTTAGCACCTTTTGCACCGATATAGAGTACCTGGAACGCCTGCATTACCCGCAGGACCCGGAGGTAACGGGAGATACCGTATCCTGCACCCAGGACAAGGGCGATGGCCGGGACGGCGATAATGATCAGATCAAGCAGGTTCCAAGGGGAGACAATATAGGCCACCCTGTTTTCCGCGACGATGAGACGACAGGCATATTCGAGGATGAAAAATATCCAGATTGCGACATCGATAATGGAGAGAAACGCAAATACCGCGGGTGACAGCGGGACAAAATCGAGAAGCAGGAGGATGGGAATGAGCAGAAGTGCGAGTCCACCCATGACCTCCTGGCGGAATATGCCCTCCACCAGTTGACGCATCCGGTGAGCATGATCCCTTCGTGCGATCGAATCCCATTCCCTCCACGAGGCAACTCGCACCGCGTGGCCCGGCCCCTGCGGCGGATTGTGTCGGCCCGGGATATTCTCCTTGCTCATGCTTTTTGACCTGGTTCCTCTCCGTGCTACCCCCAAAATCCTCCAAAGCCTGCCTTCTGCAGACCCGTGTCTTCCCTGGGGTATGCCTGGTATTTCCAGACAATCTTCGGTGTTTTCCGGATATATAGTGATACCTTTTTATCCGGATCCATGTACCTGGGTCTCGAACAAGGTCACTATATCAGAAATATTCTCGCCGTAGGACTGGTCAATTCAGTTGTCAGGGAATACTTGACAGTTCAACCTGAATGAAAAACGGGTCGTCAAACGTTTGAAACCGAAGAAAAAGATTTCGAAAATTGTCGTAAAATAAATTGGATGCAACGGCGGATGGTTTTTTTTAATAGAAATGGGAGGTGGCTAATACCTCCCAGCTCCCTCTATGCCCCGAAGGCAACTACTACTCTGTCTCAAACCAGTATCAACTCGTGTGAAAACGTCACCCCGAAAAACAGAATCTGTGAGTGGTGTGACGTTCTTCCAGTAACCTCAAATAAAATACCTCCCAAAAAACTTTGATTAACTATTAAACCAGAATTAAATCTCCAAATCTTCAAATAACTTTAAATCCTCGTCTTTCCTAAATAGGCTACAACAATGGCTAAATATTCATGGCATGACGAATCCGTCCTTCATCCAGCCACCTCAAAGAGTAATTCGCTAAGAACAACAGTCCCTGCATATATCGTGAACCAGTTCAACCTCAAGAAGGGAGACAAATTAAGTTGGGGTATTGAAGATGGGTCAGTTGTTATCCAGGTGGCCAAACAGGAAAAAGAAATCATACGTTCCTAATTGCCAACCGGCTAGTCGCTCATTTTATCTTCATGCCCAGGAAAAACAGGATCTCTTAACATGGGTGAGGGGGACCCGATATACGAAAAACCCCATACGGTGTTTATGCTCGTTAATTACCTGACCGAAGAGGAATATTACAACCTTTACCCTCAAATGCAGGGTGTACCACGATATGTGGGGCCACTGGACCCGGACGAAGTGAACAGGCTGTTCGCGCTCCGCACAAGGCTGAAGAAAGTTCCCATCATACGTGGGAACAGACCGCAGAATGAACTGTCGGGCTGATTATTCTTTTGAAGATTCCCACTTTACCTCAAAAACCAGCTAAAACAACCAAAATACGCCCGAATTACAGAATACTCCTTAAAACCGGGGTATCCACATCCCTCCAAAACCATTTAGCCCCGTCCCTGTTCGTCTAAATCGCCCGCAATTGCCTCCGTTTCGCTCCTATAACAAATACGACCTTTAACAGCGAATTTACCCGGATTCAGCCAATATATGGCCTTTATTCGAGTTTTATCCTTTTCCCGGGCCCCTTAAAAACCCCTGTTTTGACCCCGGAACCACCCTTATTTGTTGTTTCACGATCTGGAGAGCTGTCCGGACGATAATCCCCGTTTCTCAATGCGAAACGAATGACGCGTGCATAAACGATTAGTTCAACAGTAGTGAAAAAATGAGAACGGCCAGGAATCGATCTCTCCGCCAGTTACATGCCCGTTACATAAACTACTACATCAGGAAAACAAGCAAACTGGAAAATCAATGCAATTCGCCCATTTCCCTCTGATATCTCTTGATAGAAGTTACATACCCTCGGGAAAGGGCCGCCGGCATGATAACATGATGATGCAGATCCCGCCGGAAAATTCGCGCAAGGAAAATGTGGCTACTGCCTTCCCACTCCGGGGTTAGCCATTCCTCACTCCATTCCGGCATCGATCGACATTGCGACAGGCACAGCGGTACAACAGTCACATAAAAACGTAAGGGAGATCTGAAGTAAAACCTTTCAGTTACCGGGGAAATTCGGGGAAGTAAAAAGTTATGACATCAGGATGTCATAACTTACAAATAATCATGGCATCAAGATGTAACTATGGTGTCAATCGAAGAGCTGGAACGGTTCAATCCCTGGTGGACCAAAGGGAGCGTACCCCTGGAATGGACACAAGATTACAGGAGAAAACTCTATTTCTCGATTGAACCCTATGTGAAAAGACGCCAGATACTACTTGTATATGGCCTGAGACGGGTTGGAAAAACCACCCTGATAATGCAGGTTATCAGCAGTCTGCTCAAATTCGTCAATCCTCGGCATATCCTGTATTTTTCATTCGATGAAGAAGCATTTACCATAAAAGATGTACTTGAGACCTACCAGAAGGTGATCCTGCACAGCAGTTTCGAGGATTCCACCGAACCCATATACTTATTTTTTGATGAGATCCAGAAGCAGGATGGCTGGGAAAATACCGTCAAGACATATTATGATCTCTATCCGGACATCAGGTTTTTCCTATCAGGTTCAGCCTCGGCAGGTCTAAGAAAACGATCAACGGAAAGTCTGGCCGGACGGATCCTTGATTTTACCTTACTACCGCTCTCATTTGAAGAGTTTCTTGAACTTAATGG
>JBAXJR010000079.1:0-4273 GCA_037137755.1 Methanomicrobiales archaeon | reverse complement strand
GAATCCCATCCCTCGCATTTCAGTATAATTTTTCTATTGCTCCTGGAAAATTATGGTTATAGGAATTTTGAGACGAATTCCACGTTGTATGTTTTTTATTAACCCCTTGGTAATACGGACTGCCGCACCTGACGCACAGGTAAATGAATTATCACCTGGCCTCTGAAGATATGAGGCGCATAAATTGAAGGCCTCTCGTATAGCCCGGTTTTTCCTGGTGTATTCGCAGATTCGTTTTTGACCACGCCCTTGCCCACCCCATGTGCCGTGGCCCTGTTCGAAGCCTGTTACGTTACATTCGCATTGCATCAGACCAAACATACTTAAATCTTGAGTGCGAATGTACGCAATCGATCAAACGGGCCAATTATTTCATTTTTCTGCGAGTGGTCAAACATTCTCACGCATCCTGGAAGTTACGTGGTCCGGAGTGGTCTATGGTGAACCACCTATGAAAACAATATCATTTCCTGACCTTGAATTGTCAAAGGAGCTCGAGAAAGCTATCACTGACCTCGGGTTCGAAGAACCGACTCCGATCCAGGCACTCGCAATACCCATGCTTATTGAAGGCCACGATGTAATCGGCCAGGCCCATACCGGATCCGGAAAGACCGCTGCATATGGTCTCCCGCTACTTGGAAAGATGGACCAGAATGACCGGCGGGTCCAAGCCCTTGTCATGTGCCCTACCCGTGAGCTTGCCATCCAGGTCTCTGAGGAGCTCGCGAAACTGGGTAAGTACCTCCCTGGTATCATGATCATCCCTGTTTACGGGGGTCAGCCAATCGAACGACAACTTGTCGCACTGAAAAAAGGCGTACAGGTCGTTATCGGTACACCGGGACGGATTATCGACCACCTTCACCGCCGATCACTTGACCTCTCCAATGTCCGGGTGGTTGTCCTTGATGAGGCGGACGAGATGCTCGATATGGGGTTCCGTGATGATATCGGGGATATTCTTGCGAAAACCCCCGAAAAAAGGCAGACCGTCCTGTTTTCGGCAACCATGGCCGCACCAATTATGGAGCTGGCGAAAAAATACCAGAAAACTCCGAAACATGTCAAGGTCGTCCATGCACAGCTCACCGTGCCGACAATCGAACAGTACTACTACGAAATGAGGGAAAGCGACAAGATCGAAGCATTGTGCAGGCTCCTTGACCGCTATAACCCCAAGTTGTCGCTGGTGTTCAGCAATACAAAACGACGGGTCGATGAAATTACGAACCGCCTGAATTCAAGAGGGTACGCAGCAGAGGGACTTCACGGGGATATGAGCCAGAGCCAGCGGGAACGGGTTATGGCAAAGTTCCGCAGCGGTGTGACCGACATCCTCATCGCGACTGACGTCGCTGCCCGTGGAATAGATATCGATGATATCGAAGCGGTATTCAATTTCGATGTCCCGCAGGACCCGGAATATTACGTCCACCGGATTGGGAGGACTGCACGCGCCGGACGGTCCGGGCGCTCCTTTACCTTTGTATCAGGCAAAGAAGTCTGGAAGCTCCGGGACATACAGCGGTATGCAAACGTGAGGATAACACCCGACTTCATCCCGAGCGACCAGGACCTTGAGGAGCAGCGGACACTCCAGGCACTAACCAAAATACGAGAGGCGATCGAAAAGGAAAACCTTGATAATTATCGCCTGCGTGCCCAGGCAATGATGGGCGAGGAATTCACCTCCCTAGACCTTGCTGCAGCGCTCCTTTTTATGACGGACAAGGCCCGACCGAAGATGGAGCCTCCATCCCAGACACCGATTCCAAGGGATGATGAGAGGCGGGAGCGGAACAACCGGCCTCCCCGGAGAAGGGAGGCATATAAGAGCCCACACCCGGCGAGTAACAACCGGGGTGGACAACGGTTCTCAGGCCCGCGGGATCGAAGGTCATAAATCCATTAATTTTTCAAATTTCCCCAATAACACTAATTATTTATCTCATTCATACCCTACTATTCTGTACTATTTCAGGCTGGCTCCGGCCATGGGTGCCCCATGATTACTGTCCTTCTCGTGCATGACAATACCGACCTTATTGATGCGACCCGGTCCTATCTCGAGCGGATGGGAGAGGTGAGAGTAGACTGTGTCAATTCAACAAAGCAAGCCATTGAGATCCTGAAAAACCGGACCTACGATGTGATTGTTTCTTATTACCACCTACCCGTCGTGGATGGGATTGAGTTCCTTGGGGACATGAACGGGGTCGAGCTCCTTAAATACCTGAAGCAGCAGGGTAACAACACGCCGTTCATCCTCTACGCGAGAAATCCAGGGAATAAGGTGGTACTTGAGGACATCAATTATGCATCAGAGATAGTCGTCAATGCCCGGACGCCGCTTTCTGAGATCCTTGACATCATTAAACAGGCCGTGCTCAGGAAGCGGTCGGAACGGGAGCAGAATACCCGCTACGAGATGCTGAATGCATTACTGTCCGCTACACCACTGGCAATCAGCCGGGTTCGGAACGGGAAATTCGACTGGGTCAATATACCACTCTACACGATGCTCGGGTATACCGGGGGGGAGCTCGCTGATAAAGAAATGTCAGTAATTTTTCCTGGCCGGGAAGAATATGACCGTGCCTGCAGGGAACTATCCATACGGATAGACGGGCAGGGATGGGGCAATTCGGATACGCTCCTGCGCAGGAAAGATGGAAATACATTCAATTGCCGCTTGCGGATCAGGCCGGTTGACCCTGCTGAACCGGCAAAGGGTGATATGTTTATCATTGAGGACACAACAGAACGGGTGAGGCTCCTCGAGGCAGTGAAGCAGGCTGAAATTAAATACCGTGAACTTGTACAGGACTCGCAAAGTATTATTCTGAAGGTAGATGCCGAGGGGATTATCACCTTCTTCAACAAGGCTGCACAGGCGTTTTTCGGTTGGTCGGCAGCTGAAGTTGTTGGAAAAAGTATTGTAGGTACGATAATTTCCCCCACCTCGCACTCGGCAAAGGAAGTGATCAGCATGATGGGTGACCTTTCACGGTCCGGGGGTGAGGGGGGCATCCATATTAACGAGAATGTACTCAGGGGTGGGGAGGCAGTATGGATTGCCTGGATGAATAAACCGGTGCGTGACGAGTCCGGCAAAATATCAGAGATCCTCTGCGTTGGAAATGATATTACGAACCATTCCGGCCATGACCGCATACGGATCAGCATGGCAATGTGGAAAGACAAGGTGCTTTCCGGCACCGACGTTGCAGAAGAAGTGTTTGAAGCGGCCTTTCACATCAGTATGGAGATTGCACGGGAAGGACGCGAGGGGAAAGCAGTAGGGACTGCGTTCATTATTGGTGATGCGGATAATGTCAAGGCGAGGTCAGAGCAGATGATCCTGAACCCGTTAGAGGGACATGCAAAAGAGAGTAGGATGATCACGAATTGTGAAATCCGGGAGATGATCAAGGAGCTTGCCCAGCTCGACGGTGTCTTCCTGGTCAGTGGGGACGGGCTTATCGAAGCAGCAGCACGCCGGATCACGATAGAGCTGAGCAATGTCCAGATCCCGAAGGGACTCGGTACGCGTCATGCATCGGTCGCAGGGATCACACAGGTGACCAACGCAATCGGGATCGTCGTTTCACAGAGCGGGGGTAAGATTTCGATCTTCCGCAACGGACGAATTGTCCAGGAAATCTCGTAACCATTGACCGTATTGGTGGCCTGTTCATTCGTATGGTCCTCCTCATCGCCAGGCTGCCTTAAAACCGTTAAAAACTAAAGGTTTGCCCTGCGGTGCACAGATACTAGGAGACTCCCCGTGAATTCCCGTGCCCGGTGGTTTTTTCGTTACTTTTTCGCAGGGTTCCGACCACGTTCCCTGTTTTTTTTATACTAGTTCCGCTAATTACTACATGCAGAATATACACCTGCACGAGTTAATCAAATGAATGAGAGAAGAAGCTATGGGAGCCCACGGAATTTCGGCCCTCGTGAGATGACAAAGACAGTCTGTTCAGATTGTGGTAAGGAATGTGAAGTGCCCTTCAAACCCACCGAAGGGAGACCAGTTTACTGTCAGGAATGCCTTCCTAAACACAGGAAACCCCGGTTCTAACTTTTTTTTTAAACCGTCACCTCCAAAATAATCTGAAAAGGACAGACCACGATATTCCGTGACCCCCAGGCTTCGGAGTATTTTTGTGGACCAGGTATGAGACGGTTACGCTGGTCCGACAGCGTCAATTGAATTTTGTTTTGTTTTTCCACTATACGGTGGACTGGATTGTATGGTTTCTGGACC
>JBAXJR010000078.1:0-4412 GCA_037137755.1 Methanomicrobiales archaeon | reverse complement strand
ACCCGGCGGACTGAGTCCTTCATCTCCTATACCCCCTTAAACACCGGGATGTTAAAGAACATCGCAACAATATACGGTGAGACGATATATACAAGTCCCGTCATTATCGATAAAATGCTTGCGAAGAAGTAAAACATGTACCTCCCGCCACCCATCACAATTTTCCCCGCAAAAACATTTGCAACCGTAATAATCGTGAGCATGATCATGATATAGACCGTCATTTCTGCTTCGGGAAACGAGACAAACATATTCATGCCGCTGGCCATCGACCCACCGAGGCTCTGGCCCGCCTGGAGGCCTTCACCCATAGAATCAAGGCTTCCCATCACGCTCGCAATTGCCTTGGACATCGTTAAGAGGATATGGAACAGGAACAGAAAAATAGCGACCATCATCGTGTGCATCGGGATAATGAGGACGACAAAACCCATGGACACCGAGTTTCTCTTTTCCCGGAGCAGGACCTGTTCCAGCATTGAAGAGCCCGCAATCTCGCCGATCTTGTCCGGTGCCCCGCCGAGCTCGCAGGAGTCCCGGAAAATATTCAGGTACTTATAGATCAGGTTACTCCCGCTCTCCCCGATAAATTTCTCCCAGCTGGCGTTCTCGTCGAGGCCGAGGTTTAGTTTGGAGAATACCCCGTTGATCAGTGGTTCCAGCACGACAAGGGATTTCCGGTCGATGTCAGAGAGCGCATGGCCCATCGTCGTCCCTTTTCCACCCATTACCGCACCCATGCTTCGTATAAAAGAAGTAAAGTCCGCATCCCGCTGGATGATATTGCTGTCATCAAGGTACCCGATAATACCTAACGGCAGGAGCATCAGCCCGATTAATAGCATCACAAGGCCATATACGTCCTTGATAAGTCCAAACGCACTGAGAGCGAAAAGGATTACTGCGACAATGAGGACAATTGGAATAATTTTCCGTTCAAGCCTTTTGATGACCATCTGCTCCTTTGAACCAAGATAAAGATCATGGATCTTTTCATCTGACGGGACTGACGTGTACATTGTAATAATGCCAAACAGCGAAGTTGTAACCACGATCATATAGGACATCATCAGGGTAGACTGGACATTATCAGGTGTGAAAAGGGCCACTGATACCATGATGATAATCCCGACAAGGGCCCCTGAGAACAGCATCGCAATGTACGCATCTCCCCATTTTTTGAGCATCTCGAGGCCCTGCTCGTAGTTGTTCCGGTACACACTCCGTACCGTAGAAAGTTCACGGCTGAGGAAGTCTTCATCCGGTACACCAGATTCGATTGAGTTGGAATAGCGGTTCAGCATACTCTGCAGCAGCGTGTTTTTTGTCCGTTCTGCAACCGCAGTTAAGGCTTCCACGTAACTGTAATTCCAGCGCTTGACAAAAAATTCTACTTTTGCAATATATTTTGCCGTCGCATACTCTTTTCGAAGGGCGGTATACGCAAAGATCTCAGGCCGGGTCGCACGTGCCGTGGTAATTGATGCCATGTACGTGGCCATGAACAGCATGTCTGCGGCCATCTTTTTTGACTCAAGGAGCGAGTCCAGTTTCTCCCGGACAGACTTTACCAGGCCCGCAAACGGTATCTCACGGGCCTCTTTAACCGGAAGCACGGACGGTCCGGCGGGCAGGCTTTTAACATCCATACTCTGCAGCAAACCCACTAATCAGGGATATCAATTGTAAGGAGCCCCTGCTTCTTGATTTTGGTCATCATGTGGTACAGGTCATAGAACCCGGTGTAGCCGGCTTTATGTAATCTCTCGAGTATACGTGCCCGTTTGTCTACTTCCAGGTACATTCCCGCCTTTTTATGGTCCGGGATACCGAGCATGGTGGCAATCCGGTTTTCAAGGAGGTAACTGCTCCCCCTCCCGTGGAACTCATGGGTATCGGTTACCGGGTTCCAGCTGAACATCTCGACAAAAGAGAAACCCCCACTTTCAGGGTTGAAACCGACCAATTCATTGATTGAGAGGATCCGTCGGACCATTTCACCCGTTGAACGACGGACTGAACTCTGGATGACAACAATATTCAGGTTATCGACATAGGTCTTCGGTATCAGGATCGGGTCTCCACACAGGCGCTGGACAAGTTTTTCTACGGATGAGGCGTGGAACGTGGAGAGTACCGGGTGGCCGGTCTGCATCGCGCCGAATGCGACGGAACCTTCCACACCACGGATCTCACCCACAAGGATCTGGTTCGGACGCTGACGGAGTGCGGCCCTTAAGAGGTCAAACATTGTCACGTCCCCTCCTTCGCCTTCCCCTTTTCCTTTACCTTTTGAGACTTCACGTGTCCAGTTCAGGTGGGGGATCTGGAGTTCAGGTGTGTCTTCGATGGTGACGATCTTGTTCTCCGGGGGAATGAACGTGGTCATTGCATTGAGGGTGGTCGTCTTGCCGCTTGCTGTTTCACCGCTCATGAACAGGGACATCCCGTTCTCGATGCAGATCCAGAGGTATGCCGCACACATGTAATCGCAGGTCTTGAACTCGATCAGTTTCAGGATGCTGATCGGGTCGTCCATTGCTTTACGGATGGTGAAGTTCGAACCTTTACGGCTGATATCCGTGCTATAGACAATGTTGATACGTGAGCCGTCCGGGAGTGTGGCATCAATGATCGGGTTCCGGTAGGTGATGGGTCTCCTTGTCCGTTCTGCAAGTTTTATCACGTAATTGTCCAGCTCTTTCTCCTTGTCCCAACCAACGACCGATTTAAGCCCTTTGAATATTTTATGTTCAACAAATATCGGCCCAATACCGTCACAGGTGATATCTTCAATATACTTGTCACTGAGGAACGGCTTTAACAGGCCAATATCAACCTTGTCGCGCACCATCATGTATTCGAGGGCTGAGTACTCCTGGGGGGACATGATGACCCGGCCATCGGGGGTCCGTGAAACATGTGCGAAGGCCTGGGCCCTCCCTGAACTGTCCTTCGCGGTCAGGTCCTTGTTCAGGAACCCCGTTAATTTTCCCATGAACCCCGGATTTGCTGTTTCTTTCCCGGCCTTTGTTGGAATAATTTCGCCGGGCATCTGGACCTGGACGACCTGTTTGAGGAGTTTTCGCAGTACCGTGCTCCGTTCCTCATCGGTGACCGGGTCATCTTCCAGTGCATCGAGGAGGTCAATCAGTTTATATTCGACTGCAGGGACAAGGTCTTTTACACTGTGCAGGAATGACGGTTCAATCGGGATGTAATAGTTCCGGACATCGTTCGGGTCAAAGAAGATGTGGACAAACGTGTCTGCATCCGCCGGGTAGATGAGGTTCGGTTCCGTCATTGACTTTAGATCACGCTTTAATTCCGAAAAGAAGAGGGGGATCCCATATTCATCGACCGGAAATATATGTAAGTACTCAAGGAGGTGCGGGCTGTGCTGCACGTACTCTTTTGCATTGGTCGGCAACATCCGGTAGAGTGCACAGGACTCGATATTATTCGCGCAATCGTTGTCCTCTGTGCTTACCGCACGTTTAAATGGCAGGGAGAGACTTGTTGCGACTGAAATTTCTCCGGAGCTCATATCAGACCTTTGCCATCGACATCGGGATTATTTTCATGCCATAACCGGGGTGGACTTCGAAACTGACCAGGTTACCGGTTGTTTTCCGTGCACCCCGGACTTTTACCACTTCCATGACCATGAGGTACTTGTCGCCAATCAGGGTCTTCTTCATGGTGAGATGCGCATCGCAGATGGAACGGATTCGGATCAGGGTGTCCTCCTGGAACGCGTAGGTGTGAAGCGTGATCAGAATTGTTTTTCCGTGGTCGACTAAGTTCTTGCAGTTCGTTAAGAACGTGAGGATCGTCCCCTGTGTCGTATACTCGGTAAACATGGTCAATGAATCAATGACGATGACCTGGGCTTTGCTGCTACGGATGTGGTCAATGATGTGTTCAAGGATCCCGTCCATCTCTTCCTTTGTCCATTTGAACCCGACCATGTGCAACGGGAAGAGCTTCACATAACCCCAGGCAAAATAGTCTGATACATCCAGGCTCATCGACTCCATCTGCGATAGGAAACTTTTTGCCGTCATTTCGGTGGAGTACAGGTCAACACAGAGGCCCTGTTTCATTGCGCCCCAGATGATCTGCTCGGTCAGGACACTTTTACCGGTATCGTTCTCGCCTTCAATGAGTGTTAAGGAACCTAACGGCAGGCCGTCAGCTATTTTTTTATCTATTTCTTTATTACCGGTTGAGAGGATTTTCCGGTCATTACCGCCGAGAAGATCCTCCATGCCCCTGGAACCCATCTGCCACCCTATTACATGAAGATATTAGTTGTATTATCGATTCAGCACTATTTAATCCTCTGCCTCGTACGAATACACCCCGGGATTGCCGATAGGGTGATGGATCTGCACTATTTCAGAATGTGC
>JBAXJR010000077.1:0-4575 GCA_037137755.1 Methanomicrobiales archaeon | reverse complement strand
GTTGGGACATTACACTGGCCGTACTGGTTGTTTCCCCAGGCGGCAATGCTTCCGTCCTGCCGCAATGCCAGGTTGTGGAAATAACCGGTGGCAACTGCCAGGTAGTTGTTTCCTGCCGGCACATT
The DNA here is from genome assembly GCA_037137755.1 of Methanomicrobiales archaeon. Classification (GTDB taxonomy): domain Archaea; phylum Halobacteriota; class Methanomicrobia; order Methanomicrobiales; family Methanospirillaceae; genus CAIKOD01. Next base: position 4,450 of record JBAXJR010000077.1, on the reverse strand, counting down.
ATGCTGGCCATACTGGTTATCTCCCCAGTCGTGGAGTGTCCCGTTCCTGAGGGCCAGGCTGCTTCCCCAGGAAGAGGCAATCGCCGTGTAGTTGTACCCTGGCGGGACATTGCATGAACCCTGGTCATTATAGCCCCATGCACGAAGGCTGCCGGGAAGAAGGGTGAAGATCACCACGACATCATGGGTATCCACCACATCCCGAATGGTATATTGGTCGCTAACCTGCTGCGATATCCCGTTATCGAAGATCGCCCCGATATGATATCCCTGGTCCGGGTTGACGTTGATAGTCGCATCCTGGTGAATGCCAATCGTCTGCTGTAAGGGACTTACTGAACCGTGGTCACCGATCACCATGGCATTTACGGTATATTCCGAGGGGATGGCCCCGAAAGAGACTACGACCAGATGGTCGCCCCGGATGCCTGAAATGGTATACGGGTTTCCAACCGGTTGTGCCACCCCGTTGTCGTTGACTGACGCAATAAAGTAACCGGGATCAGGGGTGAACGAGACATTTACTGCAGAAAGGAATGTTGCAGTCTGGCTTGGCGGTTCAGCGGTACCATGGCCCCCTGATACCGAAGCGTTTACCCGGAGTGGTACATGCAGGGCTACAGCGTGGTACTGGCCACTGGTAAGAGAAAAATAGTTATCTCCTAACGGGGGTTGATCCACATACCAGGTCTGCCCCCAGATAACGATGCTGTTGTTCCCCTGGAGAGCACAGGAGAAATCGTCTCCCGAAACGACTGAACGGTAGCCACTACCCGGAGGTGCCGCACTGTTCATCCCCCAGGCGATGATGGTACTGTCAGTTTTCAGGGCCAGGGCAGAACTCCCCCCTGCAGAAACCGCTGAAAAATCATTACCTGCCGGGACGTCGCATTCGCCGAACTGGTTGAGGCCCCATGCAACGATGCTGCCGTTTGCACGGAGGGCAAGGGAAAAGACGGCCCCTGAACTGACGGCGATATAATCGTTCCCAGGCGGGACGTTGCACTGGCCGTACTGGTTGTCGCCCCATGCAACAAGAGTCCCGTTATTCCTCAAAGCTACATTGAACCCTGACCATCCAACGGCGATCGCCTTGTAGTTGTTTCCTGGCGGTACATTATTCTGGCCGTTCCCGTTATCCCCCCAGGCGACAAGGCTGCCATCCTGTTTAAGTGCCATACTGTTCATACCACTGGCAGCGATGGCCGTGTAGGTATTCCCTGCCGGGACATTGCACTGGCCAAACATATTGTCACCCCAGGAAGCAAGGGTTCCATTCTCGTGCAGGGCAATAGTATGGTACTGGCCTGCGGCGACGGATGTGAAATCATCACCTGTCGGGATATTCGTGCGCTGGCCAAAACTGTTATCCCCCCAGACAAAGAGTGCTCCGGTTTCCTGACCGGCTGATACTATGCCGGAAAGAAAGAGACAAAAGATGATAACCAGTAAAACAATTGCTTGCGTTTTCATATTTTTACCTCAATGTGTTGCTGTATACCCCTGCACTGTTTCATAAACCACCTCTCGTTGTAAATCACTCCGCGTCCATAGGTATTTAAGCAATTGTCACGGTCCGGAAAAAAATGATTATGGGATCTATCTATTTCATTCCCGCGTTCAATGACAAAAGAGAGGATGAATTTTGTTATGCTGATAACCTGATAACCATGGTATTTACGCCGGATTTTCACGACGGATCTTTCTAAACGAGAAACATCGGAAAGATGCCATTCCGAAATAGAAACCGTGATATTTACGGAATCATGAGAATAATAAGATGTAAAAAAGGTTAATTATGGGCGAAATCCAGACAAAATCGCATTAAAATAGACTTGTTTGGCACCGAGGGTAAACAGGGGCAAATATGGGCATTTTGAACCTACATGGGGGGGGTTAAAATGAATATAGGGGGGTTTAAAAGGCAGGACGGGCTCATGTATAGACATTGGGGGGTTATAGTTACGGGGGTCAAGGGGCAACCATAATATGCCCGGTTCATTGCCTGGTTGGGACTTTAAAGGCGGGCTACAATTCACGTAGACCTGCGGAGGTAGTTTACTTCCATTTCCCCGAGTCTGCTTCCCGATATTAGATGCCCCGTATCCGAAGGAAAGCGAAAGACAGCAAAATTGGAAACGGACCAGTAAAATATGTGTTACCAAAAAATTTGGCTGCCCATTCCACGGTTTCTTTTTTTATTGGGCAATTGTAAAAAGATCTTAACCAATTGGGACTGAATGCATAAAAATTAATTAAAATTTGTCGCAAAAGCTTACCCATAAAGGAAAAAGATAGTTTTTAATGTTATGTTATACTCACCTGACAATGATACAATTCTTCTGAACAGATACGTTACTAACAACGGATCCATTGCTTGGATCATTTTTCAGGACCGTCAGGGTGACATTGTAGACCCCGGGTAACCGGTACGTATGAACCTGGTTTGGCCCGGTCAGATTGACGCCATCACCGAAATTATAATAGTACCGGGTTGGGTCTCCAGTTGACTGGTCCGTAAATGTTACGGCCAGAGGCACGGTTCCACTGGTCGGTGATGCCATGAATTTCGCGACCGGCATGACGAACGGAACTTTACTGACCGTAATAACATTCGTTTTCGTGGCCACGCTGCTCTCTACAGAGCCTGTTGCCGGGTTATATTTCGTAATTGTCAGAGATATCGTGTAATTACCAGGGAACTTGTACGTATGAACAGGGTTTGGCCCCGTCACATTACTACCGTCCCCGAAATTGTAAATCAGCATGCTTGGTTTCCCCGTGGATTTATCTGTACATTTCACGGTCAATGGGGCCATTCCATTTGTCGGTGAAACCGTGAAATTTGCGAGGATAGGTTCAGGTGGTTGATTTACAATAATGAAATTCGATTTTTTAATGGTACTGGACCCTTCACCGTTCCTCACCGTAAGGATGACAGTATAGCTCCCTTCAGAGGTATAGGTGTGACCCGGGTCCTGCTTTTCCGATGAGGACCCATCACCAAATGTCCAGTCCCATGAGGTGGGATGACCGCCTGAAAGGTCCGAGAATTGCACGACCAGGGGCGGGGTGCCGGTCTGTGGTACTGCGGTAAAATCAGCCTGGACGGGTTCTTTTCCCGGCAGGTATAGGTTTACGGTGATCCCGAGGTTAACGGTCACACGTGCTGCCTTTGTTCCGATCTGCAGGCCGATTGGTACATCTTCAGGCCACGTGGTGTGGGTAAGTCGCTTTCCACTCATGTCCACCTGCCAGGTCTTCGACCTCGTGTCAAGGACGAGGCTTGAAAAGAGATCTCCCTCTGATTTTGTGTAGGTATACACTGAGTTATCAGACTTCGTTGCGTTGTCGAACTGGACCTTCACCTGGTTTGCGGTCAGAATAACCGGTAGCGTGGGATCAATGGTCCCGTTCGTGAGTCCAGCTCCCCGGATCCGGAATGTGCTCATGCCCTTGCCCACACCCTGGAACGTCAGGTTACCCGAAATTACCGTATTTTTATCGAACGAAAAGACATCATTGATGATAGCGGGGTCCCCTCCGGTCCACGAGAATACCTCAGTACCTGCCAGGGGAAGATCTTCCACGCCCGTGAAGTCCCTGCCTGATAGTCCCAGCCGGACGGTATGGGTCCCGAGGACCGATCCCCCCAGGTTTTGTGTCTGCGGGGAAGAGAATCTCCAGGTCTTCGTATTAAAGTTCAATTTCAGTTGGGACGTTTCATTCTTCTTATTCTTCGTAGTGAAGAGGATCTCCTGGGGGGATAGTACTGTCCGCTCCCCTACCGTTGGACCGAATAAAAAGTCCGTCGATCCTACCGTAACATCCAGGGGGTATTTTACGCCCATCGCGACCGCCCAGGTGAGTTCATCAGGGATTTTTCCCCTGATCCCTACACTTCCTTCTGCGGGTCCTGGTGGAATCCTGAAGTCGGCGGCGTCTATCAGGCCACTCCCGGACTGCTCAAAGTACGCCCGTATCGTTGAGATATCGTCCTTAACCCGACCATTGGCGGTAGAGGAGCTGAAATCGTCCAGTTCTATGCCCCAGGCTTTCCAGTGCGAAAAGACATACCCGGGTGCAGGGTCCGCTTTAAATTCTACCATTTCTCCTTTCTTCGGCGACGCGGGGGTCATCGTGATTGTCCCGGACAAGCGTGGGTCAACCTCGGTCGCGAGTCGCTGAGTACGAACGGACGGGGGTGTGCCGGAGGTCATATCTGCTGAAAGCAGGTTGTAGGTGATCAACCAGGGCTGGTAAGGTGCGTATGTACCAGGGGCCCAGGGCACGGCTCCGGCTCCGGCAACCGGGGTAATAATCTGGGGTTCAATGGTAACGGTCTGGTACCCACTTCCACCGTTATCCGGCATCGACATCGACCAGTAAAATTCAAGCCCTTTCTGAATGCTGTTGGTGATCCCACTCTCCTGGTCATACGTCATCTCGT
>JBAXJR010000076.1:0-4855 GCA_037137755.1 Methanomicrobiales archaeon | reverse complement strand
CTCAGCGATCTCCTGTAATGCCCTCTTTTTATGGACATAATCCGGATACCACACGGTAAAGACGATAGCGATTACCATGAAGACCCATTTCAGGTTGTCCCAGAACATAAGGGCCGGGTCGGGACGGACCAGCAGGAAGGAATCCACTGCCAGGGCGAGGGTGAATGCAATTGCCCATACCCCGGTTATAACATAATTTACCCTCATAAATGGCGCACTCCTGGCTCGCTCAGGGTCTACACCTTCCCTGGAATACTGGAGAGTGAAGGGAAAATGGAACAGCATCGTCATCCAGCAGACGATCGTAAGGACCAGCATCGAGAGTACAGAAAGATAATTCGCGACATAGTACTGGTGTAATCCAACAATCACGATAAAGAACACAACGAAGAACACTATCGTGATAACCGAAAGGATATAGCCCTTGAGTATCTGGTGGTAACTCGTCAGAAGGGTGATTACAATACCGATAATAAAAGCAAGGGTCAGACTCATCAGGGGATTTCCCAATGGAGCTTCAGCAACAAGGGTGAACGCGATCCATGGTACGAATGCGGTAAGAAGTGATATCAGGTTCATTATCGTATGAAAAAAGGATTGAAGGAAAGATAATTCTTTTGTTTTATACGTCGGTTTCCGATTCCACCAGAATCATCAGCACGTACCGTTCCCAAGGGATCAGCAGGGATATCGAAGCAAATTGCCAATTTCATGGTTGCGATTATTTCGACAAACAAAATTCCAAGACTATAAATTCAACCTGCACCCACCCAACATGTTACAATGTCTGATGAAAATGAGGTTGAGGGGCTTTTTCTCACCAAGGGACGGCTGGAAGGGCTTTCTGATGGGATATTTGCGTTTGCGATGACGCTCCTTGTTGTCGGCCTGGACTTACCGGATAAAACGACCATTGTGCAGTCAACAGGGTTTGCAATGGACACCCTTATCTCGCTCGAGTCCGATTTCCTGCACTACATTTTAGCATTCCTGATCCTCGGTGCATTCTGGCTCAGCCATCATACCCAGCTCCATTCCGTGAAGAGGATCGATAAGATGTATGTCTGGCTTAACCTCTCTGTGCTCCTGTTCGTTGCGCTCCTTCCCTTTTCGACCTCCTTTTCCGGTGATTTTCCGAAAGTCCCGGTCGGGGCCATAGTATTTGAAGCCAGTCTCTTTGCGATCGGACTAGCGATGTTCTGCCAATGGCTGTACGCAACACAGGACCACCGTCTTGTCGAACCAACGCTTGACGAGAGATATATCCGTTATATCCGGATCAGTAACCTTGTTGTTCCGTTTGTTTCTGTCGCGGGCATTCTCATCGCACTTTCCGGGGTCACGTGGAGTTCTGCAGTCTACCTGACACTCCCCATCGTCGGCTATGTGGTATATCGCCTGTCCAGGTGAGGTTTCCATATCCGTTTCATAACCCGCAATTTTTTCTTTAAGCCGGGTAATCAGCAGGATGAAATCCTCTCTGGATCCCTCCGTTGTATACTTCTCGACAAACGTGCTGTGATACCCTTCGGGGTAGGTAACACCGAAGGATGCGATCCGTTTCATGGCAGCACCGGGTTCGACGGGGAGCGTTTACACGGCATGAACCCGGTAACGTTTTGCAGATCCGTTTCCCCGGGATGATTAAGCAGCCTCAAGCACCGCTTTGAAGGGCTCGATCATATGATGTTTCATATCGGCAAACACTTTCTTCCGGAAACCGGGGATTCGGGTCAGCGGGATAAGGATCGCATTAAACAGCCGGGTCTTCCAGTCAGCCTGCGGAAAATCAAACATCCCGCGTTCCTGGTAGTACCGGTAATCTGCCTGGAATGCTAACCGCAGTCCCCCGTAGATACTATCCCGGAATATCTTGTGCCCACCGACCGCATAGAAGGTCCGCGGCGGTATATAGCCGGTTTCTGCTGCCTGCACAAGGCGTCCTGCCATGGCATCGAGAAGGCCATCAAGTTCTCCGGCACCGGTAACTTCATCGGTAACAAACTGTGCATAACACCTGCCATTGTCAGCCCACGCAGTAAGTGCCTCTTTCAGGTGCGGGACCTGGTGGAGGGGACCTGCGATCACAAAGCCAATCTGTTTACCTTCGAGATTGGGAGTATGACCCTTGAAAAAACTCCGGTCAAAGAACAGCTTCCATGTCGACGAGAGATACCGGTCACGTACCGAGCCTGCCATGATAATGATATCCGCAGGTACCAGTTTGTTTTTGAAAAAGTCAACATACCCGTCGGTGTATACACAGGTATTGTCATATCCGCACTGGCAGCACCCCAGACAGCCACCCTTTATATTCACGTCATGGAGATTGATCACCTCAGCTGAACCTGAAAAATTATTCCGGATCCGATCAGTCATTGCCAAAAGGTTGGGCGAACTGCCATCGGAATCGGTGAGAATGACAACCCATTTAGTACCCTGGTTTAGAGTTTTTTGTGCCTTACCCGGGACATACATGTGGGCCGGCCAGACAAGCGTGGCGTTCTCCCGCTGGACCGGTGTTTTTTCCTGCACATCGGTAAAGAGGAGGGCAGTGAATTTCTCCAGGCGTTTCCGTTCCTCTTCCAACAGGAGGTCCCTCATTTCCGCGGAATAAAACCCAAGGTAGTTCATCCCGAGATCGTCGCTGATGGCATGAATGTACGCATGGGCGGTATGGTCGAAGAAATGGACCGATGTCGAGAGCGATGCGGCATAGGTCCCGGAAAATGCATCCTGTGCCTTCCGATCGAAGATGAGTTCAATAAACCTCTTGTACTGGGAGCAGACTACCAGGTAATAGAGCGGAAATGCCCAGAGGATGATATCTGCGGACCGGATGCTATCAAGAGTCCTGTTCCAGAGTGCGGTATCGTTCTCGATTTTTCGCAATTCATGTGCAACATTGAGAATTTCATAGCTATGTTGCGGGAATTTTTTCCGGATGTATGCAACATACTGCATCGTAACACTGATATCGCCCTTCGGGCTGCCGTTTAATACAACAATTTTCATAATTATTCCCCCATCCGCATTTATTCATCAGGCTTACTTGCACTGTCAAGGATCTGTCGTGCGAACTCCTGGAGGGCATCAGCTTTCACCAGCGCGATTCCCCGTTCCACATCGCCAAGTACCAGCAGGATATCCCCCTGCTTGATATCAAAAATCTCCCGGGCTTCCTTGGGTATGACAATCTGCCCGCGTTCACCGACCTTGACACTGCCGAAAAGGTGCCGGGTTTTTTCCTTCCGTGGTGCGACGAGCTCGTCTACCAGATCCTCGGTCTCACAATTCTTACTTTTCATACTTATCACATTTGTAAGATTAATTGTATTTATCATTTTTCCTGCAGAAGATATGAACCCCTTGTCCCGGGTGTGGTAGAATCGCCGGGGCTATGAGCAGGTTATGGCACCACTCCGGGCAGGCCCGGGTATCCAGGGGAGACTCCGGGAAAGAACGCATTTTCTACCCGCAGAAATGGGTAGAGAGGGAAAATTAATCCAGGATACCAAAATACCCAGGGTTTATTTAATGCCTGGATTTGGCCCTGTTCCCGCCGTATGCAGCGACAAGGGATACATCAAAAGAGTTATCGTTGTTCGTACTCCTGATTTTCGATACGAAAAACGCAACAGCTCCCACTATTTAAGCAAAAAAAGGGTAGGAGATCAACCGATCAGGTATGTCACCGTAACGGTTGCAGTCACGGTGATATCCCCGGGTTGAATCGGTGTAGCGGCCCCACCTACCGAACTATCACTTTTCGCAAAATTCTGGAACAGTACCGGGGTGTACCCCTGGCCGATATCAACCGTCTTCACGGACGAGATGTTGACACCAAGTGCTGTAGCGACCGTCCGTGCATCGGCAGCTGCCCTGTCAGTGGCTTCTTTCAGGGCCTCGGTCCTGAGCACCTGGGCCTGTTCGTCGGAGAGGAGGAACTGGATGGAATTCGCCTGGTTAATCCCGTTCGCTACACCGATGTCGATCACTTCACCTGTCCGGTTTACGTCGTGAAGGGTGATCGTCAGGGTGTTCGCCACATGATAGGCCTTGATCTTCTGCCCGATGGGGAACTTTGAGTCATCATACACCGGGTAGATGTTATAGCCGGTGGTCTTGAGAGCGTCCTTTGGGATCCCGGCAGCAGTCAATGCATTCATCACGGTCGTCATACGGGCGGCATTCTCAGCCTGGGCTGCTTTCACGTCGGGGCTCTCGGTCTCGACGGCGAGCGAGATCTGCGCACGGTCGGGGGTCCCGATAACAGAACCGGTGCCTGAAGCGGTGATCGTACGGTCGGTGCTGGTATCGGCCGCTGACACAGTCCCGATCGCCACGATGGCGATCAGGAGCACGACGGCGGTAAAAATTGCTATGCGGTGTTTCATGATTGATCAGGAGAGATATTCGCGGCGTTCCGGATAAGGTTTACTTTGACGGTGAAAATTATGGCAGTCATCCATCAGGTGCCGGAGAGACCAGCGAATTTTCAAATGGCTGTACGAGTCCATATGCAGTCCAATTCAGATGAGCAGATCTGACGATGAGGTGCAGGGACTGCAGCCTGGCATAGCTTAACCCCGGGTTTACGTTTCTTCGTCGTGGTCAGACTTTTTTTACGAATGCAGACAAGGCCAGGTATCGCCGGTGATCGGAATAATCGAGCGGTACGTAATCCTGTGGCCGGAAAGGTACTGGCAAGGAGATATGGCTGAAGAAGTTATTTGTCAATCGAGAGATAATCAGTATTTTTTTATATCGCCCGCACCCAGAGACAGGATGATGTCGGCCTCCATCAGGTCCACGTATCTTATCCTGTTTGCAGTACTGGCCGGGGTGCTGGCCC
>JBAXJR010000075.1:0-5140 GCA_037137755.1 Methanomicrobiales archaeon | reverse complement strand
TGTTTCACTCGAAGGCCTGGTTGCCCACGGAAGAGGGGAGGCGTTTGATTACCTGATCGGGGAAAGAACTACTGATAGTGCATTACTTGCGGAAAAAACAGCTGCTGCAATCCTCCGTTCAGCACGACACCCGGTCATATCAGTCAACGGGAACACCGCGGCGTTGGCCGCACGCGAGATCGCCCTGTTGCAACAGGCTTCCGGTGCAATTGTCGAAATTAACCTCTTTCACCGGACGGAGGAACGAATCAGGAAAATCTCGCAGCTCCTTGAATCAAACGGGGTAACCGTGCTCTCCGGCAAGGCTGAAAGGATTGTACCACTCTCCCACGACCGGGCGTTAAGTTACCCTGAAGGGACCGGGAAAGCAGATGTCATCCTCGTGCCCCTTGAAGACGGGGACCGTTGCGAGGCACTCTTAAAGATGGGGAAGACGGTAATTGCCATCGATCTAAACCCGTTGTCCCGCACCGCCAGGATGGCGAGTCTTACCATTGTAGACGAGGTGACCCGGGCACTCCCCATGATAACGGAGTTCCTTATGACACTTCAGGAACAGGAGATTGTATTACTATCCAGGACCCCGGACAACAATTATTTCCTCACAGAGGCAATGAAAGAGATGGACAGGAGACTCGCCCATGCTCTGGATTGAAAAATATCGCCCGGCTGTATTTGAAGAAATTATCGGGCATGAACGTGTTGTACAACACCTCCGGTCATTCGCTTCAAGGGGTTCACTACCCCACCTCCTGATCAGCGGGCCGCATGGCACGGGTAAAAGTGCTGCTGTAGAGTGCGTGGCACGAAAACTCTACGGGGAGAACTGGGTTGGGAACTGCACCATGATGCATGCCTCCGACCTGTTCCTTCTTGGAAAAAAGTATCTTGAAGACGATGAGCGGTATGCACATATTTACCGGAAAGACGAGAGCCTGATCAATAATTTCAAACATATTATACGCTGGTATGCCTCGCTCCGGCCTCTCGATGCACCGTTTAAAATGGTAGTCATTGATGATGCCTCAGCGCTCACCCGTGATGCCCAGTCATCACTCCGGCGGACTATGGAACGGTATAGCCAGACCTGTCGTTTTGTCTTTTGCACCACCCACCCGGCTGCAATCATACCTGCAATCGCGTCCCGCTGTCTTCCCTTCTTTTTCGGGCCTGTCGCTCCCGATCTCGCGCAAGCCCACTTAAGGGGGATACTCGCAAAAGAAAGGCCTGGTGGATGTTGCACCGATGACGAGATAGACTTAATAGTGCAGGCTTCTGGCGGCGATCTCAGGAAGTCGATAATGCTCCTCCAGGTTGCCGCCGAATCCGGAGAACCATTCGACCTCGCAAAATTCAGGGAGTCCGAGACTTCCATGGTGGCTTCGGCCATATACCTGGCTATTGCATCTGGTGACGGGGCTTCGGCGAACAGGCGTATCGAATCACTCATCATTGAATACGGCCTTACGGCAGGTGAGGTACTTGGCGAACTCAGGAAAGTGATGAAACGTGAGTATAATGATCCGAGGATCGCCTGCGCACTCGCTGATACCGACTACTTGATAGGCCACTGCAACAATGAATATATTCAACTCAATGCTTTTGCAGCAAGAATCATGAACGAGGTTTTCAGGTGAACGCGGTAGTAAACAAGGTCAGCAGCCATTATGACGAAGTAGCTGATATCTATGACTATCGTTACGATGCAAATTCTGGTAAATTCTATTATAACGATATCAGCCGGCATGTAATGGAATGCTTTCCAAAGGGCGGCAGGCTCCTTGATCTCGGGTGTGGAACAGGGCTTTTTGTCCGCCATTACGTGAATGAGGGGGGAGTAGCTGTTGGTATTGATATCAGCCGCGGGATGATCGGGAAAGCCTCTGATAAATGTGCCTCCAGCGATTTTACCATTGGGACAGCCGAAGTACTCCCCTTTTGTGACGGTTCATTTGATGCTGTTTCAAGCCTGCTTTCATTTTCCTACCTGAATCAACCGGAAATGGCCCTTGCCGAGACTTTTCGGGTACTCAGGCCCGGGAGTCCAATTGCCGTCTGCACACTTGGAAGGAATCTTTTCACACGCGGGCTTCCGGCACTGTACCATATCAGCGAGGCAATGAACCTGAAAAAGGCCTGTTTCGGGGCATTCGGAGAGCGGTATTACTCTGTCGAGGAGATGGAACAGCTCTTTTATGGCGCAGGTTTTATCGATGTGCGGGTAAAGCGATGCTCATTTGCACACTATAACCTTGCACGCCCGATATATGTTCTTGCGAAAAAAATTGAACCCTTCGTTGAACGGAATATTCCCTACCTTGCCTACAATATCTGTGCGAGTGGCAGAAAACCGTATGACGATGAGATGGAATCATTATAAGAACGTGATAGTTTAAGAGGACTTTGGCCTTATCCGTTCAATAATGCGTTGCTTCTTCTCAATCGCTGCGTCCGCTGCACGCCGGACTTTTTCCTTCATCTCTTCAAAATCGCACCGTTGTGATTCGACAACTTTTTTCAGGGGTGTGTAGGCTGCCTCCCTGAACCTTGGGGTGAAGTCCTGCTCCCTTCCGTCAACAACCAGGACTGCTTCCGCCTTACCCGCTTCGACCCTTCCGATCTCGCTTATAGTAACACCTGTGCCCTGGATGACCTCGGTAATTGCCGGCACTGCAGACCGGGGTGCTGTGATCAGCAATGCATCAAGAGAGACGCCGAGATAGTCTATCGAGAGGTCTGACAGCATCTTCGCGACATCGGGCTGCACCAGGGACCCGACCTTGTTCTCTTCAATCACGATCCGGCACCCTGCTGTCTCCGCCATTTCGTACACATCCCCGCGGAGTCCGCCGTTTGTTACGTCGGTCATTGAATGGATTTGGGGGAGGGCATCACTGTTAAGCAGGGCTTCTGATGCGAGGAGGAAATTGAGGTTTATCGTCGCGTCGACTACATCCGGGAACCCGGAATATAGCGCTGCAGTTGCAATCGTGCCGCCCCCGGCCCCTTCAGTCATCAGGATGACATCACCAGGCCTTGTATTTTTCCTCGCGGTGAGGTGGCGGGCGATACCCACTGCTCCGACACAACCGGTCATGCGGCTTCCGAGTACCATGTCCCCACCAATACGGAGCGTTGACCCGGTCACCAGTGGCACTCCGATTACTTCGCCTACCGCCGTGATACCTGCTGTGTAGTCAAAGATTTTTGCGACATCCCCATCATCTGCCACATGAATATCAGAGAACAACATGACAGGATGTGCACCCATTACATACACATCCCGGAGCGTGGCCCGGGTCACATGAAAACCTGCAAGGAATGGAAAATCTGACAGGCGTGAGTGCATACCGTCGACAGTACAGATAATATACGGCCCCTCATCCCCCGGCTCCGCTGATTCCCCTGTCTTCTGGTGGTTGTTTACCGTTTTTCCCCGTGGTCCCAGCAGCACTGCCCCTGCATCGTCCATTTCATCAACACCGACTGATGCAGTAGTACGTCCGATGATCCTGGCTATCTCCCGGTGCGCAAAGAAATCACCGGTGCCCCTCGACCCGACACCAAAATCACCCATCTTAACACCGGAGTGCTCAAAGGCAAAAAAATCCCCTGTAAGGCCCCGGGTATTTCTTACTTCCTGAATAACTGCACGTGCGAATGACTCACTATAAGTAGTCGGGGCATTTTTGATCCGCTGAATGTGACTGGCAAGTTTTTGACTGATATCGTCGTCGCAGGTACCGGTATCCATCTGGCGCCGGACGAATTCCTCAACATCCATGAACATTGTTTCGCCGGAGTGCGATAAATAGTGGTGTGATCGTGCCCGGACGAACCCTTTCCACTCATTGGGTAACCGCCAGAAGGAAGCAGCAAATAGTGTCTTTTTGGCATGGTTGGAATTATTGCCACGTTGGATCAGGGGTCCGGAATGGGAATAGTAATTCGGTTCATTGTCGGTTAATTCAGAAAAAGGACCTGTTGCTGATCTGAATCTACATTTAGACCCTGGTTCTCAAATAAATTGGGGTCCTCACCCTGTCCGGTGCAGTTGATTTTCTGACTCCGTGTGAGGCCCGTGATGAATACCTCAACGTTCCGGGATTGATACCGGCCAGGGATTCGATCACGGCGACATCAATACCCGGATTGAGGTGAATAGTCTTGTAAACCAGGTGCCACATCTCTGTCCGGGAATACTTTCCCTGGAAATCTGCCGGTAGCCACCGTTTCTTATTGGTCTGATGCTTTTGGTTCCGTCAAACGGTTTCAGCGGAGCCATCACTCCCCCACACTGTTACACGCCCGGGGATTTTTGGTGAACGATTGATTCGTTACCATTTTGACCGCTCGTGTGTCATGTGACGGGTCTCTTCTGCGTGATCATCTTAATAGAAACAAGTGCGGCATCACGTACTTTCAAATCAGGGTCGTTTGCAAGGCCCTGGAGAGCTGGCACAGCACGTTTGTCCCCGATCAGGCCGAGAGCCCTTGCTGAAACTTCACGTACATCATGTTTTTTATCATCGAGGAGCCCGATGACTGGTTCAACAGCAGACGGATCACGAAGTTTTCCAAGTGCTTCTGCCGCATTCCTTCTCAACCATTTTTCATCAGAACCAAGGACTGCAATAAGTGATCCAATTGCCCGCGGGTCCCCGATTCTCCCGAGCGATTCCGCGGCCAGCCAACTGATCGTCGGGTCGCCAAGGGCCTCGATGAGGGCTGGGACCGCATCCGGGTTGCCAATTTCCCCCAGGTAATCACATGCTTTTTCGCGGTCGATCTGAGATGGGCTTTTTAACAGGAACACCAGCACCGTAACGTCCTTATAGTATTTCGGTTCCATTTCAGCCTCAACCTGTTCTGTCTGGTACGGGGTCTCTGCATGCCCCTCATGTATGTCCTGCTCGACCGGAGTCTTTGTCATTTGCATCCTCTACGGGTGGAATAGTCCTCTCTGTTCCCGTATATGTGAATTCCTGCCGTAGAATATCAAATATTGCATGAATGTGTGCTGGTTGCACGGGTTCCCGTGCCATTGCGATGTAGCCCGGTACGCGATTGTCCCATAACTAAGAATGACTGGTTACCGTAGCAATGACGCGCAGGAGATCTGTTACCGCCAGTGGAGTTG
>JBAXJR010000074.1:0-5219 GCA_037137755.1 Methanomicrobiales archaeon | reverse complement strand
ACCGCCGCAATTTTTCCAGGTCCGCCCGGGTATTGATATTATAGGCGAGATACCGGTCCATGAGCAGGAATTTTTCTTCTTCCTGTGGGCGGTCGATAAGGTCTCCCCGAAGGATATTAATTCCCGCAGGGCATGCATCGACCCCGCAGATTCGCTCCGAATAAAGCATATCAACCCCTTCTTTCCGGCATGGAGCAGGCACCCAGGTTGAAAGGGCCTCCTTGCCAGAAATTTCGTATGCCGCACGTATTTGCTGGATATGCGCCACGGTGAGACAGGGGAGGTCCGCCACACAGGAAAAAAAACTGCCGGTTTCTTCGATGGTCTTCACCGCCTCCTGCAGGTCCTGGATATATCCATGCCCCGATGCGCGTATAAATTCAAACCCATGCACCCGCGCCCAGTTCATGGTGAACGGTGTCCGCGGGGAGGCAACGATAATGACATCGTACCCGCTATGTTCGAAAGCAGACAGGACAAGAGAGATCATGGGAATCCCACCAACGGTTACCAGTGGTTTTTCACCCAAGCCGAGGCGGGTTCCGGCCCCGCCAGCCATAATCATTGCACGCATACACGAAGTGCCTCGGCGAGAACTTTATTCTCGGAACTGGTCCTGACAGATATCCGGATTGAATGGGGGAGACCGAACGATGTGCAGTCGCGGACGAGGATTCCATGACAGGCAAGGGAGTTACAAAGGGCTCCGGCGTCCATGCCAATGTCGGCAAGGATAAAGTTCGCAGATGGCGGTGTGACCGAAAATCCCAGGTCCTGAAGAGACTTTACAAGGAAATTGCGCTCACCCCTGATTTTCATCCGTGATTCTTCCAGTTCCCGGTATTTTTTAAAGGCCTGGATCGCAAAACATTCTGCAAACGCATTCACACTCCAGGGTGGACGCAATACTTCCAGCGCGCGCACAAGATCCGGGTCCGCAAATGCATAGCCAAACCGGAGACCGGGGACTGAAAAACACTTGGTCAGCGAACGAAGGAGACAAAGGTGAGTGTCCCGTGTCCCAATCAGACTCTCCCCCGGGTCTGACAATTCAATAAATGCTTCATCAAGGAACATGCAGGTGCCCTGATCAGCGTACGATTTGAGAAGTTTGGAAACCTCTTTTTTCCCGAAGATCTGTCCTGTCGGATTATTTGGGTTGCACAGGAATGCAGCAATTGGAATTTCACCTTCTTTCACCTGGTGCCCACCAGCCAGCTGCACAGACAGGAGGTATTCCCCAAACGTAGGAGGGTCTATCTTTGCAGCACCGTTGCTCCGGAACATCGCCAGGCAAAATAAACGGATTAATTCTATTGACCCATTACCTACTGCGATTTCTTCAACATCCCGGTGAAACTGGCGGCCGATTACTTCCTTTAGCTGAATATAATCATCATCGGGGTAATGATCGAGAAGAGCAGGTGGAAAATCCCATTCTATTGCAGGGGGGAAGGGATTCAGGCTTGCACTGAAATCAATAGCAGTCTGCCCCGTCAACTCGAGGTGTTGTTTTATCTTCCCCCCATGCCTTACTTTTCCCGGAAGCCCTGATCCCATAATTTCGTCCTCAATTATGGATTTATGTTAAATATCGGGGCTTAAATTCGTTGCGAGTCTGCCCATTTTATACGGGCCCTGGCGGATCCAAAAAGATTTATATAGATAAACGTAATATTGCTGATTATCTGGTTAGTCAGACGCATAGGATCTATCCGTCTGCCAATTGTCTGACAATTGTCAGTCAATTGTCAGATACTGGTGATAGTAATGATGAAACGAATCACACTCCGGTTACCCGAACAACAGATCGAATTGCTAGAGCAGATGGTAGATGCCGGAGAATTTCCGACAGTATCAGAAGCGGTGCGGGATGCGGTTCGTCAACTCATCGAACGGCGATCAGGCCGTATAATCAGAGACAGCGACCAGGTTTCATTCAAGGTTTAGGAGGGTATGTAAAGATGCAGACTATTATCAACGAGGCATTGAAAAATTCAGAGATTGAAAAGGAGATGAAAAACGGGGGTGCAATTGACGATGATTTTGTCGGGCAGCCGCGTATTGTGATCATCGGATGCGGTGGCGCGGGAAACAACACCGTCAACCGGTTACACCACATGGGGGTAAACGGTGCTGAAACTATCGCGATCAATACCGATAAACAGCACCTTGACATGGTCCAGGCAGACAAAAGAGTCCTGATAGGAAAATCACTGACACGGGGACTTGGTGCAGGCGGTTACCCTGATGTGGGTAAACGTGCGGCGGAGATGGCCAGGCCAACACTCGAAGCACTCCTCGAATCCGCAGACCTCTGTTTCATTACAGCAGGAATGGGGGGCGGTACTGGAACGGGTTCAGCGCCGGTTGTCGCCCAGATCGCAAAAGAACAGGGCGCAATCGTTGTAGCAATGGTAAGTTACCCGTTCCAGGTGGAAAAAGCACGCCTGATCCGGGCAGAAGAAGGACTTGAGGCACTATCTGCCGCATCAGACTCAGTTATTGTCCTTGACAACAACAGGCTGAAGAATTTCGTACCGAACCTGCCCCTTGGACAGGCATTCTCGGTGATGGACCAGTTAATCGGAGAGACGGTAAAAGGCATCAGCGAAACGATAACAGAACCGTCATTGATCAATATCGATTACGCAGATGTGCGCGCGATTATGAGCAAGGGCGGAGTTGCCGTGATGCTTGTCGGCGAAAGCAAGCAGCAGAACAAATCAGAGAGCGTTGTTCGGGAATGCCTTTCCAACCCGATGCTCGACATTGATTACCGCGGCGCCACAGGGAGCCTGATTCATATCACGGGAGGTAGCGACCTTACACTCCAGGATGCAGAGGAAATCGCCACTTCGCTCACGTACGAACTCGATCCCCACGCAGATGTTATCTGGGGTGCCCGTGTACGGAACGATATGGAAGGCAAGGTGAGGGTCCTCGCAATCATGACCGGTGTCGAAAAAGCCGCACTTCTGGGAAACCGCCAGACCTACAAGTCTATGATCGAGGATATGGACCAGAAAAAAGCAAACCCAAAGATGGTAGAACTGCCAAAAAACAGAAAATCCCGCGATATGACAAGTGGCGGAAGTCTTCTGGAATGGGTTGGGTAACCAAAATAATCTGTTACACCACAACTCTTCCATTTTGAGGTAATTTATTCTGACCCCGTCTCTTCTCCAGAAAATTGCAGTGATCTCGCCCCCAGTCACCCTGGCATAACAATTTCTGTTATTGCAAATTGAGCGACCGTGTTCATGTAAATCAACAGAATATTTATCGGTATTCTCATGAGGCAACATCACTTTTCTATCTTCAGACCGGGGACACGTATCAGGATGGAAATAATAACCGGCACCCGGAATCTCATCAGGAGTATCGGTATCGGCGAAACGCTTAATAGTTCCGATGTCCTTTGAATGATAGAAAGTCTTTCAGATAATCCCTCATCTGGAATGCTTGGGTATCTGACCCGGAGTCAACCGCCACGGAAGGCTCAAACGTCAGATTGGTATCGGGAGTTGAACATCATGAACAGACAGATGAACAAGGGCAACACAGGTTGCGCTACAAAATTATCGTTTCTACGGATTGTTCCAAGGGCAGCACCTGTTGGTGTCCTTTTGGGAAACTGCCGGGTAGTACGCTGTACTTGTCCTAATCCTCCCTCATCCTGTCCACCGTTATTACATAAACCAGTCTTTCCTGTCCGAGGGTATTACCGAAATCGATTATCGAGGATGAGTAGTGCATGTTGAACGAATTAATTGAGAAGAGAAAAAAGATTCTCGCCGAGTCTGAACAGCATAAAAACAGAAGAAATGAGCTGAATGCAGCTGCAAGTAAGTATGCAAAAGAGCGGAACGCCTTAAACAACAAGACACGGGAATATGTCGAAGAGGCGCAGACCAACAAGGACCTCAGGGATAAATCAAACAATGAGGTCCAGTCATTTAAGGACCGCCGGAATGACTTAAATGAGAAGGCCAACGAATTTTTTGATGAAATTGAGTCCTTCAAAAAGGAGCATGGCGGCGTAAAAAACCGGGGTATCAAGGAACTTCAGAAACAGATAGAACTCCTTGAATTCCGCCAGCAGACTGAAGTCATCAGCACCGATAAAGAACGGGAGCTGATCGACAAGATCAAGCAGATGAAGTCCTCTGTCCGGGAACAGGAGGCAGAATTAGAGCAGAACAAGGAGATCAAGACGAAGATCACCTCTGCCCGGGAAAATAGAAAAGAGGCATCTGACATTCATGCGAAAGTCACCGAGATGGCGGAGCTCGCCCAGAAACACCACGACCTGATGGTGGAGTTCTACCGGAAAGCGGACAAGTCGCGTGAAGAGGCTGATGCACAGCACAGGCTCTTTGTTGAGGCCCAGGAAGCCGCCGATGCTGAACACAAATTCTTCATTGCATGCCAGAAAGAACTTCGTGACTACGACAAAGTTATTTCCGGGCTCCGCAAGAAGACAAAGAAAGTCAAAGTTACCAAGGAGCAGAAAGCAGTCAGGAAAGAAGCTGAGCATATCTTCAAGATGTTCCGTGCCGGTGAGAAACTTACAACAGACGATCTCCTGCTTCTACAGCGTTCAAAAATGCTATAATCTTAAAATATCCCCCTTTTTTCCCTGCACGGGCAATTATTTAATAGATTCGTGCCCTACACCTATACTGAAATGGCACTTGGGCGAACACTGGTCCTCTCCGTAGACCGTGACGATGATATCGGATACAAGGCAGGGATAGTCAGCCCGGTAATCGGTCGTGAAGAATGCCTCAATGCTGCAGTGAACCTGGCCCTCGCCGATCCTGAAGATTCCGATGTGAATGCAATATTCCAGGCGGTAAAGACCTACGACGAACTGAAAGCCGCCGGCGAGGACGTCGAGGTGGCACTGATTTCAGGTAACCATCTGCATATGATCGAGGGTGATCGCCGCATCGCAGAACACCTGGAAATGGTCGTTTCGCAGACCGGTGTAACAAGTTGCATCATGATTGCCGATGGTGCAGAGGATGAATTTGTTATTCCGATTATCCAGTCAAAATTACCGGTAGCGAGCATTCGTCGTGTTGTTGTATCACAGATCGCAAACCTGGAAGGCACCTATTATACCATCAAGAAACTCCTGAATGACCCTAAATTTTCAAGGATCTTCCTGGTCCCACTCGGACTTGCGATGCTCCTGTATGTGGGAGCATACC
>JBAXJR010000073.1:0-5493 GCA_037137755.1 Methanomicrobiales archaeon | reverse complement strand
AGCCCCGCAGAAACAAACAACTGGAGGGGATCGATCGTTGTCCCGCGGTACCCGATCAGGTCAAGGAAAGCGGTCGGAGTCCCGTTTTCGATTGATAACCTGCCACCATAGGCCATTTTAACCGGGATACCATTTCTCTGGAATACACCATCCATGCTGATGCTGCAGATCGTCATGATACCAATGGAGTCGGAAGGTACCCTTGGGTCGTGGTCAACGATCCGGTATGAACTAAAAAACCCACACTCTGCCTTTATTACTTCATCGAAGACAGAAATCACCAGTTCTTCCTGGTCTTTCGGGACGATTGACAGGTTGTAGCCAACATCACCGGTTGCTGTTTCCGGGTCGAAGGTGGTCCTGAACGCAAGCCGTTCAAGTTTTGAGATGATGAATCCTATACGGTCACCTACAAGGGCATAATTTGTCTCTGCAATCCCGGCCGCAGTAAGAATACGTCCCAGGTTTCCAACTTTTTCGGTAAAGCCCATCTCATCCAGGTACTGGAGATAATACTGGACCGCACGGTCAGTGAGGATGAAACCTCGTTCAGCCATGATCTCGCTGAGACGCTTTGCTCCAACGGGTTCACTATGATCTTTAAGGATCCGGAGGATCTCGATATATTTACGCTCTGTACGGATCATATAACCTCACAAAACCCTGATGTCCTGAATACATTACCGGCTCTCATTGACGTCCCCATATTCCACGCACGTGTACCCTTTCCCAGTTAATTCTGGATTGTATTCCTTAATAGTTGATCTGTCGGCAGTAAAGATTACCCTTTTGTGACCCGGATTCATCTTGATCCATTCAATGAGAGACGAAAAGGCGTTGGAATTCGTTGGAATTATATGACCGTCATCTCTCCCTTGAATGGACTACACCGTGGCTGTCCTGGTACCTGCCTTCATAGAGTTGGTTTCCTCCTTTCACCTCATGAATAATCATCTGGACTACCCGGTTATTTTGATGAACCGCCACATCTTCAGCCCCCAGGTTAATAAGACAAAGCGTCAGCTGACCCCGGAAACCGGGGTCGACAAAACCCGCTGCAATCAGCACACCCTTCCGGCCAAACGATGACCGGCAGCGGAGCGTGGCTGCGAGGTCCACGGGTAGCTCCACCCATTCCAGCGTGGGAACAAGAGTGCATGCGCCCCGGGGGAGGACCATGTCATGCGCAACCCTGAGGTCATAGGATGCAGGCTGGAGGCATTCCCGGGAAAACGGGGAAATGATGAGATCCCGACCATTTGCAGGTGAATGAGGCAGGGTTTTTTCTGCGGCTCCAAAAGATGTCCCAGGGGGATGGTAAACGGGGGCTGGAGTATCATTACCACAACGGTCTGAACGGTCGTTGATGCATCCGGATTCATGCAGTCGTTTTTCTATCTCGTATGCAGAGAGAATCATCCGGTACTTTAGTCGGTAGAAAAATGCTTAATAGGTTACGATTGAAATATGCAAGGGCTGGATCCATAGGGTAGAGGACATCCTCTTGGGCTTCGAACCCAAGGACGCGGGTTCGATTCCCGCTGGGTCCGTTTCACCGTTATTTTTAAAAATTCTCAGGCCATTCCATTGTGCACCGGGGCTTTTAATACCGCGGATACCAGGTGCCCGGTTATGGGATGAAAACTGACAGGCTGATTATTTAAAAAGGTTATAAAAAGCGATTGGGATAGTTACAATGATTAAATCTCACCTTTTTTACCGCGTCCGCCGCCCCCATGTCCTTTTCCACCGCTGTGGGAAGACCGGGTTTTGGGTTTTCTCCTGACAACCAGCAGTAGTACGAGAATAATAATGATAATAACTGCAATTATCAGGCCGGCGGTAAGGAAAATTCCAAGATTAAGGTCTTTTTCCATCGGGATGGTAATCGTTGATGAGGTGTTCCCCGCCTCAATGGTGGCAGTCATGGATGCAGGCTTATAGCCTTTCATTGAAGCCGTAACATTATACTCGGTACTTACCTTAATTTTTGATTTCAGTGCGCCATTGTCATCAGTAACCCCTGCGTTTCTGCCATTCAGGGAGATCGACACCCCGGGGATCACATGGTACCCTTCATCTTCAACAAAAATCGTAAGGTCAGCCTGCTGGAAAGGCAATTCCACGGTGATATCCTTCCCGAGATCATCCTCCCCTATTTCTCTTCTCAGGGACGCAAATCCCGGGTGTTTTATTTCAAGGACATACTGGCCGGATGGAAGGTCATGGAAGGTGTACCTTCCGAACTGGCTGGTGTTCCCCAGTATCTTCCCGTCGATTATAATAGACGCACCCTGTACAGGTGCCTTGGTTTCATCGAACACAAATATCGAAGCCTGGTATGGGGCAGTTGCCATTGAAGCAGTGACAACAGCCTCATTATCGCTGATCATCCTTTTTTCAATATAATCCGTGAAACCAGGTTTGACTATTTTTATATTGTATACTTTGTTCCGTAAAATTTCAAGAGAGAGTATCCCCTTTCCGTCAGTTTTTCCCTTCGAGACGCCGTCAATGAATACTTCTGCATTTGCAACCGGGGACTGGTCAGCAGCACTTTTTGCGAGGATTGAGAACCGGTCACCCCGGATGAGAAGGTACTGGATGTTTTTTCCTTCCATACCCATTTCGACAACTTCATTCCGGCCCTGGTAATTCGGGGCAGTGACCTGGATATTGTAAATACTCGCCGCCTGTGCAGGGAATGACACTGACCCATTTATATCAGTCATTTTCTGGGATTCAGTAATATTCGGCCCCATCACCCGTACCTGGGAATTTGTGATGGGGATGGCACTGTCGGCATCAAAAATTCCAATGTTCAGGACCAGTTCCTTTTTCCTGAGTTGGACAAGGATTGAAGATTCAGCCATGCCGACATCCTCCTCCCATGGTTCATACCCGGGTTTCATCACCCTGACGGTAATGGGACTGGTGCCTGGATGTGAGAGCGCAAAGATGCCATCAGGACCTGTTTTTCCGGCAAGTGCACCGTTTACAAAGACGGATGCAGTGGGTATTGCGGTAACGTTGGTTGTCTTTTCAAATACGTTCACATAGAGGGTAGCAGCGTGTGCACCACCAGCGAGCAGGAGAACACAGAGGACCAGAAATATCAGACGGCAGGATACCTTCATACGAATAAACCCCTCAAATTATATTTTTGAGCCCATGATTTATATGTTATCTGATTCCCGACCGCAAAATAAGTTTGAACGCCTTCATTCGCATGTATAACGGTTAATGCCATTTGTAATCACCAGGAACCCGGTCGATGAGCATTCCCTCGACCACCATGGGCATCAGTCTCCTCCCTTCCTCAACCGCCTTGTCAAGCTGCCATTTTCGTTCGGCATAAATCGTAAAAATCGGGTCCCCGGCCTGCACCTTGTTGCCTTTTTTCGCGTGGAGGAGAACCCCTGCACCGGCATTATGCGGGGCACCCGCCAGGCGGGCAATTGTGATCAGGGACCTGTTGTTAAAATCGGTGACATACCCGGTCGTCTGGGCCCTGACAACAAACTCGTGTTTCCCGGGCAGGATATCGGATGAGGTAACCTTGGGATCACCACCCTGGATTTCAATAATCTGGCGTAGTTTTTCCAGCGCCTTACCACTTCGTAATATCTCGCTCGCAGCAGTAAAACCGGTACCAGCAGCTGCTTTACCCGACATCTCCAGTGCAATCCCTGCAATTTCCAGGCTTTTCTGGATTAGCGAACCGGGTTCCCCGTTTCCTTCAAGCGATTTTAACGCTTCTATCACTTCAAGGTTTGGACCAATAGCCCGGCCAACAGGGGACCCCCCGTACGTAACGGCACATTCCACACGGATCTTGAGCCGGTCACCGATTTCAATAAATTCACGGGCAAGTTTCCGCCCGTCCTGGAGGGTTGCAACTTTGGTATTCGGGCCGACCGGAATGTCAATAACCACAAGGTCTGCACCGATGGCTAGTTTTTTCGCCATGACACTGGCAAGCATCTGGCCCCGTGCATCTATCTTAAACGGGTACTCCTGGACAATGATCTTGTCATCTGCCGGGGCGATATTCGTGGCGCCACCCCAAACAATCGCTCCGCCGACCTTCAATGTCATCCTCTGGACCTCGGTCGCTGAGAATGAAACGGGGGCAAGAATTTCCATAAGGTCCGCTGTACCTCCTGCACCGGTAATGGCCCTTGAGCTGGTCTTTGGGATCAGCAACCCGCTTGCAGCAATTATCGGGACAACGAGGAGGGATATTTTATTTCCGGGGACTCCCCCGATTGAATGTTTGTCAACGATCGGATGTGTATGGAAGGTTAAGCGTTCTCCCGTGTCCACCATGGCCCGGGTCAGGTGCTCAACCTCATCCATATCAAGGGTGTTGATGTAACTTGCAGTGATGTAGGCGGTAAGTTCTGCCGGGCTGATGTCATCGGAGACGACATCCCTGATTATTGCATAGGTCTCTTCTTTCGACAGCCGCTCTCCGTTCATCTTTTTAGTAATATATTCAAGAGACTGAGGTCGTGCTGCTTCCCTGACTTCAAGGGGGGCACCGTCCATGACGCATAGCCGTTCGTTACAGATCCTGTAGATACCAACAGTCCCCTCAGGGACAAGTGTCGTGGTTATGTCAACATGGGCCGCAGCCGATATACCTGATGCTTCAGTAAGGATCTGGACGCGATCACCGTGAAGGACTCCAAGATTCCTCGCATCGGCCGTATTAAGAAGGACACCCCTGTCTGCAATGTCAAGTAACCGTGCTGTTAATTTCATTATCCTATCCCTGCCAGACTCTTAAAAGCAATGGTAATCATCATTATTGTTACCTTGGGTTTTTATACCTCATAAAAGAGACGAGCCCGGTTACGGGCATTTTTTCGGCCGGTTGTTGCATCAGGGAGTTGTTCGGCTGGGGAATTTCAATTACCAGGGTCAAACCGGCAGGAACAAGACTGTTTTTAAAATACCGCCGAAACAGTCGACCAGTTTTAGTGAAATGCCACCACCTGGAAAAGAAGTGCCGGGATACCAGTAGAACTGCATTATCGGCCCATGAACCGGTCCACCGGTGGCCGTTTTAAAAAAAAAAATTAGATTTAGGTTAGTGCTTGCGCACTACGAGAAATGCAACAGCTCCGAGACCGATCAGTGCAATCAGTGCACCAAATCCAGGCTGAGTTGTCGGCTTGGCGGTTGGGACTGTGGTCTTTGGCACTATGGTTGTCGGGACCGGTGTGTTGTTGCTGGCTACAGTGGTTACCACTGTGGTCGGAACGGGTGTTGGTTTGAACTCGACGACATTGAACAGAGTTGATGCCTGTGCGCCTGATACAGTGATGCTCTGCGCCTGCACGATGTACTCATCGGGCTTGAATGCAGCTGCATCTACTGGGAAGGACCACTTGTTCAGGCCATCGGTTCCCTTTGCGACCTTGACGGTTCCGGTTGCTCCACTGAATTCACCGCTCTGGGTCTTTGTGGTTGGCTTGAAGGACGAGG
>JBAXJR010000072.1:0-6016 GCA_037137755.1 Methanomicrobiales archaeon | reverse complement strand
CCACGAAACTGTTGGGACAGAATGTTTATTGACAAACAGGAATAAAAATTAGACTGTATGCCACACCGGGGACATAAGAATTTCTTCTATCTGAGTAGTTTCGCCCTGATTCTTCTTGTTCTCACCCTGTTCTCTGGATGCGTGGGTACTGACCAGGCGTTTAAAGGCAACAATTCAAGCATACCTGCAATCGTGGATTCAGGCAAAGTTCCTCCGCTCCAAAATACCACAATCCAGGGAAATTCAGGTGCGGAAGAGCCTGATTATACCGTAAACATAGAGCCGTCTAACCATGACCAACTTGAAAAAGCATGGAAAACATTCAGGGTCATTAACACTGACACCAATGAGCGGTACCTGAAACTGGATTTATACAAGAGCGATGATATCAATTACTTCCGGTACCAGATAGTCCCTGAAACGGTCCGGAAAATCGAATTGCTGAGGTCTGACCTGTACCAGATAGAGCAGGTCAATGATGATGAACGAAATGATACAGAAGCACTCATTGAGATTACGAATTATACGATTCTGAAATATGAGGGACTTGCAACGGTAATGCATGCGACCCAGTACGTGGCCATCGGAGACCCGGTGAAGATGAAAGCTGAGCTTCGGAAGGCCAAATTCCAGATAATGGACGCGCTCGATATCATCAACGATCGGGAAATTTCTGAGTACCCGAGTATGTACCGTGACCTGGTAATTGCGGATAAACGCGAGCTTGACGATATGGCCTCGCAGGTAGATACGTTCATCCGTTCAGTATATCTCTCCCCGCCAGTATGGGGCTCTGGAACCTGATTTTTAATTTTTTCACTTGCTTCATCCCGTCATGGTCAGGTGTCAGCCTGATATTCCCAGGACTAAATTCCGCGGCATAATTTCCATATCTTCATTATCACGGCGGGATAATAGCATCATGATAATTCTGCGGCACATCAGGAGTCACCCACCAGGATTAAAACTCGGGATTTCCTGCCGTGTGACCTCGGAAATGGGGACCATCGTGGACCCTTCGCAAGAACGGTGACACAAAATGAAGCATATCATATCGATACGAGACCTTGACCGGCCATTTATCGATGAACTGATCAACCATGCCAACCATATTGCCTCGCAGCATTTCAATGCAAATTCACTAAGCGATAAAATACTCGCACTTCTCTTCTTCGAACCAAGTACCCGGACACGTATGTCATTTGAAGCGGCCATGGCCCGTCTTGGGGGGACATCGATATCGGTAGGAAGTATCGAAGCGAGTTCGATCTCCAAAGGAGAAACCCTTGCCGATACTATACGGGTGGTAAGCGGGTATGCCGATGCAATTGTCCTCCGACATCCAAAAGAAGGTGCGGCAAGACTTGCAAGTGAATTCTCCTCCGTCCCGGTGATTAATGCGGGGGATGGTGCCGGGCAGCACCCTTCGCAGACCCTGCTCGACCTCTATACAATACAACAGTCCCTGCCTCTCGACGGAATAGATGTGGGAATGATCGGGGACCTTAGGTACGGGCGTACTGCACATTCACTCGCATATGCACTTTCCCTGTACCGGAGCCGGATCCATGTGATATCACCAAAAGGACTGGAACTTCCTTCCGCGCTTATCGGGGAACTCCGTGACCGCGGTACCGAGGTGATCGAGCATGAGCAGGTGGAAGACATCATCAAAGAGCTGGATGTCCTCTATGTGACCCGTATCCAGAGGGAACGGTTCCCGGATTCGGCATCATATTTCGATGTCTCATCAAGTTACAAGGTAACCACTGAACTACTCGAAGGTGTCAGGAGCCATCTTATCGTATTACACCCACTCCCGCGTGTGGATGAGATTGAACCTGATGTAGATGCCCTACCCTATGCCCGGTATTTTGAACAGTCCAAAAACGGTGTCCCGGTGAGGATGGCAATGCTACAGGAGGTATTAAAATGACCCGGTCTGTGCCTCCAGCTGAAGGTCTCCTGATCAGCCCGATCAAAAATGGTACGGTTATCGATCACATTACTTCAGGTGAAGCACTGAATGTTTTGAAAATAATTGGAATTACCGGGACTACAACAGAATCTGTGAGTGTCGCAACCAACGTATCGAGCAGCAAAACCGGGAAGAAAGATATCGTAAAAATTGAGAACCGCGAGCTATGCAAAGAGGAGATGAACCGCATTGCTCTTATTGCGCCCCACGTATCAATCAACATCATACGCGAATTCAAAGTGTTTGCAAAAGGGGGAGTAGAGCGACCCAAATTTCTCCTTGGCGTCGTCAGGTGTCCTAACCCCGGGTGCATCACAAACGCACATGAACCTGTCAGCAGCAGGTTTGAAGTCCTGCCGAATGGCCTGCATTGCATGTACTGTGACTGGTTGATCACGACCGACATCACGGGGCACATGATTTAGCTGCGAAAACGACGTTACGGATGAATAACAGGGGATTATGGGGGTTACCGTCCCATCTTTCATGGATTATGACTATCGTTGCATTTTTTTCTCGTTGTGCGATTTTTCATGGATCCGGACGAATACCCCGATCACCTTATCATAGTTATCGGTAATAGGCTGCGCTTTCAATGCAACCTCCCTCCTCTTCCCTTTCATTGATATAATGGCGATATAGTTTTCGATACCAATCACCATACTCTCCCGGATGATATCCCTGACAGGATCTTCGATTCGGTCACCACTCCTGGTATCAATAAGTGTGAGCAGCTGGTTTAACGGGACCATTGTTGCCTGCTTCCTTTTGATCTCAACCAATCTCTCGGCATAGGGGTTCATGAGGAGGACACGCCCTCTCATATCAGTAATGATGACCGCATCAAGCAGTGACATAATATTTTGTGAGACCCGATCCTCAAATCCTTTAAGGTGCCGCAAAATTTTATGGTTCGCGATGGCAATCTCGCAATTTGTAATAATAGTCGTCGTATTGAAAGGAATCGTGACAAATCCATATGGTCCTGTGGACAATGCCCGGTTGATAATCTCATCGTCCCTTTTTTCCGAGAGGAAAATTACCGGTGTATTAAAAACATGGTTCAGGTAATATGCCGTAGTAATGGACTCCATTTTTCCGGGAAGCGAAACATTCATCAGGACAACATCGGGATTGTGCTCGGCAACTAACGCAATCGCTTCTTCGCCGGTCGATACCTTACCCGTGATCACATAATCTTTACTGAGTAACATTCCCTCAAGAAGGTGAGCGATTATTTCATCATTTTCTACTATTAACACTTCTTTCATTAATTTCATGGTCTTGTCCCGATAACGTCATGTACTAATCTTGTCGGAGTTTATACCGGTCAGGCGTCCATGCTCGTCAATTTCACCACGATATATCCTTGTACTGGAAATCCAGCGCCGGTCTTCCGCGAGTACGCAGGTAATCTGGTGAATATCGACCTTGTGAAGTCCGGCTTCATGACGGAGACGGTTGATCTCAGTTGCCGCCGCAAGCGTCTCCTCTGAGACGACGATCGCATCAAAATCGGCATCCAGCGCTGAACCATACCGGTCCGACAAGGGTTCTATGTGCCATGTTAGATCATACCCCTGGTTTTTTATGAATGTTTTTAAATTATTTTCCCGATCCCGGTAAGGGCGAACGGGATGGCTTTTAACACTCGCGAATGAATCAGTGGTCAGTCCGATTATTACGAGGCCTTGAGAAGTTGCAAGGTCAAATGAACGGGCAAGAAGTTGTTTATGCCCATCATGCAGCGGATCAAATGTACCCCCAACCATAACCTTCATTCGCTTGAATCGTTAAACTGCTATAGTATTATGAGTATGGATAAACGCACCGGTACTTCAGGTTTTATTGCACCAAATGCCACGGTCCTTGGTTCTGTAACTATCAACGAACACACAAGCATCTGGTTTGGTGCCGTAGTAAGGGCAGACAGAGATTCTATTTTCATCGGGGAATGTTCAAACGTCCAGGACAATGCAGTTATTCATACCAGTAAGGGGTTTCCGGTCCATATTGGTAACCACGTCTCCATCGGGCATGGTGCGATACTCCACGGGTGCAGGATTCATGACCGCGTCCTTGTCGGGATGGGGGCCATCGTCCTGAACGGTGCGGTTATTGGTGAAGATTCAATTCTTGGTGCCGGCACCGTAGTAACAGAAGGAGCAGATATCCCTCCCGGCTCTCTCGTGCTTGGCGTGCCGGGAAAAGTGATCAAGCCAACGACACCCGAACAAAGAAAGAACATATTGAACAATGCAGAGAGTTACATGGAACTTGCACAGAGGTACAGGGATGCATGAGGTGGTCGTAATCGGGGGCGGGGTGACCGGGATCCAGGCCTCCCTCGACCTTGCCAACCATGGAATTATCGTACATCTCATAGAGCGCCAGCCCTCAATCGGCGGTCACATGTCCCAGTTAGACAAGACGTTTCCAACGAACGACTGCTCGATGTGCATCCTCTCCCCAAAAATGGTGGACGTAATCAGGCACCCGTGTATCCGGGTCTATACCTGTTCGGAAGTGGAACAGGTTAAAGGAGAGATAGGGAATTTCCAGGTAATAATTCGGAAAAATCCTCGCTACATCCATGAAGACCTGTGCAATGGCTGCGGTGACTGCATCGCAGTCTGTCCAATCGAAGTTTACAACGAGTTTGATGCAGGGGTCGGTACAAGGAAGGCGATCTATAAACCAAATCCACAGCCAGTTCCTGACCTTGTCCTGAAAGACCCCGTCCATTGCGTGGAATGCGGGCTCTGCTATGATGCATGCCTGCTTGATGCCGTGAAAAAAGAAGATGGACCGGTCTTCACCGAGATCCATGCCGGGAGCATTATTGTTGCCACGGGGTATTCTGTTTTTGACCCGGGCGAAAAAAAGCAACTCCGTTACCTGGAATTCCCTGACGTCATCACAAACCTTGAACTCGAACGGCTGATAAATTCAAGCGGCCCGACCGGTGGACAGGTCAGGCGACTCTCCGATGGACAAAAACCAAAACGTGTGGTGTTCATCCAGTGTGTCGGGTCACGCGATATGTCCATGAACCGGCCCTGGTGTTCATGTGTCTGCTGCATGGCATCAATCAAGAATGCAATCCTCATAAAAGAGAAATCACCAGATACTGATGTGACGATCTGTTACATGGATATCCGGGCATACGGCAAAGGTTACGAAGAATTTCGCGAAAGAGCAGAGACGGCAGGAATAAAATTCCTTCGCGGGATCCCGGGTGAAATCAGTGGCGATAAAGGGGACATGTCACTTATTGTGGAAGACAGTGAGACGGGTGAATTAAAAGACTTAAAACCTGAGCTGATTGTCCTCGCAGTAGGTATCAGTCCATCCACCCAGGCGGGAGAAATCGCGGAAAAACTAGGGTTATCACGAGATTCAGCGGGTTTCTTCCAGTCGCTGGATGAAAAAGTGGGGGTCGTAGAGACCAGCCGGCCTGGTATCTATATCGCCGGGACGGCCGTAGCCCCGAAAGATATTCCTGACTGTGTAGCTGTTGCAGGCGCCGCGGCAATGCATTCCTTTATCGGGGCAATGCGGGACTGACTGAACAATGGAACAATTAAAAACCCTGTGGTATGAAGAGGATACGGATAGCATTGCTTATATTGATGAGACCAGGCTTCCGGTATTGTTTGAGGTTGCCCGGTGCACAACCATTGCAGAACTTGGGGCTGCGATAAAAACCCTTGCAATACGCGGGGCCCCCGCCCTGGGTGTAGCGGGAGCATTGGGGGTCGCATTAGCAGCAAGGAGATCGAAAGAGACAGGATATGAGCAATTTTGTTACCAGGTACAAGCGGATGCCGAATGGCTCTCATCCACGCGGCCGACCGCAGTGAACCTCTCCTGGGGTATACAGCGGGTACTCAACAGCATGAGGGGTACCGGATCAGTCCATGCAGCGAAGGAGGCTGCACTCTCCGAAGCGCTCGCGGTTGCCCGTGAAGATGCAGTCATCTGCCGTAAGCTCGGACAACATGGTGCAGCATTGTTACCTGACCACGGCACCGTCCT
>JBAXJR010000071.1:0-6929 GCA_037137755.1 Methanomicrobiales archaeon | reverse complement strand
GTTGTGTATTCCCGGTATCTCGATAGATTTATGCGATCTCTTCTCCGGGCATCAGGCAGGGCTTACCTCTATGCAGACTGGGCAAATGTAATCAGGAAGAGCCAGTTAAAGAAGCAGCAAAAACGGGATGGACCACCCCTGAGAATCGTGTCCAGGCAGGCCCGGCTGGATCAGGTTTGTAGACCCGAAGTATCACAGAGGGATCTTGAGAGTGAATTAGCAGACCTCGTAGTAACAGATGAATGATGGTCCTCCACAGTGTTATGTGAAAACGTAACTATTCTCCAGAAACGATGAGTAATCTGTACACCATCGATTTTTCAATGGTTCCGGATATACCAGGGTGAAAAGCCCGGTTTACGACCCGTCTTCTCGTATGAAATCTTTTTTTCGGGAACCGCACTGACAAATCCATCAATAAAAATATACTAAAAAGAATGAACGGGATAATTATTCCGCTTCTAATTTCTGCTTCGCGTCCATGAGGACCTTGACCTGTTCATCCGAGACTTTCGGGAACGATAGGTTCATACCGCTGATAGCGGTGGTAATCACGTCGGCCACAAACGTCCGGGCCATCCACTTGTAATCCGCCGGCACAATGAACCACGGTGCATAATCAGTCGACGTCGCAGCAAGCATCTCCTCGTAGGCATCCACGTACTGGTCCCAGTACTGTCGTTCTGCAAGGTCAGCGGTCGAAAATTTCCAGTACTTGTCCTTGTCATCGAGACGGGCCAGCAACCGCCGTTTCTGCTCATCTTTTGAGATATGAAGGAAGAACTTAAGAATAATTGTACCATTCTGCGCGAGGTGTTTCTCAAACGCGTTAATATCTTTGTACCTCGAATTCCAGAACCCTTTACTGGCAGGTCCGAGTTTTTTAGGGAGTTCCTCCATGCGTTCCGGATGGACCCTGACGACGAGTACATCTTCATAGTAGGAGCGGTTGAAAATACCAATCATTCCTCGTTCCGGCAGGACCTTGTAATATCTCCAGAGAAAATCATGGGCATGCTCTTCAGCGCTTGGTACCTTGAACCCATGGACTTCACAACCCTGCGGGTTCACTCCTGACATCACATGCCGGATCGTCCCGTCCTTTCCCGCCGTATCCATACCTTGCAGGACAATCAGGATACCATACTGGTGCGAGGCAGCCAACAGTTCCTGGGCTTTGGCAAGCAAGGCCCGGTCTTTTTCGAGCATCTGTCCAAGCAGTTCCTGGGCTGAAGCTTCATCCATCTTTTTCAATGTCTCGTTCTGGACCCAGCCTGAGTCATAGTTCTTTAAACGGACTTTTTTTTCCGGCTCAACAATGAATTTTTTTATATATTTCTTAACCTCTGGTCCTTTGATCTCCATGTCTTTCACCTCATTCTACCCGTAAAAATTATCAGTTGGGGTTTGCCCCACCGCTTTTGTTCCTTCGTTCATTCGCGGCAATAATGTCATCCAGCACTTCGGTGATCTTTCCCTTGTACTGTGCCATATAGAGGCTGTAATAAAGCCCCCGTTTCGCCATCAGTTCGTCATGGTTACCCTGTTCCACAATGGCACCGTCATCGACGACCAGGATCTTATCACAGTCTTTTATCGTCGAGAGGCGGTGGGCGATCGAGAACGAGGTGACCCCCTCCTGTAGTTTCCGGAGTGCACCCTGGATCACCTTCTCAGTCCTCGTGTCCACGTTGGAGGTGGCTTCATCGAGGATTAGCATCCTCGGCTGAGCGAGCATCGCCCGTGCAATCGTCAGGAGCTGGCGCTGGCCCTGTGAGAGGTTGGCACCCCCGTCGACCAGCACCGTGTCATAGCCCTGCGGGAGACGCTGCACAAACGTATCGCAGTCTGCCTTTTTTGAAGCCTCGACGCATTCCTCGTCTGTGGCACCGTCCCGGGCGTATTTGAGGTTGTTCATCACCGTATCGGTAAAGAGCAGCGGTTCCTGCTGCACTACGCCGATCTGCCTCCGCAGGCTGTCCTGCGTCACATCGGCGATGTTGGTCCCGTCCACGAGGATCTCCCCGCTGTCGATATCATAGTACCGGGTGAGGATATTGACAATCGTGCTCTTGCCGGCGCCGGTCGGGCCGCAAAGGCCGATCTTCATGCCCGGTGTCGCCACAAAGTTTGCATCCCTCATCACCCGTCTGCCCGGAACGTAACTGAAGTTCACGTCTTTAAAGATGATGTCCCCCTTGATCCGGGGTAACGCCTTCGCACCAGGCTTGTCCTTCACGTCAGGTTGTGTATCCAGTACTTCAAACATCCGTCCTGCACCAACAAGTGCGGAGACCCAGAAGTTATAGTTAAAGAAGATGAACGTGAGCGGGAGGATGAACAGAAGGCAGTACGAGATCGCGGTCGAAAGCGCCCCGATTGTAATCAGTCCGTCGTTGAGCAGCTTTACGCCAAAGACAGCGACGACAGCGATCGAGATGAACGCCGCCATCAGGCAGAGCGGGCTGATGAAAAGGGACAGGATATGCGCTTTCGCACCGGCATGGCTGGCATCATGGGATATCCCTGCTTCAAGGGTGGATGATATCTTCTGGTGCCGGTCCGCGATCACGGTCCTCTGGCCCTCCAGCGTCTCCTCGATAACCCCGTTTAAGTCCCCAAGTTTGACCTGGAGCATCGAAAACGACGGGCTTGAAACATGGGAGAGCACCGCGACAAATACGGCAAGAACCGGTATGACCACAATCGCGACACCCGCAAGCACCGGGCTGATCAGGAAGAGTGCGATGATCGTAAGAATGAGCATGAATGTGGACTGCAGGGTGAGGCTGAACGGAGCCTGGAAAAGGTTGTTGATGGTGTCCATGTCGTTTGTTAACCTGCTCATAAGTTCACCGATCGGCTGCTTGTCAAAGAAGCGGAGTGACAGGGTCTCCATGTGCTCAAACAACTCCTGCCGGAGCCGGAACAGGGCGTTCTGGGTAACATCAGTCATCCAGCGGAACGCCATGTACAGGCATACGAGGGTAATAATACTCATCCCGAGAATCAGGTAGGCCGTGCCCATCACCGAACCTTTCCCATGGGTGGAAAGAGTATTGATCACATCACCCAGCTGAGCTGCCACCAGCAGGAAGGACAAGGTCCCGATGAACATCAACAGGAGTGATGCAAAAAATTTGCCCTTCTGGAGGAAGATATATTTCATGAGCCGCCCGAGGGCCCCCGCCTTCGGCTTTTTCACCGCGGCGGGCGATTGTGCTGCATCAGTCATGATACATCCTCCTTTTTAAGTCCGCCCAGTTGGGAATCGAAAATATCCTGGTATAACGGGCTGGATTTGATCAACTCTCTATGGGTCCCCATCGCAACAATCTCGCCCTTATCAAGGACAACAATCTTGTCAGCTGCAAGGGCCGTCGAGACCCGGGAGGCAACAATCAGGCGGGTGACCCCGGAGAGGAATTTCGGCAATGCATCGAGGATTCTCCCTTCGGTTTCGACATCAACCGCAGAGGTAGAATCATCAAGGATAAGGATTTTTGGTTTGACTGTGAAGGCACGGGCCATCGAGAGCCGCTGTTGCTGGCCACCCGAGAAGTTCTGCCCTTTTCGGGCAACACGGGCATCATACTGGTCCTGCTGGGCGGTCACAAAACTATCCGCATCGGCAACCTGTGCTGCGGCTTTTGCATCGTCATAGCTGCTCTCCGGTCGGCCGAACCGAATATTTTCCACAATCGTTCCCGAGAAGAGGAAGGCCTTCTGGAGAGCGACGGAAACAATGTTTCGTAAGTTCTCCTGGGGGATCTCTTTTACATCCACCCCGTCGATCATGACACGTCCGCTTGAAGCGTCATAGAACCTTGGGATCATGGCCACAAGAGTCGATTTCCCCGAACCGTTTGCCCCTAAAAAGGCAACCGTCTGACCGGGTTCAATGGTAAGGTTGATGTTTTTAAGGGTATCCGTCTCCGCTTTTGGATCATACCGGAAGTTGACGTTCTCGAAGACAATCTTTCCTTCCACCTTATCAGGTGCATATGATTGTGCTTTTTTTGTGTCCTGCACATCCGGGACCGTATCCCATATCTCCTTTAAGCGGCCGGCAGATGCCTCGGCTGAAACGATCTGGGGCATGAGCATGGAGAGCTGCCACATCTGGGCGATGATGATGAAGGTATACTGGAAGAAGGCCAGCATCGCACCAATTTTCACGGCCCCGGACAAAACCAGTGGCGACCCGTAAATAACCAGAAGGGCGGTTGCGAGGCCCATAATAAAGAGGGCGGAGGGGAGTGTGATGGCGTTGGTATGGAGCGGGTTGACATTTGCCTTCCGGAACCCGTCATTGATCGATCGGTATTTTTTATTCTCATAGTCCTGCCGGACAAACGCCTTGACTACCCGGATACCTGCCATGTTCTCCTGGAGATCGTTGTTGACCAGGTCATACTTTTCCTGCCGGACCCGGAACTGCTTCTGCATGATATTCATCGCGTAGCCGAACGTCGCAACCGAGAGGATGATGACGACAATCAGGATCCAGAGTAGTTGGGGGCTCGTGATCCCCACCAGGACCAGCGAGACAATGATGGCAAATGGTGCCATCAGCAGGCATCGGAGTGCCAACTGGACGCCAATGTTGATCTGGTAGACATCGCTCGTCAGCCGGGTCAGCAACTCTCCGGTCGCAGAACGATCAAGGTTCCCGAATGAGAAGCTCTGGATTCGGCTGAAAATCCCGTTTCTTACAAAATTTCCGGTGGCTTCTGCGATCCGGACCGCATAGACCGTGTTCGCCATGCAGAAAATACCGGTGATGACTGCAAAGATGCCGATTAATATCGCATTCTGTATTGCTGCATTGATATTCTGTGCATCGTTGATGATGATCATGACCTGCATCGGGATAAAGATCATAAACGTGACATAAAGGAGAGCAAAGACCTGCGAGATTGCAATCGGCCTCCAATGGCCACGGTAGATCGACATCATGTAACGCAAATTTGGTAGAAATGGTATACTATCACCTTCTCTGATATCTGACTGTATAATCAGACGTCAATGCATGAAAGAAAGGTACAATGTGTGATAAATCTTGTTAAAATAAGTAAAAGTTAACAAATGTTAACCCTGACCTTAAATAAATCCAAACGCTCCATGATTTCGCCGGGCGAAATTCTTTCGCGAAGCCGAACGGTCGCGGACAGGAGGCACCGGTGGTGTGGCCCCGCCCTTTAGGCTTGGTAGGGCGGGGAGCGGAGCGGGGGCGCAAAATGTTGTGTGAAACTCAAACCGCGAGAACGATGAGAATATCTGGGATTGATGACCAAGGGAAAATTAATGCTTAAAACAAGTTATTTTGCGAGGAGTGGTAAAACCCCTGGTGCAGTTTCTATCGCACTGAGATCCCGATGGTTCACAGTACCTAAATATCCAGATCTGGCACCAACACAGGAAATGTTAGAAATCGAAGACTGGGATGAATATACCCACCGTTACAACGATGAGATTTTATCCCGGTTGGACCCACAAAAAGTCCTCAATGATCTGAAGGTTGCTACCACCGAACATGATATCATACTCCTTTGCTGGGAGAAGGACCGGAGTATGTGCCATCGTGGGTTAGTTGCACAATGGTTTAAAAAAACCTTGGATCTTGAGGTCCCGGAAGTCGAGATTCCCGAAAAATCAGTTAAAAGCAGGATTTCCGTGAGGAAACCTTCGAAAACCACCCCCATATTATCCGAACCAGAAATTATGACTCTGATAAATCAGAGTGGCGGTAGAACCAATCCATATCCAGTGACTTCGCTGGGGTAAGCCAAGAACTACAAGATTCTCGATATTTGCTGGGATATTCCTAACGGTGCATCAAAAAACGAATTGACCCAGATAGATGACCTGAAGAAAACTATTGCCCAAACTCTAAAGAGAAACGGGTGGGATGTTGATACGGACAATATCCATGGCTTCTTCTTTAGTGAGGGGACCCAATACTCGTTACAAGCAAAAAAACTCAAATGACTCCAGTATTTGTTCTAAATCAGAATCTGTGACCGAAAAAACTGATACTTAACAGAGTAAGGGTGATAGTGGAACGAAAAATTGGGAGGTGGCTAACCTCCCGGCTCCCTCTATGCCCCGAAGGCAATGACCTCTCTGTTGCAAACCGGTATCAACACCTGTAGAATTGTTGCCCCGGGAAAAATTGGACTGGTGAAATATAATCCTATGAATCTGTTAGTCTGCAGAGGGACCCTGGTGGCCCCGTTTCTCTTTTGAGTGGAATTCGGCTGCAATAATTCTTATAGAGCAGTATCCTTCAAGGAACCAAGCACAATCTTCTCCAAGGCATTGGATTTTAGTGTTAACACCCTCGAAATCCACCGCACTCGCAATTTTAAACGGGCAGATTGTTGATGATGACATACATAGGAATTGTTTCTGAGGCTGTGTTTCGTGGAAAGCCATTTTGAGTAGAAACCGTTGCATTATTTTATGAATTTATAATTTCACCAAAAATGGCGGTTTTACTAGTGGATATTCAAATCATTATTACTCCATCAGGGCAGGAAAGATTCGAAAACATTTCCTGAAAACTTCGATATCAGTTGATACCGAAAACAGGTTATCACAGGATTCATCGCACCGAAAAGCAGGGTTCATGGCGGAACCGGGAGATTCCCGGTCGCGAGAACAACAAGTATATGTTTTATAGTACTTCATGACAACCCTGAAATAATGTCCGAAATTGTACGAATTATTATTGCTATTGCAGCGACAGCTATCGTTGTTGTCGGCCTGTTGTACGCTGCCGGGGCGGTAAACCTGCATCAGCCAGTAAAGGACTATCAGTCCGCGATTCCTGCAGCAGTAAATTCCGGAGAAGGAACCTCCAACGGAACCACCAACGAGACCGGCGCGATCTATAATTTTATCCAGGAAGGATCCAACGGCACATT
>JBAXJR010000070.1:0-7373 GCA_037137755.1 Methanomicrobiales archaeon | reverse complement strand
CATACACCTTCTGCTTGTCCTGTGCCCCGGTGAAGAGGATCCGGACCCCGTCGATATCATCTTTCAGGTACGCAGCCTCGTCATAGACGATCAGCAGGATCTGGTTATCAGGACCAAAGAAGTGTTCCTCGGTCTCTCCTTTCATATATCGTTCCCGCTGTTCCCTGCTCGGTGCAGCATATTTATTCTCAAACCGGAAGACGCCCATGCTGAATAGTACCTGACTGCTTATCTTTTAATAAATGAGCGTTCCATCAATTTTTGGCAGTTACCATCATAGGTTGAAAACCAGGGGTCCTCATGCGAAAAAGGACCAGGAACTAACCAATCGCGCCGAAATGGAATCGATCCTCCATAACGCAACGGTATGCAGGCGGGGATATGCTGGTGATGGCAGGCCCTCTATCGTGCCGCTATCATTCGGGTATAAGGAGGGGGTGATCTACATCCATTCTGCACATGAAGGAAAGAAAATCGCCATTCTTAAGGAAAACCTGGATTGCTGCATCGAATTCGATGAATGCCGCGAAGTCGTCCGTGAAGAAAATCCCTGTAAATGGGGAATGCGGTACAGGAGTGTCATCTGCTCCGGAAAAGCATATATCGTTACACTCCCGGAGGAGAAACAGGCCGGGCGGAGCTGCATCATGAACCACTATGGTTCTGGTCCCCATAATTTTTCAGAAAAATAACATTTGGACGTCTGTGTTATCAGGACTGACATCGATGAAATAACGGGAAAAAAATCCGGGTACTGACCCGTGTTTGGTAAACTGATCCCGCGGGATTCTCATGACCTCTCTTCAGGATACAACGATTGCCCGCAAATACGGTGGAAAATCACTGTCACAGGAATTTTTTATGGTGATCAACGCCCTATTATGCACGTATGAAAGAAGATACCCGGTGGAAACTTGTCGCAGGTGTCCTGCTTGTCACCCTGACGCTTGCCATGTTCACCGTCCATTACCTGGTATTCCAGGACGCACATCACCTGTTCATTTTTTTTATTGGTGACCTTGCATTCATTCCGATAGAGGTGCTTATAATCACCCTGATTATAGACCAGATGCTTGAATCACGCGAAAAAAAGCGACGCATGGACAAGCTGAACATGGTCATCGGGGTCTTTTTTTCCCGGTTCGGGACCCCTCTCCTTGCACAGCTAACCCGGGCTGATCCAACTATCGAAAAGGTAAAACAACGTCTCTCTAACGGTAATGACTGGCGGAACGAGATGTTCCGGGATGTGCAGGACTGTCTTCATAACTATTCCTGCAGTATCACGATTGACCTGGTCGATAAGGAAGCCCTGCGTGAGTTCCTTGTTCTCCACGAGGATTTTTTACTCAGGCTAGTAGAAAACCCGGTCATTTTTGAACACGAATCGTTTACCGATCTTATCCTTGCGATCAACCACCTCACTGAGGAGATGAAGGCGAGGGGTGATCTCTCCGCGTTGCCCCTGCCGGACCAGGCACACCTTGCAAGTGATACCTGCCGTGCGTATTCACTGCTGGTCCTTGAGTGGCTGAAATACATGGAGTACCTGAAGGACCATTATCCGTACCTGTTCTCGCTCGCAATGCGGACGAACCCGTTTGATGATTCAGCCTCTGTCGTTTTTCGGCAGGGCGAATAATTACCTTTTTACTCCTCTCTCCTGGAGTTTCCCCTGGCATCAAGGGTGTATTCCGGAAAATCAGTCACGAAACCGGTCTTCCGTACCTCGCACCTGCGTGACACCCCTGGGGATTGGGCCGTTAACCGGACCTCCGGACAACTCATGTACTTCCCCTGGAAAATCCCTCCCATGTGGTGTTGTGACCCCGGATCCTGCGACCCCATGCGGTCCCTAATCGTTGCACGGCAGAATTTTCATAAAAGGGTTCATGCATGCTATTTTTCACAGGTAAACCGGACAATTGAATACATTGCACCGTTTAATAATTTCCCGGGATGCGACATCCGGCCATGAGCAGGACTTTTAAAAGTTACAGCCCTAGTTACCATACAGGTCTGGTCAGATGTATAAAAAGGTCTTATTTCCCACTGATTTCTCCGCTCACTCGGAAAAAATTACCGGATGCATCGCGGAAATTCCCGGTATACAGGAAGTGGTG
Organism: Methanomicrobiales archaeon; assembly: GCA_037137755.1. Classification (GTDB taxonomy): domain Archaea; phylum Halobacteriota; class Methanomicrobia; order Methanomicrobiales; family Methanospirillaceae; genus CAIKOD01. The sequence continues at coordinate 5,250 of JBAXJR010000070.1, read as the reverse complement.
CTGCTCCATGTAGCGGAGGCCGGCAGCCCGTCAAAAACCGGAACTGGTCCGGGTTCAGAGATCGAGCTGGCTGAACCTCTCCTGGCAGAATATAACACTATCATCGGGAACCTGGGATTAACGGTACAGGCCAATATCGAAGTACTGGTACATACTGCACATAAGGGAACTATCGGCTCCATGGTCCTCGAAAAAGCGGAAAAGGAAAACGTGTCCCTGATTGTCATGGGGGCCAGGGGAAAAAGCCTGCATGATCTCCTCCTCGGGAGCGTGTCCACCTACGTGCTGTACCACGCAACTATTCCCCTACTTCTGGTGAAATTTCCACCCGCGGACAGCATGGCCGGTCCGGCAACGGTGCCTGTATCCCCACCGGTTTTCTCAAAAATCCTGATCCCTACAGACTTTTCTGTACCTGCCGGGGAGATCCTCCTGTTTGTGAAGTCACTGTTGGGGATTGACGAAATTATCCTGTTGCACGTAATTGATGCAGAAAAAACCGATGCAAAGCTCCCTGAATATATAAGGGGGGGAACAACGAAACTGGATCGAATCCGGGACGAACTTGCAGGGGCCGGATTTACCGTGAAGGACTATGTACGCGTGGGGTACCCCCCTGATGAGATCAACCTCCTTGCCGGGCAGGAACAGGTAACCCTCATTGCGATGAGCCCGTTCGGAGAGGGCTGGCGCCGGGGACTGAAAGAACTGGTTGTCGGAAGCACGACCTACACGGTTGTCAGGAGAGCCGACCGCCCGGTCCTGGTTGTGAGACCCGTGCAGAAGGATTAACGAAGTGCTTCACCGATCTGCGTAGCAATTTGAGAAAAGAGGTTACCCGGGATTTCATGGACACACCTCCGTTACTATGAGGATTACCCTGTCACGCAGTCGCCCTCTCCATTCCATTTCTTATTGTGGCGGTCCAGGTAATCGTGTTGAACATCACGCTCCCATACACCCTTTTTCTCCTTATGATCGGGCTTATTATTGCCTATATCCTCCCTCCTGTGGGAAAAGAATCGATCATCCCTATTGGGATTGCCCCAGGAATATCGTGGTGGTACATGGCTGTTTCCATTGCCATGATCGATAGCGAGACCTGCCTCTTCATGGTGCTCAATTTCGACCTGGCGTATAAAATTCCCTATCTCGGGAACCTGCTCACGAAGATAACCGATAAAATCCGCGCCTTTTTCACACGCCACCCATGGCTCGTCGGGCTGAATTTTGCTGCTGTTTCACTCATGGTCGATGGTACCAGTGTTAAGGAGCGGAGGGGTACGGGGTTCTATTGCCGGCAAGCTCCTAGGGATGAATAATTACCTAGTATTACTGGCGGTGTTATCAGGGGCCATCATCGGGTGTTTTGGTATTGCACTTGCCTCCGATGCAAAATCGCAGTTCGCCGGGCTCTCGAAAAAAATTCTGTATGCTGTTGCCCGGAGGCAGCTGGAAGAGGCGCTGGCAAAGAGCGAAAGAAATATCGCGAGCTGGTTGAAAATGCCAACCGTATCATCATTAAATGGGATACAATAGGGAACATCACATTTTTCAATGAATGTGCACAGCATTTTTTTGGCTATACCCATGACGAAATTATTGGAAAACCCGCGATGGATACCATCGGTCCGTTCGCGTTCGATGTCACATCTCCAAAAAAAAAGAAATGTTTAATTCCTGGAAACGTTAATCAATCCCGTTTGAACGGCTGAATCCCCTGCCATTGTCCCGTTGGCGGTATCGCTTTTCAGGACCGTCAGGGTGACATTGTAGACCCCGGGGAACCGATAGGTATGAACCGGGTTTGCCCCGGTCATATTGACACCATCTCCAAAATCATACGTATAAAATGTCGGGTTCCCGGTGGACTGGTCCGTAAATTTAACGGTCATGGGCACGTTCCCATTTGTTGGCGATGCGGTGAATTTTGCACCGGGCATAACGAACGGGACTTTGCTGACCGTAATTACATTCGTTTTCTTTGTCACACTGCTCGTTACAGAACCTGTTGCGGGGTCATACTTCGTAATTGTCAGGGATATCGTGTAATTGCCCGGGAACTTGTAGGTGTGGACCGGGTTTGGCCCCGACACGTTGACCCCATCACCGAAATCATAATTGTACCGGGTCGGACCCCCGGTCGAATTATCGGTGCATGTTACGGTCAGTGGAGCGACGCCGGTCACAGGTAAGACGGTGAAATCCGCCTGGAGGCCTGCCGGGATTTGTAAATGGACTACCCAGAAGTCTGCAAAGCCATGGTTCCCGGAAACATCCCCACCATTTGCGTACGAGTATCCCGTCAACGAGAACATGCCTTTTCCTGACAGGTCCGGCTTGATGCACTGGCCCTGGTCGAGACCCGGGCCCCCCAGGGAATTCTGCCAGATAGCCGATCCGTTCTTATCAAATTCCATGACCCAGTAATCCCCGTCTCCATGGTTACCCGTTACATCCCCGTCTTTTGAATACGATACCCCGAACGCAACATAGTTCGCGTCAGGGGTACGTTCCAGGTCGTATGCGTTGTCATAATCTGATCCGCCGAAGCATTTCTGGTTGATGATACTCCCGTTCGTGGAGATCTTTACCCACCAGTAGTCGAACGATCCGTGATTCCCGTGGACATCCCCGTCGTTGGAGTTGGTGAATCCCATTACTGCATACTCTCCTTCCGGGGTGACAACAATCTCCCTGCCTTCATCGTAGAGGCTCCCGCCAAGACATTTCTGCCAGAGCAGTGTACCGGCATCATCGAGCCTGAACAACCAGGCATCGTATGAACCATGGTTCCCGGAAATATCCCCGTTATTGGAATTCGTATACCCGATGGCGATGTACCCGCCACCCGGGACTGGCAGGATGTTGTCACCAAAATCATCGCCTGTCCCGCCGAGTAATTTCTCCCATGTAATCGTGCCGTTCATATCGGATTTGACTACCAGTACATCATAGCCCCCACGGTAATCAGGGATTGTGGGATCACGGTATGCCTGGCCAATCATGATCATGCCGCCATCCGGGGTCTCTTTTCCGTCATTGACAAAGCTCGAGCTTCTTCCGGGGTAGCACCGTTCCCAGAGTATATGCCCGGAAGCATCGATCTGGATATTCCAGATCGCATAAGGCTTCGTGTTATCGGAAAACTCTCCGTCATTTGACCACGTGTATCCCGATAACAGGAACGTACCATCACTCAGCCGCTCTATACAGGTTACGTCATCATCCATCGAACCACCGATGGTTTTTTGCCATTCCTTCCCTCCGGTGGCGTTAAGTTTTACCACCCATACATCCATCATGCCGTGTGAATAGGTGATATCCCCGTTACTCGACATGGTGTCACCGACAACGATATACCCACCGTCATCGGTTGGCTGGATTGAGAATGCGTTATCTTCACCGGAGCCTCCGAGGGACTTCTGCCATAATAACCCGGGATTGTCTGCAAACCCCGGCATTACGAATACACAGAGCACAATGGCAAGGGCAACGATTCCGGCATTAATGGGTAGAATTTTCATTTCTTCACCACCGTTGTCAGGGAACCTTCCCCGGTAATATATTTATTCGGGACCGCACCGCCACCCCCGGCTGTATCGACAATATTCCCTGAAGCGGTGGGGCTTACCCTGATAGTTACATTGATCGTCATCGTGCTTCCGATCGGAAGTGAGCCACCGGCCGGCAATGTGCTGGGAGTCCAGACATAACGGCTCGGTGCGATATTCTGCGGAGGATAATTCGAACTGATGAAAGTCGAACCCTGTGGAGGCACATCATAGGCAGCCACACCGACAAGGTCCTGCGTCCCGTTGTTGTTGATGAGTATGCTGTACGTGAGGAGTCCCCCTGGTGCAACGGTTGTCCTGTTGGCAGTAACGGTAAAATTGATCGAGGGACCTCCCGCGACCTGGATGGGCAGGATACGGTTGCCTTTTACGGATATATTACCTGAAGCTAATCCTGCAGCCTCGGCAACATCGGTATAGACGCCGTTTGCCGTGGCAGGGAATGTTCCTGTCACCTGGTAACTGCGTGTTTCCCCTGGTGTAAGCGTCCCGGTATTCCAGCTCACCGCATTTCCGGTAACAATCCCGGCAGGACTACTCGAAAGGTATGTCATCGTGTATGGGAGGTAATCGGACACGACCACCCCCGAAACCGGGGCTGAGCCGGTCGCAGAAACGTTGACATTAAATGTTACCGTGCTGCCGGGCCCTGTTTTTGCCGGTGCGGCCACGTTCACGACAAGCGTTGCATTGGTCGGTGGCGCCGTCCCTGCCGTTGCATACCACCCGGGTGGTACCACGAGGTCCTGGGCAAGGGCCCCCCCTGCTCCGGCCTGTGTGCCAACTTTCCACCAGTTTACCGTCAAGGGTTCCTGGTGAGGGTTCCATGCAACGAAGGTCACCTGGTTATCGGGCGAGATAAACGCTGCACAGAGCGGCTGCGAAAGACCTTTGGATGCAGCATCGGCAGAATACCCGAAATATGAAAAGTCAGGTGTCCCGTATGCATCGATCGCCCAGAACCAGTTCATGACTTCCGACGGGCTCGTGGAATCATCGATCTGGTTCTTCATAGTATTCCACCAGGTCCCGAGGTCATACGGGTACTGGCCAGGGGCGGTGTTCCGCGAGGACTGGATGGTATTCCAGTACCACCGGGAAGGGGAAACGGGAATATTCTGGGCCGACTTGTCCCTGATCCCGACAAGTGCACGCTGCTGGTTGACCACCGTCAGGTAGGGTACTCCTGCCGGGTCTGAAGTATTGCAGAACCCGCCGTTCGGGGCGTAATCAAGGGCTCGTTCAGAGAGTTCGACATATTTAGGGTCCCTTCCGAATGACAGCGTATAACCTGCCATCGGGAGCCACATGTTGTACATCGAGGAGGTGGGTGAGATCCCGAACTGCGAGGCGGTCTGCACCAGTGATTGGGGTATTTTCGGGGCAAATGAAGTCGCTTTCGGGTAACCGGAGGGCATGACCGGCCAGGAGGTTGAAACTTTGGGGTTCCCCCAGTTGTACCAGCGATCCCACATCGTCTCTCCGGGGTTGAAGGCAGTCGGATCGGAGGGGGTACTTGCTGCAGCAATGTAGTCGCCATTTTTAGACCATTTTGCTGCGGTTGGTGCGGATATTCCGGTTGAATCCGGGACATAAGACAGTTTCTTGTCGAACCAGTAGGCATCCGCGTTGTAGAGGTTCGTGGTGTAGAGGTAAATCCCGGTATCGGCAATAT
>JBAXJR010000069.1:0-7422 GCA_037137755.1 Methanomicrobiales archaeon | reverse complement strand
TGTAGTGTTCAACAACACTGCCCGGTACAATCACCAGGACGGAATCCTGCTGAACAGTTCAGATCACAATAACCTGGAAGGGAACGTGGCCTATAACAACCTGTTAAGTGGCATTAACCTAACCAGTTCGAGCTGGAACACCCTGTTCAACAACACGGCGAACAACAACCTGGGCAACGGTATCTCGCTCAATAACTCGTCCAATAATTCCGTGTTAAATAACAGTGCCCAGTTCAACCACCAGAATGGGATATTCCTGAACCAGTCGAGCGATGGGAACAACATCACCGAAAACAGGGTGTGTGGTAACTGGTGGAATGGTATTGCAATCAATGGTTCAGACTGGAACGATTTAGTAAACAACACGGTATGCGAAAACCGACAGAACGGCATCCAGCTTACCAACTCTAACAATACCCTCCTGGACCACAACACGGTACGCGATAACCTTGGCAGCGGGATTACGCTGAATTCATCATACTTCAATACGATTGCCAATAACACGGTCGTGAACAGTGGTCAATACGGCATCTACTACAACGGGTCCGGAAATAATCTGGTTTACAATAACTGGTTCAACAACAATGCGAATGTCAAACTTGACGGTTCGAACCTTGGAAACCGCTGGAATATTTCGAAGTCCGATCCATACACGAACATCTATGGAGGCCCATACCTCGGTGGCAATTACTGGGCACAGCCCAACGGGCAGGGATGGTCACAAATAACAGCGAACCGGAGCGATGGATTTACGGAATTCCCCTTCCGTATTGACCAGGACAATATTGATGAGTTACCACTAACGAACTACACTCCAAAACCCCCTGTACCGCCAAATCCTCCAAAACCCCCTGTACCGCCAAATCCTCTAATCCCATATCCGGGTTACATAAGCCCCTTCCCACCGTTCCCTGATAATGAGATCTGGGATAGTAAATACATCAGCGACACGGTACCGGGCTATATGGAACCATGTGAATCGAGAAATGTATCGATTACGTTTGAGAACAACGGAACTGCGTCCTGGACCCGCCTGAAAGGGGTGGTATTAATACCACAATCCAATTGTGGTTTTACAATCATCCCCCAACATGTACAGCTTGAGCCCGGTGTGGAGATTTTCCATGGGGACCAGTATACCTTCAACTTCACGATTATCGCCCCCTGCTCAAATACGACATGCAACCTGACCGCCCGCATGAGCAGGTACGCAACCGAAAAATCCAGGGGAATCGTATTCGGGGATACGTACTGGGAAATCATTCAGGTATCCGATCAGATGAAACAGGCAGTTAAAGTCCTGCCTGTCAACACACTAAAAGGAAGTAATTCATTTGTATCGCTTAAAGGGAGTTTCAAAAACACAACATTGCTTCCCGTCACATCGCAGCGGTTCGTTACACTGCCGGCCAGGAATGAATCCATCTATCTCCGGAATGGTGCCTTGGGTATGAATACTGCCGGAATAAGTGATTTCAACGGGCCCCACAGCATGGCCCCGTTTTCAACGGGCGTGCTGAATACTGCAGAATCCCGGTTCCTGACCAATCCAAAAAGCCAGGGGATCACGATTTTTTCACTGGTTGGTAATGTTTCAACCGATTCTGCCAGAAAAGGTTTAAAACCTGCTATTTTGGGTAATTACAATACGATTGTAGCGAACAGGACCTATGTGTCCACAAAACAAATTGCGGGCTAAAGGGATTACCCGTCAATTATCACCCCATCTTTAACATAACTTTTTTAATAACCCTGAAAATCCGGGATTTTCCCGGAAAACCATAAAAATTCCCCGATCCCTCCATAAAACCCTGAGAGAAGAGGAACTCAATATCCATGCATTTAACAGGGACTACGTCGAGTCTTCATATTGGTGCTCTTTCATGCTCGAAATATGCCGGATTCCTGCAAGGTGGCAGGGATATACTCTGTCTGGGGTATTATTCCTGCTCCTTGGAATCATCTGCCTTGCCCTGACCCAGCAGGTTATGAGCGTTCTTCTCATTCTTTTTAGTGTCATTGCTCTGCTTCTTGGGATTCTCCTGATTGTGGCAGGGGTGTTTGTAGCAGGATTACGGTTTCAATGGGTCCCCCTTTTATTTTTAGGAGGAATCCTCATAGTTATCGGGTTGGCCTCGATCTATTACCCTGACATTGTTACGGCTCTCGCGATCTATCTCATCGCCGGAATAGCCCTCCTGGTGGGATTACTGATGGTGATTTACGGGACAATCTCGTTTTTAGAAACAAAAACACGGGTCCTCATAGTTCTTCTTGGTTTTATCCCACTTGTTATCGCTGTTTATTTGATTCTGTACCCGACGATTGCTGCAGTGTTATTGTTGAGACTCTGGGGAGTTTTCGCCTGTATCCTTGGTGTTGCGTTACTAGTTCAGGGACTTATTCTGAGGAAAATAAATTACGAATTCGGCTGCAATGAAGCAGATACCTGACCTTTTCATTTGGTATCTGAATTTATTTTCCCCATCTAATCTTCCAGGTATCCGGATTGAATTTCTATAACCTCAGTGCTGTCTTTTGCTGCAGCGTATAACCGGAGCGGTTCTTCATTTACCTCGAGAAATCGCATTCCCCATCCGAAACAACCGAGTAACCCTTTTGCCTGCCCGGGCTCGCCGAGAATCACCAGGGTGGCTGCAAATGCCTCCACGGAATTCAGTCTCCATGGCCGTCCGAAATTAACCGGGTTTGCCGCCAACAGGAAAGGAAGTGCTCTTTTCAGCCGCCAGCCTGATACCGCGCCGGTGTCAAGCACCTCCCAGGAACAATCAAGGGCTGTGACCGAATGTACCGGGGAATCCGCAGGTGAGAGTGCCTGTTCCGCTGTCGGGTCAAGAAGAAGTGTATTTTTTGGTATCTGTGATATTTTGTTGAATAATGTTACCATGCCCCGCCGCTCAAGTTTTTTGACCGTGCATTTTCTCGGGTCACAGCTGTTGTCCCGGTAGGCATAGAGAGGAATCATCTATGTTTTGTGAGAGTCTACATTCTATCAATGTATGTGTTGATGTGCCCCTGCATAACGGCTCCTTCATTACGGGTAAAGGGGATCACCAGCGAGGCAGACCTCTACCTTTTCAGCCGCGCAAGGGCAAGATGTGAGCATTTTGGGATAGATGTGGTTAACCTCCCCTGCCCTGAAACATTGTATCTCGGGCGGGACCGGTTGCCCGGGACATTTCTTGAACGGCTGAATACACCCGGGTTCTTCGATCTCATCGCAAAACTCGAAACCGAAGTCCGCGACATGATCCGGACCAGGGGGCCACCTCTTTGTATCGTTGGTGTCAATTCATCCCCCACCTGTGGTACCACTTCAACTCACTACGGCAGTGTTGATGGTTCCCCTACAAAGAGATCGGGCAGAGGTGTATTTCTTGACCGGTTTCCGGAAATAAAGGTAATCGATGTCTCGGAATTCGCCAGGTATAACGTTTACCTAGCAGCCCCCCTCTTCTCAGAAGCGGAAAAAGCGTTCAATCTGGTGATATCCGACCTCCTCACCAGCCATTTTTTCCAGGTCTATCTCCCCCAGGACGTGGGCGATGATAACCATTACAGGGACGGGGAGGAACATAAACACATATTTGACAGTCATATCAAAGCACTCGATTCAACCGATATCCTCGTTGCAGTTATTGATGGTGCAGATGCAGACTCGGGGACATCCTGGGAGATGGGGTATGCATACCGGCTGGGAATTCCGGTCTATGCAGTGCGGACAGATTTTCGTATTGCCGGCCACCACGAGCTTGTGAACCTGATGCTTGAACAGTCCTCAATCGTGGTCAGGAACCCATCAGACCTGCCAGCTGCGATGAAGTCCCCGCGTTGCTGAACTGACATACGATGCCCTGCCTGGCAATTATCCCATTTCTCTTATTTTGTGGCTGACAGGTAGAAGCACCTGTCCTGTTTGTTAAGCGGACTCCTTGGATAAAACCTATCTCCATAAGAACCGTACGTTGTAAGCAATGTCTAACCTGAATGTGGCGGTTATCGGGTCACCTGACTATTCAAAAGAACTCGGAAAGATCGGGACTATCAGCGATATCACGTTTTTTAACCTGAAAAAGGAAGAGGTCACGGTCACCATTCTTGAACCAAGCAGGTACCCTGAGAAACTGTCTTCGTTGTTTTATGCCATCTCGATGGCACAAAAGGCGGTCCTGGTGGTGGATGAGATCAACTCCCAGTTCGGGGAATCTGTCCTCATGCTCAATTGTGCCGGGCTCTCCAATGGGATCCTGATATTGCGGAACTACATCACCCCGGAGCAGGTCGCTCCCCTGATTAAAGACACCGTTGTCGGGGGCTATGAACTCTTCGAGGATGACCGTATGCGACTCCGTGAGTACCTTCTCGATGAAGCAGCAAAGATCGAGGAGAAACCCCCTACTGCAACATCACCCCCGGGTGCGATGCCCGTTGATCACTCGTTCCCGGTAAAAGGGATCGGGACGGTCGCACTCGGGTGTGTTGTAAACGGGGTTATCAGGCGTCATGATAACCTCCATGTGCTCCCAACAAAGCACATGGCACTCGTCCGTTCAATTCAGAAGCACGATGCCGATGCTGACATCGCATACCCGGGAGACCGCATTGGGTTCGCACTGAAAGGCGTGGAAGCAGAAGACCTTGAACGCGGTTATGTCCTGTCGAAGGACCCAGCCCTGGTATCCTCTTCAACAATCCACGGCCGTGCGGAACTGATAAAATACTGGCCTGCAGCGTTAAAAGAGGGGATGGTCCTTTATATCGGGCAATGGATGCAGTTCCTGCCCTCCAGGGTCGCCTATGTCAATAATGCCGGTGACTGGCACCGCCCTGAGCTGACCTTAAAGACCGAAAAAGAACTGGTGTATCCCCCCGGAGCCCGTGCGGTCCTCCACTATCTTGAGGGTGGAAAATTACGGGTCGTCGGGACAATCATTGTCGAATAAACTGCAGAAAGCGGGAATCTACCGCCATATCCTTTTTCCTCGATGAATGGAACTATGTAATTTGCTGTTCCTCCCAATGAATTTAAACGTAATACCTTCTCAATCATACACTGGTGATCAAAAAATGCTTGAAGGATTGATACCCTGGATTGTCGGGGGAATAATAGTCCTTGTCCTCGTGGTCCTGGTCCTCTACTTTGTAGGGATCTATAACCGCCTGTACACTCTTAAAAATTCATCAGAGGCGACCTTAGGTCAGATAAGGGTAGCGATGAAGAAACGGCTCGACATGATCGACCAGCTCCTCGGGGCCGTTAAAAGTTATGCAAAGTTCGAACAGGAGACACTGACGAAAGTAACTGCCATGAGGGCCAGCGTGGGTACCGCCGGCCCCGGGGACCTGAATAAGATCGAGCAGGAATCCCGGTCCCTTTTAGGAAGGCTCATTGCTGTCGCCGAGAATTACCCTGACTTAAAAACCAGTACAACGGTACTGAACCTGCAGGAAGCGATCAAAAGCATTGAAGATGAGATCGCCCGCCAGCGGTATACTTACAACAACATCTCCCAGCAGTTCAATATCCTGTGTGATACGATACCGTCAAGCTTCGTTGCACGGATGATCAGTATGAAAAAACTGGACTACCTGCAGTTTGAAGAACAGATCAATACGCCCCCGAAGATCGAGTTCTAAGGTTGAAGACACATGAGCGAGCTGAAGCAGATCGTATCCCTCGTCATTATCTCGTTACTGGTAGCAGCAGGGTTGATCCTCGTTGCTGGTGCGCTACCGGGGCTGATTGAGGGTGACCTTGTGGTCGGCCACTACGATGCAGTTCTGCACGAAAACGGCACCCTGGAAGAGCATTACGATTATATTGCAAAAAACAGCGGTCAATACCGGATGCTGTACCGGTTCTGGGAGGCACCTCTCCTGACAATTCCGTCAGATAAACCGTATATTGAATTTGTGAGCCTGACAAATCCCCCTGGGACTACCGGGTATGTGAAGGATGCCGGTTCCAATGTGATAATTGTCGGAAACGGTGGGGACACGGCACAGAAGGGAAAGATCCAGCAACTCGCTGTACTCAATGAGATGGGGGCATTCCAGCCATCCTATTTCAACGCGGGGACCTACACACTCGAAACAGTCGTAGTAGTGCATCCACCGCTGGAATATGATGGATCTGATGCACACCTGAACCTCAAGCTGGTCGACCAGCACATCCCTTACCGGGACATTAAGATTGTTATTCCCGCCCGCTACGTGAAGGAAGTATACCCCCACCCGGCACACCTGAAGGTGGAGAAAAGCGGGGACCAGATCCTGGTAATCGGGTCTGCGGCAGCTGACGAGACTGTTGGCATTGAACTCCTCCTCTCGAACGACGCAGTCCAGGCGATGGATGGTTTCCCGGTATATGTAGAGGACGTTGCAGGGAAGACGCGTGCTGCAAATCCATGGTACAACAGTATCCCCTACCCGCTTGCCGAAGTGCTCCGGGCCCTCGGGATCGCTGCACTGGTGCTCACACCGTTTGTTTTTATCGGGATATTCTACCGGTACGGGAGAGAGAAACCATTTACTGTTCCAAAATACCTGAGTTTCGTACCCGACCCGGCAAAAAAACCGTGGATTGTGAACCTCCTGTTCAAGGGGGATGCGATGACATTTGATGAGGACGGTTACTACGCCACCCTGATAGACCTTCATCGCAGGGGTATTATCCGGATTACCGAGAAGGAAGGTGACAAGGGGGTTACCATCGCTCTGCTCGGAAAGGTACCAGATGATGTCTATGAACAGCGGGTTCTTGGATTTTTACAGGATATTGCCAAAGACGGGATTGTGGATACGGGGGTCATCCAGGAGCTGGCCAAACAGGCAAAGTCCAGCACAGGCTCCCAGTCAAAGATCCTGCAATACCAGCGGGAATTATCTGATGTGACGAAGCGTGTCGACCCGAAACTGATAAACGAATATATCGTCGACGGCCGCGATCACATTATTCCCGTTGCATTAGTTGGGGCGGGATTCCTCGCAATCTCGGTCCTTCTCCTCATTATATCCCCGGTGCTCATCCCTATCCTGGTCCCTGCAGCATTCCTCTGGGGCGGGGTGGTTGTTCTTGCAGGAATTGCGTTTGCCTATCCGTCAACGCTGTTCGGGCACTGGAAAGACGACAAGTATAAAGAAAAGCTGGAGTGGGACGCATTTGCGTATTTCCTGTCTGACCTCGCATTGATCAAACAGTATTCTCCGTCCGATATCTCCCAGTGGGGGGACTGGCTGGTATACGGGACTGCACTCGGGGTCGGGAAGCACGTTGAAACGGCAATGAAAGAGTTGAATGTCCATATCCCGGAAGCCGGAGTGCCGCTAGGACTGATGCACGGGGCGTTTATCCCCATCATGGCATTCTCTCCCCCATCGCAGGGAGGCAGTGGTGGATTC
>JBAXJR010000068.1:0-8101 GCA_037137755.1 Methanomicrobiales archaeon | reverse complement strand
ATACCGTTAAACGCGGCGGTGGTTGGTGCGGTAAGCACACACTCTGCGATACGCTCAATCAGCTGCTCTTTTAATTTTTTCTTGCTTGGGTGGACAATGAGAATACGATATCCCGGCCTGCCGTCAGGGGTCTTCTGCGGGGGGACATACTGGTCAATGCCTGCTTCTGCCGGACACGCGATAACCGATGTCCCAAAGCCGGTCGCTTCGACTGCTGAACTGTATGCGAGTTCCTTCGTTGCGGCGGTAATGATTACAGAGGTGACCCATGCGGGAAAGGCTTCTGCAAATGTGTTGTCTATCTTTACACCGTTAATTTCCATATCAAAATACCTCGGACAAAGAATGTACCATGGCCGTGATAGAATAAATTTTCTAAGTGGTTTTCAAAATGGTCGACGTGAGCTGCAATAACGTCCCGGGGGAAAATTGTTTCCGGAGGGACAAAGGACAAAAACAGGGGAATACTTCTGACCAGGCAAATAACCTCGTTTCCCTGACAACAAATAACACTTGGATTACCCCAAAATAATCACAAATTATGCTCATTTTTTGTTTACAGGCATTATTATTCCGGTATCATACCTGTACCCTAATAGTAACGTCACGCTTAATGTAAACCATATGTTGCTATACATAAACGAGGCGGCAGATTGCACCCTGCCCGGGTTCACAGGAGACGAAACAAGTGTGGGAAAGCCATACAAGGCCAGGGTTGGTCGAATATCACCCGTCCGGTATAAAACAAGGATTTCTAAGTTAAGCCCCGGGCCCGCCAACTATTATTGCAGGCCACGAATGACTAATCACCAGTACAAATATTTCGCGGATCGTGAATTGATGGCAGGAGACCAGAAATCAACGGGAGACCGGTATGAAACAGGCGAAAATAATGGACTGGCACATCATCTCGTTGCCATCTTTGCTGCAGCGGTTGTTATCCTGGTAATTGCAGGAGGAATTATTTTGAGCGAAGCGGGCAAAAATCCGGCACCTGTTCCTGCCAAAACTCCCGGGGAACGTGATATCCTGTACCAGGTCTCGACGATTGATGCCCTGGACCTTGGGTGCATATGAGGGTGTGCAAGCTGCGGGCGTAATAGAAAAGCACGGGGATTTCGGTATCGGGACATTCGAGGCACTTGATGGAGAGCTGATAGCCGTTGATGGCCAGTACTTCAAGGCAACGTCAGATGGTACGATCTCCAGGGTTGACCCATTGGTGATGATATCGTTCGCATCCGTTACATTTTTTGACAACGATTCAACTATCCTTGTCAGCGGGAGCAGGAATTTCTCCACCTTCACAAGCGGGATTGATAAAGGACTGCCTTCGAAAAACCTGATATATGCGATCAGGGCTGACGCTAAATTCCCTGAAATGGTTGTCCGGGCTATTCCAAGGCAGGAAAAGCCATATCCTCCGCTCACCGAGGCAGCCACACACCAGGTTGTTACCAGGCTGGAGAATACATCGGGGACCATTGTGGGGTTCTATCTTCCTGTATTTATGAAGGGTGTCAATATGCCCGGGTATCACCTCCACTATATTTCATCAGACAGGAAGAGCGGCGGACATATCCTGGATTTTACCCCGCCTGATACCCCGGTGATGGTGATAATTGACCAGACCCCGGATTTTTCCATGTCTGCCCCCACAACAGGTGATTTTGCAGAGATGAATTTTTCAGGTGATGTTTCACCGGACCTGATCCAGGTCGAACATTAAGGAGAATGAAGTCCCGGGATAGTTCACCCGGGCACCAAAAGACATAGCCACCTTAAAACTGAACTAATAACAATCCAGCCTTTATATTCAGAAAAAACAGGACATTGGGGGGGATTTTTTTTTCCACCCTTCGATCGGTAAACGGGACGATTATCAGGGAGTATATTTTACTAGAAGGGCCATGAATTCATTCTCTTCGGATTAAACCCGGGAAGGTGCGATCGACCCCGTTTTCAGGTCACCAAAAGCCCCGGATTTCGCCCCGATTTTTGGCATGGCTGAATACCTGAATAATGTGGAGAAATTAATGGTAGCCAGGATCCCAAGATATCTGCCATCCGTGATATTTACATTTCTCGATTTCAACCCCGGGTAAATAAAAAAATATCCTTATAATTCCGCTCGAATTTGCGATCCGGGGTGACCGTCACAGCGGAACAATTTATTACACCCGATTTGCCTCCTATTTCGGGGAAAACTGAAAAATCCTGCTAAAAAGCGCACAAATTGTTTCCTCTTGATGTAAGGATGTACACTTTATTTCATTAACAGTTAATAGCTATACATTAATGACCGGAATAAACATGCAATAAATGCCCGTAGCAATTCAGAAGAGTTTATCTATCTTATTTTACAACTTTTTTTATATCGATTTTAATGATCGATCGAGCTGGTGCGTGATTAAGAATGGCATTTGCAGTGCATATTAACATGGAGCATTGTACCGGCTGTAACAATTGTGTGGTGGCATGCCCGGTTGACGCATTGGAGCTGCATACCGTAGATCCAGTTACCAAAGATAAGATCTACAGGGTCAAGGATGGAAAATCCATAGTCCTTGATTTCAAGGCAGAACTTTGCGCCGGTTGTGGCGTATGTGTCGAAGCTTGTCCACATGATGTTATCAGACTGGCCGGACCCTGGAACACAGGGATGGCTAAAGTACAATGAGTGAACGGAGTGAGTAAAATACATGACATTGTTTCCTAAATTCTCCAAGGTACGGGATGGAGTCAATTTCGTGAACTCGCAGAAACTTCTGCAGAACACGAATACCCTGATCCTGAATTCGGAGGTCTGTACAGGGTGTGGCGTTTGTGTTGATGCCTGTCCTGAAGAGGCGATCGTCCTCGGACTTGTGGGGGCTGTAAGACGGGGTGCGGTTGACTATGCTGCACCAGTAGATATTGACGAGCAGAAATGCGTTTATTGTGGCGTTTGCGTCATAATGTGCCCGTTTAATGCACTTACCCTGAAAGTCGACGGTGAAGAGAGACTCCCGATTATCGAAAAGGAAGGGTTCCCACAGTATGACATAACAGCAGATATCGACCAGGAAAAATGCGTTAAATGCACTATCTGCGATGAGGTCTGCCCAAGGGACGCGATTCTTCGTGACGTCCCGGTATATGAGGGCGTTGATGCAGCAGCCAATGAACGGCAGGTTGCATTGAAGAGCAAGACCACATTCAAGGTCGATGACGAGAAATGCACACTTTGTGGAATATGCGGGGCAGTCTGCCCGGCAATCGTTGTGAAGCACAAGCCGTTCACTGCCGAAAGCGGCAAAGTTGAAGGGGAAGTTGTGTGGGACGAGGCAAAGTGCGATGCATGTAAAGTCTGTGTTGAACTCTGTCCGGAAGAGTGCATCACGGTAGAACGCGAGGTTGTCAGCGACAAGATGGCCGGTGAAGTCAACATCGACAAGAAGCAGTGCTGCACCTGTACATGGTGTTCAACGAACTGCCCGACTGAAGCCATCAAGATTGAGAAGATCTTTTCGGGCGATATTGAGTTTAATGCAACAAAATGTCCCGGCGGTTGCTCGACCTGCGTGGACATCTGCCCTGCAAATGCCATCTACCTGCCAACCCCAAAGGCAGCAGCTGACATGAAAGGCCAGATCGAGTCCACAATCGCGGTTAACAAGGATTTCTGTATCCTCTGCGGTGCATGTGTCAATGCATGCCCTGGTGAGGACATTATTGTTCTCAAGAGGGACGGAATCCGGATAAAAGGCGAGGAAACTGAGCTCTTCAAGAAGATCAAGGCAAAACTCTTCGAGAAGCGGACATCTAAAGTTAAGGAAGATATCCAGGCCCAGGTTAACCTGAAAATGATGGAGAAGGCGTGAGGTAACAGGTATGGCAAAAATAAAAGGATACCCTGAAGCATTGGAAGCAAAACTCCGTGACCGGTATATGTATGGGGATGATGCTCATCCTGAATTCACGGATTCGGTAGAGAAAATTTCGATGTCAATACCCCATATGTGCTACCAGTGTGGTACTTGCACCGCCTCCTGTCCGTCAGCTCCCCGCAGCTCATACCGGATCAGGAAATTTGTCCGGCGTGTTGTGCTCGGTCTTGAGACCGAAGCCCTGACTGACCCGGACCTCTGGCTCTGCACGACCTGTTACAGCTGCACTGACCGCTGCCCGCGTGATATTGCACCAACTGATGTCATCATGGCGATGAGAAATCTCGCTTTTAAACGTGATATCATCCCGGTCAATTTCTTAAAGACCGTTCAGGCAATTTATACCACGGGTCATGGTGTGCCAAATAACGATGTAAACCGTGCAGCCCGTGTGAAACTGGGAATGGATGCAGATCCACCGACAACACACACCTATAAGGAATTCATACCCGGTATACAGAAGATCCTGGACTACTACAAACTCAAGGCGAATGCCGACAGGATCGTAAAGGAAAGGGAGGGGTAAGCAATCATGGAAGCAAAACATAAATACGCATTTTATCTCGGCTGCATTGCCCCCAACCGGTACCCCGGTTCCGAAGCGGCTGCAATCAAGACCAGCAGGAAACTCGGTATCGAACTTGTACCTCTGAAGGGCGCAAGCTGCTGTCCTGCACCAGGTGCATTCGGTTCTATCGACTTAAATGTCTGGTATGCGATGGCAGCACGTAACCTCGTGCTCGCCGAACAGATGAAAATGGACATTGCCCTGCTCTGCAACGGTTGTTACAAGTCAATCTGGGAAGTGAACCACAAGCTGAAACACAATGATGAACTCCGTGACGGGGTAAACGAGGTGCTGAAGACCATCGATATGGAATATAAAGGCTCGATCAATGTCTATCACCTTGCAGAACTCCTCTATGACAAGAACATCGTTGGTGTGGACAAGGTCAGGGACAGCGTTACAAACCCGCTGAAGGGTGCACGGATTGCTGTCCACTATGGGTGTCACCTCATCAAGCCACGGAAAGACCGTGAATTTGAAGCGACGGAGATACTGAACACCGAATCACCGACCTGGATGGAAGAACTGGTTGGTGCCCTTGGTGCAACCCCGGTAGAATACCGTCAGAAAATGCAGTGTTGCGGTGCCGGTGGCGGTGTACGAGGCTACGATATTGTCCATGCTCTCGATATCGCCAACGAGAAACTGATCAACCTGCAGGAAGTAGGGGTTGACGCCCTCACCGATATCTGCCCGTTCTGTCAGTTACAGTTCGACCGCGGCCAGATTGAAATCGAAGAGAAGTTCGGTGTCAAATACAACCTGCCGGTGCTTCACTATTGTGAGCTACTCGGACTGGCACAGGGAATGAGTCCTCAGGACCTTGCACTTGATCTCCATGCGATCAGCTGCGAACCGTTCCTGCAGAAGGTGCTGTAAAGGAGGTACTGAAAACATGGCTGAAAGAAAAACCAAGAAAGAAACAGCGTCCAAGAAAGAGACCACCGCTACAGCAACGAAGCAGGCACCAGCAAAACTCGCAATCGGTGAACAGCCCGCAAAGGCAAAAGAGGCACGGATTGGGGTTTTCATCTGCCACTGTGGTACAAACATTGCCGGTTCAATGGATATCAACGCGGTACAGGATTATGCAAAAACCATTCCGAATGTCGCCTATGTTGACAACTACAAGTACATGTGTTCGATGCCCGGGCAGGCCGTGATTGACAAGGCAATCCATGAAAACAAACTCACCGGTGTCGTCGTCGCTGCATGCTCACCACGTCTCCACGAACCAACGTTCAGGACGGCAACCAAGGAAGGTGGCCTCAACCCGTTCAAGTTCGAGATGGCAAACATCCGCGAGCAGAACTCATGGGTGCATATGCATGACCAGGAAGGGGCAACAGACAAAGCAAAGGACGCTGTCCGCATAGCTGTTGCAAAGGCATCGCTCCTTGAAGACCTCTTCCCGAAGAGTGTTCCCGTTGAGAGGGCCGCAATGGTCGTCGGTGCAGGTGTTGCAGGAATGCAGGCTGCTCTCGACCTGGCAAACGCCGGTATCAAGACCTACCTCATTGAGAAGACCCCGACTATCGGCGGTCGCATGTCCCAGCTCGACAAGACGTTCCCGACACTCGACTGTTCACAGTGTATCCTTACCCCAAAAATGGTGGATGTCGGAAGGAGCGAGAATATCGAGCTCATGACCTATTGCGATGTTGAATCCGTAGAAGGGTACATCGGTAACTTCGATGTCACCATCAGGAAGAAAGCACGTGGAGTACTGACGCCCAAGGAAGCGGAGGCAAAGGGTTTTGTCGGTGGCGGCTGCAACGGTTGTGGTGACTGTGAAACTGCATGCCCTGTCATCCAGCCTAACACCTTCGAAGAGGGAATGAAGCCACGAAAGGCGATCTATATCCAGCACCCGCAGGTCGTTCCGCTGATTTACACCATTGACAAAGAGTCCTGTATCAAGTGTGGGATCTGTGTCACGGTATGCGGTACTGAAAAGAGGGCTATCGACCTCGACCAGGAAGACGAATTCGTCAAGGTGAAGGTAGGTACAGCAATTCTTGCAACAGGGTATGATATCTTCCCAATCGAGAACAAGACCGAGTGGGGCTACAAGAGATATGAAAACGTCATAACCAGCCTTGAGTTCGAACGCCTGATATGCGCATCAGGTCCGACTGGCGGCCACATGGTCCGCCCGAGTGACGGGGTCGCACCAAAGAAGGTCGCGTTCCTCCTCTGTGCAGGTTCAAGAGATAATACCGGGATCGGCAAGCCGTATTGTTCAAGGTTCTGCTGCATGTATTCACTGAAACATGCCCACCAGCTCATTGAAAAGATGCCCGGTTGCCAGCCCTATATCTTCTACATGGATATCCGGTCCTTCGGTAAGATGTACGAAGAGTTCTATTACCGTATCCAGGACGAGGGTGCAAAGTTCATCCGTGGCCGTGTCTCGAACATTCTCGAAGACCCAGTATCAAAGAACCTCATGGTGTTTGCAGATGACACCCTGCTTGACCGGCCGATGAAACTCGAAGTAGACCTTGTCGTGCTTGCTGCAGCAGTACAGCCCGCAGCCGACACGAACAGGACCAGGAAACTCTTCGGGGTGTCCTGTTCGATGGACGGATGGCTCCTTGAAGCACACCCGAAACTGAACCCGTGTGGTACCACCACAGCCGGTGTTTTCCTTGCAGGGGCATGCCAGGGACCAAAGGATATCCCTGACACGGTTGCTTCAGCAGAAGGCGCTGCATCAGCCGCAAGTATCCCGATCCATACCGGCCACGTTGAACTTGAGCCGTACTTCGCCCAGTGTATCGATGAGAAATGCGCAGGATGCGGTATGTGTGTCAATCTTTGTCCGTATTCGGCACTGGCACTCATAGAAAAAGACGGAAGGAAAGTCATGCAGGTTACAGAAGCGAAATGTAAAGGCTGTGGTACCTGCGGTGGATTCTGCCCTGGTGGCGCAATCTGGATGAACCACTTTGCAACACCACAGATTATTGCTCAGATTGATGCATTCCTCCTCGGAGGCGAGCAGTAATGGCAGGACATGAAGCTCCCCCAAAACGCGAGGAAGGCGCATTTAAGCCCAAGATCATTGGGATCCTCTGTAACTGGTGTTCGTACGCCGGTGCAGATCTCGCCGGTGGCGGGCGTATCCAGTACCCGCCCGATGTCCGGGTAGTCCGTGTCATGTGCACGGGACGTATCGACCCGCTCTTCATCATGAAGGCATTCACAGACGGTGCAGACGGGGTACTGATTTCAGGCTGCCACTTCGGTGACTGCCACTACCTCGAAGGTAATTACAAGGCTGCAAAGAGGCTGTTCCTTGTCAAGAACCTGTTGAAAAACATCGGTCTTGAGGACAAGAGGTTAAGAATGACCTTTGTTTCTGCATCAGAAGGAGCAAAATGGGGTAAGGTTATTACTGACGTCGTAAAGACCGTGGAAGAACTTGGCCCAAGTCCCCTGACAGAACTGATGAAATAAGAAGGAATAATTCCGGCTAAACAACCCGGCAGGAACTGGCAATTCTGAGGGGGGAAAGACCTCTGTTGCAAAAGTCTGCCGGGTGTTAAGCAGGATAATAAAATAAGAGGAAAAAATATGGCAAAGATTACCCTTAACCTTA
>JBAXJR010000067.1:0-8593 GCA_037137755.1 Methanomicrobiales archaeon | reverse complement strand
GACAAATGTGTTTTATGTATACCCTCGTCCAGGAATGCCACAACGGAGTCCCTGCTTTCGTGGAGCAGGCAGCCGGGGTTGAGGGAATTTCGCCCCGGGACCTCGCAGGAAGCATTGCAAGGGGTCGGGTGGTTATCCCCTCGAACCCAAACCGGAACCACAAGGTATGTGCGGTTGGTGAAGGGTGCCGTGTCAAGGTCAACGTGAATGTCGGTACATCGGGCGAACGGTGTGACGAAGCTCTCGAAATAAGAAAAGCCGAGGCAGCGATTAAGAACGGCGCTGATACCCTGATGGATCTCTCAACAGGAGGGGACCTCCCGAAAATCCGGAACAGGATCCTTGCCCTCGATGTGCCTGTAGGGACGGTCCCGGTTTATGAAGCAGTCCGGAAAGCCGGCAATGTAGCCGATGTTGACTCAGACATACTATTCAATGTCATTCGCCAGCATTGCAAGGATGGTGTAGATTTCCTCACGTTACACTGTGGTGTAAATTACGAAGCGCTTGCTGCACTACGGGAAGACCCGCGGCTCATGGGGGTTGTCAGCCGGGGCGGAGCGTTTCACATCGCCATGATGGTGCAGCGGGAAGAGGAGAACCCGCTGTTTAAGGAATATGATTACCTCCTCGACATCCTTGCGGAATCAGACGTGGTAATCAGCCTCGGTGACGGGATGCGGCCGGGGTGCCTCCAGGACGCGGGACGGAGGGCGAAGACCGTTGAATACCTGACGCTCGGAGGTCTTGCACATCAAGCCCTTGACCATGGTGTGCAGCGGATGGTCGAGGGACCGGGCCATATCCCGATGAACCAGATCGGGTATAATGTGAAGATAATCAAGGAGCTGACCAATCACGCCCCGCTCTACCTCCTCGGTCCGCTGGTCACCGATATAGGGGCAGGGTATGACCATGTCGTTGCTGCCATCGGGGGTGCAATCGCCTGTAAAAGCGGGGCCGATTTCCTCTGCATGGTCACCCCTGCCGAGCACCTTGCCCTGCCGGACGTCGACGATATTATTGAAGGAACAAGGGTAGCCTGCCTTGCAGCGCATATCGGCGATATAGCGAGACGAAAAGACGATTCAGTGATGCAACGGGAGTCGCAGATGGCAGATGCCCGAAGGAGGCTGGACTGGGAAGGCCAGTTCAGTCTCGGTCTCTTTGGTGACGTAGCAAGAAAAATCCACGAACGTGATGGGAAACTGGAGACCTGTTCGATGTGTGGAGACCTGTGCGCGATGAAACTGGTAAAAGGGCTCCTTGAAAAGGAACCGGCCTCAAAGGAAAAAAGAGAGTAATCGCATTTTTTTCAGGATACACATGTTTTTTATTTTAATGCAAGCATCCTTACGGCAAGCAGTGCTGCATTCTCGCCATTATCAATGCCGACACAGGCCACCGGAACTCCCTTTGGCATCTGGACGATTGACAGCAGAGCATCCATCCCCTGCAGGGGACCGCTTACCGGTACTCCGATGACCGGCTTTTTTGTCCTTGATGCGATTACACCGGGGAGAGCCGCCGAGAGGCCCGCAATTGCGATGAAGATTTTGCAAGTGCTATTTTTCACGAATTCGTCCAGCTTCTCCGGCTCCCGGTGGGCGGAGATGACAGAACTATCATAGCTTATATTGTGTTCAGCGAGGACTGCGGCAGCGCGCTCTGCAATTTTTGCGTCTGATGCTGAACCCAAAATAATGGAAACCTCAACCATAAATCCCATCAAAACTTATATTTTGTCTCTATTAATATACTATGGGCTGATTACGAATGGAAAAAGAACCACTCCTGATGCTGCCTGGTCCTGTTCCCATGCCGGAACGGGTCAGGTATGCGATGATGCGCCAGGCCATCAACCACCGGGGGGCTGAATTCGGGCAGGTCTATGCCGACTGTACCCGTGTCCTTAAGACCTGCTTCGGTACAAAAAACGAACTCTTTGTGATTAGTGGCTCCGGCACGGCGGCAATGGAGGCGGCTGTATCCAACTTTGGCAGGGACAGGGAAATTGCCTGCCTTGTGAACGGCAAATTCGGTGAACGCCTGTTCAAAATCGCCGGCAGGTATGGGAAGGCCACGGAAATAGGTTCACCATGGGGGACCCCGCTCGACCTCGCTGCCCTTGAAGAGCGGCTGAGCGGCGGTGCCGATGTTGTCACCCTGGTCCATAACGAAACCTCTGTTGGTATACTGAACCCGGCTGAAGCGGTAGGGAAACTGGCAGGAAAATATGATGCCCTGTTCCTCATGGACGGGATCACCTCGATTGGTGGTGACACGGTAGAGTCTGATGCATGGGGCGTCGACGTAGCACTTGTAGGGTCACAAAAGTGCCTTGCAGCTCCGGCCGGATTATCTGCGATCTCGGTCAGCAACCGTGCCTGGGAACGGTACACAAAGAACCCTCCCTATTATCTCGACCTCGCGGCGTACAGGAAAAGTGCAGGTTCAACGCCAATGGAGACCCCGTACACACCGGCGGTTCCCCTCTTCCTCGCACTCAGGGAAGCATGCCTGATTATTGACGAGGAAGGGCTCAATAACCGGGTACTGCGCCACAAGAGGCTATCACAGGCGGTCAGGGCTGCAGCGGAGGCATGGGGCCTTACCCTGTTCCCGAATGTCGATGACCTGCATGCATATTCCAACACGGTGACTGCGATCGCCATCCCGGAATCCATAAAAGATAGCGATCTCCGTGGAGCTGTTAAGAAAATGGGAATCGAGATGGCCGGAGGGCAGGACCACCTGAAGGGTAAGATATTCCGTATCGGTAACATGGGTTCGGTCGGGGCCCCGGAAATCCTTGCGACCCTTGCTGCAACGGAACACGCGCTCAGGAAACAGGGTTTTAACATAAAAGGCAACGGCCTGCAGGCCGCCTGCGAGGTGCTCGGATGAAGGTCGGTGTAGCCGATACCACCTTTTCACGAGTAAATATGGGTAAAATTGCCATCGAAGAGCTGAAGAAGCATGCCAGCGTGAGCATCGAACGGGTGACGGTACCGGGCATCAAGGACCTCCCGGTTGCCTGCAAGAAGCTGATCGAAGAGAAAAACTGCGAAATTGTCATGGCACTCGGGATGCCGGGTGGAAAGGAAAAAGACCGCCTTTGTGCCCACGAGGCCTCGCAGGGGCTCATTATGGCCCAGCTGATGACAAATACCCATATTATCGAGGTGTTTGTCCACGAGGATGAGGCAAAGGATGATGCGGAACTTGCGTGGCTTGCCGCCAGCCGGACGCGGGAGCATGCGATGAACACCGTGAAACTTGTCCTTTACCAGAAAGAACTACAAAAAGATGCCGGGACAGGGCAGCGGCAGGGTTTCGAAGACAGTGGTCCTGCCCGGCAGTAAGGTATACGGTTTGGGACAGTTTATGAATAATCAGAAAATATACAATAACTGAGGAAGTATATGGCGCAAAAAGCGATAAAACTCGGATTTGTGGTCGCAGAATTCAACCGCGACATCACCTACATGATGGAAATCGAGGGCCGGGAACATGCCGCGTTTCTCGGGGCTGAGGTATCTGAATGCATCTATGTCCCCGGGGCATATGATATGCCGCTTGCCATCAAGAAGATGTTAAAAGATGGAAACGTAGATGCGGTGGTAACAATTGGCTGTGTGATCGAAGGGTCTACACAACATGACGAGATCGTCGTGCAGCATGCGGCAAGAAAGATCATCGACCTCTCCCTCGAATTCGGAAAACCGGTAACACTCGGTATATCGGGGCCCGGGATGACAAGGCTCGAGGCGAATGACCGGATTGATTATGCAAAACGTGCCGTTGAATCTGCAATAAAACTGGTCCAGAGATTAAAATGAGGGAATTATCCGGCAAGATTGCCGGTATTGCTCCGTCGGCCACGATGGCGATCTCGAATGAAGCTAAGAAAATGCAGGCATCGGGGATCGATGTTATCAGCCTCTCTATCGGGGAGCCGGACTTTGATACCCCCGGACATATCAAAGAGGCCTGCATTGACGCACTCCGGAGGGGCGAGACCCACTATGCCCCGAGTAACGGCCTCCCTGAACTGAACCAGGCAATTGCTGCGAAGATCGAGAAGGAGAATCATTTCCCCTGCAGGAAAGAGGACGTTATTGTTACTTGTGGAGCGAAAGACGCCATATACGAAGCCATGGAGGCTGTCCTGGACCATGGCGATGAAGCGATAATCCTCGATCCGTCCTGGGTCAGCTACGAACCCTGTGTGCAGATTGCAGGAGGAAGACCCGTCCATCACCCGCTGAATTTGCAGACCTTTCAGGTCGATGACTCCCTGGTTGACAGGATCACGTCACATACCAGGATGATTGTAATCAACTCCCCCTCCAACCCGTCCGGCTCCGTGCTTGACAAGGGATCACTGCGGCTCATCGCGGATACCTGCGAAGACTATGACCTTATCGCCTTGTCAGATGAAATTTACGAGAAATTATTGTATGGCCATAAGCATATTTCGCTTGCCTCTGTTAGTGATATGGCACAACGGACAATCACGGTAAATGGTTTTTCGAAAGCCTATGCCATGACCGGGTGGCGCCTTGGTTATGCAGTAGCACCACCAAAAATTCTCAACCGGATGTCCATTGTCCAGCAGCACACGATTAGTCACCCAACGAGCTTTGCCATGTGGGGCGGGCTTGCTGCGATTAAGGGGGACCAGTCGTGCGTTGAAATGATGAGGCAGGAATTTGTAAGGCGGAGGGATTACCTGATGACCGAGCTCGCGCAGATGGGATTTGAGTCTGCTCCGGCAGACGGGGCATTTTATGCCTATATCCGCGTTGAAGGGGATGACATGGAACTGGCGGAGAACTGGCTGAAAAATCTGCATGTTGCAGTAACTCCGGGCACTGCCTTCAATACCCCTGGGTGGGAACGGCTCTCATATGCGACATCAATGGACAAGCTTTGCGAAGCGGTTCATCGTATCCGGGCATCAATAACCTAAATATATCTTTTTTAGCGGCCTATTCTCCAATTAAGCCATAATGGGGGTTATAATTCTATAATAATTCCCTGGCGTGTCACCCTGGTTGAAAAAAGGCAATTTTAGCGATATTTTATTGTTGAAAACCATAGCCTTTTAATATAATTACAAGACAAGATATGATTTGAAATGAACCAACGCTGGCTCTGATGAAGGGATGAAACTGGAGTAACAGGACGTCCCTGAGCAGTCATCAATCAGGAATAGGTGGGACCACTGTGAACTATGTTTCAAGATTTTATTACCAGTATCGCAGGGTCATTAAAGCACTACAACTCTACCTTCTTATTGCCGGGCCCGGTCTTATCGTGATGATCGCCGATAACGATGCGGGTGGGATCACGACCTATGCTGCGACCGGTGCGAAATTTGGCTACGCACTGATCTGGTTCCTTGTGCTGCTCGGGCCGGTCGCGTACTATGTACAGGAGATGACGGTGCGCCTGGGTGCCGTAACCAAACACGGGCATGCAGAGGCGATTTTTGCCGCATTTGGTCCTTTCTGGGGCTGGTTTTCCCTCCTTGACCTTTCACTGGTGAACTGGCTAACTCTTATTACTGAATTTATCGGGATGACTGCAGCGTTGAGTATTTTTAATATCCCTCCTGTATTTACCGTAATAATCGTCATCGGCATCATGTTGTTCATGGTCATGCAGGGCAGGTACTGGACATGGGAGAAACTGGCGATGTTCTTCTGTCTCTTAAACCTGGTGTACATCCCGGCCGCATTCATGGTGCACCCGTCTGTCGGGAGTATTCTCCAGAAGGGAATTATCCCGAATTTTCCGGGTGGGATCACCGCGATGCTAATTTTCTTCCTTATGGCAAATATCGGGACAACGATCGCACCCTGGATGATCTTCTTCCAGCAGAGTGCCGTGGTTGACAAGGGCATGGGAAAGAAGGATATTCCCTGGGGCAAACTCGATACATTGCTCGGGGCGGTTTTCACCGTCGTTGTGGCGATTTTCATTGTTATTGTGACCGGGACTGTGTTATACGGGATGGAAATTTCGAGTGCAGCCCAGGCCTCAACTACCATGATGGGGACCTATCCTCTTGTGGGGACACTCCTTGCGATAGGGCTGTTTGATGCAGGACTGCTTGGTGCAATCTGCATCTCTCTCGCAAGTTCATGGGCTTTTGGTGAGGTATTCGGCTGGGCACATTCCCTGAACAAAAGGATCCGTGAAGCCCCCTGGTTCTATGCATACTATTTCTTTGCCATCATCACCGCAGGACTTGTTGTTCTCATTCCGAATGCGCCCCTAGTCCTGATTACCCTGTTTGTCCAGGTCATTGCAGTAACCCTGCTGCCAGCTGCGCTGGTATTCCTGATCCTGCTGTTGAACAACGAAGAAATCATGGGTGAATACAGGAACACAACAGTCCAGAACGTGGTGAGTATCGCCATTGTCATCGGGATCATTGCACTTTCCACGCTCTATGCTTTCAGTGTCCTGTTCCCGGAATTATTTGCCTGAGGTGACTAAGAAATGGAAAAAATGGATCCAACAGGAAAAAGTGAGAGTTCCGAAGGAAGAAGTGACAGTTTTCTCGCGAAGCAGTTCTCAAAGTTCACCGAGATAAACAAAAAATATGCGAAACCGCAAATTACCATGACCCCCATGGTCAGGATTGCCCTGTTAGGGCTCAGGATATACCTGATCGTGCTGGTGCTGGTGCTGGTATACAAATTTTATACGTTAATCAGGACATGAGGTGGGAGTGAATGGAAAATAACGCACATCAAAACCAGAAAAAAGCAGAAGATGAGTATTTCCTGTCACGTGTTATTGGTGCTGCTGTGCGCTGGAACGGCAAAAAAATCGGAAAACTCTCGGACTTTGTTATTATTGAGACAGGCAAGATCCCGGAAGTAACCCATCTCTTTATCCTGCGGCCTTTTGGTAACCCATCCATGATTGTCCCGATGGCAAAGGTCCTGGCATTTTCATGGAGGGAAATCATTCTCCAGATAGAATCTGTTGAATTGTATGAAGGTACCCCGGGAGAATCGGCATTCCTCCTCAAAGACCACATCCTCGATAAAAAAGTCCTCGATATCGAAGACAAGGAAGTGGAAGTGGTCTATGATATCCGCATGGTATACCGGAACGGCAGGATCTATGTTACGGATGTTGATGTAAGCCGTTATGGTCTTTTGCGCAGAATCGGGCTGAAATTTGTTGCGGACCTGATCCACAACCTTAACCCGGACCGCGGGGAGCAGATGATCTCCTGGACCTATGTACAACCCCTTCCAAACCCGATGGGGAGTTTTCGGGGAAATGTAAAGTTAAAGGTCCTGATGGAGACCCTCTCTGAAATACATCCCGTAGACCTTGCGGATATCCTCGAGGAACTCGATAACGAACAACGGGTCATGATCTTTTCAGAACTTGCTACCGGCCAGGCATCCGATACCCTTGAGGAGATAGACCCGAACGTCCAGCGTGAACTGGTATCCTCCATGAAAAGGGAACGGGTTGTCCAGCTTATAGATGTGATGACCCCGGGCCAGGCTGCCGATATCCTGTCAGTACTTCCCGCATCTGATGCTGAGGAGATTATCCAGGCACTTGATAAGGACAATGGAAAAAAGATCCGTGCTATCCTCGAAAAGCAGGAAGAGACCATCACCGACTATGCAACATCCGGGTTCATCCGGTTCCCCCCTGAGACGACTGCAGAACAGGCAATCAACCAGTATGCATCAGTTGCAAAGGGAAAAGACGTCATTATGTACCTCTACGTGGTTGACCGGGAAGAGCACCTGCTCGGGGTAATTGATATCAAAGAACTTCTCCAGGCGGAGGACACGAAAAAACTGGGAGAAATCATGGTATTCGATTATATCAGCCTCAGTCCTGACAGCACCCTTAAAGACGCGAGGCGCATGTTTGACCGGTATGATTTCCGCTCTCTACCCATTACCGATGAAGGAAAAAAGATGCTGGGGGTTGTCCCGTACCGGGATGTGATGAACCTGACTCACCATTTTATTGAATAATGGGACCTGTTGACCCTCCTCATTTCAAATTTTTCAATGTTCAGACAGGGAGTTTCTCTCTAGCCGCCTCTCATAAAAAGATAAGGTAGTGTTGTTTTCGGTATTAGTACTATTAAAAATTGTTTCCAATGGGGGCATTAATTTCACCGGCCGGATTATTGAGAAGAAACAAATGAGGTCTAAAGAGGCGGAACAGGATTCTTTGTAACAGAACTGGGAAATATTTCCGCTGGATCAACAATCTTTTATAATTGGTTTCTGGTTTTATAGAGTGTTGCAAAAACAACAACACCCACCTACTTTTATATACCGATACGTATGAGCTATGTAGATAATCTGGTATCTATGATTCAAAATATAATTGACGTGTTAACTCGTCCGGATGCAATATTCCAAGAGAAGGTCAAGTCAGAAGAAAACCTGAAAATCCCCTTCCTGTTCGTTGCTGTGGTAGGGATTATTAGTGCATTATACGCATATATGGCGGGCTCCCTGACAAGCCGGATGATTGCCTCTGCAGGTGCCGGAATGGGCGAGATTGTTGCCGTATCAACGGTGATTGG
>JBAXJR010000066.1:0-8926 GCA_037137755.1 Methanomicrobiales archaeon | reverse complement strand
ATCTTGTGGATGAGATTATCCGGGTAAAAAACGAGGATGCATTCGAGACTGCCCGAAGGCTTGCAAAGAAAGAGGGTATGCTTGTCGGGATATCGAGCGGTGCAGCGACCTTTGCAGCACTAGCAGTTGCAGCCCGGCCGGAAAACAAGGGAAAACTCATTGTTGTTGTCCTTCCTGACACAGGCGAACGCTACCTTAGTATCCCGGATCTGTTCGAAGCATGACGGGGACAGGATAATGTTTGACCCAATCCGTGAGGATATCGGGGCAGTCTTCGCAAAAGACCCTGCAGCCAGGTCAACCATGGAGGTCCTGTTCTGTTATCCCGGGATCCATGCACTCTGGTTCCATCGGCGATCAAACTGGCTCTGGAAACGGAGCCACCGGTTTTCCGCCCGCTTTATTTCCCATATCAACCGGTTCCTTACTGGTATTGAGATTCACCCGGGAGCTCAGCTGGGCCGCAGGGTGGTGATCGACCACGGGATGGGTGTCGTAATAGGGGAAACCGCCGAGGTTGGCAATGATGTATTGATCTACATGGGAGTTGTGCTGGGCGGTACGGCTCTCGAAAATGTCAAGCGACACCCGACTATCGAGGACGATGTAGTCCTTGGGTCAGGCGCCATTGTCCTTGGTCCTATACTGATCGGGAAAGGTGCAAAAGTTGGTGCAGGGGCAGTGGTTGTCAGGGCCGTCCCACCCGGTGCAACGGTTGTTGGTGTGCCGGGAAGAATTGCAGGGCCGGAATATAGCCCGAAGGATGAGATCTTCGAGGATGTGATGCCTGATCCGATGCTCAGGGTAGTGAGCAGGCTGCTTGATCGGCAGAACCAACTTGAGGAACGGCTCAGGCTAATCGAACAGACACAACCAGGCCCGGTCTCACCCCAGGTGCAGCAGGAGATGGTCTGCGAGAACCAGGTCCGTGATGCCCTGAGGGAAGTGATCGATCCGGAAGTCGGTATCGATATCGTGGACCTCGGTCTTATCAAAGATATCCGGGTTAAAGACAACCGCGTTGAGATCGACATGGTCCTCACCTGCAAGGCCTGTCCCCTGTCCGACCACCTCACCGGGCAGGTGCAGCGAAAGGCATTCGGGGTCTGTGGTATCGAGCAGGTGACCGTGAATGTGCTGGATGAGCCATGGAACTGGGACCGGTTTGTGAAACAGCGGGGAAGTCTCCGGAAGATATAGTCGTAATCGGACTCTGGAACATGTAAGGTATTTTCACCTTTCTGTGGTTCAAGGGCCTGAAATTCTCAATTCCAATGCCATGAATCAACAATACACTCAACTCCGCAGGATCCTTCGGGGGTCAGCAGATGATAGAACCGATTATTATTTCTGGTTCCGCAACATATTCACAATTGTGAATGTATTATTAGGTCCCGGTTGGAATTCTAAAATGGTTGTGATGTGATGGAAGCTCCATGTCAGAAAGTAGTATGGGACATATTACCTGCTATCCGGGCGGCTATTGCTGTTGAACTTGTGAAGTGCGGGGTCTCGCAGGTCGAAGCATCACGGATGCTTGAGATCGCCCCGTCGGCCGTCTCGCAGTACCTTTCAGGGAAACGTGGGTACAGGATCGAGTTTGAGAACGATGTCAAACGGTCGATCGAACAGCTTGCAGAGGACTTGAAAGAGAAAAAGGATGTGAACCTTGTCAAGCGGATCTGCACAATCTGCCACCAGCTCCGTGAGGGCGAGGAGAACCAGTGCAGTGCTGCGGATGATGGACAGGGACCTTGCAGCATCTGATGTGAACAGGAATTTCATAGAGCATATTCAAAATCTGGTTTTTTCCAAATTCCGGTGAACAAATGACCATTGCAAATAAAAAAAGAGACCTTGAAGGTGTCATCGCCGGCTGCGGTTCGATGCTGGTCTCATTTTCAGGCGGTGTCGACAGCACACTCCTTGCAGTACTTGCCCGTGATGTATTGGGGGACAGGAGCCGCTTTGTGTTCCTCGACAGCCCGCTGGTGTCAAGGGCTTCAGTGACTGAAGCGAAAAAGATCGCGAAGGATCTTGGAATAATGCTCGATATTGTCGAAGTCCCACACATGGAACACGAACCCATTCGTAATAATCCACCTGACCGCTGCTATCACTGCAAAAAGATCTCGGCAGGGTTTCTGAAAGATGCGGCTGCGAACTATGACATTGCCTGTATCGCTGATGGGATCAATATCTCTGACATGGGTGAGCACCGACCCGGGCTTGCCGCTGCAACAGATGAGGGGATTATCCATCCCTTCATCATCACTGGGATTACCAAGGAAGAGATCAGGGAAATTGCGCGGGATTACGGCCTTACAGTCTGGAATAAACCATCAGATGCATGCCTCGCATCTCGGGTCCCGTATGGGGAAGCGATTACCACGGTCAACCTCGGCATGATTGAAGAGGCAGAGGCGTTTCTTGCCGTGGAGGGCTTCGTACAGTTCAGGGTACGGCTGCATGGCAGGGTTGCCCGGATCGAGGTTTCCCCTGCAGACTTTGGAAAACTGCTGGCGATCAGGGAAGATATTCTTCACCGCTTCATTGATATCGGGATCTCATATGTAACGCTCGATCTCGCCGGGTACCGGAGCGGAAGCATGGATGAAGTAGTATGAACCAAAAAGAAATGAATGGTATTGCCCGTTTTTTTGTCCAATCTCTTAAGCCCGGGCTGTACGAAGACATTGTATCTATGAACCTGCGAAATCCGACGTATTCTGATATTTTGAATACGTTTCATAACAAATCCAAACGTGATAAATTCATCCTGGTGATCCCATGACTGAACCATTGATTTACCTGAATAACGCTGCGACAACCTGGCCAAAACCTCCTGAAGTACTGGAAGCTGCATCAGGGGTGTTTTCATCACCGTTCCATGAGCATGGTCGTACTACGGTCAGGGATGCACCGGATTACATTGGTATGGCCCGCGAATCTGTTGCGAAGTTTTTCGGGGTCTCCCAGCCCGAACATATCATCTTCACATCCAGTGCGACTGATTCGCTGAACCTGCTAATCCATGGCTTCGCCAGGTGCTTTAATCAGCCGTTCCATGCGATTACAACCGATCTCGAACATAACTCGGTACTCCGGCCACTCAGGACTCTTGAACGGGAGGGAAAATGTTCGCTTTCGATTATCCGGACAACAGGGGCGCATGTGAAACCGGAAGAGATCAGGGATGCAATGAGGGATGATACAGCTCTGGTGGTTATTGGTCATGGTTCGAATGTGCTTGGCTCAGTACAGAACATTGAGGCCATCGGGACACTGGTGAGAAAATCAGGTGCTTTTTTCCTGGTTGACGGGGCACAGACCGCAGGGCAGTACCCGGTGGAGCCCGGGCACCTTCCGGTGGACGCCTTCGTGTTCACCGGGCATAAATCACTCTTCGGCCTGCCGGGCACAGGGGGTTTCTACATCAGGAACCCGGAACAGGTAGATCCTATCCGGCAGGGGGGTACCGGTGTCGACTCGGCCGGAAAGTACCAGCCCGACGAGATGCCCCTCAAATTCGAGGCCGGGACTCCAAATTATCCGGGTATAGCGGCGCTCAACGCCGGTACAGGGTTTGTTAGCAGAAAAGGGGTCGACACAATCCTTTCGCAGTCCCAGTGGATGACATCATACCTGGTAAAGGCCCTTGGGGAGATCGACGGGGTCGGATTATACAATTCGTCACCTGATATTCCGGTGCTCACATTCCTGGTGGATGGCATGGAAAGCGAGGATATTGGGTTCATCCTCTGGAAGGCGTACCGCGTCGTCGTCCGGACG
This sequence comes from Methanomicrobiales archaeon, assembly GCA_037137755.1. Lineage (GTDB taxonomy): Archaea > Halobacteriota > Methanomicrobia > Methanomicrobiales > Methanospirillaceae > CAIKOD01. The sequence goes on along the minus strand of JBAXJR010000066.1, from coordinate 5,134 downwards.
GGCCTCCACTGTTCCCCGCTTGTTCATGAAAGATTCAATGCCTCCGGGGGAGTCCGGATCAGCCTATCCTGTATGAACACAATGAATGACTGTGAGACTGCTATTACAGCCATCGAAGAGATCGCAGGAACCATGCGATAACACGAGGTGGAACACAATGCAGATACTGAAGACCAACAAGTTCAAACGATGCGTGGATGGAACCGTCCTGAAAGAGTATTTTGTTGACGAGGTGGTCACCCGGGAAACCCTCAGCTATTTTGAGGATTATGGCAAAGTGAAAATCCTCGAAAACCTGAAACAGCCGTTCTTCTCGTTTTTAAAAGAGGAATTTTTCAGCATTAAGGGCATGGTAGGGGATCAGACACTCTACGTCAGGTACCATGAAGAGCATTTCGAAGAGTCCCATGTACTATTTACTACGATGATAGAACGGTGGATTCCCGGCGAACTGGAAAACTGATAAAAGGGATGGATAAAAGGGCGAACCCCTTATGTTCCTGCGAGGCAGGAGAAAAAATGGGTTTCTTTACTACCCCATGCCCTGCAGCACGAGGTTATTGAGCTGTTCAATTACGGGGCCGATAGATTCTGGGAACGCATATTCAATCGCTTCTATGGTATGACCACGGAATTCAATCGAATAAACGAAGAAATCATTCCCACTTACTTTGTACATCGCGAGGTCCGCCTGGTTTAATGAATTAAATCCTGATGACTCAAAAAGGGCGATAAGGTCGTTCATTTCTTTCGATGATACGACATACTGGTTTTCTATATTTTTTGTCGTTACATAAGCAGTCCCGTTCTCATACAGGGTAAGGTGATCGTTAAAGCCCGCAAGGCCACCGGTACGCTTGTAATCGACAAGTACATCACTATGAGAGGTCACTCCCTGGCTACCGGGTGTTACACCGGTTATAGTAACAATCATCCCCCACATGTGGAAACTTGCAACACCTGGTTCTTCTATAGCGGAGAACCGGATTCTAAGCCCGTCCTGCAAATATTTTTCCGGCAGGTTCAGGGGGTCATATTGTGTACCGTCATCGGCAATGATACCATAAAAACCACCTTCAAGCGGGACCCATGTTACGGTGCCGGTGGCTTGAATTAATCCGGATTTCGTTTGATCCTGGGAAATAGAAATGATCCGTATCGGGCTGCCCATCATACGAACGGCAGGATTAATGGGCATTTTAAAGGCTTTGAATTTGACATTGAGCCCATCTTTTGCATATTGTTTCGGGAGGTTTGACGGGAGATAATGAGTACCGTCACCGGTAATGATCAGGTAAATACCACCTTCACTATCAATACACCTGATCGTCCCGGTCCCCTGGATAATTTCGGTTCCACCAAGGGACAGGGAAAATACCTGGGACGCAGGCCATGGCCTGGTACCTGACGTCGCATATCCCCAGCCGGTTGCAGAGACATTTCGGTACGGGACATTGTACCTGGCTTTTAATTCATTATCCGATCCTGCAATAACGACCTTTGCAGGTGCACCATTACTGATCAGGTTCCCTTTCAGGCCCACGGGTCCTTCCGATGAAGGCTTTATTACCAGGTCATGCCCGGCAACATCCCACTTTCCCACCGTTTGTGGTGATGCCGCAATAACACAGCTGGAAAAGATACAAAGGATAAGTACCAGAATAAGTATTGAAATTCGACGGGATCTCACGAAAATTCTCCAGTGGTTGGTATAATGAATCTTGGTTAAATATGTGCGTATACTTATGAAAATAGTACTTCCCGGTTACAACAGCGGGTAATCTCCAGCTCACGAATAAGAATCCGGACGGGCGAAATGACATTACAACTCCTGGATCTTCAATGATGTGTATAGCACCAGGAGTCCCAATCACTGAGTGAATACCTAATTCCAATTCCTCCACAGGTATTTTCAACACCAACGGTATGATACCTGAGTACCAACGGGTGATCAATTTGTCAGAATTTGAAGATACGCTGAACGGGATTGTTGCGAAGGGGGCACTTGAAACCTCACGTCAATGGCTGGACGATATTGAACATGAGTATGGGCGGACACCCCTTATTTTTAAAAGAATGGCAGAACGGCCTGAAGTCCTCATCTCCCATCTGCTCTACAAGGGAACCGTGACACAGACAAACGCCCTCGACCCAAAATATGTGGAGTTGATCAGCATGGCAGTCGGGGCAGCACTCAAGTGTCAGCACTGTACCGGGTACCACATGCAGGCCGCGTTAAAGATGGGTGCAACACGGGATGAGATCCTTGAAGTGATCCTCATAGCCGGGCTGATCTCCAACTCATCGGTCCTTGCGAACGCCTACCGGATTATCGATGAAAAGCTTGAACGATGTGCACCGTGCGATAACCAGGGGATGGATGTTCCACATTCCTGTGGACGCGAATAACCAAAGATTACCTTTTCTTTTTTCTCCCGGTAGCGGGGCCAGCTGTTGTATTCCGGCCGGCGGTTCCTGCACTCCCGGAAAGGGACACAGGGTTCTTTTGCAGATCTCTTTTCACGAGGGATCCCCCACATGCAGGCGCGACCAGGCATTGTTTCCCGGGACCAATGAGATCGGTCCTCCCGGCCATTGTTAACCCTTCCCTGACAAGGTCCTGTTTCTCCCTATCCCGGTAATGCAGCGTTGCCCGCTGTACCTGTTTTTCACGGCCTTTCGGGATATACACAGGTTTCAGGGTAAACGGGTCCAGCCCCGTGTAGTACATGCAGGTGGAGATACTCATCGGGGTAGGGGTGAAGTCCTGCACCTGCTCGGTGTACATCGAGTGGTCCCGTAAGTACAGTGCAAGCGCTATCATGTCTTCCATTCTGCACCCGGGATGTCCCGACATGAAATACGGGAGGATATATTGTTCTTTCCCGGTAACCTTGCCCAATGCTTCGAATTTTTTGCAAAAGTGTTCGAATGACTCCTTCCCGGGCTTATTCATCAGGTTAGTAATATGGCGGACTATATGCTCCGGTGCCACCTTGAGGTGTCCGGACGTGTGAGATGTAACAATTTCCTCCAGATAACCTTCGGGGTCAGTATCGAAGAGATCATACCGGATACCCGAACTGATGAATACCCGTTTCACACCGGGGAGCTCCCGCAGCCGCCGGAGGAGCATGACCTGGAGATGGTGTGCGGTTGCCAGGTTCTCGCAGGAAGTACAATTACGGTCAACACAGGCACCGGAGCGGTTCCATGAAACACAGGACGCACCGTACATGTTTGCTGTCGGACCCCCGACGTCCTGGATAACACCGGTAAACCCTGGCATGCGTGTTATCGCCTCAACCTCATGGACGATTGAGTCTGCACTCCTGCTTTGTACAATTCTCCCCTGGTGATGTGTTAATGCACAGAAAGAGCACCCACCAAAGCACCCCCGGTGGCTTGTAACTGAAAACCTGACGGGTTCAAGTGCAGGAACGGGCTCCCGGTATGAAGGGGGGGATTTTCTCGCGTAGGGCAGTTCATAGATGTGATCGAGCTCCTCTGTTGTCAGCGGTTTTGCCGGGGGATTTTGTATAATAACGGTTTTTGGGTGAACCTGTGCAACCGGTATGCCCCTGGACGGGTCCTGCTCACGGGAATGAAGAGAGAAAGCCCTCGCATAGGCCAGCTTATCAGCTAATACATCGCTGAACGACGGCAGGACGACATAGCCCTCATGATCAACACCCCGCCACTCAGAGAGCGGCACCCGGTAACAGGTACCGGAAATATTCCTGAGGCTTCCAACCGGTTCCCCTCGTGAAAGGGCCTGTGCAATCGCGGTGACCTGTTTCTCTGCCATCCCGAATACCAGGAGGTCTGCCGGTGCATCCGCAAGGATTGCATGACGGACTGAGTCTGACCAGTAATCATAGTGGGCAAACCTGCGCAGGCTCGCTTCGATACCACCTATTACGAGGGGGGTCCCCGGGAAGAGGGCGTGCAACCGGTCGGTATAGACGGTAGTGGCCCGGTCGGGTCTTCGCATTCCTTTTCCACCCGGTGAGTAGACATCATCATTCCGGACCTTTAATGCCGGGGTATAATTATTCACCATCGAATCGACATTCCCGGAGCTTATCCCGAAAAACAGGCGGGGTTTTCCAAGTTTTAATAGGTCATCCGGACCACGCCAGTCTGGTTGTGCAATTACCCCGACCGAGAAACCGGCATCCCAAAGGACCCGCCCGATTAGTGCCGTGCCAAACGAGGGGTGGTCCACGTACGCATCACCGGTCACCAGAATTACGTCAAACTGTCCAATACCAAGCTTCGCTCCCTCTTTCACGGTCATCGGCAGAAATCGTGGCTGGGGAAGTGTCATGGTAGCTGGAATCTGTCCCTGTCCTGATAGAAGCAGGAGGGCAAGTTCTGTTGAAATGTACTAGTCTTAGTCTCTCCTATCTCTCGTGTTTTAGTACCGGCAGTTGCATTCCGGTTACCGGGTCAAAAACTCTCTGTACATCGACCCCGATCAATTCGGTGATAACCGCCTCGATGACAATATAGGTGATAATTTCTCCCCGGAGGCACCCGGTAAGTACCTTGTTCCCCCGGCCTACCGAGGCATGGACATGGAGGTGGGGCCCGTTCTTATCCGGTGTGATGGTTGCCATCCCGATCACTTCCCAGCCCCCGAAAAATGATTCAAAGTGTTGATCTGGAGGGAGAGCCAGGACTTCCGGCCCTGTGACAACCTGTCCGGACTCCAGCGCTCCCATGAACCGGATATAACCACTGTGTACCTGGTGGTCTCTAACAAACTGCAACAGTGTCGCGATAAGGTCTTCTCCATGGTCTACCCGGACAATAAAAACCCTGTCCGGTTTTCCCTCAGTGTATTGCATGATGATCTGATCAGAAACTACTACCGGGCTCAACTTAAACTGATTGATTGGACAAAAAACCCGGGTTCAATGATATTGGAATACACAAGAGCTATGGTTTCATTTGATATTCTATTGAACCTTTGAGATATGTGGATATATTTTCTTAAAAAGCCTCAAGGTTGTAATCCGGATAAAAAGAGATTGATTTGCAGGGTTTCAGCGTCCACCTACGCCGCCACCGCCGAACCCGCCACCGCCGCCAAATCCCCCTCCCCCGAATCCTCCACTGCCACCCTGCG
>JBAXJR010000065.1:0-9960 GCA_037137755.1 Methanomicrobiales archaeon | reverse complement strand
TTTTCCCGGCTCAATGCCACTCGTATATATGGTTTCATCACATCATAAACCGATTGGTCAGTGACAGAAACCTCTTTACTCATTGTACCGGTCCGATCTTCGATCGTGAGGTTTCTTACGAGGTAATCTGCCACAGGTTCCCCGCATGAAAAGATCTGCAACCTCGTTCCGGCTGGTTCTGTGGAGATAATTAAAAAAGATGTATCAATTGAATTCAGTTCATGGAGGCCCATTTTGCCCCTGGTATAAAACGGGTAGCCAAGTGCAAATGCAAGGTCTTTTGCAAGAGACCGGACTCCGGGTGCCGCTTTTCTCGAGGTCGTGACAACCGTCATCTGGCTGTCAGCTCTTTGATCGCCGCGCCTCTCTCTTTAAAGAGGATGCGGTGACCGCAGTAGGGGCAGCGGACGTTAACGTCAATTTCCACCTTCTGTTTGCACCGTGCACACTTATACGAGCCTGCCAAAAGACCTCATGCCTCCTTCTGCAGCGAGCGCTCGATCGTCCTGAGTGCTACACGAAGGATGGGTGTCTGCGGCTGGTATGCGCCACCTGCAAATTTGAAACCGCATTTGCGGCATTCCCAGATACCGGTGCCTTTCCGGTGTACTCCCATTACATCGCACCTCGGGCAGCGGTGGTACGCCCGTGAGATCTTTTCCATCTCTGCGACTCTTTTACGAACAAATCTTCCGTATCTGCACCCGAACCGGCCTGCACTGCCAGTGACCCTTCCTTTCGCTTTCTGGTTTGCCTTGCTCATATACTATTCCCCAAATGTTTCGGTCTTCTATTATTTGTCATCTCGACTAATATACTTGATCAAGCACTTTCACTTCGGCTTCGCCTTTGGTAAGACGGTTGACCGTATCGTAAAACTCTCCCTGGATACCCGCAGGGATACGGATGACTCCAATCCAGGAGCCGTCTTTCTGCCATTCTTCCTTTTCAATAACCGTTCCGCTGTGGAGATCCCCGTACGCCCGGTGTGCGTAATCTGCCGGGATCCTGACTGCGATACGTAATTCCTCAAACCGGATCGGCAGGAGAGGACGGAGCGCTTTAACGGTCTCCTTGACACTTTCATCAAAGTTTTTAAACGGGTCAATATTGACCCTTGCCTCTTCCATCGCCATTTCAATCCGGTGTGGCGGGTGAGGGTGGCCGGTCTGCGGGTTAATCGCGTTGCGGCTGATGAACGTAATTACCTGCTTTCTTTTTTCGGCAATCATATGCCTGCGCTGGTCGGCAGTGAGGTGGATTTCTCCCTTTTCGATGATTCTTTTTGCTACAACAGGGAATTCGGTGGTTTGGAAGACCTTCATCAGTGATTCATCTGATGCCCGTTTCCCGTGTGCAGCGTTTTCAAACACGTTGAGAGCTGCAACCACGTCTTCAAGATCTATCTGCCCCCCCTGCCTGAATATAACAGCCTCATCAGGATCTACCAGGAGTTCAAACTTTTCGCCATGGCTCTCAAGTCGCGCTACCACTGCCTTGTCTAGTGGTATCATGTAATGGGCCTCCTATTTTTCAAATATCTCGACGAATGATGCTACTTCATCCTTGCTCATCTTCCGGAAGACCGGGTTTTTCATTTCAATAACCCCAATCTCGACGGTGTTTACATCAAACTTCCCTTCTGTTGCGTCGTGGAGCGCTTTCAGCCCGAGAATGATCGCTTCAGAAATGGTCCCGTCGTAATTATATTCCTCCTCGAAGAGTTTCATGGCCGCCGGGCGGCCGATACCGATACCTGTCGCCTTGTACTCAAGGAGAGTCCCGCTCGGGTCAGTCTCGAAGAGCCTGGATTCGCCGTCACTGATACCGGCGATTAACAGCGCCGTACCGTACGGCCTTGCTCCGCCAAACTGTGTATAGGTCTGCATATGGTCGCAGAGTTTCTTGGAAAGTGCTTCGACATCGATCTTCTCATCGTAGGTGACCCGGTTGATCTGGGACTCGATCCGTGCACGGTCAACGAGGGACCGTGCATCCCCTACCAGGCCCGACGACGCCACTCCGATATGCTCATCGATCTTGAAGATCTTCTCGATCGATGATGCTTCAAGCAGCCGGGAGCTGACCCGTTTGTCAACAATAAGGACAACCCCTTCCACACACTTGATCCCTACCGCGGTAGTACCGCGTTTGACCGCTTCACGGGCATATTCAACCTGGTATAACCTTCCATCCGGGCTGAATACGGTGATCGCACGGTCGTAACCCATCTGATACTGTGGTTGCATTACATCTCCTCAATATCTGTTTCTGTGAGGAACAATAGCTCCCGGCTTTTAAATCCCTTTTCTAACAGATCAACTTTCTGACCCGGGAAATAATATGCCTCGAAGATTCTCTCACCAATTATTAGCTCTCTGGCATCAGGGACAGGTCCCTTCCTGCATTTCTCAATCCTTCGTTTCAGTGCATGAATTGTCCCGGAGACTGCATAGCTCCGGAGGGAGATCCCCTGTTCATTCATAGTCGAAACAGTGGAGAGTGCGGTCTCAAGCTGGCCCTCGCACCCCCTCCTGCACCTGATAATACAAAATTCGCGGTCTCCATACACGACTGCCATCTGGATACCGGCGGCAAGAACATCCCCCCAGAGGGACGTAATTGCTTCCTGCACTACGAGGTACAGCGATTTTGTGTCGGGACATGCCCATAACGGGGTTATCCTCACAAGGATATACCGTCTTTTATCCCGCATCGTGGGGGGCCGTGGTCTCATCCGACCACCTGCACAGGGCCGGCGGGTGAAATCAGGCTTTTGATCACTGCAAGGGCCTCCCTTGCATCAGGTTCTGCAATACCCACGAGCGAGGCAAGGTTCACCATTTCCCTCACTGATCTCAGTTCAACAACCGATCGGGCATTGCTCGATATGGTGAGAGGGAACTCGAACCGATCACAAAGACCGATAATATCCTTATACCGCTGGACTGTTTTCTGTCGCCAGACCCCGCGTGACATGACAAGAGGGCGGAGGTCTATATCGATGGCAACATTATTTTCTGCGGACATCCGTGCAATAATGTGGTCAAACGAGTTTTTTTCTGTCTTGTGAAGGTGCCGGATTACATGAACACCTTTTACCTGGATAATCGCACGGTTAAATCCATTATTACCAGCATTCACCACGAGTAACCCCTTGGCAGGAGAATTCACCCGTGCTGCATTGATTACGGCTTTCACCTGCGGCTCCCGTACAAGCGTACCGCCAATCACTGAAAAGCCATCCTGTTCCCATCCCTGCTGACCGATAGCTACGATACTGTCAAAACCCAAACTCCTGCTCTCGAGTACCATCCGGCGAACCGAAGTATTACCCAGGGGGGATGGAAATACGGTCGCATCAGTGGCGATCATCCGGCAACCCGAATCAATAAAAACAAAAGGGATTATTTTCCCTGGTTCGCGTGGGACCGGATGCTCGGGCGGGTCTTTTCTGTACCCCGTCCACGGGTCATCATACCACGACCTTTTCTTCCTGCACTCGTCTTACCACGTTCTGCACGGCCCCGGTGGACGGGGTCGCCAATCCACGAGAGGTTGCGATCACTCTTCACACACGGGTGGTGGCCGTCGACAAGGATTACCTCGTACCATTTCTGCCGGCCGTCCTGGCCAACCCAGTACGAGTTGAGGACTTCCATGTTGGGGTGACGCCTTGAGGCACGCTCTTCAGCAATCCTCTGGATACTCTTTCCCGCGGTAATGCGGTTGACACCCATTCTTGCAGTCCTTCGTGCACGCACGTACCGGGACCGTCTGCGGCCACCACGTCGTACAGTTACACGGACAACAATAATGCCCTGTTTCGCTTTGTACCCGAGGCTCCGGGCCCGGTCGATACGGGTTGGGTGATCACAACGGACTACGCTCCCTTCCCGTCTCCAGACCTGCATGCGCTCCCACTGGAGGGCACTTACCGGAGAATCATCGGGTTTCTTCCATGCGTCGCGGACGTACGCATACATCGATTTTGACATGATATTCACCAAGGTTCAGCTCTTTTCAGAGCTACATTCCTACACGGGACGCATCCCGTATTCCTAAACATTTCAACGGGACGGGATATAAAATGAACTACGTGGTGCAGGGCAGGACCAGCGGGGGCCACGGGGGGTACGAGGTACGGGTTTTTTATTGCCTGTTTCCGGAGCTTTTCTTCTTTTCCGTCACGCAAACGCCTTCTATTCGTGTAACAGGGTACTGGCCTTTGCTATCCTTCTCAGCGGATTTTACCATGTCCCATATGGTAAGAAGTGCCACGCTTACCCCGGTTAGCGCTTCCATTTCGACACCGGTTTTCCCTACAGTCTTAACCCGGACAGTTGCTTCAATCCATGACTCTTCTTCGCTGAATTCGACCACTATCGCTCCAATCGGGATCTGGTGGCACATCGGAATAATCCGGGGAGTGTCTTTTACCGCAAGGGTTGCAGCGATACGTGCAGTCGCAAGCACATTGCCTTTTATTACGGCCCCCTCCCGGATCGCGAGGAGGGTCTCTTTCCTGAGATAAATCCGCCCTTTTGCCGTCGCCTCCCGGGCTACATCACCTTTTGCAGTGATATCAACCATCTCTGCCCGGGAATCCGTGATATGGGAAAATTCAACCATCAAGATACACCTTTGCCAGATAGTTCGCGTGGAATGTAATTAACCAGGTCGCTTGCGAGCAAACCTCCACCGATCGCCTTCTCGGCCGCCATCCCAGCCATGCCATTTACATAGGCGGCAACGGTTGCCGCATCAAATGCAGGCAGGTGACAGAACAATGCTGCAGTGACCCCGGCGAGGACATCGCCCGTCCCACCCACGGTCATGGCGGGCGTCCCGGACCTGTTAAATTTCACCCGGGTACCGTCAGATACCACGTCAATTGCACCTTTCAGGAGAATCGTTGAACCTTCCGCTGCAGATTTCACGACACAGCCACGTGCGACCAGGTCCGGGGGGAGTGTTTTCCCGGTCATACGGGTGAATTCAGCTGCATGAGGTGTATAAATTGTCACCTCTGCAAGGGGCAGCGGCTGGCGGAGGGCATCTGCATCAAAGACCGCTTTTTTGCAGTGCGGTGCAACGGCACACACGACCTCATGGCTTGCATCTCCAAGCCCGTTGCCGCATACCACGACATCCGACCCGCGGGCCAGTTCGATCAACCGTGGAATATGGTCCCGGTTTACAACTGTCCCGTCCAGACGTTCGTAGATTAAGTCAGGGATTGGTTCGAAGACCGTTGACGCAATCTTTACGATATCTGCCCCGGCCCTGAGCGCACCGAGACCGGCAAGGTACGGTGCCCCCTGGTACGGCCCACCCCCGATAACAAGCACGCGTCCTCCCTCGCCTTTGTGTGCCATGGACCCCCTGCGGGGGACAAGGGTTACTTCCCCGGGTCCCGTGAAGACTTCGGCTTCAACAGGAATCCCGATATCTGCTACCACTGACCCACGGGTTTTCGGCCGGTGGAACGCAACAATCCATCTTGCCCGGATCCCGGGAGTAGGAAGATCTGCTGATATTACAGGCGTGTCGGACTCATTGGCCATAGCGATGCAGGTGTCAAGAGGTTCCCGGGGAGAACCGCCACCACCAGTGCCAAGAAGGGCATCTATTATGAGGTCTGAATCACGGAGACGTTCCGGGAGAGGGGCGAGATCACTCCGGCAACGGAACCGGGATAGCGGGGTATCACAAGCCCCGAGCAGGAGGCGCTGGCGCTCGCACCCCGGGCTCACGGGTTGCTGGTCAAGGTACCAGGTCTCAACATCAGTATCCCGGGCAAGGTAACGGGCGGCCACCATCCCGTCACCGCCATTATTTCCCTTTCCACAAAGTACAACAACTTTTTCCGGGGATTGTTTCCGCGCAAAATCCGCGAGGGCCCTGCCTGCACTCTCCATCATCTGGTCCGCGGAATATCCCAGTGAGATTGCGTTCATTTCGACCGCTTTCATCACTGCCGGACTGATTATCCCCGTTTCCAGGAACTGGTAAAGACCTTCACTCCGCCAGGTCACGGTTTAGCTCCCCTTGCATACGGTCATATGGAGAGGATTCTTCATCGGGGACTATGAAATGATCGGCTGCAGGCCAGGCAGGTGACGTGAAACAATTCCTTACCATAAATGTCCACACGCAAAAAATTGAGGAGTAACAGAGTTTCTATAATTTAAGCCGCGTATAATGAGATACGATGGGGATCGATTCAGAGGTGACGAAAGCGGCGGACATCATCCATGACCAGCAGGAGGTGACCATCATCTCTCATATCGATGCGGATGGTATCTCCTGCGAGGCCATCCTTTCCGAGGCCCTGACCCGCGAAGGAATTGCCACAAAATCGGTCTTTGTGCGGCAGCTTGAGCCCCTCACCATGCACCAGGTCCCACAGGACAAGACATTTAAAATATTCACCGACCTTGGTGCGGGGCAGCAGAACCTTCTTGAAGAGCGGGGAATCAATAGCGAAAATGTCCTCATTATCGACCACCATGTAAGCCAGCCCTGTGGTACCGAATATTTCCAGGTAAACTGCATCCCCCACGGGTTCTTAAAACTGAGCGCTGCAGGGCTCAGCTACCTGGTGGCACGACGGCTTGACCCTGATAACCGTGACCTTGCAAAAGTTGCCGTCGTAGGAAACGTCGGCGATATGATGGCACGTGAACATTGCGGCCTTACCGGGCCTGCCCGTGAAATAGTGGAGGACGGGGTATCACATGGGAGTATCCTTGTCCGGCCCCATGACCTGAACTGCTATGGTACTTCAACCCGCCCCCTCCACGTCTGCCTGGCCTACAACGATGACCCCTTTATCACCGGCATCAGCAACAATGTCAACGGGGCACGCAGGTTTCTGAAAAAAATTGACATACAGGGAAACAATGGCAGAAGGGACCTGGTGTGGGAGGAGCTTTCCTTTGAGGACAGAAAAAAGGTCATGAGTGCCCTCGTTGAGCAGCTGATGGCAAACGGGGAACCTTTCGACCGGTTGTTCTGTGAGACCTACCTGTTTCCAGACGAAACCGCGGGGGAGCCGCTCAGGAACGCACAGGAGTTTGCAACAGTCCTGAACGCCTGCGGCAGGTGGGCAAGGCCGGATATCGGCGGGGCTATATGCCGCGGTGACCGGTCGGTAGCATATCGTGAAGCTAAGAAAATGCTCACCAACCACCGTGCCGTGATCCGTGAACTCCTGCACTATATACTCGATACCGGTGTGGTGGAGATCTCCCACCTCCAGCATATCCATGTCGGCAACCGGTTCCCTGATACGATAGTAGGAATAGGTGCCGGCATGGCCCTTTCAAAACTGAACTGGCAGAAACCGATCCTCATCATGTGCGAGCTCCCCGAAGATCCCACCCTCGTCAAGGCGTCCATGCGGACGACGGAGAGGGTACTATCCCGTGGGGTAGATCTCCAGGAGGTTGTCAACAAGGTATCCGCAGAGCTGGGTGGATCAGGGGGAGGCCATAAAATCGCAGCAGGTGCATATATACCAAGAGGCAGTGAAGAGAGGTTTGTCATACGTGTCAACGAGTTACTCGGAGAACAGGACAGTCAGGAGAGTCCAGGTCATTGCTGATTACCAGTTTGGTAACGGTATGGGAGCGGAGCTCTTCCCGGACTCCTGCCAGTTCACCTTTTCCACCACCGGCCGTATCCGGCAGGTACTCCTTGGAGGGACGCGCCTGGCAACGGTCCGTGCCGAGGACGGCAGGCTGACACTCAGTATAGAATGTGCAGAACGTCTGCACAAGGCACTCCCTCCACCTTCATACAGGGTCGAAGTCAATGCAGAAGTCGCTGAATTCGTTGCAGCCGGGAAGAACGCATTCGCAAAACATGTTATTGCAGCAGACCCGGGTATCAGGTCGGGGGACGAGGTGCTGGTCGTTTCAGGAGAAGATAATCTTCTTGCGACAGGCACCGCGATGCTCGCGGGATCTGAGATGCTGGCATTTAATTACGGAGTAGCCGTAAAAGTACGGCAGGGAAGGTCATCATAATGTTACCTGGAATGAACCCGAAAAAGATGAAGCAGATGATGAAACAGCTCGGGATGCAGGTCGAGCAGATCGAAGATGTCAGCCAGATTGTCATAACGACCCCGAAGGGACGCTATATATTTGATAATGCCGAGGTCTCGGCGATGACCATGCAGGGAGTCACTACCTACCAGGTACTCGGGGAACCACGGTTCGAACCGGTTGCCGCAGAGATCCCGGCAGAGGATGTAGGCCTCGTTGCTGAACAGACGGGTGTGACCAGGGAGGCAGCACAAAAAGCGCTCACCGAGACAAAGGGCGATATTGCCGAGGCGATCATGAGGCTTTCAGCGCATGATTAAACCCGGGGACCGGGTCCTCCTCGTCGGTCACAACCGTAAGTATTTTGTCCGTGCCGGGCCGGGACAACTCTCTACCGACCTCGGTATGATTGACCTCGGCCTCCTGCCGGGTGCAACCCCGGGGACGATGGTAGCAAGTCATAAAGGAAATGAATTTGCCATAAAGATCCCCAGGTCTGCCGACTTTTTTGAGCATGCCCGCCGGAGCGGTGCTCCCATGCTCCCGAAGGATATCGGGCTCGTGATCGCCTGCACAGGGATGAACAAGAAGGACGATGTCCTCGACGCAGGCACGGGAAGCGGGATCGCCGCCATTTACTTTGGCGGGGTTGCTGGTACCGTTACTACCTACGAACACCGCCCGGACTTTGCAAAGCTTGCCGAGTCCAACATGCAGGATGCAGGTCTTGATAATGTCAGGGTTGTTGCAGCTGATTTTCTTGCAGCGGAGGGTGAATATGATGTGGTACACCTTGACATGACACTCAACGGTGAGCATGTGCAGCATGCGGAACGCCTGCTGCGTCCCGGCGGGTACCTTGCCTGTTATACACCATTCCTTGAACATATGTTCGTGGTCATGGATTCGATGGAAGGTCTTTTCCCCGAGATTACCGCCTATGAGTTGATCGAGCGGGTGATGACAAGGACCAAGAGGGGCACACGCCCGTCTACCAGTGTCTGCCATAGTGGCTATATCACGGTAGCTCGCAAGTAGTTCCATGTGACTCCTCCTGAAGGGTCTCCTACCAGTATTGGTTCGATAATTTATACCGTCATTAATATCGGAGATTTTCGTGTTTTAAAGTGCACATGATACAGATTGAATACGAGGCACATGGGAATTCCATTTTAAATAATTATGATTGGTATAACCACCCGGTTACCTGTACCTAATGGCAGGTTAAATGAACCCTTTTTCTTGAAATACCCTGATTTGACGGAATTAAGGAGAAAGTTATTATGCTTCGGTAACAAAAAATGTGGATTGATGCTGGATGTATCAGCATACAATGTAGGAGGAAAAAGAATGAAAAAAATTGGCGTTATCATCATTGCATGTGCAATGCTGATAGCACTCACTGGCGTTGTAATGGCCGATCGGGTCGTTCCAGCAACCCCTGAGACGCAGGGAATCGTTACAACAACCGTTATCAATGTTGACGGCCTCGTCATGGAATCGGCTTCAGGTGTAATGACCCTGACAGATAATCCATACAAATCCACCCAGATTAGTGGTGCAGCAGGTCTGGACTACTGGATAAGCGCTGATGCAGCAGCTCAGTTGACCGCTGCGGGAGGTTCTTTTAAGGGTACATGGAATGTTGAAAAGGAACAATGGGATCTTACCCAGATAACGGTTCCAGATTCATTATCGAATGTGCAAGTCGTTGGTGGTGTTGATGATGAGGTGGTCGCGACGACATGGGGCTCATTTGCAAGCCAAATTGCCGCCGATAACCCAACCGCAACGGTAACCACTCTCGACTCTGGCATCCACACTGGTATTCTGAACACAGGACAGGTCCAGTACACCACCTCGTACGACAAGAACATCGTCGCACAGAACGGACAAACTTCCCTTG
>JBAXJR010000064.1:0-10479 GCA_037137755.1 Methanomicrobiales archaeon | reverse complement strand
TTACATTGTCGGGCCACATCAGGATTGTAAATGATCCAGTCGAGCTGGTTCCCCTCCTCATCACGTTTCATAATGTTTCATACAAGAAGGTTTATGACCTTCTCAATAAAGCGTGGATGACCGAAGAGGAACTGCAGTCGCAGGTTAAAGAGGACGGACTGGAGCAGTGTCTTATACTACTGAAAAAGGGGAACCTCATCGAGGAGCAGTGGCGGATGCCCGTATCAGGCCAGAAACCCATACGGGAGTACAGGGCAACCTATAGCAAGTTCCGGGCAAATTTCCAGTGCAATTTTTCAGATCTTTCGGATCTCATCTATATCTCCATATCCAACGATGAGTCCCTCCGCGAGATGGTCGAGCATGTCGAGAACGAGCTGAAGAACAATAACAGTTCTATCGCCGACATTGCAAGAAAATTCAACGTCAGCCCGGTGTTCATCAAGGGCCTTGCAAAGCGGATGCCCAGTCTCGATGTGAAGGGGCAGGGACTGGTGTTGCTTGAAAGGACATGAGGAAGACCCCCTCTATATTATTTTAAGAAGCAAACGCGAAGTCACCCGTCTCCAGATACTGGTAGGTATCGCAGAACACCAGCCCGCAGTCCGGCAGCAGGAGATCGCCACAGAACTCGGGGTAACTCCCCAGGCTGTATCCGAATATATACGGGAACTCATCGATGACGGCATGGTGAGTGCCAAAGGACGGGGCCGCTACGAGGTCACCCGGAACGGCATCGAATGGGTGCTCAACAATGCGGAGGCACTCGAGTCCTATGCACGTCATATCCGCCGGGACATTATCCAGCAGGTCTCGGTATGGACCGCAATCGCTGCAGAAGACTTAACCACCGGTGATCCTGTCGGGGTATACATGGAGGGTGGCTGGCTCTATGCAGGCAAGGTACCCCGGAACGCGATGGGAAACGCGGTAATGGACGCGAAGAAGGGTGAGGATGTCGGGATATCCCGGCTGAATGGTCTGATCTCCCATACTGAAGGACTCATCCATGTATGCAAAGTACCAAGGGTCCAGCGGGGGGGTTCACGAAAGGTGAAACAGGAACTCCTGCGTGAGGTGACGGTTCGTGTCAGTATGGTCGCCGCGGTGGGCCTTGAAGCATACATCGCGCTCCAGCAGATCGGGCGGAAACCCGACATGTTCTTCGGTGCACGCGAGGGCGTGATCGAGGCTGCCTTCCACGGGATTGAATCTGCGATCGTTATCGTCGACGAGGAATTTACCGACTTTTTGAAGAGGCTTGAGAGTGTGGAACTGACCTACGTGATCCACGACCTGATTGCGCCATGAATGTCCTCGTCCAGCCCGTAAAAGGGAGTTATCGTATCCTGTTTTATGATGAGTCGCATATACGGGGCGTCGGGATTGTCGATATCAGCGATTCACCGAAGGGTGTCCGCCCCGATCATTACCGGTTGAGGTGGGGGACAAAGAAGGTCTACCGCAACATCCCGACAAAGGAGCTGCTCCTTTCTTTCCGGCAGTCACGCGTGAAACTTACCCGGCCTGACCCGCTGTTCGAATCGTTCCTCAACGATTTCCAGGTCGCCTTTTCCTATACCGATGTCTGCAGGATGTGCCTCATCGAAGACCGGATTACCAGGCTTGACCCCGGGACGTCGGTCAGATACGGGCCATCGAGCGAACAGATATGCTATGACTGTGCAAGGCGGGAGCTGCGCCGGGAAGTTGCCCACATGGGCCACGTCGGCCGCGGTGCTCTCGGGCACATGGAGGAACTCCTAAAAAAATACCGCGATATCGACCGGGTTCTTTCCAGTATACAGCCGGAGAATGTCAAGATCGGGCAGACCCTGTTTGACCGGCTCGAAGCCCACCCGGTAACCAATACCCAGTCCCTTGAGGAACTCGCACTGCCACGGAAATTCGTGGACCTTGCCATGGTTGACAAGCTGATGCCTGCCCAGCAGTTGGCGGTCGATGCTGGGCTCCTGTTTGGAAAAGACCTTCTCGTTGTTGCGGCCACGGCAAGCGGGAAGACGTTCATCGGCGAGATGGCCGGCGTGAAAAATTACCTCGAAGGAAGGGGCCAGTGCCTGTTTCTTGTCCCGCTTGTCGCGCTCGCCGTCCAGAAGTACCAGCGGTTTGATGAGCGGTACGGGAAAATCCTCGGCTCCGGTATCCTGATCGGGAAGAGCAGGTTGAACCTTCCCGATAACCGGCCGATCGGGGACCGGAACACCCATTCCCCGCTCCTTGTCGCCACCTACGAGGGGCTTGACCACATGGTCCGCTGCGGCGGCAGCATCGGAAAGATTGGCACCGTGGTGATCGACGAAGTCCAGATGCTCGAAGACCCTGAACGGGGGCACCGGCTCGACGGGATGATCGCCCGCCTGAAATACCTTGCACCAAAGGCTCAGTTCCTATACCTGAGTGCAACAATCGGTACCCCGAAGTTACTCGCCAAAAAACTCGGGGCCACGCTGGTCAGGTACGACGAACGCCCGGTGGCGCTTGAACGCTACCTGATGTTCACGGCGAAAAAAGAGAAGATCCCTGCGATCAAGCAACTTGCTGAAGAGGAATATACCCATAAATCCTCGAAAGGGTACAAGGGCCAGACAATCATCTTTTCGAATTCAAGGGCCCGTTGTCACATGATTGCGGAATCGCTCGGCCCCCGGTATGCCCCGTACCATGCCGGCCTTACTTCGCAGGAGCGGCGTGATGTGGAGAAAAAGTTCACGGACGGGAAACTGGTCGGCGTTGTAACAACGGCGGCTCTCGGTGCAGGGGTTGATTTCCCTGCGTCCCAGGTGATATTCGATGCACTTGCCATGGGTATCAGCTGGCTGTCGGTAGGGGAGTTCAACCAGATGGCTGGTCGTGCAGGCCGGCCTGATTTCCATGACCTCGGGAAGGTCGTGGTACTTGCAGAACCCGGTGCGACTTACTCGAGGGAGAGCAGGATCCCCGAGGAGGAGATGGCGCTCATGCTCCTCAAGGGGGAGATGGAAGAAGTCGCACCGGTCCATGACATGGAACAGAGCTCCGAGGAGCTGGTGGCGAATGCGGTGGTGTGCAGGGGAGATCTCCATGCCCTTCACCAGATCACCGAGTCCATGGTCGGGTCGGTTGAACCGGTCCTTGACGAGATGATCGGTCACAAACTCGTCACGCAGGAAGGTGGAAAAATCATCCTATCCGACCTCGCGAGAGTGATGGCCGAGCACTTTATCGGTATGGAACGGCTCCTCGAGATCCGTTACCTCGTAACACGGGTCAACGACCCGATCGAGATCGTTTCCGAGCTTGAATGCCGCGAGACCCGTGATGAACGGTTCAAAGAAACCAAAAGCAGCGGTGGGAAAGGACAGAAAGAGCATGGCCATATGAAGGGTCCTGGTGAGAAAGAGAAAAAAGGCAAAGCAGGCCCCGCCGGGTGGCCGGGTTCAGGGGGCCCGAAAACAGGAGGCCGTAAAGGTGGACGACGGAAAAAATGATCCTAAACGTCGAATTCCAGGGCCTGCCTGATCTAGTAACGTAGTGCGTCCCTTTTTATTAAGGCCATATTTTTTATTTTGACATGTTTTGATATGTTTCCCTCACCCTGTAACAAACTATAGGTATCTTCGAATTCTGCACCGTGGGAAAAGGCAAACAGAATATCTTTCTTTTTCGGGCTAAATGACCGCAACTATTCGTTTGGCCCTGAATGCTGGTATCCCATACGGTATTTCCCCTGTGATGTCTGGTACCATCTCATGAATCAGCTCACGTAATACCGCGACAACAGGTTGAAGTTCTGGGAGGACCCCCTGGTCTCCACAAACTCATCGACCGTCACAACCTCTCTCTCCACGAACCCGGCTGATCCATACCCCCATTTACATCCAACCCTTTATTTTTATTCAGCCCCCGGGGTCTTCATCTCTGACCCGGTCTTCCAATAAACCGCCAATCTGTTGTTTATTGATACGATGCGTCTGCCTTCGGTCACACCCGGCTGTTAACCAAATATGAAAAACGGTGACCCTGGTATCTGGATACAAATGATTATCAGAAAGGGTTATTCTGTTCTGCTTTCCTTTTTATTATTAGATGGAAAATATCCTGATGCAGCCGGTTTTCCAGATGAGCCTGTTACTTTTTGTGGCCCTGGCCGGGTACCTCGTTGCTTCGCGCATCAACCAGTCTGCCGTGATCGGGCTGATCCTTGTCGGAATCGTTGTCGGCCCGAGTGTGCTCGGGCTTATTACCTACTCGGATTTCGTGGCAGGTCTTGCGAATCTCGGGGCCGTAATCCTGCTCTTTGTTATCGGTCTTGAATTCAAGATCCAGGACATCGTCGGAATACGCAACGGGGTGATTGCAGCAGTCGGGGTGATTGTACCATGGATTGGTGGATATGGGATCTCTATTGCATTCGGGTTTGATACGTCGAGTGCGATTTTCATCGGGACCGCGCTCACCGCAACAAGCATCGCAATTACGGCAAACGTCCTCCGGGAGATGGGAAAACTCCAGACAAAAGCCGCAATGGCGATTATCGGGGCGGCTGTCATAGATGACGTACTGTCTCTTCTCGCACTCTCAGTGAGCTCGGAAGTCGTCGAAGGAGTATTTTCTCCACAGGGGATTGCCCTCGTGGTAATAAAATCAATCGCGTTTATTGTCCTTGCCGGGGCATTTGGTATCTTCGTCGTGAGCCGCTACATGGAGCGCTTCGATAAGTCCCGCTTTGCCAAAAGATACCCCGAATTTTTGTTTATTTTTGCGATGATGATGGCGTTTTTCTACGCGATGATGGCAGAACTGACGGGGTTATCTGCGATTGTCGGGGCTTTCATCGCAGGTGTATCATTCGAGGGAGTCCGGCTCAGGCACTGCCGGGATATCAAGGAGGGTGCAGAATATCTCCAGATAATTTTTGCATCCATATTTTTCGTTTCGCTTGGGGTGCTTGCCGATTTCAGGCAACTGACGCCGGGAATCGTCGTCTTCCTCGTTGTACTCATCGTCGTAGCTATTGTCACAAAACTTGTCGGATGCGGATTGCCAGCGAAACTAATGGGAATGTCAACAAAAGATTCCCTTATTGTCGGGTTTGGTATGGCGCCGAGGGGTGAGGTTGCGATGATCGTGGCACTGATCGGGCTCCAGCAGGGGATCATCGACCAGAATATCTACGTGGCACTTGTCCTGATGAGCCTGGTCACAACCATCATCACGCCAATTATTTACCGGAACTGGTTGTACAAGGGGGAATCGGGCACAACCGATGCGAATGACGACTACCCCTGTAAGTGAGTAACGCTGGTATGCCATAAGGTGGCCTATTCGCTCTTCATTGCGGTCAAGCCTCTTTTTTTTGAATCGTTACGATCCTCCCTGGTCAATACCAGCTGGAATCTAAACAAAAAAAAAGGTTTTCCCGGAAAAATGAGGTGGGTTGAGATTGAAACCCGGACGGTTGACCGGGCACTAACCCCTTGTGCACGACCTGGTTATTGTATGGCTGCCACCGGGAATAGAATGGCTATCAGTTGATCATGAGTTTCTGCCCGTTCCGCATCGGGTGGACATCTTTGTTGGCCGTGTATCCAAGATCCCCGGCAAACTCGGCATAACCTGCCGCCATTTTCAGGTCTCCGTGGGCAGGGATGATATGCTGTGGTTTGAGCATCTGGATAAACTCGTAGTGGTCTTCCCGGTAGGCGTGACCGCTTACGTGCAGGTCCTCGAATATCCTGGCGCCTGCTTTCAGGAGGTACTGCTCGATCCGGTACCGCTGCCCGACATTCATCGGGTTCGGGATGACATTTGCCGAGAAGAGCACCTTATCGCCGGGAGTCAGCTGGTACGGCGTGTCACCGAGCGCTACACGGGTGAGGATAGACCCGGGTTCTCCCTGGTGGCCGGTAATGATCGGCAGGAACTTCTCCTTTCCCTCCTTCATCATCCGTCGCATCATGCGGTCGACGGTCCTCCGGTTCCCGAATACGCTAGCCGTCTGGGGGAACGAGACATATTTCATCTGTTCTGCGGTAACGGAATATTTCTCCATCGAGCGCCCGAGGAAGACCGGCTTCCTGCCGATCTCGTGGGCACATTCCGCAATGGTCTTCACCCTCGATATGTGTGATGAGAACGTCGATACAATGATCGCATTCTTGTCGTCTTCGAAACTGGTGATGACGTCCCGCACCAGGTCGCGGGCGATCCGCTCGCTGGGGCTCCGTCCTGAACGGTGGATATAGGTACTTTCCACGATAAGGGCCAGCACTCCTTCCTTGCCGATCTGGCGGAACCGGGCAAAATCCGGCGGTTTGCCAATGACCGGCGTCCGGTCGAACTTGAAGTCACAGGCATAGACGATCGCACCGTGCGGTGTGTGAAGCACCGGGGTGACGGTATCAATGATCGAGTGCTGTGTGTGCACGAATTCAAGCACAAGGTTCTGCGAGATCGTGTACTTCTGCCCTGCGCTGAGCGCGTAGAGCTTGTTGTTCACGACAAATTTCTTCTCTCCGGAAATCTGCTGGCGGATCAGCTCTGTTGCATAGGGGGTCGCAATGATGGGACAGTTGTACCGGTGTGCAAGTTTCGGGATGGCCCCGATATGGTCCAGGTGCCCGTGCGAGCAGACGATGGCCTTTACCGTGCCTTCGACTGTCTGCATTACGGTGTCGTCAGGAATTGCCTTGATCTTAATCAGGTCAAGGGAATGCATCTCTTCGACCTCCGCGTCCTCGTGGATCATCAGCTGGTCCAGGCGGAGTCCCATGTCAAAAATGACAATTTCCTTTCCACAGCGGACGGCGGTCATGTTCCTCCCGACCTCATCGTATCCGCCTACTGCGATAATTTCTACTTCCATTTGTGTTGTATCTCCTGAATTTTTTTGTCTGAATTGATTTCTCTGCGGGAATTATTTCCCGGCTGTTATGCTATCCCGTTATCCCCGTGATTCTTTGTCCGGATTGGCTGGGTCTGATATCGGCCACATCCAATGGAAATATACCGGGAAATCATCCGGTAACCGCACCCCGTGCTGGTCCTTTCCGGAATACCTTGTTTTCTATACAGGCCCCGTGACCCGGACCCGTCGTCTTGCACGACCCGTTCTTTTGGGATAATTGCAGCCTGTCAATTATTCCGAAATATGCGGGATATGAACGATCTCGTATTCCGGCATCCACAAAGCCAGGGGCAGCTCCCACGTTTTTTTCCGTTTTTTTGTCCACCAGTAACATCGGCATCTATCGAGTTGCAGGCCGGGTAACCAGGAGATCAGGATTCTTCGTATTCCCCTGGATCTCTCTTACCCTATGTCCGGCGCTCCCGGTAACCTGGTGGCGAGCCCATTTCGCTGTATTGGCGAAGTTCCCCCGGACATCGCCAAGGGTAATTACCCCCTGTCCGGTGAAGGGCTTCCTGGTAATGGGCCATCACCACGAATCCGTGGATCATCTAGACCGCTTCGTGACATTTTCAGTCTGCGTTCCTGGTGCCGGTACTGAACGAACGGGAATGCTACCCTCGCCGGCGTTATTCCTGCACTTTATTTCCCGGCAGGCTGTTCCGGATTATTTGACGATACCCGGAATCGTGTCTTTGTTAAATGGTGGTGCAAATACATTAACTTTGTTATCTCCCAATCATTCCAGCCTGCGAACATCTTTTTAGTCCTGGTGGACCGGTGTGGCGCTATCCAGATAGTTTCTTATCCTTCACCGGGTTCCGTATGCAGGGGACAGGTTTCAGTCGTCCCGGCTGTAGTTCTCTCCATTTAGGGACGTTTTTACTGCGGAATTCTCGAGATATGTACAAAAACCGATCCTATTTCAAAATTCATCGGATGAAACTGACGGGGTGCCAAGGGGAAAAACTGCTTCCCGGCCCATGCTGTGAGCGGGATTAATTGTTCCCGGATTTACCCGCCCTGCAGGAATCTATCATTTCCTCAAGTGCATCGGGCTTTTCTACGCCATTGATTGACATGAGGATTCGGCTGCCAGATGATACGGTGGGATCTGATGTCAGCAGGTCGACGGTGGCGAAACCGAAAAGGCGCTGGAACGGCCCCCTCCGGGCGCTTATCCTGTGGACCTGGTCACAGGAGATGCATGTTTTTCTTTTTAACAGTACCCCGTTGTAACGGGTTATCTGCCCTGCTGTGAAATGGTAGCTGATGGAACTGTAGTATTTCCTGGTCCAGGTGAGTGCAAGCAGTACGACCAGTAATGCTGCGACGGAAACGGGCAGGCTGGCAGAGGGCGGGTACATTACGCTGATCGCCATCAGGCATGGCATGATGAATACCCAGACTCCGAAGAAGAGATAGGTCAGGTAGATGAGTTTCAGTCTTGGCGATGGCAGGAAGATAACCAATGAGTTGTTGTTTTCCTGTTTATCCGTGATTGTCCCATCATCTGAAGTGTTCATATCCGGACGACAACCTTATTTCTTCCGCCTGATATCGAGGACCCAGTGGTCATAGATCGGGTCACGTTTGTTCTCAAAGACCCGGACCGACCTGCCGCGGGACTTCACCCATTCCTCGACAACTCTTGCTTCTTTTTCTGTGCTTACCGTGATCAGGGTGGTGCTGCTCAGTGAGATCAGTTCGACGGTAATCTGTTCCCAGAGTGCCTCGGTGAAATTGTTGATATCGCCAAACATCAGCCCCAGACCGTACGGTGCAGTGCCGGTATACTGGCTGGCAATCGTCGCGTCGATCAGCATCGTCTGTTCAGGGATGAGGCGCTGTTTTGAAAACCCGAGCGAAAGGAGCGAGGCATCGTTATCGTACGAATGAGGCAGGAACCCCAGTTTCCGTAGCGCAACGGCCCCGATACCAGACCCGCAGCAGCAGTCAAGGCATGCGCCCGGTTCCTCGCTGCCCCAGATATAGGCGAGCAAATCGTTCACCATCGCCTGCCGGTCCGGGTTCTGGTCCTCCAGTGCGGGCCCGATGGTGTTCATGATTTCGATACTGTAATATTCCCTGACCGCCTCGGCCCAGACTTCACGTTTTTCCTGCCAGATCTCCCCTGCGGTCTCTTCAAACCGCTCAATCAGGGCTGCGTTTGGTTTTCGTGCAAGGAACGATCCCACGTTCCAGCGGAACCCGTCCCCGATGGCAAACGCAATGGGGTCATCTTTTTCATCTACGAGGAGCCTCCCCTGGTCCCCCAGCGCCGCGATCAGGATATCAGTCCACAGGTCGTCTGAAAGGTCAGCAAACGTAGGTTCCACGAACCTGAAGCCCTCGATTCCAAGAATTAATTCTGCTTTCAATGAACAGCACCGCCCTTGTTATGCTCCATATTTGTGCGCCTTGTTGATCAGGTCTTCGATGATCGGCATCAGGTCACACCCGTGGATCCGGTGCAGTCCCCCTTCTGCAACGGCATACTCATCAAAATGGCTCACCCGGTCAACCCTGACTCCGTCGCCCCGGATCACGACCGGGACGGGGTCCGCACTGTGATCTTTTATTGTGCAGGGTGTGCTGTGGTCTGCACACACGACCAGCAGGCAGTCCGCAACCTCGGTCAGGGGTGCAATTGCTGCATCGATCCGTTCGATAAAGGCAGATTTTTCTCTTGCATGGCCATCGTGGCCTGCTTCGTCTGCCCCCTTGATATTGACCAGCACAAAGTCCTGTTCCTGTAACTCCCGTATCGTAGCAGCCACTTTGGCATCAAGGTCAGAATTTATCGATCCTGTTGTACCCGGGACAGGGACATGCCTGAGGCCGACGACTTTTCCGATACCGCTTATGAGAGATGCAGCAGATATCACGCTCCCTGAAAGGCCATACCGTTCGTTAAACGGTTCAAAATGCCCCATCTCCCCTCCGCCACGGATTAGCACAACATTTGCCTGGGGAAAGCCCTGTGCGAGCCGTTCTTTGTTGACCGGGTGGTTCGAAAGGACCCGTGTTGCCTGTGCGGCAAATTCGTTCAGCACGAATGCCGTCTTTTCATCCGCTGGGCGGTCACGGAGCGCTTCGAACTCCGGCGGGACAACACCTTCTTTTTTCGGGTCATTCGAGGAGACACACTCGCCGAGTCCTTCCCCGGAAAGGGCCAGGGCTGCACGGTGGCCTGCTCCCGAACGGAAGACAAATTCGACGCCGAACCGGGAGAGGTCGACCTGTTCCTGGACTGCCTTGCTCAGGGCATCCGTATCGTGGATCCTCCCCGCTCTCCTGTCGGTTACCTTGCCATCCGGGTCGATGGTGGCATAATTACAGCGGAACCCTATCATCCCGGGTTTCATGTGGATCCCGCTCCCTTCCGCCTCGAGGGGCCCGCGACCGGTATAGTACTGCTCCGGTGGATACCCAAGCAGGGCAAGGTGTGCGGTGTCAGAACCCGGCCTGATCCCCGGTCCGATGGTATCCATAATACCACAAATACCCTCCCTGGCAATGCGGTCAAGGACCGGGGTGCGTGCGGTCTGCAGGGGGGTCTTTCCGCCGAG
>JBAXJR010000063.1:0-10962 GCA_037137755.1 Methanomicrobiales archaeon | reverse complement strand
CTTCGTATTAAGGTCTTTTTTTTGGCACACTTACAGAGCCTCAAAAAGTGTCAAATTCTTATCCAATTTTAAGCAAAAAATCCAAATGGCAAAGTTGGGTTATAATCATAGAGTTAATGGCATTGAAGTTGGAGTCGACATATTTTTGGCCTTACGTTCCCACGAATCCAAGATGACTGTCAAATTCGATAGAGATTATTTGATGAATTTCGTGGAAATATGCTTGAAGTAAAAACTCTCGATCTTGTTAGAGAGATGAACAATTCAAAAAATCTTCGTATTAAGGTCTTTTTTTGGCACACTTACAGAGCCTCAAAAAGTGTCAAATTCTTATCCGATTTTAAGCAAAAAAAATCCAAATGGCAAAGTTGGGTAGTAACCACTATTGAAAACTGCTTACCCTTTAGATCTATCAAGGGAGAGTACTGCAATAATTTCTAAAATGCAAAAAGAAAATAAATTAAATTTAGACTTCGGTGTCCAGCATTACTTGTGCGGTTCCATCAGTGAATGAAACAGTTACAATTACGTGATCCTTGGTTGTAGTCCCAGTAAATTTTGCACTTGTACCGACACTTGCATTAACTACACCGCCAGTAGCGGCGACCGGTTGTACTTGAGCTCCATTAACAGTTACATTTACACCAGTACCAGTTTGACTGTTTGCTGTGTAAGCAGTAGTCGCTATGCTTGACGCATCTGGACCCCCATTATTTGTAATAGAGATTGTTGGAGTTCCACCTGCTACACCAGATTTTTGAGCAGTAAATGCGACACTCCGTGTCTTGCTGACGTTGCCTGCCATTCCGAACACGAATGCTGCAATCACTGCAGCGAGGATAACCGTAATCGCGACCATCAGGATGACACCGATGACCGGCGATACTGCATCCTCACTTCCCTTTCCATATGTTGACATCTTCTTCATTTTACAACACCTCGGTTGCTTACGCCTGCATCAACCGATGCAGCGACGTATGATATGAGGTATTCTTTCTTGGTATAAATAAGTAGGTAACGTTCCATATAAGGCAATTATTGAGTATTTTCGAATTCTGGCCATAATTATGGCTATTTTTTAATATAGGTCGCAAATTTGAATGCTTTATTGTAACCTGTTGTTGTAATTCATTGAGATGGCATAAATAACACGGATATGATTCGGTATAGCCCCCTACTTACCCCAATAACCCTGAAACGATTGTTGTATTGACATAGTATTGGCAACTCTCGTGCGCGGAGCGGATAAATCTAAAGGCCTGGGATTTTCCAGGCACGTATACGTGCGACTCCCGGAGCATGACAGAAATACCCCATAATTCGGCCGTTTTCCACACGGAAACACGTTAAAATCAACTAATCTGGGGATATTCTTTAAAAACGGCTGATCTGTGCCAGATCTGAATTCGGAGAGAAATGCCAGGAGTACATTGTTGTCTGCAGGGCTTTTACCTCATATTTCGGACTGGTTTATGAGAGTATTCGATAAACGGGCAGGAATCGGGATAGCAGGGGCCGGAAAACGAAGGGATTTTGGTTGGGAATCAAGGATTCACGGAATTTGTGTGATAAATGGGGTTAATACGGGTATCAGATTAACAAATTCCTCCACTGAAATGTCATATCCAAAAAGGTCTTTCCTGGCAGAACTTTCTTAACTCATTGTGAAGCGAGACTGCAATCATATAGTGAGATTCTGGTTTTTTGTCACCACAACATGACTGCCACGTTGTCATACGGGATTCCACCCAGGTCAGCTGAACACGTTGATAACAGAACAGCCTGATATGACGGTAATTTTCGTTATTAAGCCAGGAATTCGATTCATGAAAAAATCCTGTGATAGTTGTAAACCTTCTTATTTGACGATAATAGTTTTCAATTGGCGTTCGAGTCGTGGAAGGTCCTCTGTTATCGTGGTCCAGAGAATCCACAGGTCTACATCAAAATACCTATGTGTGATAAGATTTCTCATCCCGACGATATACTTCCAGTCAATATCCTGATAGAGAAGGCAGATCTCCGGGGAAATATTGGTGGCTGCATCCCCCATTACCTGTATGTTCCGGAGAACCGCATCCTGAGTTTTCACATCTTGTAAAAATTCTTCGTATGTCATATCCTGAATAAAGTAAAGGATACGATGAATCGCATTACCCATATCATCGAGAAAGAGCTGCAGGGTCCTTCTTTCAGACATAGAGCACATCTCTCTCAACCGTGAGTTTGATCGCTGGTTTAAGCGCACGGGGGGTAGTAAGATCAACGTCGATATTCAGGGCATCACGAAGATAATCCTGGAGTTCCTGGAATTTGAACATACCTACAGGCTCTGAAAAATCAACGATGAGATCCAGATCACTTTTATCAGTATTCTCATTTCTCGCCACAGAACCGAAAATCCCGATAGATTTAACATGAAACCGAGCTTCAAGGTCGCCTTTGAGCGATAAGAGAATTGAAACAAACTCTTCCCGGGTCTTCATATATGATAGGTAAGCTTCACGTGTATATTAGTGCAGCGTGAAATAGGGCGCGGATCCTTTCCATATAAGAATACCGGTATAATCAAAATTGCAAGAGTTTGCCGAACGGAAAAAGGGAGACATAGGAATCGGGTTCCTGTGTCTTGCTCTGCTTGCCTATACCGGAAACAATCTTGTACGATTGGGTGGGAATGTGCACCACATCAACAGGATTGGTACTTTCCGGTGAATACCCGATAAAAAAAGTCCCTGTCACATTGTATACTGGACTCCCGCTCATGGAATGGTCCAAGGACCTATTCCGACACACCTGGAATACACGGGGAGTTCCAGGACCACAATGGTGCATTTCTTTAAGTTCTGCCCGACAATTTTTGATGCGGATTCATAACAGGACAAATTCGGGATGGTTTTCCTGGAAATCCCGGTAAATAGTGGAAATATCAGTTCCAGAAAAAATCGGATATTCACCCCCAACCTGATGTTACAGACCCGGATTTCACCATGTGGCTTATCGACTTCACCACAATAAAGAGTATTATTTTGTGAATTCCAACAACTACACACGAATACGGGGTAAGTAATGCATTCGAAAGTTGTTATCACGAAAGGTCAGGATGGCTGGTATGTTGTAACCGTCCCCGCACTTCCCGGTTGTATCTCACAGGGTAAAACCCAGAAAGAGGCAAGGGAAAATATTAAAGAGGCAATCTTACTATATCTCGAACGCGATGAAGATATTGTTCCCGGTGAGGGGGCACGCGTCATCGAGGTTGCCGTTTGAAACATCTCTCTATTATATCAGGGAACGATATGATCCGGGCAATCGCCCGGGCAGGATTTTCTTTTGTTCGCCAAAAAGGCAGTCATGAGACGCATGTAAAAGCAATTGCCCACAATAAGGCTGAACGTCACCATACCAATTCATGATGAACTTGACCGGACGACATTAATTTCGATTCTCAAGGCTTCAGGAATATCCGAAGAGGAATTCCTGCACTACCTTGAATGAACCAGCAGATTGGTCTCTTTTTGATCGCTGGCAGTTTTACCGGCATTATGTGTAAGGGATCCGAATGGGTTTTGGAATGCGGGGTTGAAGTGAAATGAAAACGATGATGATACAGAAATTTACGCGTACCCGATTACATCTACACCCATTTTGGAGAAATGCAGATCGTTTGTAACCACCGAGGCATCAACAGACCGGGCAGATGCCGCAATTATGGCATCTGCTACCGATATTCCAGGTCGTTTTATTGTGCCGGCATCCACTGCAATCTCGGCAGTCAGCGGGATAAGGTTCAGCTTTGAGTGCTGGATCTGCAGTACCCGGAGCCTGGCTACGGACGCATCGGCTTTTCTGGCATAGACGTATGCAAGTTCAGTCAGGGTTATCGTTGCGACAAAGCCTTCCGTATCCTCATTCTGGATAGATACCATATGATTCCTGATACATTCCGATCCTTCCTCGCGGTTGAAAAAAGCAAGGAACGCATGCGTGTCAAAGAGCAGCCTTGTCTTCGAGCTCATCGTCCCACTCCTTTCGCATCTCGTTGAGCACTTGCCCGGCGCACTTCATGTTGTCAATACCCCATAGATCGGATAGGTTTACCAGCGGTTGGAGGCGGATAGCATCTTTCTCCTCGACAATAACCAGTGAGTCACCTGTCTTTAAGGAAAATCTTTTCCGAACTTTTATGGGAATGACAATCTGACCTTTTGATGACAAGGTAACAATGTCCATAGTAAGATATTAACTAAATTGTAAGAAAATAAATCTATTGGATTACCAGTAAGATATTATATTTAATGTAAGAAATATAGGAAGAAAGACACGTTCATGATGCAATAGAGAATGCTATTTGTACACAACGCTCCTATGACCGATTCGAAGAATGAGAACACTATCTGAGAGGATTGAATATAGTACTCCCCAGTTCCCAACCCGATATGTATACAATCCCTTGAATTGACCGGTCAGTGGTTCACCAATTTCCGGGTTTTTTGTAAGTTCGGACTCTATCTCCCCGATTATCCTTTCCGCAATCGGTCGGTCTATCTTCTTTAGATCATTTAAGACAGAGCGCTTATACTCAATCCGAAATATCAAGGAGTTTTTTCATCTCCTGTGAGGAAATTATGTCATCATCCTTGTCTCGCAGACGTTCGAGTGCAATGAAATAATCTGCATACTCAGACAGATATAGCTCCATCGCCTTTTTTACAAGATATGCCCTGGAACGTTCAAGTGAAACTGCCAGCTCATCAAGCTGATCAACTAAATTATCCGGTAAGCGAACGGTGATACTGGTTGTCATAATTGATTACATTGTATTCATATGAAATTCTATGATTTTAATGTATTCAGGCGGGAAATGAATGTAAATACCCGGCCAGGATGTGATAACCTTTCTGGTAAGGAAGTCTGTGTAAAATTAAAACCTTGAAACTGAGTCAACGGAGGTTTCCAGGAATCTTTTCAATTATTGGCAATCAGGGACTCAATATTTATCAGGTGGGATAGCAGAAACTGGACGGTACGATTCATTATATTCGTATGATTAACGAAAATGGGGGCAGGTATTTACGAGTGATAATAAACCCTGCTTTCGATCCGGCACTTGTGGTTACAATGTTCTTTGACCGCGGATTGGGAAGATTGGTATGAAATTAAAAGTAGACGAAAAAAATGATGTTCTCTATCTTCGCCTCGACGAATCGAAGATAGTAGAATCTGAAGAAGTCCAGCCAGGTGTAATCCTTGACTTCGACGCCAATAATAATGTAATAGGTATCGAACTCCTAGGGGTAAGCAGGAGAGTAGCGCTTGATACTCTTAAAAATTTACAGTTCGAAACGGCATGAACCGAACGATAATCGGGCAATCACCCCTATCAGCAAAATATATTATAATCCCGTATCAACATGAAAACAAAAAATAGAAAAATTCTCTTTTCTTGCCTCTTCGTCGTTTCAAGTGGGTAAACAAATCTGCCAGTCATTATGGAATAAATGAATAAATACGCAAATGTGAGATTTTAGTCTGTAATCCGGACGTTTCATAAAATTATGCATTGAATTTTTGGTAAACTTACCGAACCGCCGACGGGGCGTCCTTCGGGGGCGGCGGAACTATCGTATCGCAGTTTGGGGCAGAGCCCCAATTATCATGATCTTGTCTTAAACAATGTTACCCACTCAGTTTGACGAAGAGCCCTTTTCTTCTCTTTACCCCACCCGGTACCCGCCCTTCGGCACGGTAATCTCAAACCTTGCCCCTTTGCCCGCTTCCCCGGTCTCGGAAATTGTCAAACCAGTAAGCGCAAGAATTTCTCTCGCAAGGTACAGCCCATACCCCCGTTTACTGCCAAAGCCGCGGGTGAAGATCAGTTCCTTGTCCTCGGAAGGTATACCGGCACCATTGTCAGAAAAGGCAATAACAAGTCCGCCAGGTTGTTCCTGCGAGGTAATCGTGATCGCATTGGCCGTTTTTCCATGCAGGACGGTATTTTCAATAAAGTTTGAAATAATTTTCCTGATCAGGGGGTCTGCGAAGACCTTCAGCCCCGGGCTTATCCCAACTTCAACTTTCATCCCAGGATGGTCAATTATTGATGCAGTCTCCCTGATCACCACCGACAGGTCAATCCAGGCTGGCATGTTGACACCGACATCCTGGTAATCCTTGGTAAAGGCAACCTGTCTTCTGATAGTCTCGGCGGCACCTTCTTCTCTTGAAATGAACTCTTTTAACGTGTCATCCGTGACCATGTCGTGAGAGAGTTCAAGATAGCCAAGGAGGATTGTCAGCTGGTTCATGATATCGTGCCGGGTAATACTGTTGAACCGGTTCAGCATCCGGACTGCCGCGTTTAACGATTTTTCCGCACGTATCCGTTCAGAAACTTCACGGAATGTTAGAAGCACCATCCCGGAACCGCCGTTACTTCCCGGGATCAGGGAGAGCAAAAACTCGCCTCTTCTAATGGAGCCGTCCTTCCTTTGGAGACCAAGTTCCCTAACCTCTCCCACACCGGAAGAAACCAGCCGACCCAAGCATTCCCCGAACATGGTGTGATCGGCCCCGGCAAGGATTTGGGTACTATTCCTGCCTTGAAGTTCGCCCCCATCCGGATAACCGGTTATTTCAAGCACCTTCCGGTTGATGAGGATTATTACCCCTGTAGTATCCACTATGGCCATTGCATCCGTACCCTGCTCAAAAACTGCACGGTATAGTTGATTATTATCTGGTTCCATCATGTCCCCCTACCATTTGATTCCCTGATCCTTCCAGTACAACAACTAGTATCCGCAGGATGAATATATATCAGGTAGCTGATCATTTCATGCTCCGCCATACCCGGGATTTACCATATGGCATCCACTTTTCGTGGTATAGGATGCGCCAATGGCATGCCCGATAAACTCTTTTGCTGCAGCACATGCGGCAGGAACATCGTTCCCGAGAGCAAGATATGCAGCAATCGCGGAAGAGAGGCAACAACCGGTACCATGTGCTTCAAATGGCAGGCGTTCCCCGGATAATAGCCATTCATGCCCATGGCCAATCAGCAGGTCCGGAACAACACCCTTCGCCTCCGGGAGGTGCCCTCCTTTCACCAGCACAAAAGAGGCACCGCTTTCAAGAATACACCGGCCGGCAGCCCGCATATCGTCAACTGACCTGATCGGCCCATACCCGGAAAGCACCTCTGCTTCGGGCAGGTTTGGTGTAACAAGTGTTGCTCTTGGAACGAGTGTTTCTACCAGTTCGCTCACTGCATCCGTGTCCATCAGGGGGCGCCCGCTTGATGACACCATCACGGGGTCCACAACGAGGGGTATACCCTTTGGAACCGTCCATACCACGGCAGCGACGGCCCCAAGGTCGGGCAACATCCCGGTCTTAAACGCCCTGATATCAAAATCTTCCAGGAGTGTCACCAGTTGTAACCGTATAGCCTCTTCAGGTACATTCCAGGTCCCCCTGACAGTTTTTGCATTCTGGGAGGTCACCGCCGTGATAACCGACAGGCCCCACACACCCAGTGCACTGAATGTTTTGAGGTCAGACTGAATCCCAGCCCCGCCTGATGGGTCAGACCCGGCAATCGTGCAGGCACATGGTACCGCTGGGATCTCCATGGCGAGAATTGAGAGGGCTTTGAGCATGAACCTTTTCATTGCAACCGCTGCCGGGAAAAACATTGCCTGCTCATCCGACACTTATACGTTTCAATCGCATCTTTCAGCAGGGACCAGGGATTGTTTTTCTGTTCATTACCAGGTACATGGGATACAATGTATGCGCTCCGGGGTCTGCCTTCCAGCCTTCCCGTCGTCTCCGGAATATGGTGCAGGCACAACATACAGTTCATCGCCGTATTGCCGATATTTACCGCGATTTTAACCATTACTGCTGAAAGATGGCCACTTCGTATAGGTTTAAGTATGCCTGGATCCAATAGAAAAAGCAATAGCGAGGCATCAAATGCCTCCCAATCTTTTGGAAATGAACCACTATGACTTCACGTATGCTCGCTCCTCACACAACATGCCCGGGATGCCAGGAGGAAGTTTTCCTTGATGAACTGGTCAGGGGACGATGCCCGCTCTGCGGGTGCACACTTGAGGACTTCGTGGACCAGTCAGGGGAAATGGACGAGATAGTAGAACGTAGCGATTTCTCGTGGCTGGTGTTCAACTACTTTATCTTCAAGAAGTTCGATGACCTGGGCGTAAACCCGCTCCAGGTGATGCAACTCATTACCGGGCTTGACGAATGCTGTTTGAACCCGGGCCCTGGCGAATTCCCACGGACAAAATTTGAATTCGACATCCCTATGAAACTGGTTGACCAGGTAAGACCTAAAAAGTGTTCGCGGTGCGGACGGTTCTTCTTCCGTGGGGGCAGGAAAGTCCTGTCCGGTGACCTGACCATCCCGGGGTTTGAGATCAGGTATATCTGTTCCCGGGA
This sequence comes from Methanomicrobiales archaeon, assembly GCA_037137755.1. Classification (GTDB taxonomy): domain Archaea; phylum Halobacteriota; class Methanomicrobia; order Methanomicrobiales; family Methanospirillaceae; genus CAIKOD01. Next base: position 2,493 of record JBAXJR010000063.1, on the reverse strand, counting down.
ACTGTGAACGGGGCAATTAGATTAGTTATCATCTTTTTTAATAATCTGATAGATCTTGGCAGACTTATTGGAAATAGGATCGCAAGCGAACTGTAATATCAAAGGAAAAGTATCCAGGCCAGTTAATAATTAATCAAATCATTTTATCATTCGTTCGGGATATCCCTACCGCCGCATGGGTATCCGGTAACAGGCAAGATAGAGGCATATGTCTCAACCTGAAATGGTGCCCACGTAGGACAGTTAATTCACAGCAAGAAAGGAAGGTATACCCGTGAAAGTACGATATTCAACGACGCCAAACGGCGAGAAGCGTACTGATCAGGAACTCGAACAGCAATGGAACTCCATTAACTGGAACGAGATAAAATCCCCGATTAACAGGCTTCAAACCCGGATTGCAAAGGCGACACAGGAAAGAAAGTGGAATCTGGTAAAACGACGCCGGATTCAGACCAGACTCTCATTCTTTTTCGTTCCGCCCCCGACCAACGGGTTGTGAATTGCGCGAGCCGTATGCAGTGAAAGTTGCAGGTACGGTTCCTGGAAGGGGGAGAGGAAGCAATCCCTCCCTCCTATTCGACGAAACCCCCTCCTGTCATACGTATTCCTTCTTTTTTTAACATTCAGGGTTTCAACAAAGCCCTTATTTTCCAACCTTCACAAGCATTTCTTCAAGGCTCGGGTAATGTGACTCGATCCTCTCGACCCGGCCCCCCCTGGAGGAGATGATGCCCGTGCAGGTATTCAGTTCCTCAATTGAATCAGCCGGTATCTTGTAAAGGCCACCTTCAAATGTATATTCCCTGCACCCCCTGATCGCGTTAATATCATCAATAGTAAACGTAATGGTGTAACTGATCGATCCGAACATCTCGCGGAGCTCGTTCATGGTCCCCATGGCGACCATCTTCCCCCTCCGCAGGATCATCACTTTATCACAGATTGTCTCGACCTGGAAGAGGTTGTGGGCCGAAAGGACAATCGTTTTCTTCTCGTACCGGAGGTCTCGTAAGAATCCTATTATATAGCGTGATGTCATCGGGTCGAGTCCCGAGGTAGGTTCGTCGTAGATCAGGACAGAAGGATTATGCATGAGGGACCTCGCAATGGCGACCTTCCGTTTCATTCCTTTTGAAAATTCGCCAATCTTTTTTCCGTTCGGCTCCAGTGAGAGGGCCGCCAGCAGCTGGGTCCGGCGGCTGGTAATCGTTTCCAGGTCGAGACCATAGATCTCCCCGAAGAAACGGAGGTAGTCCTCTACGGTCATTGTTTCATATAACCGTGACTCCTCAGACAGGTACCCGAGGGTTGCCTTGATACCATCCGGGTCTTGTACCACGTCGATGCCGTTCATGGTAAGCTCGCCGGATGTCGGGGTGATCAGGCCTGACAGTATTTTGAGCAGCGTGGTCTTACCTGCCCCGTTATGCCCGATTACACCGATTATCTCCCCCTCTTTGAAATCAAAGGAGATATGGTCGAGTGCCGGTACATTCGTGTAGATCTTTGTAAGTTCACGAGCGACGATCATCTGAACTGGTCCCTGGCTTAACAGTCCTCTACCTTTACCATATGAAGGTTTTCAACTGCTCTGCCATTACAACATATTTTATTATCCATGATACTCAACTAACCCCGTATGAAAGAGATGATCACTTACATTGCGGAGAAGGTTGATGCCGGGGCTCTCTCTCCCGAAGAGGCGAAGATCATCAACACCTGCATGGCTGAATACGCCGCCATGAAAAGTGTTACCGATGCCACCTACCGCAACAGATATTTTTTCCTCGTCACCCTGACGAAAATCTTTCATGATACAGGAATTACACTGATTGATTGTAATACTTCCCATATTCTCCAGGTTGTTACCGCGATAAAAAAACAAGGGTATTCCGATAATTACCAGCGGTTATTAGTATCTCTCTTAAAGTGGTTCGCGGGATTCCTTGGGCCGGGTATCGACATGAACAAAATAAGGTCCATTGATTTGCCGAAACTCCAGTGGAAGAGCAAACGCCCGGAAGATATGCTGAGTAAAGAAGAAGTCATGCGCGTCCTCGCAGCCTGTGATAATAGCCGGGACCGGTGCCTGATAAGTATGATCTACGATGGCAGTAACCGCATTGTAGAACCCCTCTCCCTGGACTGGAAAGACCTGATGCATGATGATATGGGGTATTATATTGATACCAAGGCGAAGACGGGACGGCAGCGGAAGATCCGATACACCTCTTCAATACCGCATATCGAGCAATGGCAGAAAGATTATCCTGGTAAGGCAGAGGGTAGTAACCCGGTCTTCATCTCTTTGCATGAACCCCGTAACCGCATGACAAAGGGTGCATTTGATAAACGTATCAAGGAGATAAAAGAGAAAACAGGTATCCAGAAACTTAAACCGGGTATTATGCGATCAACGCGTATCACTCACGATGTAGCAGCCGGGCAGGATGTCCAATATATTATGCTCAAAAACTGGGGCAACCTGAA
>JBAXJR010000062.1:0-10993 GCA_037137755.1 Methanomicrobiales archaeon | reverse complement strand
TAAGATCGCTTTGTAATGATCTGAGGAGATCGAGGATTTCATCGCGGGGTGTCATTTATTCTCCAGTTCTATTCTATCACACCTGACAATAATTATTTCTCTAATCGTCCACTTATCCATGGTCTTTCTCTCCACATTTTTACCATAATCTGACTACATCCTGTATCACGGTGTCGCCACCCTCCGCATGGGACAGACATTGCACCCGGCCATTTCGCCGAAGCAGAAGAGGAACCGTTCCCGGATCATCTTCGGCAGCTGGTCCTCGGGGATTGGTACAAAACCGAATGTCTTGTAGAAGCTGATGAGTTGCAGGGTGGAGTGCATGTTCAGCTCTTCATGCCCGCATGCGTCGACCAATGCCTGCACGACGAGCCTGGCTAGGCCACGCCCGCGGAATTCTTCCAGGGTGAAGACGCCGTCGACTTCGTGGCCGTCCGGGTGTAGCCTGGTACCTGGGCAACGGCTGCGAGTGTCCCGTCGAAAAAGGTGCCGAATATGCGGTCTTCTTAGGGGTTGGCCTCCTGCTGGTGGTAGTGGTACCAGACCTCTTTGACGAGGGGGAATTCGGCAGGGGTGAGTTCGCGGGTAAGGGGGGACATTCCTGTCCCGACCATCAATCATGATTCATTCATCCGCGATTTCTCTGGCAAAAATGACCTGGTCCTGAAATATTGAACATCATATTGTCATTCCTTTTTAGAAAGAGTATGAAATAAAACAGTGCATCAATTTTCACTTTCGTGATTCTTCAATCCTGATTATCTGCCGGATTTCTGTTTTAAGGACTGGCAGTTTGTTCTTTATGTTGTCCCAAAGAATAGTTGTCTTGATACCAAAATATGCATGTGAAAGGACATCGCGAAAACCTGAAATTTTTCTCCAGTCTGTATTCGGATACTGTTCTTTGAGATTATCAGGGAGATTCTTTGTCGCTTCACCGATAACCTCGAAATTACGGATTACCGCATCCTTTCTTCTCCTGTCTGCAACAAAATCATCAAATGAAATTCCAGTAGTATCCTCATCTATATTGCCAATTGCTTCAATGATATCGTCGAGATACTGAAGGACGGACCTATGCATAGATCACTTCACTGAGGATCGGTTCTTTGAGCCTCTGTTTGATGGTGTCCTCGATGACGAGGTCCACGTTCCTGTTAAAAAGGTCTTCGAGATAAAACTTGCAGTCCATATAATGATCGAAAGTCTCCTCGTCTTTTTGAAATACGACAAGAACATCCACGTCACTGTCCGGGCGCTCTTCTCCGCGAACGAATGAACCGAAGATTCCTATCCTTTTGACCCCGAAGCATTCTTCCAGTATTGATTCATGCTGGCGGAGCAATGCGAGCACATTCATATGTTATTTCCATTATTGGCGTAATTACTCTTAAATTTGTGTTTCCGGGATCGTGATCAAGAGACACATTTCCAGTCAGCACAGGTATTATTGATCCTGATTTTTTTGTACCACCTACGTGTTTCCTGGATTTTTTCCAAGCCCCTAAATGTCGAGATCCGCATGAGCCCGGTTCAATCATTGTTATATGGCAATCCGCAAGTTGCACTCTAACTTCTGTCTGTATTGGTTAATACGCAACCAAAGCCTATCCGTTACCATTCACCCACCACCGGCCTCCCTCCGCATCGGGCAGACCGTTTGCACCCGGCCATTTCGCCGAAGCAGAAGAGGAACCGTTCCCGGATCATCTTCGGCAGCTGGTCCTCGGGGATTGGTACAAATCCGAATGTCTTGTAGAAGCTGATGAGTTGCAGGGTCGAGTGCATGTATAGTTCTTCATAGCCGCAGGCGTCGATTAATGCCTGCATGACGAGCCGGGCAAGGTCGTGCCCGCGGAATTCTTCAAGGGTGAAGACGCCATCGACTTCGTGGCCGTCCGGGTGCTGCCTGCACCGGACAACTACAGCCAGGGTCCCGTCAACAAAGGTGCCGAAAATGCGGTCTTCGGCGGGGTTTGCCTCCTGCTGGTGATAGTGGTACCAGACCTCTTTGACGAGGGGGAATTCGGCAGGGATGAGGTCGCGGGTGAGGGGGGGGTTCTCCTTCAAGGCCTGACCATCTCATACACCGATCGTGCTGACATGACCACGATATGGGCTGACTCCTCATTATAGATGCAACTGTAATCAGCACCTTCACGAAGATCCATGGCAAAAGAAAAGTGTTCAAGTACTACCGGATCAAGTAATCCTTGGTCAACGAACAGGGCTTCAACCGCATACTTCAGGCAGCGATGGCTCTTCTCACGGTAGCCTTTGCCAAATACCTGGGACCTTAGCGAGTGGAAGAGCGAATAGTATCCCTGTATGATCGCCCATTTCTCCTGATGATCTTGAAGCGATCGCTCTGCTGCGGCAAGATCCGCTTCCGCTTCGCGCAGTTCCTTTGCAACAAGGCCCTGGTCAATGGGAATTTTTACGATCTTTCCCCGCTCCATACATTCCTCGAAATTGTATCTCATATTTGTTCACCCACCAGGAGCTTCCCACCTTGTATTCGCTCGAACAGCGGACGGTCACGTGTCCGGATCTGCATAGCCTCGGCTGGTGAGACAATGATCGGAGAAATTTTCCGTAATACGAAGGACTCAACTTGCGATATCAGAGTCTTTGCTGCCGGACGGTCTGTTGTTTCTATGTAGAGATCGATATCGCTTTCAAAAGTATCTTCTCCCACTGCACAACTTCCAAAGAGAATCATCCGCACGGTCCCACGTTGCCCTGCTACGATTAGCGGCGAGAGTTCAAGCAGGGTTGCGAAAATTTTTGCCTCCCTCACGATCGGGTGCGAGATACTGGCTCTGAACAAGAGAGTCCTCCCTTTCTTCTCGTTTGTCACAAGACCCAACTCTTCCAGTGCCCGGAGTTGTCCGCTCGCAGCACCGGTACTGATCGTGAGTATCTTTGCCAGCTCCCTGACGTAGTAACTGTTCCGGTAATGTCGACCGAGGAATACGAGAGTCTCGAACGTGGGAGTTCCGAGAATGTTCATGCTTTTGAACATATGTTCATTATTATGAACGATACTATATAGGAATTATGCAGAAAATGCCCTTACCAACCAACGAGGATTACTGTTGAACCGGCCCTCTATCAAAGGTATTGTTGGAGAACCGTTTTAGATTTTTCTTATCCGAAGCAATCTTCAACCGAGACTTGATACAGCCGACAATTGCCTCATTGATATTTTCGATTGCCTCCTTGAGAGTCTCACCTTCGTTCAAGCATCCTGGCAGATCGGTGCACTCCACAACATACCTACCATCTTCATCCCGTTCGATGAGAATAGAGAGTTTCATAATTTAATCTTATTTTTACCGTATGCATGAGGCTTCTATAAAGATATGAGATATGGAACCCGTTGGTTTTTCGGATTGTACTTTTTTTCGCTATTGCCCACTATTCTGGCACAACCAATACCATTCAAATCCCCGCCTCCCTCCGCATGGGGCAGACTTTGCACCCGGCCATTTCACCGAAGCAGAAATTGATCCGGTCCTTTATCATCTGCGGCAGCTGGTCCTCGGGGATTGGTACAAATCCGAATGTCTTGTAGAAGCTGATGAGTTGCAGGGTCGAGTGCATGTACAGCTCTTCATGCCCGCATGCATCGATCAACGTCTGCACCACGAGCCGGGCAAGGCCACGCCCGCGGAACTCTTCAAGAGTGAAGACACCGTCGACTTCGTGCCCGTCCGGATGAAGCCTGGTACCTGGGCGACGGCGGCAAGAGTCCCATCGATAAAGGTGCCGAATATGCGGTCTTCGGTGGGATCGGCCTCCTGCTGGTGGTAGTGGTACCAGACCTCTTTGACGAGGGGGAATTCGGATACGGTGAGTTCGCGGGTTTCCGCACATCAGATATTCCGCTAATCGGATGTATCACCAGATCAATTAAAAAATTGCTTAAATTCCTCAACCGTTATATCCGTTGTTTCAAAATTGCCATAAGTGTCCCTTTCTTCAACTCCTTATGAAGAGGAACTGCAAATACCCGCTATTCTTTCTGCACAACAATATGACTTGACGTTTGCCACCTGATTTCGAAGCCCTGCTTTGCAAGGACCAATGACCATCTTCTCACCAGAGATTACCGGAAGTTTACGAGACATTCGCCACGTCAACTTTGACAATTTCCGAATGGAAGATGTTTGTTTGTTTGTTTGGAGTTCTTCACGCTGGACCTCTAAAACGAGTTCGATTGCTTCTTTAATATTGGTAAGCGCTTCCTCTTTTGAGTCCCCCGGCTGATGGCCCCGGGTAACTTCACACACTGGACGAAATATCCGCCTTCTTCCTGTGGTTCGAGGACAACGGTATATTCCATATTACACCCATGTAGTGCTGAGATTATTTTAGAGATATCTCACTTTTTGAGTATACCGATTATCCTATTAATAACTGGTTCAATTGCCTGATCTTTGAGGTGGCCCACCCTGTATTGAATAATCCGGGTATCTGCTGTGAACAATCGGTTCGGCCGGACGTTGCTCTCCCGCTGGAGTGATCCTGATGAGAAATGGTTATCAATGAGAGGAATTGCGTATTGGTCAGTTATCCGCTGGCTCGTGATCTGACAAAGGATAACATCATCTCCATCAAGTACGGAAACAACGAGTGCCGGGCGTTTTTTGGCACTGCTCAAATCAGAAAAAGGAAAGAGGACAACAACAACGTCGCCTTTTACAAATCCGCCCATGCTTCGTCCTCCTCAAGGCGCAACCAGTCTTTTGCGAGAGAGGACTCACTTGCGTACGCAGTTTCATTGGCGGATTTCATTTGCAGAGACCTGATAAAGTCAAGGATCTCACGATAATGCTGCCGCGGTACCTGATGTAATTCGCTGATAATCTGTTCTTCAACTTCCATAGGTTTCCACCAGCATCTGAACTCGTGGTTACTTAGTTCATTATTGCACGTACATAATCAGCTTTCCTGTTAACCATCGCTTCCAGCATGTAAAAGCAGGAAACCTAAAACGATAAAAATTTCCCTATACGGTTCGGGACCGACACCGTTGGTGGCAGCAGATTCCAATCGGGGGATAATTAATGTGTCGATGATAGTACAAAGAACGGGCGGGAAGATCTGTTTTCCATGTAGGGTCATGGAATATCCCGATTAAACACCGATTCCAACCGTGACCGTTTCATACTGCGTGTTCTGTTTATGCCCTTCCACTCATTCTTCGTTACCAGGGGATCATGTACGTGAACCAGTTCGGGATGTCCTGGTACTCCATTCTCTGAACGCTTGTGATTACTGGTGCTATTCACAATAACCGCGAGCACAGTCTGCAAATAGTATAGCAGCCCACCACTTCATATCAGAAAGACGAAAAAATGCACGGAATATGAAGGATGAAAACCCAACAAGAACAACATGGAGAACATATTTTAGTCTTCAAAGTCTATCAATGGGTTGCCGGGATAAAAGGTTCCCCATATCGGGTACTTGCGATTCCAGAAGAATTCACCCTCTACCAGTTTGCAGAATTCATCACGGATAGTGTCGACTTTGACTTTGATCATTCCTTTGGGTTCTACAACCACCTGATACGTTACATAGATGCAACCGAAGCGTATGAGCTCTTCTTTGATGACCCGAACACCCGAAGTGAATGTCCATCGTTCGTGAAAGGCGTGAAAAAGACGCCGGTGAACACCGTGTTCACTGAAATTGGAAAGATGATGCTCTTCTTCTTCGATTACGGCAACAACTGGAAATTCCGAGTCGAACTGCTGTGCATCGAACCTACCATACGCGGAAAATCGGATCCGGAATGCATACAATCTGTGAAAAAAGCACGCAGTCAGTATGATGATTGGGAAGGCGATTGAGAAAACTACTATAATTGAGAAAATCACGAATATACGATTTTAATCCACAAGGCTGAAGTTCAGGCGCTTTCTGGATGCGTCTCGCAGGGGGAGACTGTTGAAGAGACGATTACGAACACCAAGGACGCAATCGAACTCCATATCGCCTGTTTAATGGAGGATAACGAATTGGTCCCGGTTGATGATGAGTTCATTATCAGCCGTGTGAGTATCGAAACTGTTACCGTATAATCTCGTCGTGCCGGAACAACAGAAATTTTTTTTTCTGTTCTTTGACTATATTCTGGCACAACCAGTACCATTCAAATCCCCGCCACCCTCCGCATGGGACAGATATTGCACCCGGCCATTTCGCCGAAGCAGAAGAGGAACCGTTCCCGGATCATCTTTGGCAGCTGGTCCTCGGGGATCGGCACAAAACCGAATGTCTTGTAGAAGCTGATGAGTTGCAGGGTCGAGTGCATGTACAGCTCTTCATGCCCGCATGCATCGATCAACGTCTGCACCACGAGCCGGGCAAGGCCACGCCCGCGGAACTCTTCAAGAGTGAAGACACCGTCGACTTCGTGCCCGTCCGGATAAAGCCTGGTACCTGGGCAACAGCGGCAAGAGTCCCGTCTATAAAGATGCCGAATATGCGGTCTTCGGCGGGATCCGCCTCCTGTTGGTGATAGTGATACCAGACTTCTTTGAGGAGGGGGAATCCGGATACGGTGAGTTCGCGGGTGAGGGGCGGCCGGGAACGAGGAATTCATTATATGACAGGAATGCATGAAGACCAAAACGGTTCATTTCCCTGCTGTTTGCACCATAATCTTCTCATTCTTACGAGGATATTAAACAGTCATTGGTAAGAGTGTGGTTTGGATTGAATATTTACCGCTCTGGAAATTCTGTTTCAGGAAGTAATTGGACCTGGATCACGGTTGACCAGAGGGGATATTTGTCAAAATTATTTATCCTGCATCATTTTTCTTTTTCAAGGATGGTGTGAAGAGCTCTTATGACCGCGGGAAGTTTCAACTCAATTGTCTCCCAAAGAAGTTCATAATCCACACCGATATACCCATGAATCACTTTGTCACGCAGTCCTGCTATGCTTCGCCAAGGGATGTCAGGATGTTGTGCACGGACCTGATCTGTCAGCATTGTTGTGGCCTCACCCATTATTGCGAATTTATAGAGTACGGCTGATATTGTCTTATCATCATCAACGAATTCTTCAAAAGACATCCCCGTGGTGAAGACCTCGATATCTTCCGCGGCCTTCATTATATCAACCAGGAAAAGGCGGTATTCTCTCATGCGTACACAACGTCCCGGAAGACGCTTTCCCGTATCTCAGGCCTGAGTGCCCGGGGTGTTGCCAGGTCCACATGCCTGCCGATTTTTTCCTCCAGATACTGGGAGAGTTCGATGAGATCGAAGAGATCCGCGCCGGGATTGAAATCAACGAGTATGTCCACATCACTGTCAGGCCTGGACTCAATTCTTGCAAAAGAGCCGAATATTCCGATCCTTCGGACTTTATACCGTAGGGTAAGATCGCTTTGTAATGATCTGAGGAGATCGAGGATTTCATCGCGGGGTGTCATTTATTCTCCAGTTCTATTCTATCACACCTGACAATAATTATTTCTCTAATCGTCCACTTATCCATGGTCTTTCTCTCCACATTTTTACCATAATCTGACTACATCCTGTATCACGGTGTCGCCACCCTCCGCATGGGACAGACATTGCACCCGGCCATTTCGCCGAAGCAGAAGAGGAACCGTTCCCGGATCATCTTCGGCAGCTGGTCCTCGGGGATTGGTACAAAACCGAATGTCTTGTAGAAGCTGATGAGTTGCAGGGTGGAGTGCATGTTCAGCTCTTCATGCCCGCATGCGTCGACCAATGCCTGCACGACGAGCCTGGCTAGGCCACGCCCGCGGAATTCTTCCAGGGTGAAGACGCCGTCGACTTCGTGGCCGTCCGGGTGTAGCCTGGTACCTGGGCAACGGCTGCGAGTGTCCCGTCGAAAAAGGTGCCGAATATGCGGTCTTCTTAGGGGTTGGCCTCCTGCTGGTGGTAGTGGTACCAGACCTCTTTGACGAGGGGGAATTCGGCAGGGGTGAGTTCGCGGGTAAGGGGGGACATTCCTGTCCCGACCATCAATCATGATTCATTCATCCGCGATTTCTCTGGCAAAAATGACCTGGTCCTGAAATATTGAACATCATATTGTCATTCCTTTTTAGAAAGAGTATGAAATAAAACAGTGCATCAATTTTCACTTTCGTGATTCTTCAATCCTGATTATCTGCCGGATTTCTGTTTTAAGGACTGGCAGTTTGTTCTTTATGTTGTCCCAAAGAATAGTTGTCTTGATACCAAAATATGCATGTGAAAGGACATCGCGAAAACCTGAAATTTTTCTCCAGTCTGTATTCGGATACTGTTCTTTGAGATTATCAGGGAGATTCTTTGTCGCTTCACCGATAACCTCGAAATTACGGATTACCGCATCCTTTCTTCTCCTGTCTGCAACAAAATCATCAAATGAAATTCCAGTAGTATCCTCATCTATATTGCCAATTGCTTCAATGATATCGTCGAGATACTGAAGGACGGACCTATGCATAGATCACTTCACTGAGGATCGGTTCTTTGAGCCTCTGTTTGATGGTGTCCTCGATGACGAGGTCCACGTTCCTGTTAAAAAGGTCTTCGAGATAAAACTTGCAGTCCATATAATGATCGAAAGTCTCCTCGTCTTTTTGAAATACGACAAGAACATCCACGTCACTGTCCGGGCGCTCTTCTCCGCGAACGAATGAACCGAAGATTCCTATCCTTTTGACCCCGAAGCATTCTTCCAGTATTGATTCATGCTGGCGGAGCAATGCGAGCACATTCATATGTTATTTCCATTATTGGCGTAATTACTCTTAAATTTGTGTTTCCGGGATCGTGATCAAGAGACACATTTCCAGTCAGCACAGGTATTATTGATCCTGATTTTTTTGTACCACCTACGTGTTTCCTGGATTTTTTCCAAGCCCCTAAATGTCGAGATCCGCATGAGCCCGGTTCAATCATTGTTATATGGCAATCCGCAAGTTGCACTCTAACTTCTGTCTGTATTGGTTAATACGCAACCAAAGCCTATCCGTTACCATTCACCCACCACCGGCCTCCCTCCGCATCGGGCAGACCGTTTGCACCCGGCCATTTCGCCGAAGCAGAAGAGGAACCGTTCCCGGATCATCTTCGGCAGCTGGTCCTCGGGGATTGGTACAAATCCGAATGTCTTGTAGAAGCTGATGAGTTGCAGGGTCGAGTGCATGTATAGTTCTTCATAGCCGCAGGCGTCGATTAATGCCTGCATGACGAGCCGGGCAAGGTCGTGCCCGCGGAATTCTTCAAGGGTGAAGACGCCATCGACTTCGTGGCCGTCCGGGTGCTGCCTGCACCGGACAACTACAGCCAGGGTCCCGTCAACAAAGGTGCCGAAAATGCGGTCTTCGGCGGGGTTTGCCTCCTGCTGGTGATAGTGGTACCAGACCTCTTTGACGAGGGGGAATTCGGCAGGGATGAGGTCGCGGGTGAGGGGGGGGTTCTCCTTCAAGGCCTGACCATCTCATACACCGATCGTGCTGACATGACCACGATATGGGCTGACTCCTCATTATAGATGCAACTGTAATCAGCACCTTCACGAAGATCCATGGCAAAAGAAAAGTGTTCAAGTACTACCGGATCAAGTAATCCTTGGTCAACGAACAGGGCTTCAACCGCATACTTCAGGCAGCGATGGCTCTTCTCACGGTAGCCTTTGCCAAATACCTGGGACCTTAGCGAGTGGAAGAGCGAATAGTATCCCTGTATGATCGCCCATTTCTCCTGATGATCTTGAAGCGATCGCTCTGCTGCGGCAAGATCCGCTTCCGCTTCGCGCAGTTCCTTTGCAACAAGGCCCTGGTCAATGGGAATTTTTACGATCTTTCCCCGCTCCATACATTCCTCGAAATTGTATCTCATATTTGTTCACCCACCAGGAGCTTCCCACCTTGTATTCGCTCGAACAGCGGACGGTCACGTGTCCGGATCTGCATAGCCTCGGCTGGTGAGACAATGATCGGAGAAATTTTCCGTAATACGAAGGACTCAACTTGCGATATCAGAGTCTTTGCTGCCGGACGGTCTGTTGTTTCTATGTAGAGATCGATATCGCTTTCAAAAGTATCTTCTCCCACTGCACAACTTCCAAAGAGAATCATCCGCACGGTCCCACGTTGCCCTGCTACGATTAGCGGCGAGAGTTCAAGCAGGGTTGCGAAAATTTTTGCCTCCCTCACGATCGGGTGCGAGATACTGGCTCTGAACAAGAGAGTCCTCCCTTTCTTCTCGTTTGTCACAAGACCCAACTCTTCCAGTGCCCGGAGTTGTCCGCTCGCAGCACCGGTACTGATCGTGAGTATCTTTGCCAGCTCCCTGACGTAGTAACTGTTCCGGTAATGTCGACCGAGGAATACGAGAGTCTCGAACGTGGGAGTTCCGAGAATGTTCATGCTTTTGAACATATGTTCATTATTATGAACGATACTATATAGGAATTATGCAGAAAATGCCCTTACCAACCAACGAGGATTACTGTTGAACCGGCCCTCTATCAAAGGTATTGTTGGAGAACCGTTTTAGATTTTTCTTATCCGAAGCAATCTTCAACCGAGACTTGATACAGCCGACAATTGCCTCATTGATATTTTCGATTGCCTCCTTGAGAGTCTCACCTTCGTTCAAGCATCCTGGCAGATCGGTGCACTCCACAACATACCTACCATCTTCATCCCGTTCGATGAGAATAGAGAGTTTCATAATTTAATCTTATTTTTACCGTATGCATGAGGCTTCTATAAAGATATGAGATATGGAACCCGTTGGTTTTTCGGATTGTACTTTTTTTCGCTATTGCCCACTATTCTGGCACAACCAATACCATTCAAATCCCCGCCTCCCTCCGCATGGGGCAGACTTTGCACCCGGCCATTTCACCGAAGCAGAAATTGATCCGGTCCTTTATCATCTGCGGCAGCTGGTCCTCGGGGATTGGTACAAATCCGAATGTCTTGTAGAAGCTGATG
>JBAXJR010000061.1:0-11201 GCA_037137755.1 Methanomicrobiales archaeon | reverse complement strand
GCTGCATTACGACTCACATCGAGTACAAACCCTTTGTGGTTCAATTAAGAGGTTGGTTATAACTTAATTAAAGGTTTCGAAACGATTTGAGGGTTTTCTGGCGTTATTTTCGCTGGATTAAAAAAAGGAAGGCATAACGCGGGGATCAACGAATGTTATATTTCATTAACTAAAAAAAAATTGTGCAGATGTTTTCTTATATATATTGTATTGAGCGCTCTTATCGGCAATTTGCTATCCGGACTCACCGGATCAGGATTTCCGGACACGTTGGGGAAACAGCCACGATGAGGAAATGATACCTACTCGTCCTGGTGTCCGAACGTTACGGTAATAGCAGGAAAATGACTTGCATTCGTAAAAAAAAGTCTAATAATCCGACACTGACCTGTGCATCAGTGCCATTACGCCAGGTTTCTTTCTTTTTCCATGACCCAGGCGGAACCCTGCCATTTCCATGGGTGGTGATTCAAACATCTCCCGGTCGAGCCGATCGCTGATCTCATCAAATATTCGTTTATACGCGATACAGTGGGGGTCAACACCCTTTATTTCACCTTCTGTCGGTGCAATCGCATTGTACGGGCACCCCCCCCTGCAGTACGTGATATGAGAACATCCGCTGCATTCCCTGTCCACGTATTCCTTATAGCTGGCCATCAGCTTCCCCGGCCCGGACCGGGCAAGATCTTCAGGATTGGGGTGATCACGTACATTCCCCATGATATATTCCGGCATCCCGACAAAGCGGTAACAGGGATAAATGCTGCCGTCCGGCCCGATGGCAAATGTGCTCCCCATACAGTCCACGTAGGTGCAGACTGAGCCATGCCGGGTGAATACGCATCTGCAGAGGTCATTGATGTTCATGATCTCCATGTCCCCGAAGTGCTCGAGTGACTTGTCCAGCAGGTACACGAGAAGGTCCCCGTATACTTCCGGATCAAGGGCCCATTGTTTTGGGTTTTCTGATCGCAACGAGGGCAGAGCAGGGTGCAGTTTGAGGACAAACCCGTTCCGGTGGAAGAAATCAACTATTTCCTCCCTGGATTTCACCGATTCACACGTGAATGTGCAGATGAACCTGACCGTAAGACCATTTTCTCTCGCTATTTTGTACCCGTTCATGGTCTTCCGGAAGTAACCGTCCCCCCTCTGGGAATCATTGATATCCTCGGGGCCGTCGATGCTTGACCCGATCGGGACATGGTATTCTGCAAGGACCCGGGCAATTTCCGGGGTCATTTTCCAGAGGTTGGTCTGCATCGCAAATTCCGGTTTTAAGTGTTTTAACCCATTTGACAGCAGGGGTAATGCATTCCGGTAAAAATCAGCCCCGGCAAGAAGTGGTTCCCCGCCGTGGAACGTGAAGGTGACCCGGTCCTCGTTGAGGTTTTTAAGCCAGTTGACAACTTCCTGTACCGTCTCAATGCTCATCACCGGTGACCCTTCCTCCGAACTCCAGCAATAACTGCACTTCGAGGGACAACCCAGTGTCGGGATGAGCATGATATGGAATGCATTTTTCATTACATCATTTTTTTCGCTCCCAACAGCATAATAGTTTCTTTTTAGCCCGGTTCGTGATAAAAGGTGAATACTTTCCGGCTTTTCGATCTTTTTTTCATGTAAAAAGTACAATCGTCCAATTTGCACTGTGGCTGACATGTCCGGCAGGAAATGACAAATACAAAAGATCAAGTGATTGAAGAAGAAAATCCAAATCCAAATATCTGATTTTGCATAAGGAAATTTATTCAACTACAACTCACGAAGTGTGATTTTAATGACTACGAACGAATGCTTGCGACCTGCCGGGGTATGGTCTCCTGGGGACAACTATGGATGCAATCCGGGCTGAACACCTGAAGAAGACATTTGGACCGGTGCATGCCGTTGATGATGTCAACCTGTCCGTTAAGGAAGGTGAAATATTCGGGTTTCTCGGGCCCAACGGGGCCGGGAAGACTACCACGATCCGACTGCTTACCGGGGTTCTCACGCCAGATAGAGGAACCGTCCATATCAACGGTATCGATATCCACCGGCACCCGCTCGAAGCAAAGATGCAGATGGGGGTCATTCCGGAGAACAGCACGGTGTACGGTGACCTTTCAGCGGAACAGAACCTCCAGCTGAGCGGGAAGATGTATGGTATGCCCCGGGCTCTCCGGGACGATCGGGTTCACGAGATACTCTTAAAGATGGGCCTTTCTGAAAAACGACGCTTTCCTGTCCGGACATTTTCGAAAGGGATGAAACAGCGGGTCAGTATCGCATGCGCCATCATCCACCGGCCCAGCGTCCTGTTCCTTGATGAACCGACCAGCGGGCTTGACGTCCAAAGCCGGAGGCTCGTAATAGAGACCATCCATGAGATGAACGAACTGGGCAGCACGATCTTCCTTACAACGCACAATATTGAAGAGGCGAACACACTCTGCCAGACGGTCTGTATCATTAATAAAGGGAAGATTGTTGCCCGGGATAGTCCTGAACGGCTCAAGAAAATGTTCGATACCACGCAATCGGTTGAAGTCTCCTTTGACCGCCCCGTTACCCGGGATTTGTTCGCAGCAGATGGGATTTTGCGGGCAGAACCATGTGGTGACAAGTGGCGGTTGTATACCGACAACCCGGACCAGGTTTTAAAATACCTTGTGGGACGTGCTGAACGTGATTCGATTGGAATTACCTCTCTTTCGACATCCGGTCCGAGCCTTGAAGAGGCCTTTGTCCAGATAACGGAGTGTGTATAATGGAGGTCCCGCTGTTTCTCCGTGGCATCGTTGTTATCACCGGGAAAAACATGAGACTTTACTATACCAAACCGCCCGTCCTGATGTTCGGGCTTCTCTTCCCGCTCTTCATGTTCTTCGCGTTCTTCGTTGGCCGCCATCTTGACCTTACTACGTACTTCCCGGCGTTTCTCGCGATGATGTTGTTTTTTACCGCATCATCGGTGGGTCCTCTCATCACACCCTGGGAGAAACGGGAAAAGACATACGAACGGCTCCTCTCATACCCGGTGACACAGGACAGCATCATCCTTGGCGATGTCGTGGCAGGGGCGGTATTCGGTATCGGTATCTCGCTGCTGGTCTGGATAGCGAGTACCCTGTTCATTTCGGTTGGGATCACGAACTGGGGCCTGTTTATCCTTGCTTTTATTCTTGGTACGCTTTCTTGTGCCGCACTGGGGGCATTGCTTGCATCACCGGCATCGGACAGCCCGCCAAACATCATGATCCTTTCCAACCTGATCCGGTTCCCGCTTATCTTCATATCAGGAATATTTGTCCCTCTTGGGCAGATGGAGGGCTGGGCGCTCACCCTTGCGTACTGTTCCCCGCTTACATACCTTGTCGATCTGTTCAATGCGGCAATGTCCGGGACATCAGTATTATCTCCTCTTACTGACTGTGGTGTGCTTTTCGGTGTCTCTGTCGTGTTTATTGTTGCTGCACGGGTCATCCAGAAAAGGAATATGATGAAGGGGATGTAGGAAAAGGATTTACGAAACCCTGTCTGTCTTTTGCCCCTTATTGCTGCTGGCTATTAATGATACAGATGGAAGATATTTTGGATGCGTGGAACCATGAATTTTGAAATTCGGCCAATTGGGTATGTACGATCCCCCTACAAGGAAAAGAAGGAAGCACCCCGGCAGGGAAGGTTGTCAGATACCATTTCGGAGATTGTTATTGATGAGCAATATCTCCCCGGACTTGAAGATGTCGAGAAGAAGTTACACCTCATCGTCCTGTGCTGGTTCGACCAGGCAGATCGGACGATGCTTAAGGCAACACCACCGCATGAAAAAATTGAGCATGGGGTATTTGCCACCCGTTCACCAAATCGTCCTAACCCGGTGGGATTATCAGTGGTAGATCTGCTTGCCCTTAAGGGGAATGTGCTCATAGTTCGTGGACTGGATGCTATTGATGGGACCCCGGTAGTGGATATCAAGCCCTATTCTCCGGATATCGATTGCGTAAAATGAGTAATGGCTATAAAATAACCCGGGAAACAAGTCGCTAACGGAACATTACCGGTACATCCCCTTCGGCACCGTCATCTCAAACCGTGCCCCTTTCCCTGGCCCGCTTGTCTCGTTGATTGTTATACCGGTAATCTCAAGGATCTCACGCGAAAGGAATAATCCCAGCCCGGTGTTTTTCCCAAAACCCCGTTCAAACAGACGTGTCTTATCATCGGGTGATATTCCTGCCCCATCATCTTCGCATACGATCACCAGTCCACCATTCGATTCGTGGGATGAAAACCGGATGCGTGTCATCCCTTCTCCCCCATATTTTGTAGCATTGTCCATCAGGTTGTAAAATACCTTCACAATAAGCGGGTCTGCATATAGTTCAGCGCCAGGAGGTAGATCGTTCACGAGTTGTATGTTCCTCATTGCAACGTCTTTCGCTGCCGCATCTATAAGCGCCCGGGTCTCATGCCAGGTAGGTTCCTTGACCCCGATATTTTCATAGGTCTTGGTGAACTGGATCATGGACGCAATCCGGGAACTCGCATTCGTAACCTTGGTGAAATAGCCTTCAAGCGTTGGATCCACAATTTTTTTACCTAAAAATGATAGAAACCCATTCAATACCGTGAGCTGGTTGTTAATATCGTGCCGGGTAATGCTGGAAAGAAGGTTGAGCTTTTTGTTCACCTGGTGGAGAGATTCCTCGGCTTTTTTGCGGTCGGTGATATCAAGGTAGGTCCCCAACACACCAATGATTTGTCCCTCTGCATCCTTTAATGGGACCTTACTTGTCAGGAGGTTAATCCGTTCTCCTGATGGGGTGGTCTGAAGTTCTTCGATTAAGAGTTTTGGTATCCCGCTTTCGATAACAAAACGGTCATCGGCACGGTAGAGATCGGCCTGTTCCCACCATCCCATGACAAAATCGTCCTTCCCTATAATCTGCTCCGGTTTTTCGAAGCCCGCGTCCCGGGCAAACAAGGTGTTGCAACCAAGGAAGGTGAGATTCTTATCCTTCCAGAAGACCCTGACCGGGAGTGTGTTAATTATAGCTTCAAGGATCTGGCGTGACTGGCGGAGTTCCTCTTCTGCATGTTTCCGGTCGGTAACAATCCTGATGGATTCAATCGCACCCTTGACCTTTCCATTCCGGTCATAGAGTGGTGAGGCAACCAACCATAGATCTTCACCCTTTCCCCTGTTCAGGTTTTCCATAAACACTTCCGCAATCAACTGGTCCCCCTTCCGGGTCAGGGTCGTATATTTCTTTTCCATTTCCAAATCTTCTTGGAGGACGAGATCGATAAGACTGGGTCGAATATAACCGTAGAAGGGCACCGAGTACGCATAGTTACTCTTCCCGAGCATCTCTGCCTTTGATATCTCCAGCATCTCTTCTATCGCCCTATTCCACGCAATGACTGAACCTGATATGTCTATGGCAAAGGTAGGGTCTGGCAGGAAATCAATAATATCTGAAAGTAACTGGTGGGATTCCCTGAGCTCATTTTCTGTATCGTGGATACGGGTGATATCCCTCATCGATTCTATTGCCCCGGTAATCTCACCATATGAATTGTACAGCGGGGTTGCAATGATCCACAAAACGTTATGCTTTCCACGGAGGTAGGGAATATCAAGCTCTGCCATGAGCATGCCCCGCTCCCTGTGGAGATTCGGATAGTGTTTTTTTATCACTGTATCATTCTCATTGAGAATGAGATCTATCAATACCGGTCGGCGGTGCCCGAACATCCGGAAGGCATGCTCATAATCTCCTTTTCCGATAATTTCTGACGCTTCAACACCAAGAAGGTTGGCGATTGCGTAATTCCATGCGATCACCTTCCCGTCTTTATCAATGACAAAGGTAGGGTCTGGCAGGAAATCGATAATTTCAGCAAGTCGGGTTTCCGATTCCCGTTGTGACTCCTCCGCCCGTTCCCGGACCATGGAAAGATAGGTAATCACCCCTGCGACCAGAATAAAGATCAGCACCCGTACCAGGGCTCCTTCGAGAATGACGGGATCATTGGAGAACATTGCCATCAGGACAAAATAACAAAATGCGAGGAGCACCGAGAACACCAACCCCCGCTTCATGTAATAGATGCATGCGATGATGATGGGGAAATAGAACAGGTTCTGGAAAATGGTCTGCCATCCGAAGACAAGTGAGATGACACTGATTACCAGGGCAGCAAGAGTCAGGAGGACAATTAGGACGAGGGGCAGCCATTCTTTCTGTGGAATCTTCATAAACCGCTCCAGTGTCTGGTTCCGGGATCCGGGTTGGTGCTGTCTGCAAAGGTTATGAAGGAGCATTTGAGGAAGAATATAATGTCCGCCCGGTGATCCATTACTACTCTAGGGGTATTAGTGGCAAAAAAGGTGCTGATAGTATCTGCAATAGATCTTTTAGAGAATGATTGTTGAATGACTCTCCGGATTGTAAGAGGCTTATTTTGATCCATTTATCCCTCAATTATCCAATGTATTATTCCATATTTTCATTGACGTGATCCGTCTGAACACCAATTTTACGTCTGACCAGGTACCGGCATATTTTTGGATATGATCGGTGCTCAATGGTTATACGCTCAATCTTAATGACCGTAAAAGAAGATCCTTTAAATGGGCGGTTCCCCAGTCTGCGAAGGAACCCGGAAACTGTGTTACAATGGTACCGTGTGAGGTTGAACCGGTCACGGAGATCGTGAACGGTGATCCACCGCTCATCGGCCTCATTCTCATCCATGAACTGTTCGAGCAGTTCGGGGATAGCGGCATATCTTCCCATACCAGGCACTCCACGCGATCTTCAACAAAGGTCCATTAAAAAAGAAGATCTCCTTCAAGACTCAACCACTTTTACCAGGTTCTCCATCACCGCATCAACCGCTTTCCACGTGGGTGTATTGGCATGGCGGAGGATATAGGGTCGTCCTTCATCGCCTGCTTTCACCATCTCCGGATCGAGGGGAATTGCTCCCAGGTAAGGCACGCCGAAATCATGTGCCGCTTTCTCCCCGCCACCCATGCCGAACAAATCTATCATACCCCCACAGTGTGGACAGACCATTCCGCTCATGTTCTCGATGACCCCGATCACCGGCATCTCCAGTTTTTCGATGAATTTTATTGCTTTGACGGCATCAAGCACGGCGACATCCTGCGGTGTCGTGACGATGACCGCACCACGCAGGTTCGGCGCCAGTTGCGCGATACTCAGTGCCTCATCTCCGGTCCCGGGTGGAAGATCGACGACCAGGTAATCAAGCGGGCCCCAGTTCACTTCATTGAGGAATTGCTGGATCGCAGCCATTTTCATCGGCCCTCTCCATACGACCGGGCTGCTCGTGTCCGGTAACAGGAATGCCATTGACATAACCCCGAGGGTTCCCGTGACATGGACTGGTTCCAGGGCTTTATCCAGCACAGCAGGCCTCTGGTCTTCGATGCCGAGCATTTTCGGAATACTGGGGCCGTGAAAATCAAGGTCGAGTAATCCTGTATTCCTTCCGTGGTTGGAAAGTGCAAAGGCGAGGTTGACAGCGACCGTTGATTTACCAACACCACCCTTGCCGCTGAGTACGAGGATCACATGTTTTACGTCGATGTTCGCTTGCGGTGGAAGCCCTTTTTGGGCATGGGTTGATTGTGCTGATGAGCATGAGCTGCAGTTCTCATCGCAACCAGCTTCTTTTTCAGAGTGTTGTTCAGTCATAGTTGGAATTATATGGTACAGGAGAAGCCTGCTGGATCAGCGGGCTCTGGTCAAGGCAAAACTGGTGCGGATGCTCCGGCTTTCAGGTACCGGAAATCTCCTTGTCACCATAAATACCTGCGAATATCTTTTTCATATATTCAGGAACACCTGGTAATCTGCTATCACGTTCACTATTTCGTGATCGTTCTTCTTCTTGCAGGAGACCGGGGTCTTATCGGCAGCGGGGCCCGTGTCCGCAGCGGTGGGGCGCATTATCTGCGTTTTCACCGGGTTCGCAGCAGCAGGAATTTCCAAATTTCAGAGGGGACGTGCAGGATTCCCGGTGGCTGCCATCACCTTCATGGTGCTCGTGCGTTTCTCCGCATGCACAGGTTTTTTCATCGATACAACCCTTTTGTACGTGCACAACTGGTTCATCGTTGTTTGTTTTGTTTTTTTGTTCTGGCATTGTGTCTACCCTTGTGTACGGTCTCCCGTACTATAATTACTCATATGCGCATAATCATTTAAAACATGATCAATTGTGCATAACCCTTCTGCCCTGTTTGTTGACAGTCGAGGTCCGGAAAAAAAGATTACTGGATAGGCACGTCACATGCTGTTTTCTCTTTTATTATCAGGCATTTCCTGATATTCCGGAAATACATCCCGTGCAGGAGCAGGTGGATGATAATGTGTCATTCACTGTAGGAATTAAAGGTGATTATAGGAAACTACCCCATCCGAGTGTCAGTCCCACCCCTACCTCCTGCAGGGGACAACCGGTTGAAAGGGCAATTTTCGATGATAACGAGGTGCAGTGACAGGCGTGGAGGGATTTCAGTTCCAGATTTCTCAGATATGAAACCGTCTTTTCGAGACGGGGTTGGTCCGGTGCAAGAAGGTGGAGTCCCCCGATAATGTCTATGACAC
Source organism: Methanomicrobiales archaeon (assembly GCA_037137755.1). Taxonomy (GTDB): domain Archaea; phylum Halobacteriota; class Methanomicrobia; order Methanomicrobiales; family Methanospirillaceae; genus CAIKOD01. The sequence goes on along the minus strand of JBAXJR010000061.1, from coordinate 2,562 downwards.
GTTCCTCGCCACACACCCTTTTCGCATGTTCCACGATGTTGCAGATCCCCGAATGCGAACAACCGGTGATGATGACTAATCCTTTTTCGGTTCGAAAGGCAAGTGCAGTATCGTCGAGAAGTTGATCCTCCTCAATTCTGCCGCCAGGCATCAAAATCCTCCTTTTTCCCGCGCCTGCATGTTCAAAATCAAATTTCCGCTCGATTTGTCCTAAAAAAACAAGGTCGTCGGTAAGCCATCGAGGGCTTGTTGATGTCACTACTGAGAAGTGTCTTCCCAATTCATCTTCTGATACTATTGTGCCTATATTCGGGACTGGTAGTTTAGGACGCGGGTAAAAGCAATAGGGATGGGCAATTACTGTTGGTATCCTGGCTGGAATCTCTTCTATAATGGCCCGGGTCAGGTGGCGGACCAGATCGGGGAGCCCACCGGTATGATCGAGATGACCATGTGATAGCACAACCATGTCCAGGTCAAGAAGGTCCTCACCAAGACCCTGTGCATTTTTTAAAAAGAGATCTGAATAGCCTGTATCGAAAAGAATCTTCTTACCCTGCGTTCTAATAAGAAAAGAGAGCCCCGGCTCTCCGGAAAAATAATGATCTATCAGGGTATTATTATCGACCAGAACGGTAAGTGATAACTGCGTGGCCATATATTCCTCTTACAGAGTCAGGCCATAGTTCTTTCGTCATCTTGTCGTTTACATGGAACAGGTCGGTTTCAATTTCAACAAACATTGTGATGCATTCATTTTTGAATATTGAATCATGCAGGAAGTTTTTTATGTAGATAACATAATGTCCACATGGTGTAAAAAAATGCCGTCATTCGCATGCAAAGATATCGGTATGGACTGTAAGTTTGAAACAACAGCTCCTTCAGAAGCCGAACTGATGAAAAAGATTGCAGAACACGCCAAAAGTGCTCACAAGATGGAGACGATTCCTCCGGATGTCATGGCCAGGGTGAAGGCTGCAATTAAAAAATAATCTGTTCCTCGTTTAATTTACTATAGTTTTATAATATCCGCTTACTACCGCGGCATGTATGTCCTATGATTAAAAACCCGATTCCGATGTATGGGCTTGGGGTGAGGTGCCCTGCGAGTTTTTTGTCACTTATGGAAGATATTCGTTTTGCATCGGATGTTCCAAATTTTGTTTTGTTCCCATGGGTATTAGTAGTCATGGTGCAATGATGTCCTATCGGTCAGGAATCTGAATATTCCTGTCCTTTACGAAATATCAAGAGGTATAACAATGAAAATGAGTAAAATGGCCAATATTGGTCTTATATTCGGGATCCTTCTCATTATAGGATTCTCCATCGTAACGGTATCCGCAAGTGAGGATCCGTTCTGGGTAACACCCACTTCCCCTGCGAGTGAGGACCCATTCTGGGTAACACCCACTTCCCCAACAAATGACAACCCTTCCTGGGCCTGGTTAACTCCCGGTTCTGTTGAGGATATTATGGCATGGTTTAAGGCGACATCGAAAAATGCATGGACTGTGCCGACTGTTCCCGCTGATAGTTCTGGAACCTTCCCCATAACAACACCGACATATGTACCATCTGACAATACCGCGTGGTTAATTCCTGACACACCGGAGCAGATTATTGCCTATGGGAAGATGATTGCAAAGCAGGCTGCTACTACTACTCATCCTTCAGCGCTTAGCCAGGCAGATCGGATCAGACTATTTAGAAGCTATAATACCAATGGTTATGTGCCAATTAACCCAACGGTAACGGGAACATCACTTCCGATGACACCAACGGTATACCCCACCGGTTACCCTATTATATACTATAAACCGATCACTATACCGGCTACACCGCATTACATACCGTCAACAATGCCTACCGCATTCCCCACCCAGGCACCTATCACCATACCGCCTACCCGCTATTACATACCATCAACAATGCCTACGGCATACCCCACCATTTCACCAACGGTGGTACCTGGTCAGAGTACAGGGGTATCTCTGCCAGAACTGAATCTGCCTGGGAAGTACGTGCGGATCACCAATTCGGGGTCAACCCCGGTTGTTATGACGGGCTGGAAGATAACAAACAGCCAGGGAAACTCCCTCAACTTTATTGACTTCCCCCTGGGTGGTGGAACAACCTTCACCTACGTGCTCAACCCGTATTCAACCATTACCGTTTACTTTGGAAGAGAAGGTATGGTTTCGGCCAGTGAGCTCTATTACCCGTACGGTACTGATTTCTGGAACCAGAATGGGGACACTGCTTCACTCTATAACCCCCAGGGGCAACTTGTAGGAAGAATCAGCGCATAGATACATTCTATAATACATTTTTTTGTTCGGGTGGACCCGGACCTGTGAATAATTTTTCTCTTTTCCGGAAAGGATCCGGTATTCAGCGATTATCTTTTATCCCTTTCAGGCGACGTTTCCCTCCCTTATTTTCTAATTCCCCTTCCTACCCTTTTTACGTCCCAAAAGGGGCAGGAGATAAAACAAATGTCTGATTTCATTCAGAAGGCAAATGTCAAGCGGTCGGTCCGTACTCTTACGACCAAGA
>JBAXJR010000060.1:0-11879 GCA_037137755.1 Methanomicrobiales archaeon | reverse complement strand
CTTGGGATGTACGCACGAAGGCAACGACGTGTTCAGTCCGCAAGTACTAACGTCCAATAACTAGTGCTCACCACGTCAAACCCAGACGAAATCCTGAAGTGCAGACCTATAATTCAAATACACACTATATGTATTTGGCGCCTTACACGGCTGCCAAGGTGGCGGAGCGGCCACGCGGCTGACTGCAGATCAGCTACACTCCGGTTCAAATCCGGACCTTGGCTTTGGGTAATAGCGGCCATAGCAGTTGGGAAACACCTGGACCCATTCCGAACCCAGCAGTTAAGCCAACTCACGTAGTCTACGGTACTGAGGTACGCGAGTCCTCGGGAACTTTACTTCGCTGCTATTACCCTTCTTACATCGAAAAGAAGTGATGTTATTTTATTATTCTGCTCAAAATGAGCGTAAGCCTTATAAAATTAATTACTGTATCATTGCATCAGAAGTGGATGCACCAGAGTCATATCTGAATGATATTTTGTTATTTCTATCGTTTTGATAGATTTTATTACATGCACTTTTATGTATCTGTACTCAAGTGGGTATAACGTGGAATTTTTTGTATTCAACCCGGCAATGTATGGATGACTACATGGCTACGGATAGCGAGCTGGTATCATAATCGAGTACTACTTTTTTTACTCTACACCTCCTTATACAACGAGTGAAGATACTATGACCGGAGAACCTCAACCATGTACGGAAAGAGAACGGGTCATCGAGGCCGTTACAACATTATTTGTCAGTATAGATAACCGGGACTGGGATTTGGTCAGGTCATGTTTTACTGAAAAGGTACTTTTTAACACCACCCTGACCGAAGGAAATCCGGAAATACTGTCATGTGGCCATATTATCCAGGACTGGAAGGATGCACTTGAGTGTCTTGAAGCGATACATCACCAGGTTGGTAATTTCCTGGTAAGGTTTCATGAAAATGAAGTAAATGTGTTCTGTTACGGTATTGCCTACCACTACCTCCCGAACAGGTCTAACAGGAACACGAAATTATTCGTAGGCAGCTATGATATCCGCCTTGTGCAGCAGGAAGGCGGATGGAAGATTAATGCATTTACTTTCAACTCAAAATTTGTAGCAGGAAACCAGAAACTAGGGGAATAAGACTTTTACCGGGTATACATTTTTTATTGCCGGAACAAGACCATTCACGAGTATGATATCCTGATTTACATCCGGAAATTTTTCAATAGTTTTTGATAGTATCCAATAACCCAATTCACATTTCCAGATTTTTCTGGTTTGACGTGTATCAATTATATAGAAGGCCGTCTATGAGTTGAAAGGAGCGTTGGAAATTATGATGAACCTGTTGATCCTTCTTCTCATTATTGCCGTAATATTTGTTATCCTTGGTTTTCTTGGTAAAATAGCATGGACAATCCTTAAATGGATTATTATTGTCGTAATTATTGCTATGGTACTATCCTGGTTCATCTGAACCATCATAGAAATAAAAGGATGCCAAAAAAAACTTCAGGTATTTTTAATGAGAAAAAAATTAGTCCTTAATCAGTAAAACACCAAATATTGCGAGGAAAATACCGATAAGGATACCAATAATCCCTATAATACCTTGTAATACGAAAACGACTTCCGGAAGGAATATGACTATACCGTAGATACCAAGCCCGATCAATACCAGGCCGGATAGTAATGCTGCAATACCCATTTTATCCATTATGTATCAAACTCCATACACTATGGTCTTTAATCTTAAAAAAATGTAAGCCCGGGAAAAGATTTCAGACTGATCAATCCAAATCGCCTTACCTGGGGAAATCCCTGATTTTCAAGGAATAAATGAACAGAAAATTATCAGGCACCGGTAGTAATAGAATATTGTTATGAAACATGCCAGGATTTCCAGGGATATCGAAGGAGATAGATCAGCACGCCAGCGATAATGATCAGGAACGGTAACAACTGGAGCGCAGCTGACAGGGAATACCGGTCTGCAAGGAGACCGAAAAACGCGACACCGAGGCCCCCTATACCGAGGGAGAGCCCAAGCATTAGACCGGACGTGAATGCCACCTTTCCCGGGATCATTTCATGCGCAATAGCCACCGTTACGGCAAACCCTGACCATAAGGCAAAGCCGAATACGAGAAGTGAACATACTGAGATGAGCCCGTTGGTAAAGATAAACCCGTAAAAGGAGGGAATTGCCAGGATGCTCCCGGCAATGACATATTCTTTCCGTCCGAATATATCTGAAAGATGCCCCCCGGCGAGCTGACCGGCAACTCCTGCAAGAAGCATCACGGATATCAGGATATCAGCGGATATCAGGTCCAGTCCGCGGTTTATCAGAAAAGATGGGAAAAAAGCCAATGCGCAGAAAATGGCACAGGCACGTAAGGCCGAGGCTGAAAATAAAGGAATAATTGGCCGATATGTCGCCAGGGGGACCTTATCAACGGAAATTTTCCTGCGTATGCCCGTCATACCATTCTTCGCCGGAAACGACCTCCAGAGAACAACCGCCATCAGCAGGGCAGGTATTACAAGCAATGGAAGCCCGGAAAGGCCAAAATAGAAGATTATTCCGGCGGCAAGGAGTGGCCCGACCGCGTACCCGATGTTTCCACCGACAACAAACAACGAAGTAATTTTGCCGCGGTTTTCCGGGGTACACAGGCTGTTGACAATCGAAAAAGCATTCGGGTGGAATGCCGCATGGCCGAGAGCTGCAAGCGCAGCAAAGAGCAGGAGGAGATAAATATCCCCTGAAAGACCCATCGCCGAGATAAATACCGACGATATCAGCAGGCAGACCGAGATATGGATAACAATTCCATACTGGTCTGACATCCAGCCGAAAACCGGTTGCATCATTGATGAGGTCACGTTGTAGATGGTGACGAGCATTCCTGCAAGAAAATATGAGAACCCGTACGTGCTGATCAGGAGGGGGATGATCGCGGTTACCACCGGGAGGTAGAGGTCGGTAATGACATGCGCCCCGGAAAGCCACAAAATCGGGATTGAATCCCCGGAATTTTCTGTCATTGTGGTGATGAACACCTGTTCATGTGAATGATCTCGACCCTGATATTCCTGACCTCTTTCCTGTGAAAATGGAAACTATGCCTGATTGGGAGCTCTGCCCCGGTTATTTCCCGGATGCTGGCCCGGCCTTTTACATAGGACCTGACAAAGGGTATTGAGCCGGTGTTTGCAATCATGTAAATCTCATTTCCCGCATTAATTGCACAATCAATGAATACCCTGTCTGCATGCACTACCTGGGCCCCGAAAGGCGGGTTCATAATAATCGTATCCCATTTGCCGGGAAGGTTCGTTGAAGATGTAATTTCCGCCTGGTTAAAAATGGCCGTTACTGCGAATTTTTCCGCATTTAAGCGTGCAATTCTAAGGGCTTTTTCATCGATGTCAATTCCGGTTACCTGTTCCGCACCAAGAAGGGCCGCACCAATGGTGAGAATGCCTGTACCGCAGCCGAGATCACAAATGGTTTTATCGGTAATATCGCCGTTCTGGGCCGCATGGAACAACAGCCTGGCCGCGAGCGGGGCAGGGGTAGAATACTGCTCCAGGTGAGCCATGGGTGATGAAAATCCGGCTACTTTTTCGAGGAGTATTTCAAGCTGGCGCAGTTTCATATCAGGTGATCTCGTCGATCTGGTAATCTTCAAAGGTCCTGGTACCACAGACGATCTCAAATTCCTCGGGGCTGATGACCGGTACCGGGAACCGTTCCTGGTCATCGTAGGCAAGGCGTGGACAGGCGGTGTTGACGTAACAGGAAAAACCGAGGTTCAGGAGTTCATCAGGTGTTACTTCATGCAACGCAACGATAAAGGCATCTTTTCTCATTAGTGCCAGGCTTTCAGCAAGTTGTCGTCGTTGCTGCCCACTTTTCAGTGTCATTATGATGCCGAAATTTTCTGCTTTCTTTGCAATCTCTATCAGGCCAAACCTGCGCCTGAGAAATCTCTCTGCACTGACAACTTCAACGGTCCGGCAGTAGGGGTCGAGGGCCACAACCCGGGCCCCGGTTGCAAGCTGGACACCAAGCGGGTGAAACTGCCCGGTCCCGACAAACAGGATCTCCTCACTATTACATTTCCTGGCAGCGTTGTAAGAGCAACCGAGGACTTGTCCCGGGTTTGGCGCACGGGCCCCCCCATCCTCCGAATGGCAGATAATCCCGCGTGATGCCATGTATTCCAGAATTGCCGGGACCATATGGGTATGCTGAACCGTGGTGACAAGCCCGATATCTGTTGAAAGAAGATGCGGAATAGCGAGTGAGAGCACATCGGTATCAAAGTCCATCCGGTAGGGGTCATAGATAATACACGGGGTATCATCCAGTGGTGAATGGCCAAAGTGGACAACCAGGTCCACCATTCCGAGAAGCCCGGTCGACAGGTCACAGGCACCGTAACATGGATCCCCGCTGATTACAACAAAAAACCCGGCATCCCTTAACGCTGAAGCAACCCCCGGGGCATTCCGTTTAAGCCCCTCAGGAAACTGGAGGGCAATCCTTGTTGCCCCCGAAACGCTTAATTTCCGGACGAGTTCAGAAGTATCGATCAACCACGCGCACCCGGTCTGTCACTTCAATCCGGACAAGTGTCTTGTATGGGCGGTTGAGCTCAGGCTCCCCACGCTGGATTGCAAAACAGATGTCCGTGACCTCGGCCCCTGCAATCTCAAGTGCTTTTAAAAGTGCTTTAACGGTCCCCCCTGTGCTGACGACATCGTCAATGATGACAACACGGTCCCCCTTACTAATACCATTCAGGTACAGCTCCCCTTTTGAATAACCGGTGGCCTGGTGGACAGCGACTTCACCCGGCAGCTTATATTCTCGCTTCCTGACAATATTCAGGGGGATATCCGTCATAAGGGAGAGGACCGTTCCGATATGGATTCCCATCGCCTCGGCAACGACAATTTTCGTCACGCCGTTCAGGTCCAGTGCTTTCAGCATCGCAGCACCAACTTCCCTCAGAAGGGCAGGATCTACAATCGGCACGCCATCCGTTATAGGGTGGATGAAATAATTATATTCTCCCCGTTTAACAATCGGGCACGTTTCCAAAGATTTTACAAGACGTTCAAGCATGGTGTTCACCGATATCTCTGATGAATTTTTCAATAATGTCCCGGTGGACATGTGGCATACACACAATCCGGAGGTGTCCTTTCCGCGTGCAGGATACCCTCCACGGGTACGGCACTTTTTTTGGGGCGTAAAATGTAGCGACATTGACATCGGGGGTAATGGCACGGGTAAACCCGAACGTTTCCATTCCCTCAATTAACCGCCAGGTATTGTTCATACATCCCTGCACAATTGCCTCCATACCATCCATACCAAGGTAGTCGAGCACTGCCAGTGCACCAGCCACCGGGCCGCCCGGGCGTGTACCCCCGAGGGTAAACTCCTGTTTAACAGACAGGTAGGGGGTATCGATCGATAATGCGCAGAGCATCTCCTTTTCGCGTACAAGAAGGCAGCCGGCGGGGATTGTGCTCATTCCCATTTTGTGCGGGTCGACTGCAAGGCTGCTGACGCCGGGCACAAGGAAATCAAACGGTTTGGGGTGTTCGAGAAAGGGAATAACAAGGCCCCCGAATGCTGCGTCGACATGGAAAAAGAGGTCATGATCCCCAGCAATCTCACCGAGTTCGGGTATTGGGTCAATCATGCCGTATTCTGTTGTTCCTGCCACCCCGACGATGCAACAGGTATTATCATCGATTGCCTTCTCTGCAGCGCCCGCGTCCATACGGTACTCTGCATCAAGGGGGACTGTATGCATATCAAGACCGAGCATGTCACAGGCCTTCCGAAACGAGAAATGCACCGACTCCGGGAGGACTACATTAGGCCTGTGCTTTTTATGACAGGCCTTTGCCATCCTTAGCGCCTGGATATTGGACTCAGTCCCGCCCGACGTGGCATAGCCACAGGCTTCCTCTGCATGAAATAATGCGCCCAGTCTTGAGATCAGGGCCTGTTCAATATCTGCGGTACCTTTGAAAAGACCGGGGTCTCCGAGATTCGTCTCCATGAAAAGGTTATGGGCCTTCACCGCGACCGGGTGAGGGACTGTACACATGGAACTCAGGATATGAGCGTACGTTGTGTCCTCTCCCCGCTTTAAAGAAAGATAAGAAAAAATCTCCTCTTCAGTCCGCCCGATTTTATGCATTCCGGCTTCTCGCACTTTCGAGGATTATTTTTCTTTCTGTACGTGCCACCGTCTCACGGATTTTAGCAATCGCGTCAATATTTGCGGATACGCTGCTGATGCCATGCTCTACGAGCCATTGAACCATGGGTGGTTCGGATCCGGCCTGCCCGCAAATCGAACATTCAACGTCATATTCACGGCAGACTTCAATTGCGTCGTGGATGAGCCGGAGTACTGCCGGATGTTTCGGGTCATACATCCAGGCGACGTTCTCGTTATTCCGATCAATCGCAAGCGTATACTGGACAAGGTCATTTGTCCCGAAGGATGCAAAGTTAATCCCCGCCTCGATGAACTCTTCAATGAGGATTGCACTGCCCGGGATCTCGATCATGATCCCGAGGGTGACATGGTCAACATCGACCCCCCATTCTTTCATCATTGATTTTGCTGCGGTAAACTGGTCAGGGTGCGAGACCATCGGGAACATGACACCCAGGTTACTATATCCCTGTTCCCAGAGCCGTTTAAATGCCTCGACCTGTAACCGGAACTGGTCTTTACTCTGGAGGTCGCGCCTGATACCTCTCCAGCCGAGCATCGGGTTGTGCTCGATCGGCTCATTCTCACCACCGGCCATGTTCCGGAACTCATCGGTCGGGGCATCCAGTGTCCTTACCCAGACCGGTTTCCCGTAAAATGCATCAAGGACAATTTTTATGCCGTTGTAAAGTTCCCTGACAAATTCTTCTTCCTTATGGTTGGTGATGAACCACCCGGGGGTCTTGTTCAGGCCAAGGATGAGGTGCTCGATCCTGAGTAGTCCTACCCCGTCAGCCCCGGTGGCCGCCGCACGGGCCGCCGCTTCCGGAATAGAGACATTTACCTTTACTGATGTTGCCGTGATAATCGGTGCCTGGGCCGCAGCAATCTGTACCGGTGCCTGCGGCTGCCGGACTTCGACAGCGCCTTCGTACACAAACCCTTTCTCCCCGTCCACGGTGACCATCTGTCCGGGTTTCAGTGTATGTGTCCCGTTTTTAGTACCGACAATTGCCGGTGTACCAAGTTCCCGGCTTACGATTGCCGCATGACAGGTCATGCCACCTTCATCGGTGACGATGGCAGCCACTTTCTTCATTGCGGGTACCATGTCAGGATTGGTCATCTTCGTGACCATGATGTCTCCTTCCCTGACGGCGCTGGTATCTTTAGCATCGCGTACGATAACCACTTTCCCGGAGGCGATTCCAGGGGAGGCCCCCTGGCCCTTCAGAATTATTGTGCTCCCGGACTCGGTCCTGCCGGATGCGGCAGGAGTACCCTTTGGTTTTATCGTGGTAATCGGGCGGGACTGGAGGATGTAGAAGGTGCTCCTGACAATTGCCCATTCAATGTCCTGCGGGATACCGTAATGGTTTTCGGCAATTTTTCCAAATGTGGCAAGCCGCGCAACTTCCTCGTCGGACAGCACCTGCTTGTCCTGCCTGTCCGGAGATACGGGCACCACTTTCGTGCCATGTGTCCCCTCGGCAATGATCTCGATCTTTTTATTCGCAATCAGGCGGTCAACGACTTTCTCTGAGCGCTGGTCGAATATGTACTTGTCCGGGGAAACTGATCCTGAAACGACAGACTCTCCAAGCCCCCAGGAACCTTCAATGATGCTCAGCGGTTCACCTGTCACCGGGTGGGTTGTGAACATTACGCCGGCCTTCTCCGAATTGATGAGCTGCTGCACGACGACTGCAATATTTACAGAATTATCGTCGAACCCCTGCTTGGCACGGTAATAAATTGCCCTTGCACCGTAGAGCGAAGCCCAGCACATCTGCACTGCCTTGAGGAGGTTTGTGTTACCTTTGATATTCAGGTAGGTCTCCTGTTGCCCGGCGAAACTGGCATCAGGCAGGTCTTCTGCCGTGGCACTTGAGCGGACCGCAACGATCATCTCGCCGGAGTCCATCTTCTGGTAGGCCTCCATGATATGCTGGATCATCGACTGGGGCATCGGTGCCCTGAGTACCTCTTCTTTCGCTTTTTCTGCAGCCTTTTCAAGAGCTGCGTTATTTTCGACATCCAGGTTCTCGAAATTTTTAAAAATTGTATTTTCAAGACCTGTCTCGACCAGGAACCTGCGGAAGGCATGGCTCGTTACCACGAATGCCCGCGGGACCGGCAGCCCGATTACTGCCATCTCTCCGAGTGAGGCCCCCTTACCGCCCACAGCGGCAATATCCTCCTTCCTGATCTCTTCAAGCCATAGAATATCCGGCAATTCCTTCATGCACGCACCACTATAGTCTCGTTGTTTCTCCAGTAAATAATTGTGCATCCTGAATTACCGGGATTTTTTGAATTATATTTGTGTTGCGGCGCTCCTATTTTGAAAACCATTGAATAGTACGGTGCTGATATGTTATGGGTTTTAAAAATTGAGCTATAAAGTACTTGTCAGCGATCCACTTGCAGAAGAAGGTCTCGCCATACTCAGAACACAATTTGAGGTGGATGAAAAGACCGATCTGAAAGAAGATCAGCTGATTTCAATTATCGGGAATTACGATGCCCTTCTCGTGCGAAGCGGGACTGAGGTCACCGCTAAGGTCATCGAAGCCGGGAAAAACTTACGGTTTATCGGGCGTGCAGGAGCCGGGGTCGACAATATCGATATGGATGCTGCTACCCGGAAGGGAATTATCGTTGCAAATGCCCCTGAAGGCAATACGCTGGCAGCAACCGAACACACCATGGCCATGATGCTTTCACTCGCGAGGAATATTCCCCAGGCGACCGCGTCGCTGAAAAGGAAGGAATGGAAGCGATCCAGGTTCATGGGGGTCGAACTGAATGAAAAAACCCTTGGGATCCTGGGCCTGGGAAGGATCGGGCGTGAAGTCTCAAAAAGGGCAACGGCGCTTGGCATGCATATTGTAGGGTATGACCCCTTCATCGGCAAGGAGAAAGCTGCCCAGTTTGGTGTAGACTCGATGTCGGTTGAAGAACTGTTCAAAGTATCCGATGTGATCACCGTCCATACCCCCCTGATAAAAGAGACAAAACACCTGATCAATGCGAAGAGCATCGCCACCATGAAGAACGGAGTCCGGATCATCAATTGTGCCCGTGGTGGCATTATCGATGAAAAAGCACTGTATGACGCGATCAAGTCCGGGAAGGTCGCAGGTGCAGCGCTTGATGTGTTTGAAGAGGAGCCCCCCCTTCAATCACCCCTCCTTGAACTCGAACAGGTAATTGTGACGCCACACCTTGGGGCGAGCACGGTTGAAGCACAAACAAACGTTGCAGTCTCAATTGCAAAGCAATGCATTTCAGTCCTTGAAGGAGGCTCTGCAAAGTACGTGGTCAATGCCCCTCTTGTACCTGCAGACCAGCAGGATGTTGTTGAACCGTTTGCCCGCCTAGCCGAGAAAATTGGCAGGTTCTTAATCCAGCTTGTTGAAGGAAGACTCGAAAAGGTGGAGATCATCTACGGTGGAGAGCTCTCGCAATGTACCTATAATACAAAATTCATCACGAGGGTGGCCCTTAAGGGACTGCTTGACCCGATCCTCCAGGTACCGGTCAACATGGTCAATGCCGAGTATATTGCAAGCGAACGTGGTATCAAGGTAAGCGAGACTATCACCGCGGATGCACAGGGTTTTAAAAACCTGATTACTATCAGGGTCCATACCGATAAGGGCGAGGAATCGGTCAGCGGGACCGTCTTCTTCAAGGGCCGGAGCAGGATCGTGGCGATTGGGGGCTATACCATGGATATGATCCCGGAAGGATATGTTATCGTATCGCGTCACCTTGACAAGCCCGGTGTCATTGGAAGGGCCTCAACGATACTTGGTCAGGCGAATATCAATATTGCCGGTATGCAGGTGGGGCGTATCAACCCGGGCCAGGAGGCGATCATGGTGTTGAACGTGGACAGCGAGGTACCTCCTGAGATCATGGATGAGTTCCGTGCGAAGGTCGGGATTTTTACTGCCCGCTTTGCGAAATTGTCAGATAACTGGATCTAATATTATTTTTCATAAACAACCAATAATACACGAATTTTTCAGCAAATTACGTCGTCTCCGGGATACTTCGGTTCTACCGGAAAAAGGATTGACCGCACGATAAAAGCCAATTTTTTAATATTAGGATGATCCAAATTAAAGAAGCATTTGCCCATTTTTGAGGGCTCGTGGTCTAGCTGGCTATGACGTCGCCTTGACATGGCGGAGGTCAGGAGTTCGAATCTCCTCGAGCCCATTTTCAATTGCCGAATCTGGCTATTCAGCAGTAGATTACTGATTTATAGATTGTTCAATGTATTCAATTCTGTTTTCAAGGTTGATTATTGATTCGTTTCTCGTAAATTTCACATCCTGCATGTCATGTTGTGCAACAATTTCCTCGAAAACAATGGTGATAGACTTACGACCATCACTTGAGCTATCATATAGTATCACCGAGGACCCCACTAGGTCGCTATTGCCCTTTGGAAGTCTCACAAGAGGGTATGAGATACCTGCTCGTGCGGTTTGTTTTCCTATCTTGGTTTGCCCTATTTGTTTCATATTCCTATCATTCTCTTATCTTAAGTTTGACATATTGTAGTTTTAGAAAATAAGGTTAATTCAACAAGGTTTTACCAAAATACTCTCCTTGATCTCCGCCTGTTGGAATATTAAAGATCTCCGTAAAGGATTTGAACAGATTAGTCAATATTTTTCTTATATCGCTGCTATAACAATCCGGGCAACAATCCTATTCTTATATCGGAAATCGAATACCACAAATTTATCAACCTCACAACCAAAATTTCTCCTATCTGGATGGGTTTAATAGGTGAGCAGAGTTACTAGAATGAATACTGCTTCATATTCCTCGATCTGGAGACGATGGTGGGTGTTAAAATCAAGACTCTTAATTTGGGAGCATTGGCTCTTTTGGCTTTTGTAATACTTTTTGTATGCACATGTAGCGTATATGCAGATCGTGTCGTTCCGGCAGTGCCTGAAACACAGGGTATTGTTACCACAACCGTTGCAAATATCGATGGACTCGTCATGGAAACTGACACAGGTGTAATGACTCTGACTGATAATCCAGCTAAATTTTATCAGTACAGTGGAGCGGCAGGAATGGGTCCTTTATTACCCCCTGAAACTGCGGCTCAGTTGGTCGCCGCTGGAGGTTCTTATAAGGTTAATGGCGGTCTCGTTACCCAGATAACCATCCCCGATTCATTATTGAATGTGCAAATGATCGGGGTACATCTAAAGGATGGAGCAGATGGTGATGATGGATTGGATGAAGCGGTAACATGGGGCATGTTTAAGGCTGAGCTTGATGCTAATGCAGCCGCTCATAATATAATCGCAACGACTCTCGACTCCGGCATTCACACAGGGATTCTGAACACAGGACAGGTCCAGTACACCACCTCGTACGACAAGAACATCGTCGCACAGACAGGGCTGACCTCACTCGTAGCAAGCCAGAACCTCAACACCGGCAACAAGGTTATCGGTCAGTCGAACCTCGATGCCAAGACCGCACTTACCTTCGCCGCAACCGATGATGGCGGTAACGTCGTCGGCAGCGAGAACCTGATGCTTGACGGCGCAGCAACCGGCAAGACCGCATCTGACGTGATGCTCTGTCCGTTCTCAT
>JBAXJR010000059.1:0-11891 GCA_037137755.1 Methanomicrobiales archaeon | reverse complement strand
ATCGGAAAAATACTATGAATTTTGGTTGTCATTCGGCTTAATCCCTCCAAAAAAATAGACTAGTAATATGAGTCATACCTCTGAATCGCCCCTGATTCATTCATTATTTGTGTAGCAATAATTTTGTATTCAAATGCCTGTTCACCATCGCACGAGCCAGGCCCCATCCCTCTGAACACATAGACCGGGAGGATATAACTCAATTGTGTGTCACGGGTCCCTGAATAATATTCAAGACTGATATTGGTAACATTACCGTAGGAAACGTTCCTCTGCAATTCTTTGAATGCTTCTTCGGGGGAAATCAACGGTATTTCTTTGTAAGATTCGACTTTCGGCCAATGGCTGCTTACACGCAGAATGTCTCCTCCGCCCCCTACCATTACGGACATACGGTCATTTACTATCGTTCCATTTATTTTCCGCATGTAACTGATGACGACAGTTTTGGAAACTGTTGTGATATTTCCAATATGTGATTCTCCTCCGCCATGTCCAATTTGATTAAAAATGGCATCGTCAGGCAGCAGCCCTGTATTTTTCAAATAATCCTCCCCAATTCTACGGGCCTGATCGTCATCCGGGACAAATTCTGGTGAATCAAGGGGATTCACATCCAAATATCGGGTTGAATTCGAATATTCGAAATATCCGGATTCAGGAATCAGGGATAATACGTACTGCTCTTGGCTCGTACTATTGTATTCCTCGATGACCCAACTGGTATCGTACATCTTCAGATCACCCGATATGTTGAATTTCTTTGATAATTCCCCAAGTTTTTCTCTTGGGTCTTCGGGGATCACCCGGTACACCATCATCGTCCGGGGAAATTCCGGGTAGGATGTTGACAACCCGACAGGTTCGGGGGTCCAGTTGTCTTCAACGTAGGTTGGGACAGGCGTAGCCGGTTTTGAGTCCGTGGTAATGGTAGTATTATTTCCACCGGGACCTGGTTGCATACATCCGGCAACAAAAAGAAACAGCCCAATCAACAGAACAAAAAATAGTTTCCCCATATAATTGTCAAAATGATGCACGGAACAATAAATTTTGGGGTTTAGCGTGATTGAAATTTTATAAATATCTTAAAAAATGACAATCCGCAAGCAAACCATTGACCCTGTCCCATCCTAACAATTTATTATAGACCGTGACTCAGGTATCGATAATGGGGGACTATCCTTGACAAAGGCCAATAAATTCTTGAATCATTATATTGCGATTCTTGCCGTCATCGCACTTATCGGAATACTATTCGTCCCCGCAGTATCCGCAGGAAAAACCATCAACTATTTTCCAACCCAGAAGGCCATTAAGACCTTACCTGTGGTGAATTATACTCCTACATCTACCGTTGTTACTCCAAAGACGATTCCATTCACATATTCCCCTTCAAAGGGAGCAACCCCCACCCTTCCGATTTCCCCATCAGTTAGTGGGGCAAATCCTTCATTCATTCCTACCATGGGTCTTTCTTCTTCAACGGTATTCCATACGACAAATTATTCGAAAACAGGGAATGCCGTCGCAAATTATCGTATAAAGCCTTCCAGTTCCCTTAGTGGATCCAAATATACTCCGGGGGGAAATGCGGGAGAAAACGGCCTGGGTCAGGAATCGAACGAAACGATTCAAAATGAACAAATAGACATCTTAAACGCTTACATTAAAACCCTGCCACCTGAAGAATTAAAAATATCCACAGATCTTTTAATTCTCATTAATCCAGATTTCCCTGTATTTAGTCCCGATTTTAAACAAAATATATACAATTCACTGGTTAGGATCAATGTCATAATCCCGGCAAGCCAACTCGGATATCAGGGAGAGATCGTTGGAGATGTAGTAGCGGTTCATATATGGTTGGATCCTGGTTCAAATTTAGATTTAATTCAACCGTACGTTTTAAAGGAATTCAGCAGAGATACGGGAAAATATGGTGAAGACTATTGGCAGATTAACGGATTAGTACCATTGAAAAATCTAAGGAAGATTGCCTCAATGAACAATGTTCGAAATATCTTCCCTATATATCCCTCATTTAACAAATAGGGTTTTTGAAATCGCATATTCGCTTTTTGGAGGAAAATAACCTCGCAGGGGGATAAAGGAATGGGCCGCATACATTGGATTATTGCCATCTTTCTATTTTCACTGATATTTGTCAGCGGATGCACGATTCATCAACCGAAATATAATGTTGGTGATGTTATAACAAACACCGAAGGTGGACCCTGTTATGGATTCCTTATTGAACGTTATGATGAGCCATTTAATTTGTATTATTTCAAAAATGTCACTCGCTGCAATACAACAAATACTTCGCAATGGAAATACGTGGGGGACGATCCTTGGAGAGATGACTCTATCAAAATAGATTTCAATCCACTGATTTCAAAAATTGACCATCTTGACAACATAAATGGGATCCCTGGCCCTTATAGGACCATTAAATAATATTTGTTTCCGTGTCAGTGGAGTGGAAGAGGGCCACTCACACCCAGTAATTTTGGTATTTAGCTCGTTGCCTTTTCGGTCAAATCAAAGGTACGATTGAAGTCTTTAATTTCAGATCCCAATAAATGCGTTTTCAATATTCCTACATCAATAGTGATGTATTTCTCGTTATAAGGTAAAGTGAGCGTTGAACCGAGTTCCCGATTTAAAAGGTAAGTTTGGTTATTATAAATGACTTTTATGTATTCTGTGTAAATCAGATCCGGACCTCCGTAATTTGTGACGAGAATATCATTTCCTGAATGTAATGCGGTAACCGCAACAGATCCATCTACGTATTTTCCGTACAACACATCATGTACAGGTGTAGGAAATACTGTAAGGACAACAAAAAAAAGAATTAATAAAATAAAGATGCCTAAAATGATTTCCTTGAATTTCATATTGGGTAATGGTTCTTGATAAATTAAATTCGTAATGACAAAACCATTGACCCTGTCCCATCCTAACAATTTATTATAGACCGTGACTCAGGTATCGATAATGGGGGAAACCATATGTCCATAGTAAAGGGATCACCAATCAAAATTTTAATTGTCCTGGTTGCTATTGGCCTGTTATTAGTTCCTGTGGTGTCAGCAGGAACACTTTACCAAAATCGTGAATATTCTACATTGTCGAAATATAGCTTATTTACATTGCCGGTATATTCTGAATCAAACCAGTATCCAAAAAATGTTGCAAGGCCATATGACATAAATTCCACTACGTGTGATTCTTGCCTTGCAATCCAATTCTCACCGTTCTCTGGTTTTTACCCGGCCTTTACTGCCAAATTACCGTTTCCGTATAGAATGCCAATCCAGTAATGGAGCCAACCATATTTATCAGCCATGTTGCGAAAAAGGAGGATGAGGATCAAATGGGTCGAAAAGGATTGCTGTATCTAATACTTGGCCTCATACTCATTGGGTTTTGTGTTGCTCCGGTTGCTGCGGTCATTGAAATTGTGCATATGGAAAATGGAGACATCTCAATTTTAAACGATATGTCTGGTAAAGATTGGAGTTATTATGATAACTCAACGGGGGTATGGACAAACGGCAGAATTGGTGAGCCCCAGAGTAGGTATATCTTTACCCCAACTTCGACTGATAGATTAGATCCATATTCGAATTCGTTATTACCCAAGACAAACCCATCACCCATAATCGCAAAACCCCTCCCGACCCAGGCGACGATTAAGACCATACCTGCTGTGAAGTATACTCCATCTTCCCTTCAACCCACCATTCCGGAAAAGACACCCGCTGCAATAAATGTGTCCACAGACCCGGGATCAACAAATCCACAAAGTTTCGCCGTTTCAAATTTGAATTACCCTACCATACCCAAAGAGTACGCAATTCGTATCGCGGTTGAGTCTATTGGTAACAGTATCATTCTGACATCGGATCCCGTTGCAACACTGACCACACAAAGTCCGGGAAATAGCATCGGAACGAATATCAAAAAGCAGGTCTGGGTAGTCACATTATCAGGGACACCGACAGACCCGAATGCATGGGTTGGAAGAATACGATACATTGATTCACGCACAGGGAAAATTGCCTCCCCACCCAGCCTGGTAGGTATGACGGTGACGATTGATGCGAGGACTGGCAAAATACTTTCCAGCGCTCCATTTTTCCCATAATTTTCCTATGAAATAATGTGAGCTGGTACTATCAACTATATTTATCAGCCATGTTGCGAAAAAGGAGGATGAAGATCATATGGGTCGAAAAGTATCGCTGTATCTAATCCTTGGCCTCATACTCATTGGGTTTTGTGTAGCCCCGGTTGCGGCGTCTGGGGCTGTAGCACTTCCCAATGGGGATTCTTGGTATGAAGAGGATGGCAATTATGCGTACTATTATCACAATGACACCGGAATATGGGATACTATTCATCAATCCCAATTATGGAGTCAAGGATTGACAATTCACTCAATCCCAAAGGTTACTCCAGGTAATACAAATACAAATTCAAATTCGTTATTAGCCAAGACAAATCTCTCACCCATAACAACAAAACCCATTCCGACCCAGGCGACGATTAAAACAATTCCTGCTGTGAAATATGAACCGGCAACCCCCGTAGTTAGCCCAACGATTACCCCATTCACGTACTCCCCTACAAAAGGAGCAACCACAATTCCATCAATTAAAGTATCCAATACGGGAAAGAAATATACCTACCCATTCACTTTGAAACCGGATCAAACATCTACGGGCAAAGAAGAGACGGATTTTTCCCTGTCGTACCTCTATCAGAATTACGATGCAGCGATTCTTGGGAAAATTCATGACACGACCCTGTTACTATTACTTGACCCAAATTATCGCCGGACAATGGATCCTGACCTAAATCCAATCGGCGCTCTAATAAACGAGGGTGTTTTGATTAACGATCCAAATCGTGGAGAATTGGTAATTATTGAAGTATATTTGAAAGCTGGTGAAAATCCTATACAAGTGGAACAATATGCGTATCAAGTTCGGGGTTATTATCCGGATTACAATGTTGTGGTTGCAACAGTGCCCTTAAATGATATTTATGCTGTGGTTTCCTTACCCGAGGTATTAAGCCTTAATCTTGTTCATCCTGGGATTTGTGGTTGATATGAGCAAAACCAAGGGAATTCGGGTTAATAAAGATCAAATGGGTAAAAAAGGATTGCTGTATCTACTCCTTGGCCTCATACTCATCGGGCTTTGTGTATCCCCGGTGGCTGCGACTGAGTCTGCAATACTTCCTAATGGAGATTTCATAAGTATATCCGATGATGGGAATATATATCGGTATTATCACAGTGACACCGGCATATGGGAAACTAATTATAAAAACTCGTCCTCCAGTAACGGATTAACAATTCCCTCAATCCCAAAGGTTACTACCGGTAACACAAATTCATATTCAAACTCGATATTACCCCAGACTAAACCCTCATTCAAAATAACAAAACCCCTTCCGACCCAGGCGACGATAAAGACAATTCCTGCAGTTAAATATGTACCGGCATCTTCTTCCTTTGTTCCATCATCGCAATTAACCCCTACCGACCCCGGTAACGATTGTCCCATTTGTACCCCAGTAAAAATAGATATAACGGATAACGTATCGGATTATCCTTTGTATTTAAGAGCGTTGTCTGCTGGTGATATCTATTATCTTGTAATAGAATTGAATTTTAAAGTGAATTCTAACATCTTATCCCAGGTAGAACCTTATTTTATTGATGTTACAAGAGCTGAATATTGTGCCGAAAATCCAACAATAGGATTGGTGGGAGGCTGGATCTATCCGGATAAAATGAATGAAGTTATTGCTATAAATGGAGTCTTTGGGGGTGGGTGGGGATGGCCACCATATGGTTATGAAGATAGAGACCCATTCCTTGCTCCGCCATATATTTCCTTTAGTGAAGTTCAGGTAACCAAACTAAATAATCAGTTTACTAGACCGAACAATAATATTATTCGAATACCGCAAACAGGCGTTACATCATCAGGACCCAGCCGTTTTACTCAGTACATCAAACAATAGAATTATTTTTCATTTCCCAACAAATATCGCCCCTTTCCTGTTTCTGCCATCCAGCACTGCCAATACCGATCGTAAAGGGACCGTGTAATAAATTGACCCAATAACGATATTCAACGCCCTGCCCGAGGCAGATAACCGGGCGGACCCGGCCAAGTCCCGGGCATCGAGGAACCGGATGTCCCTTTTATCCCCATCGAGTACCGCGTCAATATCCTCGTTCAGCAGGATAAATACCCGGCTGTCGAGGTCAGAATGGATCTCCAGCCCGTCGCCACACATTGCAATCCGACCAACTTTCACAAACGATTCGGCATGCACCGTTTCAGTCTTCCAGTTTGGAAGTGCAGGCTCCTGGACAACAATGGCAACTTCACCAGGTGAATTGTCTGATAACCCGAAAAATGACCTGAAAACAGAAATTAACCGCGAAAACAAAGGATACATCAAGCGACCCCCATTGACATCGCCCGTTTATGTGCGTTGGCTGAGGCCGGATTAGCCTTCTTTTGCTGTTGTTTCCTTTCCCGGTCTTTTTGAAGGATAATTTCATGATTCCGGGCTCTATAAGCCTTTTTTCGGAGGAGGTGGGCGGCATGGTTCCGTTCCCTCCATACCTTCCACCTCGGAATACCGGCTTTTCTGGCTTTTATGATCTTAATCGCCGTACTGATAGTTACGGTAACCGTTGTCATTTCCGCTTCCACCTCGGGCATGATTCCGATCCGGTATTTTCCCATAACTCATCATGGTTCATGAGCCGGGTAATCCAGAATTTTTCTTTGCTGTACACCCTGCCGTTCACTTCCCGGGCTGTGATTTGAATACCCGCAAGGGCCATAATTCCCCATAGGATATCATCACGGGCTGCGAATGTTTTACCCGCGAGAAACACCGGGAGGTGTAGTTTGATATCTTCCGGGATCATGGGACCGTCCCTTTCCTGCCCGTTCCGCTGCATACCAGGCATGGTTCGGAAAGTCTGCGTTTCCGGTGAAACCGCCCGGTCCCCCGACAGGCCACGCAGTCAATCTCCCGGTGGTACCGGTCGGTCATTGGCCGGCACCTCCCTCTGCTGAGCCGGAAGCCCTTGCTTCCCGGTCGTAACATTGCTGGCAAAGATGTGTCTGTGCTTCCTTGTCGGTGAAAACCGCCTTTCCGAGATTACATACCGAGCAGCGGCCGATATCGTTCGTGGTCCTCACCATCCGGTTAAGGATAATTGTCCCGGGCAGGGGTGGGGCCTCTGCCTGCTCCCGTCTCTTCGAGGCCAGGTAACACTTTTTGCAGATCCGAAGGGCCACCTTGTCCTTCCGTGCCTTCCGTTCCGGGGTAAGTTTCTCAATATAGTCCACACCCCTCCGGCCACAGGCTGCGCAATGGGCCCGGTGTTCTGCATAGTCGAGCGGTTTGTAATCCCGGGACGAAACCTCCAGCGAGCTATCCAATTTTTCAGCACATTCAGCAGGTCCCAATTTGCTGCTGTCAGTGTTACCGGCATTTTTCACCGGTATTTTCAAAATCAGAGGGCGAACAATCTGATTATCCACAACTCTTTCAGCATTTTCCATTTCACACGTGCGATCAGAGCTTGAATCCTGGGCCGGTACCGGGTGCTGTGCGTTTTCCGGTTTGCTGAAAGTAATAGCTGTACTAAATTTTTTATTTATTATACAAGGAGTATTTTGATTTTCATCCCCAGTATCCTCATTTGTTTCAGTATCAGCACCTGCTGAAACCGTGCTGAAAGTTGCTGAAATGTTGTCAGTGTCGTCCCTGTCCTGGTCATTGTCCGGCCTCAGCCACACGGCCCCGCCTGCCGCCCAGAGACGATATACATCGAAATTGAACTGGTAAGCATGGGACCTCCGCCGCACACTCCGGCCGGTGTCATCTTCGCTCACTACGGTCCTATCAGTGAAGCTGATCGCTGGACACTTGTCAAGGAGTCCTGAGTACGTCTGGCCCCTGCAGTTGTAGCCCTGGAGGGCCCGGTGGATTGCCTGGTAGGACAGGTTCGTTTCTGACTGGAGCTGTTGGATGGTAAACTCCACATCCCCTCGCTTTGAGATGACCAGGAGCATCTCTGCCTCCCGTCTGGTCAGCTTGGACTCCTGCCCTCCGACTGTCCCGTTCAGTTGCCCGAAAAGGATGGCAGCCGCGTAGAAGTCATCCAGCGTAGCGACAATATACGACCCGCCTGTTTCGAGCGTTCGCCGCTCCCTCTGCATGAAGAAGAGGAGGGCGTGGGCCTTGATGAGCGAGTAGAACATCTCCGGGTTCCTGCGGTTTCCCTTTGACTGGAACTCAACCCGGGTCGAATACGGTATCACCACGTGCAACCGTTCCCGCCCGATAATCTCCCACATTGCCCGGCAGGTGAGGACCTCGGGCCGGGTGACATTGAGGGTCTCTGGGACTTCCCCTTCCCGTTTTGCCATCTCCACAAGGACCGCTGCGTCCTGCTCGGGACTGTCGTCGATCCAGCAGGTGAGCATCCGGTTGAACACCTGGTCATCGCCGGACCCCTCGACTTTCGCAATCCACCAGATGCAGCGCTCGGGAATACTGCACACCATCGACTTCCGTTCCGGGCTGACCGTCCGGTAGTTGATCGGCTTTTTGAACGACGAAATCGCCCCCTTCAGGATCTCCTGCATATCCTCTGACAGCAACTTGTCATCGAATACAATCGCGGTCCCGGGTTTCAGGTCGGGAATGTAAAACAAGGCCTTGTTCGACATACTCCCTTCCAGCCGGTACCGTTCCGGGACCTGCAGGAGGATCTTGTTGAACGTGTCGCTCTTGCCCTTCCCGCTCTCCCCGCTGACTGAAACATGGAGGCCGTTGGTGTTGTCCACATACCGGGACGCTAAGCTGACAATCAGGCATTCGGCGGGAACCGCATCTCCCACATGGTCAAGGGCGAAGGTGGAAAGCATAGCTTTCAACGGGTCCCCGTATTGCAGCACGGCCATTGCTTCATCGTAATTCGGAATGTCATTTGATGTTGGTGCGGGTGGAGGGGACCCCGGCCCACCTGGTGGTGGAGGGTTGTTTGCCACCCCCTTCTTCCGCTTCGTCTTCGGGTCAAACTTCTCCCGCAACTCCTGCCAGCGCTGGTCGCCACCTCCGCAGGAACTGTGATGACAGCCTGCGTAAATTGCACCGCTCGGGAACTGGATAGCGAACGCACCATCTTTATGAGAACCAGAAAAAGGACATTCGCCCAGGGTAAATAACACGCCGCCCTGGTATGGCTTCTCATCGGCAATGTCCACCGAATGGTCCCGGAGCCAGCGACCGAGGTCAATGGCCTGACCGGTTGTTGCCGGCTTTTTCTCTGCTTTCTCGGTAATCGGTTTCGCAGTTGCAGCAAGTTGATTGAGCTGTTCCTTCGAAACCGTGACAACGTTCTCCGGCGCTGATACCAGCATTGAACGGCGATGAGGCCGGGTCTTGGTACTGTCGCCCTTTCTGCTCACTGTCCCATATAGTTTCCAGATACGGGACGCATTGTGATTTGCTGTGTCCACCTCGCTCTTTTTGTCATCGAACAATAGGGCGAGAGATTCAAGTCCTCGCTTTACGAGGTCCGTGCCCTCCGTGTCATTCGGCAGGTCGATAGCATACAAGAGGTGGGCACCATTCCCGCTATCGCCAACAATCGGCTCTGGCCACCCTTCATCTTTCAGATATTGGGCGATCCGTGCGGCCTTGTCAAGAGCTGCCGTATGCTCCGCATCACTTGATGAAACTCCGGATGGCCGGACCGCATCAATATCGACCGGGAACCATCGACGCCGGGTAACATTTTCATCACCGGTTGTCGGGTCCTTCTTCCCGAGTTTCATCTTGATCCGGTTCGATGACCGGGCAAGCAGGGCCGGGTCGAGTTCGTTCAGGGTCACATAAATGCCCTGGGCGTTGGCCCCTTCGACTTTCTCCGCGTCTGCCGCGAGCTGTGCCATATCGTCGTAGTACCCCGAGGCCATATTCCCGTTGTCGAGAATTGCCCGGAGTTCAACAACATTACCC
This sequence comes from Methanomicrobiales archaeon, assembly GCA_037137755.1. Lineage (GTDB taxonomy): Archaea > Halobacteriota > Methanomicrobia > Methanomicrobiales > Methanospirillaceae > CAIKOD01. The sequence goes on along the minus strand of JBAXJR010000059.1, from coordinate 1,808 downwards.
GGTGAAAAGAGCAGGGCCAGGGCCCGCTTTGTATCGTGCTGCATCGTTCACCCTACAATTATTTCGGATGACAGGTTCCCGAATTTGTTGGGACCGTCAATCAGGGAACAATACCAGAGTGTTTCGCCCATTCCACGGACCGGGTAGGCGGCATAACAATTAGACCTCTGACAAAGGACCGTTTCATGCCCGTTTGTCATTACAGGACAGATTTTTACATCCTCTAAAAAGGGGTTTGTGGCGGCCCGAAACATCAGGACACCTCACAGGGATAAACAATGAAGCCCATGCTCTCGGCCCGGGCAACGTTTTCAAACCGGTCCCGTGGGACCAGGTAGGTATCTCCTGGTAACGTGATCACAACTCCCCGGCCGGCCGGATGAATTGCGCAACGTGCATTTTTGGAAAATCCCTGTTGTGAAAGGAGTACGGTATTACCGAAACAGAGCAGATCGCGTAATGCTTCGCGATCGAGTGAATAGACAACAGAATTCTCTTTTATGATAAGATGGCCGTCTGTGGTCGGCGATAGTAATGCGAATCGTGATGATGCATACTTATTTTGCCTTACATTGTAAAGCTCAGTACTTGCTCCCTCTTCATCCTTCCGTGGAAAGTCGAGATTGTTGGGGGGGCAACCTGTTTCGTTTTCTAACATTCTGACTCCTCGCGGATCATGATCAGTCCACGCTCCTGGTAGAAATCCCCGATACCGTTAAAACCGGTCGCTTTCTCATACGCGGCCACGGTATCACGTGAATAGCAGTTTATTTTCTCCATAGTCTTTCGTTCCTTTTTACTCCGGATCGTGCCGGAGACGTAACTCTAAGCGAGACGATAAATAAAAGAGTTGGGTAGCCCGTTTGGAGAAAGAAGGCAAAAGCACGCGGGGTGAAAGTGAATGAACGATCTAAAATCGGCAGGTTTATGGTAGTGGGGTGGCTCTCTTCCACTCCGCTTCCATTGTCATTGCAACCTGTTTGGCTGCGATTTGTTGAACAAAGGCTGCCAGTGCCTTCGGGTTGCCAATGACATCGTCTTTCAGCAGGTCCATTGACATCACCGCGTCCTCACTCAGGGGGGTTAAACAGGCTGCGCAGAACTCGTTTGTGTGAATGTTGAACGTTGCACACGCCGGGCACTGTTTGGGGGCCATACTCTTCATCTTCATGACTTCCGTTTCGTCACTCAAATTGTAGAGTATCATAATGGCGGAGTCGGTGGCCCCCGGGGGATTCTATGTGTTTGATTCCCAAAGACACGAAATAAAAAAAAGCAATTTTAATGCCAGGTCGGCCGAGGGCCAGGGATACTAAGTACACCGTGTTCGATATGGTCAATTTTTACAATCTGCGGATTAAGTTCAACCATGTCATATGAAACTTTCCGGCCACCCGCTTTTACATACTCCCATTGCGAGTTATTGATCTTTGCACAACGAGTCAGATTATAAAGGATATAATAGTCCCCGTCCCAGTGATTAGCTTCAATAAAATATCCATAACACGGTCCACCGTCGATATTTGTTATTACATCGCTAACGTTATATTTCGGTTGAGAGCTCAAACATCCACTAACAGATATTAGTGAAAATAATAAAATACCAATAATCCAATGTTTTCTGTTCATTTTCGTGACCTTCGTCGAGGTATTTTTATTAAGAAAAAATAATTGTTCACCCTAACTCGATTATTCGATTGGCTACACGACGCTATTTTTCATGTTCCCTTTTTTCCCTTTCGATCTATCCTTAGAGCCTGTCCAATTAGGATCTCCGCATAAAAAGCCATCGCTATTTTTAGTGATTC
>JBAXJR010000058.1:0-11910 GCA_037137755.1 Methanomicrobiales archaeon | reverse complement strand
TACCTCCGGTCTGAAGAAGGCAGGGAATACATAAAAAAACTGGCAACTGAATAAAAAACGGTTATTTCTCTTTTAATATTTCATGAATTATCTTTTTTACTTCAGGTTTCTTCAGGGAAGCCCGCAATTTTATTATAAACGGATCTTCTGTCTCCTCCTGCGGGGACCCCATTTCGTTATCTATCAGGTAGCGTATGAACTCGCTCGTGTCGGGGTAGCCGTTTTCTTTTGCAAATTTTACGACCAGCTGTTTTTTCTCTGCCGACCCAAGCCTGACATGGATGGTATCATCCGCGTTGTTACTCATGTCATACACCGTAACACAGATTGATAGTTATATATACATAAAAGTTTGCGCGTTACAAAAATTGCAGGTAATACATTTGTGTTACAATACGATACACGCATGACAATTTTTAAATTTGTAACACACGTATTAGTTTGTATGACCGAGAATCGGGAATTATTAACCGGGCGGAAGTCACTGCGGATATCCGCGCTGGATGACGCCCGCGTGGAGATATTGAAAGTCAAACTGAACACCAGCGAAGACGGTGCTGTATTCCGACACTTACTCCGCCAGGCGGTGCCTACATGACCACTGAAGTAATGGCATCGCGCGCAGTATGGACTGCCTTTGAACAACAGACCGGGATGGAGGGGCTCACCAAATGGGCCGAGCAGACCGGGAAAATTATTGCTGACAACGAGGTCAACAAATGAATGAAGCAATAGGTAACGGCAGCAGCGATTCACAAACTACCAAGAACGAGAATACCACTGCCGTATTCCATGTATGCAATTGCAATGACAAGTGTCTTTCGCCGGTGATCGACAGCGACCAGGAACAGAAAGACGCGCTTATGGCAGCACGGTCAGTCCACCTGGTCCTGGAACAACAGATCAGGTCCAGGAATATTGAACGGATGCACGCCGAACTGGCCCCGGTCCAGTCAGAGATCAACCGGCTGGATACCGCCCTGCTGGTGTTCTGCCGCCCTTCGTGTTTCGGTCGATACGATTGCTCAGACCGCGACCTGGAAGCCTGCACCCACGGCTGTGCATGCATGAGAAAGAAGAAGGTCGGGACAATGATCCCCTCATCAACATTTTCCCGTTGTCCAGGGGGCTGAACACCATGCCGGCCCGGACAACCTATACAAAAGGGCGGGAAGTAGAATACCTCGCCCGGGACCTCCTCGTTGACGGAGGGTACCAGGTGGTCCGGAATGCCGGATCACTCTCACCGATCGACCTGGTCGCATGGCAGGACTCTGGCCACCCGGTCCTCGTCCAGGTGAAGCGGAACAAAACGCACATCGACGGGACGGCTCTTATCGCCCAGGCATACCGGCGTGATATTGAAGCACTGCGCCGCATGGCCAGACCGGTCGGTTCAAACGTGGAGCTGTGGGTCTGGACCCTTAACAAGGGATGGCGTTTCTATTCGATTTTACCTGGCGGGATCTGCGAGGTCAGCGATCATGGGGTGTGAGATACCGAATACACCGGTACCGCGGAAGATCTGCCCGTACATCTCCTATTCGAATGGTACGGTATTCTGTAAAGGGGAGATTTGTCACACGGCTAATCCCCGCCGGTTTAAGAACGAAGGGTTTTGTTTTCTCCTCATAACTGACGTAATAAGCGATCCGCCTGGAACGGGGGATAATGACCGATGACCTCACAACATCAGCCTCGGTCCTTTTTGCCCCGGACCATGTTATCGAAGTGCGGGTGATAACCGACGATGGCATGGCCTCCGGTTATTTTGACTCGCACCAGGAGCTGGCGGCAAAAGTATCAGCGCTTGATGGCATTGGCACGGTTCAGGGGATCTATGTCACCCTGAACGAGGTGAACCCCACCCTGCTCTCCCGGCGGGCGAACCGGATCAAGATGCGCCTTTCGAAGAAGGACGCGACCACGGCTGACGCAGACATCATCCGGCGTCGGTGGTTCCCGGTAGATATCGATCCTATCCGGCCCTCTGGTGTATCCTCAACCGATGAAGAGCACCAGGCAGCCCTTGACATGGCCGTGAAGGTTGCAACATTTCTCAGCGAAGACCACGGATGGCCGATGCCGGTCATGGCAGATTCAGGAAATGGTGCACACCTGCTCTACCGGATTGACCTGCCGAATGACGATCCATCCCGGGACCTGGTGAAGCACTGTCTTGAAACACTATCCACGATATTCTCTGACGGTGTAGCAACCATCGATACCGCGAACCACAATGCTGCACGGATCTGGAAACTTTACGGGACCGTATCACGGAAGGGCGACAGTACCAGGAGCAGGCCTCACCGCAGGGCCCGGATAATCGACACCCCGGAATGTGCTGGGGTGATAACTCTGGTGCAGTTCGAACGGCTGGCCGGCGCTCTTCCGAGCTCCCCCGCTGCACCGGCAGCGGCCCGGCCACGGGCCGGGGGCCAGCCTGAACGTACCCTTGACCTACCGAAATGGCTCAGTGACCATGGGCTTGGTGTCGCCAGTCAGAAACCATACGAAGGAGGGACCCTGTACAACCTGGATGAGTGCCCGTTCTCCAGTGCTCACAAGGATGGTGCCTTTGCAATCCAGTTCGTGAGCGGTGGGATTTTCGCCGGGTGTCACCATGCCTCGTGTGGTGGTAGCGGGAAACAGCACTGGGATGAACTCCGCGACCGTTACGAACCGAAAGGAAAACGAAAAAACAGCAGCAACCCTCGGCCGCCACCTGGCGGGCCACCTCCGGCCCCGTCGTTTAGTACGATGGAGGGCGTCGGGGAAGCAACGGCGGTCCTGCAACACGGGGATCCGAAAGGCGGGATGCTCAAGGCCTTTGCCCTCGACCATGAAGGCGATGAGACCGCTGCTGAATGTCTTATCCTATCGCTCGCAAGCCGGTCAGTCATCAACACCAACGGCCTGCACGTATCAGTTACCGGCGAAAGCGGCAAAGGGAAAAGTCATACGTTCACGACCATGTTGAAGCAGGTCCCGGAACGGTTCAGGATATCCGGGGCCATGTCCAACAAGGCCTTGTTCTACATGGAAGGCCTGCAGCCCGGTATGGCCATCGTCCTCGATGACACCAGCCTGTCCGAAGATATGTCCGAGATCCTCAAGGGTGTCACCACATCGTTCCGGAAACCATTCCTCTACCGGACGGTGAACAAGGACCGGAAGGGGCAGGTATGCACCATACCGGAGCGGTGCATCTGGTGGGTGGCGAAGGTCGAAGGGTCCGGCGATGACCAGGTCTTCAACCGGATGCTCACCTGCTGGATAGATGACACTCCAGAGCAGGACAACAGGGTCCTCGCAAGGGTACTACAACAAAGCCGGGTCTTGCCGCAGGGGGCAGAGGAACGGCCGCAGGTGCTGGTATGTCGTGCTATGTGGGAGTTGATCGGGGCCGAGCGGTTCTATGTTGTCATCCCGTTCGCAGACAAGATAAAATTCCAGGCGAATGATAACCGGAGAAACCCGGAGATGTTACTGGACCTCATCAAGTCAAATGCCGTGATCCGGTTTCAGCAGCGGGAACGGATCGAGGCCAATGGGGTGTCATGTATCGTCGCCACCCGGGAGGATTTCGATGATGCCGTGAAATTGTATGGTCTATTGAATGGGACGACCGGGGGCCAGGCGACAAAGCTGACAAAGAAGGAATCCGACATGGTCATTACCATTCAAAAAGGAGGGTGGTCGGAGTTTACCATATCGATGCTCCAGAAAGCAACCGGTCTGTCATATCATGCCATTTATAAGGTCATGCACGGGTACGCCAGTCGCGGTGCGACTTATTCGGGACTGCTGGAAAAGTGCCCGTCGATTTCATTCTCTGACAGGACCGTAGTCAGCGAAGAAGAAATTTCAGGGATTTCTATGCGGAGACGGGCAAACGCCTACACCTTTGACCAGGTATTGTATCACTCCTGGTGCTCGGGCGGCGGTGTGTGGATCGATGGAAACGATGATGGCGATGAAGGCTTTGACACAAGGCCCCGACTTGCCTGCAATCCTGTTTCTGCAGGAACAAATTCCGTCAACTTCGCAAACGATTCAGATACCTCTGATTCTCAAATGGAAAGCGGGAACCCATGTTTATGCATTCATGCCAATTTTGACTTGCCTGCAACTGCAGGCAACATTGCAACAGATAATTGGGCCGTGGATTCTCAAACTAAAGATAATTACACACACTTATGTGTAAGTAACAGAGTAGTTGCCTGCAAATCAGAACGCATGGGGCCCCACGATGATGCACAAGATACCACACACGACTCTCTCTATGATCCTGAAATTGCAGGCAAGTCAAATCGAAAGTCAGACAAACTATCTCCTTTACCAGAACCGGCCCCGCCAGATCCCCGAATCATGTGCCTGCAACTGCAGCAAACTGCAGGAAAGATGCAGGAAACTGCAGGCAAGTTGCCCCTTCTGCAGGCAAGTCCAATCGTGATCTCGTGTCGGGATTTCAAACCACTCGACTGCTCCGAACAACGTACCAAGTGTGCAGCCTGTGGCCGGAGGGGTGCAGAGTATATTGAGAAAGTAACACCGGCCCGCAACGCCCGCAAGGACAAGATGGCAATACGGATCTGTAAGAAATGTTACGAGATGGCCAGGAGGAAGGAGCAGACTAAGGCTCCACCCCTGCCCGGGACTATTGTCATCGGGCGGATGGTGAGGATATCGAAAGATATCGGCCGCTGCTCGGTGTGCAACCTCGGGAAAGCGGTGTTCATCGACAAGGAAGCGGGGGTACATCTTTGCCAGGACTGTTATGACCGGGAGGCTAGGTCATCTGGCTCAGTGAAAGGCGGTGCCGGCCAGTGACCGATCGGTATCACCGGGAAATTGATTGCGTGGTCTGTCGTGGTACCGGCCGGTCCTTCCGGAAACGGAAACTTCCCGAGCCATGCCCGGTGTGTGGCGGGACCGGTCGTATGGGGGTGGTCCCATGACTCAACAGAGAGTCCGTGTCGCCCTGATCTGTGATAACTGTGGTAAAAGATTTACTCTGATGCCGGCAGAAGCCCGGGCCCGGATGAAAAACAAGCATATCTTCCATAGTTTTGCCTGCCGTACTGAATGGTTACGGAACCAGAAGAGGGTGAAGGGATGAGGGTGGGGAGATCTACCGTTACTCTTGCTGTGGCGATGGTGGTTTCCCGGGATAAGTCATCCCTGGAAAAACGACGTGCACGGTACAAACGGTACTATGATTGCCATCCTGATGCGATACAGAAAAAAAACAGGGACTATTACCAGGAACACCGGGACACTATCCGTGCGAGGAGCAGGTTATCGAGCGAGCGGAGGAGAATGAATACGGTCACCGGGTTTGTTCATCACCACCCTATCTTTGATCAGAACCCGGGTTCATCCGCCACATTCCTTTCGGCACCGTCATCTCGAACCTTGCCCCTTCCCCAGGCTCGCCAATCTCTTTGATTGTAATGCCGGTGATAGCAAGGATCTCGCGGGACAGGAATAACCCGAGACCGGTGTTCTTTCCAAACCCACGCTCGAAGATCTTCTCTTTTTCATCAGCCGGGATACCCACACCGTCATCCTCGTAGAGAATGATATGTTCATCACCAGATTCTTCAACAGAGAACCGGATGGTCGTAATCTTCTCGCCGTGCCGTACAGCGTTGTCCATCAGGTTGAAAAATACTTTGACAATCAACTGGTCCGCAAATACCGTCATATCAGAAGGGAGATCATTGACCAGCCTGATTTCGCCTAAGGCCACATCTTTTGCGGCTGTGTCCACTAATGTCCGGGAATTCTGCCAGATAGGAGCATTGACACCGATACCCTCATATGTTTTAGTAAACTTGATCATCGCTTGTATCCGTTCAGCAGCGGTGGTGATCTTGTTAAAATATGAACTGAACGCAGGGTCTGGTTGTTTTATTTCCAATAGTTCAAGATACCCTATCAGCACGGTAAGCTGGTTAAGAATATCATGCCGTGTGATCCCTGATAGGAGGGCTAATTTCTTATTTGCTGTAGCGAGTGACATTGAAAATTGCATAAGTTCCTGCTCATGGTACTTCATCTCATTTTCGAGTTCTTTCCGCTCGCTAATATCCCGGATTGTTGCCTGGAGAAGACAAGTGCTCCCGCTCTCAAGCCGCGATAACAGGACCGTGGCCGGAAAATCTCTCCCGTCAATCCTGCGATGTGTCCACTCAAAGAAGTGAGAGCCCTTCTCCAGGGCAAGGCTCATCATTTCCTGGGACTTGTCTCTGGATAGAATTCCGTCCGGCTGGTACTCAGGAGACAACGACACTGGTGTACGAACCTTAAAGTCCTGCTCGTCCCGACATCCGAACAACTGGATCGTTGCAGGGTTACCCGTCAGAAATCCACTATCAGGCGACAATATCATGATTGCATCCCTGTTGTCAACATACAACGAACGATATCGCTCCTCGCTTTCCCGCAGTGCTTCTTCAGCCTGTTTACGCCCGGTAATATCCCGGACCACGCCAACCATCACCTTTTTTCCCAGCAGACTTACCACGTGGGTATTGACCTCAACCGGAACAAGTATCCCGTCTTTCCTCCTGTGTTCGGTTTCGAAGATCGAGTGGCCGTACGTGGATAATTCCATGAGGATATCATTAAGTGGTCTGCTGTGATATTCGGTGGAAATATCAAGGGGCCCTATCTCCAGCAGTTCTTCGCGGGTATATTGCAGCATTCGGCAGGCAACTTCGTTTACTTCGATAAACTTCCCAGGTTTCCCATCCGGTTCAATATCATGGATCTGGATTCCATCATTTACCCAACCAAAGATCTCCCGGATCTGTTTCTCGTTCTGGCGAAGCATCTCCTCAACCCGTTTGCGGTCGGTGATATCCCGCATGTGGACGATATTGTGAGATTTTCCCTTCCAGGCGATCATGGCTGCCGAGGTCTCACCGGAAAACCGAGTCCCGTCTTTTCTGATGGCAGTGATGTCGATTGAACCCAAAAACCCGCTCTTTCCCCAGCGGAATATCGCATCGCGGGATTCCGGAGTCAGCATGAACTCGAACCCGTTACGGCCAATAATCTCTCCGGGGGTATAGCCAAACATTTCAGCAAACCGCGGGTTGCAGTCTACGATGACGCCCTTGTTGTGGATCATGATCCCTTCGAGTGCAGCATCGGAAAGAGCCCGGAACCGCTCCTCGCTCTCCTGGAGTTCCTTCTCGGCAGTTTTTAGCTCGGAAATGTCGATACCGGTACCAATGATATACCGCTTCCCTCCGATCATGGTAGAAACGGCCGTAAGCAGCATCGGGAACGTTCTACCGTCACGGGTAATCACCAGTGCAGTATCAGTGCCATATCCCGTCTCCAGGATTTCGTGCATCCTGGCAACTAAGCGATCCCGGTCCACTTCAGCAATGGTGGCAAACCCACTTGTTCCCACCATCTCCTCTGCTGTATACCCTATGAGTTTCTCCTGATTTTTGTTGGTCCTGACAAAATTGCCCTGGTCGTCAAGAACAAAGAACGTACCCGGAATGCTGTCCATGACCGCATCCGAGAACTGTTTTTCAGTAACAAGTGCTTCTTCCGCACGTTTCCGTTCCGTTATATCCCGGCCGACAACCTGGTATTCGGTCACCTTCAGGTCCGGACCGAAGATGGCCCGGACCGACCAGGTCTGCCAGTAAGATTCCCCGTCACTGCCGGTAAACTGGCGTTCAGCCTCGCGGACGGGATTTTCCGGCGTGAGCGAACCAAGGAATGCCGCCACCTCAGGATAGTTCTTGATCTGCATGAGATTTCGGATGCTCTTCCCCACGATCTCACTGACATCGAGAGAGGATGTGAAGTACGCACGGTATGACTCGTTGACAAACTGGATAATCCCATCCGGGGTAAACCTTGCGATCATGTCGCTCTGGTTGTTTACGACCGAGCGGTAATGTTCTTCACTTTCGCGGAGTGCCGTCTCCATCTTCTTGCGATCGGTTATGTCCCGGACAATCGCCTGGAGGTAGTATTTACCCCCCACCTCCACCCGGTTCAGGGTCACCTCCGCATCAAAGAGCGAACCATCGGTACGGACATGGACCCAGTCGAAGAACTGAGGCTCTCCCAGGAATGCGGCGGTCATTTTTTCCAGCGCTGTTTCTGCTGAAGATTGTCCATCCGGCTGGAAATCCGGGGATAATCCGCCCGGGGACATCCCGATAATCTGTGCCCGGGTTTTTCCAAAAATCACTTCGGTTCTCGTGTTGCAGTCAAGAACGACCTCGCGGTCGATGAACATAATTGCATCGCCAGAATTCTCAAACAGCGTCCTGAATTTATTCTCACTCTCCCTGAGGCTCTTTTCTGCGGAGCGCTGCTGGGTAACATCTCTCGAAATGCACCCAATGCGTTTACCGCGAGAGGTCTGGATCGGGTAGAGTGCCTGTTGGACGATCATCCGCTGTCCACGCGCATTCATGACCTCCACTTCAAGAAACAGGGGGGATGTTCTCGAGAACAGTGCCGGGAATGTGGCAGAAAACCGGGATCGCAACTCCTCGATATATGCCGGGTTCCGGTGTTCCGGGACAATCAGGCGGATCTGAAGATCAACAATATTGCTCCCGAGGGCCTCGTTTGCCGGGATCCCGAAGATCTTCTCTGTAGCCGGGTTCCATGCCAGGATACTTCCCGAGAAATCGATCAGCATGATACCATCGATTGAGGCATCCAGGAGTGTCCGGAACTTTTCCTCGCTCTCGCGGATGAACTGCTCATTTTTCGCCAGCTCCTCATACTGGTCCCGGAGTTCCTCATCGGCTGCTGAGATCTGCTCATACGCCGCACGGAGCTCGTCCTCAGCTCGCTTACGGCCACTGATATCCCGGATCTGGACAATGGAGTGCTCTTTTCCCATCCAGAGGAGTTTGGCAGAAGCGGTCTCGCCAAAGAACGTAGTCCCGTCTTTCCTGATTCCGGTGATATCGATAGTACCTTCTCCACCACTCCGTCTCCACCGGGTTATGGCTTCACGGGATTCTGCCGTCATCATGAATTCAAACCCGTTGCGATCGATGATCTCCTGAGGGGTATAACCAAACAGGGAAGCAAACCGGGAATTGCAGTCCTTAATGACACCCCGGTCGTGGATCATGATCCCTTCCATGGCCGCATTGGAAAGCGTCCGGAACCGTCCCTCGCTTTCCTGCAATGCTGCTTCGGCCTTCCTCCGTCCGCTGATGTCCCTGACCACAGAGACCATCACCCGTTTTCCCTGGAGGGTGACAACATGGGTGTTGATCTCGACAGGAACAACTGTCCCGTCTTTTCTCCGGTGTTCTGTCTCGAAGATCGTGTGTCCGGTAGTTGATAATTCACCGAGAATAGTATCCAGGGGCCGGCTGTGGCTGCCTGCTACCATATCCAGGGGCCCGAGTGCAAGCAGATCTTTCCGGGTGTACTGCAGCATCCGGCATGCAACTTCATTGACCTCTATGAATTGTCCTGGCTTTCCGTCCGGGGCAATTGCATGGATATGGATCGCGTCATTGACGGTATCAAAGATGCCCCGGAACTTCTCCTCGCTCATGGCAAGAGACTCCTCTGCCTGCCGGCGTGATACTGCATACCGGATCTTGTTTGCCAGCTCGGTGAACTGGGATTTGGGATCGCCCCCCTTCTGCAGGTAGAAGTCTGCACCGCTGTTGAGCGCCTCGATCACAACCTCTTCCCTCCCCCGGCCCGTGAAGATTATGAACGGGGTCCGGTTATCCGATGCCCTGAGCTCCTTGAGGAACTCGAGGCCGTCAGTTTCCGGCATCTGGTAATCGGAGAGGATCAGATCATAATCCTGGTTCCTGAGCCGTTCCCGGGCATCATTTACAGAAGAGCAGGTCTCAACGGAGAAAACGCCTCCTCTCTCCAGGAATGTTTTGCCAAGGTCAAGGAGAGAGAGCTCATCATCAACGTAGAGAACCCGGATTATTTCGGAAATCATTCTCCATTCCCCACAATACGCCACATACCCTTCGGCACCACTATCTCGAACCGTGCTCCCTTGCCCGGCTCACTGGTTTCACGAATAGTGATGCCGGTAATATCGAGGATCTCGCGGGAAAGGAACAACCCGAGCCCGGTGTTCTTCCCGAAACCCCGCTCGAAGATCTTCTCTTTCTCTTCAATAACGACACCCTCGCCATCGTCCTCGCACACGATGACATGGTCATCACCGGATTCCAGAGCAGAGAACCTAATTGTCCTGATCTTCCCACCATACCTCACCGCATTGTCCATCAGGTTATAAAAGACCTTGACTATCAGCGTGTCGGCCAAAACTTCCGCACCGGTGGGGAGATCGTTTTTCACCATGACCTGTCCGAGCGGGGTCTGCTTTGCCGCATTATCCACGAGATTGCGGCAGTCCTGCCATATTGGAGCCTTCACGCCGATCTCTTCGTATTCCTTGGTAAACAGGATCATGGATGAAATCTGCGAACTTGCCTTCGTAATGCGGGTGAAAAAGCCTTCATATGCCGGGTCTGTTGCTTTATTTTGTAATAATTTCAGGAATCCGTTCAGCACAAGGAGCTGGTTGTTGATGTCATGCCGGGTAATACCCGAGAGAAGATTTAGTTTCTTGTTTGCCTGGAGGATCGCTTCCTCCGCCCGCTTTCGTTCGGTGATATCGCGGACAAGGGAGAGATCCACATCCTTTCCTTTGTACCGGAATGTATGGGTGCTGACCTCAATCGGGTAGATACACCCGTCTTTTCGCCGGTGTGCAGACTCAAAGGTAGCATGCCCGTCTTTGAGCAGTTTTTTTATGACATCCGGCATGATTTTTTTCGCAATATCACTTGGTACGATATCCCGGGGGGACATCTCCAGGAGCTCATCTCTTGAATATCCCAGCATCCGGACAGCTTTATCATTCACAAGAAGGTATGTACCGGGACCCTCTTGGGTTCTTTCAAGCAGGAATACCGCATCGTTCGCATTGTCAAAGACCTCGCTCAAAAGCTTCTCGCTCTCCCGCAGTGCATCTTCAGCCCGCCGCTGTTCGGTGATGTCGTCATGCATGAAAATAAAACGTTGTGGTTTTCCATGCCTGTCATTCAAGGGAAAAATGATTGCCCGCACCCTGGTTGGGACATCCGGCAGTTCCGGATAGATATCGTGCGGGTTGAAGCTCATATCGGGCAGATTAACCGGTTCCCCGTTTTTTACCCGTGAGATGTGGTTCTCTAGTTCAGGGTGACTCTTTACAATATCCGTAATAATCGAGAAATCCGGCGGTGGAACAGAACCGAAAAGCCGAATGAATGCCGGGTTTACCTTGAGCGTGAACCCCTCCCTGTCCACAATCTGGATTGACAGTGGATTTTTCTCAATGATATCTCGTAATAGTTCCTCGCTCTCCCGTAGCGCCTCCTCCGCCCGCTTCCGCTCAGTGATGTCCCGGGCTGAGCCTACCGTTCCGATCATTGTTCCCTGTTCGTCAATGAACGGGGCTTTGCGTACATCTAAAAAGAGGAATTTTCCCTGCACATTCCCGTACTCATCGAACTGCTGTGGGGTGCCGGCATCCATAGTGATCTGGTCGGTGTCCCGGCAAATCTCGCCAAAGGTATGCCAGTCCGGATCATCCGCATGACATGTCCGCTCCCTCTCTGCAAAGAACATATCCAGCTTTCCAACCGGTTCATCGGTATCAATGGCGTTGAGCAGACCACTGCAGATGGCCCTGTTCACATAGATGTAGCGCTTTTCAAGATCTTTTGCCCAGATCATATCCGGCACATTGTCGCACATCAGGCGCATCAGGATTGAGAGGTTGCGGTATTTCTCCTCGCTCTCCCGCAATGCTTCTTCGGCCTGCTTGCGCTCGGTAATGTCGATGACTGAGCCTTCATAAAAGAGTACGGTATCATC
>JBAXJR010000057.1:0-11975 GCA_037137755.1 Methanomicrobiales archaeon | reverse complement strand
GGAAGCAAGAGGCGCAACCAACAACGTTAAGAGCGAAGACCTGGTCTACTCTGAATCCTCAAGTGTTAACGGAATGATCTCCGGATTCTCTAAGGATATCAAGTACCAGTCTGGTATGTCTTTACTCTGAACGAGTTTAAGACGGGAATAGGGATAATTAAGAGGATTTCTCCTCCTAATTCCTTGTTCTTTTCATAAAAATTGCGCTTTTCCACGGAAGATCTATTTTCTCGAAATTTTAGAATGCTGAAAAAGAGACGGGATTTTCTGATCTCTCTCTCAACAACCGGAAATATCAACCGGGGGTCCGCGTTCGTGTGCGTGAGGGTTTATTCACCGGTTCCGGTTGCTTTTCAAATTGTTCAATGTCTTGTTCCAGGTCTTCAATAAGTGCGTGATAGTTAATTGGAATGTCTCACCATACCCCAAAATTTAAATCGATACGTTTATGCTGGACTGAGTCAGAAGAAAAAAATAGTGGAAGCCACCATGAAACACGAAAGCAATTTTAACATAAATCGATTTGCTCTGATTTTCACATTAGTAGTCTTCCTTGCTTTTGCAGGAAGTACTGTATCGGCTATTGATCAATCATATGAAAATTTTAAAGTAACTTCATCACTGTTAGATGCAAAGATTTCCGATGTCGGGTTAAACGGAGGGTTATCCACTTCGGAACTTAGCTATACCAGACCACCTACAACTAATGATGATGCATTAAAAGCCAGCTCCAAGTTTGCATATAAACCGAAACCCTACGTCTTTACACCCATAGTCAGCCATGTTACACAAGATCCTATAATTGGCACTTGGAGATACTATTATGCATCTTCAAACAATCCTGATTGGGTTGGTTATGATAGTAGATACCAGTTTAATGCTGATGGCACATATTCAGGCAGCCTATATGTTCCGAAGGATAAGGAAACATATGTATTTTCGGGAGTCTGGAGTGCGAATGGTGATAATTCATACACATTAACAGATACGAGATTTGGTACATCTCACATTACGCCCGGTCCAATATCTGTTGCATCATATACCGTGAAATACGACCTGTTCAACAATGTCATTTACGATACAAGGTATCCTAACATTATTCATTCTCCGTATCAGGGAAGCGTGACGACTGTTCCAGGACAAATATCAACACCTACACCAACGGTTACGCCGATAAAGACGCCAACCTACACCTATAAGACTCCAACCTACACCTATAAGCCGAGAACCTACACCTATACACCGACACCTGTCGCCCCGGTGCAAGACCCAATAATTGGTGGTTGGAGAATGACAGGAGATTACGGTTATGATGATAGATACAGGTTCTACGCTGACGGCACTTGGGAAGAAAGCTATTATTTCTTCCAGCTCCCCGGGATGGCGTACCAACCAGGGATAACAGGAACAACGGCAAGATTTACCGGGACTTGGACACCAAATGGCGGTAATTCATACACATTACGTGTGTCGTCAACCGGTACCACCTGGACAATGATATATGACCCAGCACGAAACTGTATCTATGATCCAAGATTTCCCTCCCTTCTGAAGAAGCCTTATACAGGAGACATAGTGAAGGGGTCCATTTCCTCGGTTGGCAAGCCAGCGGTCAGCGGACTCTCTGGACTTGAAATGGAAAAAATTCAGCTTGCCTTAAACAATCAGTTTGGTGGGATCGTTACGACGTGACCACCCCAACTTTTTTCGGGATCTCAATGATACACTGAAAATTGGAAATGATTTGTTCTACACTAATAACCCATGAATTTATTTTTTCACCCCGCATCCGGCAGCTTCCCATATACCCATATTCAGATTTTATTACATGGCAGATGGGGAAGAATACGATTTGATTCAAGGTAAAAAATACCGGATTGTTACCGAAGGGGGTATTGAGGTTATGATATAGCGGGGATTAGCTAGAGATGGAAATCCCTTGTTTATCAGAGATCTATTCCCGGTTCAACTGATACCCTGGCAGGAAATTGAAAGTTTTGAACCTTTGGAAGAATAAAAATCACGATATTCATCGAGATTTGGTCTAAAATCTGAAGATATATAAGCCAAACGGCACCCCTATCAGCCCTAAAAAGAAACCCGCACGGGAAGTGCAAAAATCAGATTAAAAGTATGTTCTCATTTGGCAGTTGAGTCATTAGATCGCAACCTGCCTACCAATTCAGGGTTAATGGGAATGGCACTTCTCCAGTTTTAGGAGATTTCATTGTATACATACATTCTCTCATCATGGGTAAAAAGTTTCATCAGAAAATAGTTGGGATGCCATTGAAACGTTAGGGGGATACGATGCCAGGAACAACGCCTCGCCCGGCGTAACCCGACGAGCTGTCGCACCGGACACCTGCACATGGGCGGGAACAATCTCAACGCAGGGGTTTGGAGGTGGCAATCCCCATCATATGGTTGACCCAAAGACACCAGATCTACCTCGCAACATCATAACCGACCACATAATGTATATCCTCGAACAAAAAAGACGCTTAAAAAATAATTTCTTTTTACCCGGTTTTGTGTTTTACTGCAATGTAATTTTCAGAAAAGGGGGTTGATTTGTCCATTCCGGGAAATATGGGGTCATCCTAATTTTGGAGAAAAACCATAACCAGAAAATTGGTATAAAGTAAAAAAACTTACCAGTAAAAAAATTAAAAATGGAGATATTGATTTTCTTCCCCATTACTCAGGACTGAATTATCCCACGTTAGTTGGGTGCCGACGAGTAACTCACATCCTTCGACAGGTCAAAGAGCCCGTCAACTGACGTCACATCATGGTATTCCATATCGGTACCAACTGCAGTGCCATTACCCGTACTGGCCAGGATCTTGCCATCAACATATGCTGTTGCACTTCCGATTGCCGCATTTTCCGTGCTGCCTTGAGTCTGGTTGATTCCGCGGGCATCGATTCTGTAATCGAGAGATACCGTTGTTCCCGGTGTATCCGAAATAACCCGCACTCCGCTGCTGGAACTTGCGGAAACCTCATATACATCCATAGTGCTACCAGCCTGGACTGTCTCGCACTCCGCTGGCAACGTAGTATTGGTCGTGCTTCCCCATGGACAGCAACCTGCTGTACTGGTAGTTTCAGTTCCAACAGTAGAAACGATTACATTTTCGCTTGATACCATACGGCCACCGTCTCCACCTTCAAACGTAATAATCCTGTCAGTCTGGACATTTTCCTGCCCGTTTACCACATCACCAGTGTTAATGTGCGTGTCCTTGATGTAATTTGTCTCACCATTGATACCAATGGTGTTCTCAGAATAGACCGCAAGTCCAATCTGTTCACCATCTGTCAATGGAGGACTCAGGTCACCCGTACTCTGCTGAAGTGCAAGGTCGGTCTCTGCTATGAAACTACCAACGACTTTTGCGGAGGTTCTGACAATAATCTGGGAGGTTTCATTCCCAGCCGGTACAGGACGAGCAGCCATAGCTGAGCCAGAGACTGCAATAACGATCACCATCGCTATGATGATCACACCTATCGATACTTTTTTGTTCATCTACGCCACCTTGATCGATAATTATGTAAGCATCGAAATTAAGCTATAGAAGTATTTAAAATTAATGTAACCTGTCGTTTCACAGGTATAACCAATGATTTGTTTTTAAGGGAATAAACCGTGATTGAAACGTATTAAGATCTTTTTATAACCACCTAAAATACTATTTCCGGATATAATGTCATTCATTAATGTAATTCATTTACCAGGTACCAATAACCCATAGTATTCCCCAGATTAAACGGTACGGTATCCCCTGCGATCACCGAATCAAGAGAGAGATCGGGGGTGTTGAAGGAAGGCATACAATAACCGGTTGTTGTAACCAGATGGATAATTTCGCTATATTTCGGTTGTAATAATATCATTACTGCAACGCCGCTCATCCCAAAAACAACGTGCGCTACAACAGCGAGGAAAAAATATGTTTATAGGGTGATTGAAATGGTTTTGCTGAACTGGTGTATAATTCCCGACACAGAGGACGATTCAGAATAGCTGAATTTCTGTCCCAATGTCTGGCTGTTATAGTTCGCATAGGAGGTTAAATCCCCTAGTGCAGGTTTTGTTCCATAACCTTTCACAGCGAATTTATACCCCATATATGGTGTATTAGTGCCTGTCATTGAAGAATCCAAGGCTGATGACACAGATAGCTGGTTACCATTATAGGTACTTCCAACCTGGCTATACCCGACATACGGGTAAGCTGAAACTGGCATAATAACAGCTGCCAATACAATTAGTGCCGCAAAACAACCAATTAATTTTACCGAGTTCATTTTTATCTATCTTCTCCATTCGAATTTATAATCACATTTCAGCTTTCTGCCTTAAAAACTTTCTGAGTACCCAGGTACCATGACGATCTTAATCGACAATTGAGAAATTAACATTTCTCTGAATAGAGATATTGATAGTGGAGTCGTAAATTTTTAAAAAAATAGCGAGGGTCCTTCGTCAGTTAACCTACCTTTATTAGGGTTCGAACGTAAAATTTATTATGAAATCCGGATGGGCACTGATTATAATAGCCCTTTTTATTACCTCAATATTTTCCGGGTGTACTCTCAATCCGGGCTCTTCGGGTCCCTTGGAATTACAAGAGGCTAAGAGTGCCTTTGATAAGGGAAGGTATAATGAATCCCTCTTAATCTATGAAAATCTTACGATGAAACAACCTGGAAATGCTGACGTCTGGTCCGGGAAAGCGGAAGTCCTTCTTAAAATTGGTCGATATGCCGAATCTGAAGATTCATTCGACACAGCATTGAGGATTAAACCTAATAGTGCCATAGCATTGAAAGGGAAAGGCGATGCACTGGCGTTCCTAAAAAATTTCAATGAATCTTTAATTTATTACGATGACGCTCTTACAGTAGATCCCACGATGGCTGTTGCTGCAGAGGGAAAAGGGAGTTCTTTCAAGTCATTAAACAGACTCAATGAAAGCATCGGGGCGTATGATAACGCAATCTTAATCGATCCGGGCCTCTCTTCCGCATATAAGTTAAAAGGAGATGTCCTTTCGATGCAGGGACGTAACCCGGAAGCTTTCTCGGTATATGATGAATCTTTGAAAGCAGGCCAAAATCCCGCTGATATCTGGAAGGCTAAAGGGGATATCTTCAAAGGACTTGGAAGATATAATGAAGCTTTAAATGCTTACAACAATTCGATTAATACCGAGCCAGACAACTCAGAGGTTTGGAATTCAGTCGGGTTTATTTTTAACAATGCAGGTAAGTATGCCGAAGCAGTTGGTGCATATGATCGAGCTTTGTCAGTTTCTCCGTCGGATGCAGCATCCTGGGGCTATAGAGCCTATGCATTGAACAGTCTTGGAAAATTTGAAGAGGCTAATCTGTCTGCAGATCGGGCACTAAATATTGACCAGAACAACACCCTGGCTTGGAGCAATAAGGGATTTGCATTAAACAGCCTCGGAAAGTACAATGAAGCGATCAAAGCTTATGAAATGGTT
This sequence comes from Methanomicrobiales archaeon, assembly GCA_037137755.1. Taxonomy (GTDB): domain Archaea; phylum Halobacteriota; class Methanomicrobia; order Methanomicrobiales; family Methanospirillaceae; genus CAIKOD01. The sequence continues at coordinate 6,453 of JBAXJR010000057.1, read as the reverse complement.
AATAATTTTTCCCCAAATATGACGGTGGCATGGACCAACAAGGGGTTTGCGTTGAATTCCATAGGAAGATATGATGAGGCAATGGTCGCATATGACAACGCCCTTAAAATAGATCGTAACCTCTCTATCGCATGGGGATACAAATCCAGTGTATATAACCAGTTAGGAAATACTACGAACGCCCTCGACTCGGCAGACCATGCAATCAGTCTTGACCAGAAAAATACCCTTGCATGGACAAACAAAGGGATCGCAGAAACACGGCGGGGAGATTTTGAATCAGCAAATAAATCTTTTTCGATGGCACTCAAGCTGACACCAAATACAAGTGTGACGTGGTTCAACAAGGGGTTTGCCCTCCATAACCTGAAGAGGTACGAAGAGGCGATTGCGGCCTATGACCAAGCACTTGGTGCTGATCCGAATAACACCATGGCATGGATTTACAAAGTATCAGCTCTCTGGAGCCTTGGTCGTGAAGAAGAATCAGCCCATGCCTATGACAAAGTCCTGATTGTGCAGCGGAATAATACTGTTGCATGGATGAACAAAGGCTATGCCCTTTTCCAGTTGGGACGGAATGACGAGGCAATCATTGCCTATGATCGTGCTTTAGACAGCGACCCAAATAACACCCTCGCATTGAACAACAAGGCCTACATGTTGCTCACCCAGGGTAACTATCCGGGAGCCATACGGTTATATGATAAGGCCATTTCGCAGGAGCCCAATAACACGGATTCACTCAATTTTAAAGGGCTTGCACTCATAGGAAACAAAGAGTATGATAAGGCAATGACAGTGTTTGAAAAGGTCATTCAGATTGATCCAAACAATGCAATAGGGTGGACAAATGAAGGCTTTATCTTATATAAACAAGGCAATATCGATGCCGCTATTAAAAGGTTTGATAAGGCACTCAGTATAGATCCAAATAATCGAGAGGCTTATTATGACAGAATTGAGGCGATACGGATATATTGGCCCCATTATACCGGATAACAGTACGGGTCAGCAGTTGTTAAGATGATCTTTCTGGAGTCCCAATGGAAAAATTCATTTGAAACATACCGGGTTCATAAAAACCCAATCTGGTTTATTGTGTATAGTTCCAGAATTCATCCCGTTCCATTTCTATTTACCCCCATGTATGCTCGTACCCTTTCCGGTCCATCACATTCCCATCAATAAAGACACCCGGGTCCCCGATTACACGTCCAATAACAGAATAGTGAAGACCAGCAGGTGCTTCCCAGTCGCAGGGGACGGTGAATAACAACTCAAAATCCCCCCCCCCATAGAGGGCCAGCTGGATTGCCTCACCAGGTGGAACTCCCGCCGGGGAAGGGATCTTGTCCGGGTCAATGGAGTACCCGCAGGAGTTGGCCTCGAGCAGGTCATAGAGCGAGATAGAAAGCCCGTCGCTGAGGTCCATCATCGAGGTGGCGCCGGTCCTGCCCAGTAGTTGACCTTCGCGGACCCTTGCCCGGGGCTCCATGAGCGATTTGTCATACTGGTGATACCCGTTGAGTGCGGCCTGAGCACGTCCAAGGACCCCGGTTACACAGATGAGATCCCCAACCCTGGCACCGGAACGCCGGACGATATGGTCAGTGGCTACCATGCCGATACCACTGCTGACTATTGTCAGTTCTTTGTGGTGGTCAATGTCGCCACCGGCAACGTAACCACCGGCCTCTGAGCAGCAGTCCCTGGCACCCCGAATAATTTCTCCAAGCCTTGACGGGTCATCAAGCCCTACCGCTAACAGGAGGATTGAAGGCGTCGCCCCCATTGACGCGATATCAGAGAGCGTTACCGCTGCACTCATCCACCCGATCTGCCAGTCTGTCATCCCGGCAGGAAAATCGGTTGTTTCGTGGAGCATGTCCGTTGTAGCGACGAGGAGCTGTTCACCACAGGGAATTACCGCGCAATCATCAAGGCAATGCTCCTTTCCAATGATTGTATATACTTCCTGTAACAGTGCCCGTTCATCCACTCTTCCTCATCTCCTTTCCCCGTGCGGTCTGGTAATCCCGGAAAATCCCCTCGATTCGCCTTGTGTTCTGCTCATCCACATATTCCTGGTGCTTCTCCTGCCAATGCTTCAACGAAATTTCAAACGCGGATTTTCCGGCACTACCAATCTTTCCCCTGATAAGAATCGGTAGTTCTCCGCCATCAATAAGTGGAATATTCTGTTCCATGCAGGCCGCATGGAGCTGGGGGTCAGCATGCGAGGTGAGACCCGGGCCCGTGATTACCGCTTTAACTCTCATCTCCCCGATCTCACGGATTACACTTCTCCCCCACCCGTCAATCCGGAGCACGTAAAGGACATCCCCTTCCAAAACCCCGGGGTCGTCAGAGAGTGCCCTGACAGCGTCCCTGGTAAAAGCGCCAAGCATCTTCACCGGGATCGAATCGGGACTACGATCAAGTTCGTCAATCCTGTTCTGTCTCTCGATCTTCTTTATTAAGTTCCGGTTCGAGCGTTCTTCACGGCGGAGCCTCTTTTTAAGCGTCTGTATCGTTAAGTCTCTTTTGGTTATTTCTGCATCTTTTATGATATCTTTCTCATGTAGTGACCTGATTTTCCGGATCCGGGCCTGAAACCTGATAATCTCGTGCTCTTTTCCCTTGACTTCCTCCTGCAACTCCTGGACAAACGTGCGAAGGCGTTTCACCATCCCGTCAAGGACCCTGACCCGCTCATCAGATTTCCTGTCGGCCTGAACAACAGGTTCTTCAATTTTTGGGGGAAGGGTAACAACTTTCAGTTCTCCAATCACCTGTTCCAGCGAGTGCCCGCGGATCATCCCCGCCCTGACCTCGTCAAGGTCCTGACCCGGGGGTACGCGTTTAAGGATATGCTGAAACTTGTGGTTATAGTGCCGGTATGCTTCAAGAGCGGCGGATAACGCATCCCGTTCGTGATCGTTCATGTACTTATACGGTTGCGTATACTCCATTTTCGCATCCACACTTACATCAAGGCGGGGTGCATAGGCGACCGCATTGAATGCACGCCTGACCTTTTCAACGGAAAACGGCATATCACGCACATCGGTTGCTACCACAACCGGTTTTCCAACCTTATAGAGCGATTCAATGACATCAGACAGGGAGGTCTGGCGGGAACTGCTCAGGTGGAGCAGGTTTCCCTCAAGGTCGAGGGCGGCGATGGCGGTAGTTGTTCCGGGGTCCATCCCGACAATAATAAATTTCGGGCGGGCCGACAGGGGCCTGAACATGATCCGGTCCAGGCGTCTCCCGCTTATCCGGACCTGGACGTCGGCCCCGCGGTACGTAGACACAGGTATCTTGTCACGCGGGGCAAATACCCGGAACGATACCTTGCTGCACCCACCAAATGCCTTTACCTCCTTTTTTTCATATTTAAGGCCGGCAGCAACGAGACCCATTTCAATCTCCCGGGCCCTTTGCAAAACCCCGCCATGGATCTTCCGTACGTACCGGTTCTGGCTCCAACCGCCTTTCCCAGGGGACCGGTTACGCGTTACGATTACGTCGGAACTGTTTTCAAAGGCAATTACTTCGGCCCCTGCCCCAAGGGACGCCACCCTCGCAATGGTGCGGGCCTCGTCAAAAGGATCGAGCCGGTTGAAATTGATATTATACCGGCTTGCAACTTTTATGAGTGACTCCCGCCGGTCCCCTCCCGTAACCTGGACAAGGCGTGTGGCCGGGGGCAGGGACTGCATGAACGCAAATAACTCGTGCTGGTCAGTGGAGATCTCCTGGAGACTGTCAACGGCAAGGATATCAGGTTGTTCCTGGGAGAGCATCCGGAAGAGCCGGAAGGACGAGACCCCGTCCTCGGAAATGATCTGGTCGCCCTGGAGTCTTACCAGTGCATAGAGAGGCCTCCTGGACTTTGACCTGACAGAGCCCCGTATGATATCAATCCCGAATACCTTCAGCTGGTCACGCATCTCAATGTGTCCTCGATATCGTATGACAACTGGTACTTCCGCGTGAAGTAGGTGAGGATATTATCGAGGTCCCGCCGGAGAATCGTATCTGCATTCGGGTGATCGGTCTCCATCCACTGCGGCCAGTCGATCAGGGTACAGCCGCGTTCATTGACCATAATATTGAATTCAGAGAAATCAGCGTGAATTATTCCAAGATTATACGCCTTCCCAACCTCGCCGATTATTTCGTCAAGGAATTCCTTTGGCTCTTCAAGCCTTGCGTTATTGAGATTCACGCCCGGAATGTACTCCATCACCACAATATGCCGGTTCTGATCAATAGGGAGCGGCACCTTGACACCCGGATGCAGGGTCTTGAGGGCAAGGTATTCGCGTTCTGCGGACTGTCGCGAGGTAAAAATCCATGGAGAATGGGTCTGCCCGGGTTTATATTCACGGTTGAGGCGGACCGACTGGAAAGACCGCTGCCCCACATGGTGGAGCTTGAGTGCCACACACCCGAGGCCGATTCCTTCATACACCACGGACTCCTTGCCAACCCCGATCATGCACCCAAGTGCCTGTATCGTTCCTTTTTTTGTGAGAGTCCGGAGCGCAAGCGCATCATATCCCATAAAAACCAGTGAATACCCGTCGTACGGGACGGCGTTATACCGTACCATCCCTTTCTCCATCAGCCGGCTGATGCGGAACGATACCTCGGATTCAGCCAGCCCTACAGCCCGTACCAGTACTTCAAGCGGGACCCACTCGTAATTTTTCATGAGCCGTTCAAGTGCCTGAAGTATATCTACCTCGTATTTATGGAGTGTCCTGATATTGTTCCCGGAAATTGCCATCTCTGCTACACATTTTATCTATTTGGATGATAAAGGTTGATCTGGTAGCAGCAATGGGGTGCAGTAAATGTGGAAAGCCCGGGGTTATTTTCCAGGAGTATTCCGGCCTGCACCTGTGCCCGCAGCATTTCAAGGAAGACCTTCTTCATAAAGCGAAAAAAACCGTGCGGCAGAACCACTGGCTTGTCCCCGGGACACAGTACGCTGTTGCACTATCCGGCGGGCGAAAGAGCTGCGCACTCCTGGGTTTTATGCATGCCCTGGCGGGAAAACGGAAAGATATCAGCCTCGTTGCGGTAACGATAAAAAATAACGATCCGGAAGCGATGGAAAACGCGAAGGCGATATCAGAATCGTTTGGAATTCGATGGTTTGGAATACCGGGTGACAAGGTAACAATTCAACATGATAACCGGTTTGATGCAGCAAATAAGTCTCCTTTTATGGCCCATTCATCGACAGAGTGTCAATTGACGCTCATGGCAGAAGAACTTCAGTTTGACGCTCTTGTCATGGGATATGCACTTGAAGACCATGCGGAATGGGTCCTCTGGAATGCCATTTCAGGGAAGACAATCCAAGAAACAGGTTCTTCGGCAGAAGCCCGGAGGCGGGTGCAGGTCACCAGGCCTTTTATGCATATTCCGGGGAAGGAACTGGAGCTGTACACACAGCTTTTCCTGGAAGATTATAACGTGGAGACACAGCCAGAGACGGGCATTCATGTGGATGACCCGATCAGTACCATTCTGGCACGGTTTTACAGCCGGCACCCGGGTGTCCCCTATGCACTGGTCAATATTGGTGAGCAGGTCAAAAAATTCCGGGACCAGTGCTCATGAAAATAGATACATCAGCTAGTGTCCCACTGCGCCAGGAAGAGAGAGGTGGTCCCAGGTATGGGTGACACGCGGGGATTATTCTGGAGGTTGATCCATAGTTCACCGGAAGTAAAAATTGGACTCTATTTCATCCTGTTCTTCCTCCAGATGGTGGCATATACCGTATTGTTCAAATACCTCTACCCTGTACTCGAACAAAAACCAATATCCTGGCCCTCATCGCTCCTTTTTGTGGTGGAAACGATCACCACCGTGGGGTACGGTGAGCTCCTCCCATTCCAGAACCAGTACACGGTGTTCCTTGCAATCGTAATGATGATCACGGGGATTACCCTGATCTTCATGATTGTCCCGCTCCTCATCGCCCCGTACCTGACAGCCATCCTCAGGGCATCACCCCCCCAGCGGACACCTCATGAGCTGAAAAACCATATTATCATTGTAGGACACGGGGAGCTGACAAAGGCCCTTGTTGAGAGCCTGATGATATCTGACAACGATATTGTCATCCTTGACAAGGATGAAAAAGCTGCCCAGGAGGCAGCCAGGCTCTACCGGAAAAGTGTCTACACGGTCTGGGGGGACTATAATAACCAGTCGACCTGGTCAAATATCTGGATAAAAAACTCAGGCACCGTGATTATTTGCGAAGACGAGCGCACGGCAGCAACAATTATTCTCGGTATCAGGGAAATGACCCGGGGAAACATTGTCGCCGTCGTTGACAAGCTCTCGTTTGACCGGTACCTGCGCCATGCCGGTGCAGAGTACGTCCTCTCACCGAAGCATATTACCGGCCGGATCCTTGCA
>JBAXJR010000056.1:0-13059 GCA_037137755.1 Methanomicrobiales archaeon | reverse complement strand
GCATGCGAGGGATGGGATTTGAACCCAAGGACTCCTAAGAGACCAGGCCCTCAACCTGGCGCCGTTGACCAAGCTTGGCTACCCTCGCACGGGTATACTCTTTTACACAATAGAGCGATAAACCCATATCAAGGCCCTTAACCTGGAGCCTTTGATCTAACCTGGTTATCCTCGCTCTCGTGCCATAACAATGAGGATGTCTATCTAAAATAATGTATCCATCTGGTTGTCATGTATGCCTTCAAACAATGTGAATTCGTAGAATGCCAGAAGGGCTCTCCACCTGAAAAGTGAGGAACCCATACATCGATGTATTTTTATATACGACAACAGCAGATCTCACTCCATGTGGTCTGATATCATTCACGAGTTTGCCGATTCCCCGTCCCAGAGTAAAGTGGTGCGTTTTCTTCTCGAAAACGGTTTTGGTATCAACAATGATGGCAGGGTGACCTGCAACGGGATCGAGGTACCTGCAACGCAGATCGCCAAGGCAATCGGCTCCGACCGACGTGTCGTCGACGCCACGACCCAACGGATCCTTACTCTCCCATCGCTTCGGGAGATCTTCGTCAGGATGAGGGCGACACCTGACCTGTCAAATGTCGCCGAATCACTAGGGTTGACAGTAATCACGGTCCTACCTAAAAATGCATCAGAACGGGGGATTGTTGGTGCTGCAGTCAGGGTACTCAGCGGGCATAACCTCTCAATACGCCAGATATTTGTCACGGACCCGCAGTTTTCAGAAGAGCCGAAACTCGTGATAATTGTGGATGAATTACTTCCCCATGGCGTTATAGAGGAGATCAGGGCCCTGCCCCAGGTAAAAAAAGTAATTATCTAGATGGCTTTTTATAAAAAAGTGAATTGTTTCCGATTCCTATAATCCCTGGGAGAACTCGCTCACCCGGTTCGCAGCATCGGGCTTCAGCGGGCTGCCATGTCCCGGAAGCATCAGGTCATAATCGAGACGGGATAATATCATAATCGAACTTTTTACCTGCTCCATGTCCTCTGACGATTCTTCGCGCGGGCCATGGACTTTTCCCTCATCGAAACCGAGCGTATCACCGGTGAATAAGATCCTCCGGTTCGGGTCGTACAAGGCAATGCTGCCCGCAGTATGGCCTGGACAATGGACACAGGTGAGTCCTGCGATTTTGTCCCCGTCCTGCAACAATGTATCCGGAGTCACATGCTGTATCGGCGTGCACCCGCCTGGCATCTCCTTTTTTCCGGATACATAATCCGCATCATCAGTATGGACAGCAACTATTGCACCGGTGAGATTTTTCAACTCATAGACATTTCCTGTATGGTCACCATGGCAATGGGTAAGAATAATCGTCGTTACATCATTCGGAGAGCGTTTAAGGGCAACACGGATGTAATTGATAATTTTTCTGCTGTTGCCGGGGAGTCCGGTGTCAATGACCACCATCTTTTTCCCGTTGATAATATAGCTGTTCGCGATGATCCCATCAACCTGATGAACCCCCCTGACAATCTCCATAGTAACACCTGCTCACGTTCTGTCTTTTAAAAAATTACAAAAAGATCTTTGTGCCACTTGCCAGGCACGGTACGTTGTCCTGTATATATTGTCCCGCATTCCTTAATATCAGGATCTATTCATGATGTACCCGGGTCCGGCTGGGCAGGGATTAAACGGTCAGATTAGAATTGCCTGTTTCTCAAAAAAAAGATATATGTTTGATTTAACCCGAGAATGGCCTTGGTAATAACGAGGCGAGCGCCCCGAGGAATGTGGAAACAACGGTCATACCCAGTATCAGCATAATGAGGCCCAGCACAACCGGAATGACTGCCACAAACACGGCTTTTTCAAAGGATAACCCGTTGTTGTCCCTGAGCCCGAGGATCAGGAGCACGAACGACCAGACGCACCCGATGATGCTGATAAAGGGAATCCAGCCAAGCAGGAGCCCGGGGGTTGCCGCGTACATGGCCGTTTTGATTGTCTCCCTCACGCCTTTCTTTCCTTCCGCCAGGAGAACAAAGACATGGAGGAGTAACCCTGCAAAAAAAATCCCGAATAACAGGGCAAGGAAAACCATGTAAACATAGAGCAATTCAGAAACCATAACAAAAGTGCCGAATTTAGCCAGCTCAGCAGATAATGCCTTGCCAACGAGGGGGACCACCGAAACCTGCTGAACATAGGAATTGAACATGACAGCCCCGACAACGAGGACGACTATTCCATACAGAGCCGTGAAGATAATCAGGAGCATTACATAATACTGGTATGCAACACCGAGTGATTTTGTTCCTGCCTGTTTGAAACCCTCAACAGGCGACATGAGGAATCCCTTAACATTTTTTCCAAAATCTTCATACATAGTTCACTTCACGATATGTGAATAGATAAGGTTTTCTGTTGAATTGATGAGTTTCAACATTGATAACTCCACAATAATCTCCCAGATTACCAATCAGGACCTTTTGGAATATCATTTTCGGCATAACCGCAACCGGAGAATCATTTGTCCCCTGCGAAGGAACTACATACATGGGATGTGACGTATTCTCTGTGAAGTGAGTTCCATGACCGGGCTGAACGAGGAGAATTACATAGAGATTATCGACTTCCTGCCTGATGCGATGTTCGTTATCGATTCTTCGGGTACAATCATCGCATGGAACAGGGCGATGGAGGAGATTACGGGTGTTCCCGCATCACGGATGCTTGGGAAAGGGGATTACGAGTATGCACTCCCATTCTATGGCGAACGAAAACCTATGCTGGCCAACCTGGTTATGATGGGGGGTGAAGAACTCACTGAGAGGTACAACACGGTCAAAAAGACGGGTGATACACTGGTCGTCGATATTTTCATCCCTGGTTTTCGGCCAGGAGGGGCTTGGTTCTGGGCAAAGGCACGCCCGCTCCGTGACCGGCAGGGTTCGATAACCGGTGCAATAGAGACTATCCGCGATATCACTGACAGAAAACAGGCAGAGCTGGAGACAGAGCTGACGCGTGACAGACTCGGCCAGATAATTAATTTCCTGCCTGATGCGACGTTTGTCATCGATAACAATGGCATAGTAATCGCATGGAACAGGGCGATGGAGCAGGTAACAGGAGTTCCGGCCCGGGACATGCTCGGGAAAGGGGATTACGAGTATGCCATACCGTTTTACGGTGAAAAGAAACCGATGCTCGCGAACCTGATATTCATGCCCGGTGAAGAGATCACACAACGGTACCATTTTGTCGAGCGCATCGGAGACATGTTTGTCGTCGATATTTTTATCCCCACATTCGGACCGGGGGGGACATATTTCTGGGCTAAGGCAAGCCCGCTCTATAATGAACGGGGAGAGATATCAGGTGCGATTGAGACGATCAGGGATATCACGGAGCGGAAGCTCGCAGAACAGGAAACAGACCGGGCACGACAGAGACTTGCAGAGATCATCAGCTTCCTTCCTGACCCGACATTTGTGATTGACCGGAACGGGGTAGTCATCGCGTGGAACAGGGCACTCGAGGAGCTGACAGGGACCACCGCTGAAGCGATAGTAGGGAAAGGAGATTACGAGTATGCCATCCCGTTTTATGGTGAAAAGAAACCGATGCTCGCGAACCTGATCTTCATGCCAGGAGAAGAGATCGGGCAGCGGTATCACAGCGTCCAGAGGATTCGGGACACACTTGTTGTAGACATTTTTATCCCGGGATTCCGGCCCGGCGGGGCATATTTCTGGGCCAAAGCAAGCCCGTTGTACGACCCGGAAGGCAATATTGCCGGTGCAATAGAGACGATCCGGGATAACACGGAACGGATCCAGATTGAGCAGAAACTGGCACGGTCCAGTGCCGAACTGCAGATAGCCGCAGAGATCCAGCAGAGTTTCCTGCCGGAAACACTTCCTGATATCAGGGGATTTGATATCGCTGCACGGAGCGTAATGGCAAAAGAGGTAGGCGGTGACTTTTTTGACGTGATTCCTTTCGAGGTAATCCCGCTCGAGATGGGAAAATATGGGCTTCTTATTGCCGATGTTTCAGGAAAAGGGGTGCCCGCAGCACTTTTTATGGCACTCTCGAGGATCGTTGTCAGGGTCAATGCACTCTGGCACCGGGACCCGGCAACAGCGATCGGTTTTGCAAACGATATTATCACGCAGGATTCCAAGGCAGGGATGTTCGTCACCCTGTTTTACGGTTCGCTTTCAGAAAAGGACAGGACACTCACCTATGTGAATGCCGGCCATAATCCCCCGATAATGTACCGGTGCAGGTCAAAAACCTTTGAAGAACTTATGCCAACCGGTATTTTCCTCGGGGGACTGGAACACCAGGTGTACTCATCGCGGACCATTGAGATCGGGGCTGGGGATATTATCGTGCTCTATACAGACGGTATTACGGAATCCATCAACGGGGAGGAGGAGATGTTCGGAGAAGACCGGTTGAGATCCATCATCAGGGAACACACCGGGCTTTCTGCCATCGGCATCCTTGAGAAAATACTGGAGGCGGTCAACTCCTTCGCGGTTGGTCAGCCCCAGTTTGATGATATTACCCTGATGGTAATCAAAGGAGTAGATTAACGGGTCAGGGACCGTATGGGGGGCCCTGGGCCTTCCGATTTCTTTTCAAGGCCATCCATTGAATTGGCTTTGTCTCGTGCCACATTTCAGATCGTGGGTTTTGGGCTGCCCTCGGGTGTGGGGATATAATAATCTCCCTTACCCGGCATCGTGGGTACGTAGTTATAGTCCGGTACTAACGAGTATTGTGAAACCAGGTAGCCCTTGTAATAAGGCCAGGTTTCTATCCTGAAACTGGCACGTTCCCCGGGGTTCATATTCAGGAGGGTGTCGTAGGTCGATCCGAGCAACGTCCCGTTCGCATCGTAGGTTGTCGCGACCAGGTATATCTTGACAATTGCTGTTGTCCCGGTATTCTGGGCTGTACCGGTCACGATATAGGTCCCGCTGTGTTTATTTATTTCGCCGCTCTGGTTAATGACCGTTATACCAGGAGCTGGTCGTGAAGTCTTATGAGGTACCGAAAGCGATATCAGAGGGAAGAAAAGGTATAGTACCAGTACTGTGAGAATGATAATACACAGCATGAGGAAGTACAGTACTTTTCTATATTCCATAGTATTCCGTATGGTTACACTGATTTATTTATTCCCATTTAAATGTGGCACACAGGAACGGTAATTTCGAGATAGTCGGATTAAAAAACCGCAAAGTCCCGGGATCACAGGTGACCTTATTCCAGAAAAAAAAAAATCTTTGCAAATTCCCGTGCACTAAACCATTGCATCTATCCGATCCTCACGTGTCTGTTAAAAGAGTCCAGGGCAATAAACCCTGCATTATGCCCTGAACTGTTCCATCTCAAGCCAGAGCAGGTAGATCCGTTTGCGTGTCTTACGGGGCAGTGCGAATGCGTCCATCAGGTCCTGCTCAATCGATATCCTGCGTTTCCCACCTGCAAGGTTATCGGCATTGGTGACGATCTTCTCCTCGAGGGTTTTTGGCATACAGTCTATGGGAAGAAGTCCGAGCAGTGTACATTCATCTGCAGTCAGTCCTGCACCTGTATGGCATTCAACAATACGTGCCACTTCTTCAGGCTGGTCAAGGACCCTGCAGATCGCTGCACCCGCCTGGGCATGCCCGAGGGAATGTGTCCGTGAACGACCGATGTCGTGCAGCATCGATCCGGCAAGTACCAACTCCGGGTCCGCCGGAGTGCCGTCGTGAACATATTCCATTGCGATAGCGTTGACCATCCGGCAATGGGCAATTACTTTCGGACTACACCCTTCCCGGGCGAGCATACCTTCAAAAAAAATGGCGTCCTTATGCATACCCGAGCGTCTGTTTCATGGTATTGATACGCTTTTTAAGGGCACGGAGGAGCATGTCATTATCAAAATGCGCCATCTGCTGGTCACAGTCGGGGCAGATAAAATTGACATCAATCGCCTGGTTGAAGGTACAGATGATCCCACAGGACTTGCAGATATAGAAGTCGTTCTCTTCCTCAAACCGTGCGCGTGCCTCGAGCTTGTCGAGTACCCGTTCAAGGTCCTCGCGGATCGCATCGTAAATGGTGTCCATCCTGAGCTGCCAGAGGTAGGTGAGCCAGCCGGTCTCGTTATTTTTAATCCTCCGGTACTCCGCAAGACGCTTCTCGTAGAGGGTGTAAAGGGTGTGGCGTACCGAGTTTAGGTTGATGCCCGTCTTTGCTGCGAGGTCTTCATCACTGTATTCGTTATTATCGGGATATTTTGAAAGCAGGTCAAGCCCTTCCTCGCCAATAATGCGTAGCAGGTATGCACGGATTGCAATGTTACTCAGTAATTCTTCCATCAGGACGTCCTTCCTATATATTGCTGCACAGTGCTAATATGTTTATCCAGCATCAATATTGCGTCTCTGCGCGACCGGCCCCACCCATAAATACTCACTATTGCGCCGCCCTTTTCAATTTTTGAGCCTGGCCACGGGACGTCTGCAACAAAGGGGAACATACTGAGGTCCGGTCCCACCATTAGGTCCTCGTGGGCAAACAGAATTTTCCGTGCTGCAAATTGCCGGGGTTCTGGCATTTTTTCCGGGATCCGGCCTTCACAGGCGTCAACATGGAGTGAAAAAAGGTTTACTCCTGTCGCCATTTCCACCGTATCGACGGTCCCCTGGAACCGTGGGTTCACTTCAATTGCGTAGGGTTTCTCCCCTACGACAAAGTCAACCCCAATTGTCCCAATACAACCGGAAGCCGATGCTATTTTTTCGGCATACCGTACCATGTCATCCGCGAGGGGATGGATAAACGGTGTAACTGACCCTGAAAAACCAAAGGCAGCTTCCTCCCCGCCCCTGAGCAGCTGTTCGTTAACCGCAACCGCCCTTGCGCGGGTACCATCGGTCACACAGCAGACTGATGCAGGGGTCCCCTGTACAACTTCCTGCCAGAGTGCCGGCGGGTCAGAGAGGGCTTCTTTCCATTCGCACCATTCTTCATTGTTCTGGAGGACCGCGTTCCGCCACCCCCCTGATCCACTTCTGGGTTTCACCATCGCAGGATAGGTCTGTTCCGGAAGTGTCGAAGGGGCAGGAACACAGGTTTCCAGAAAAAAAACGGATGTCAGGCTTTTATCGAGAAATATTGCAGCTCTCCCGGGGGCCGGGCCATACCTTGGAATTGCAACAGGCAGTGTCTCGGCACCGGAGGTGGGGACAAAAATATCACATCTGTGTTGTGCCGACATGTGTTCTATCGTTGTGGGTAAAGATTCAAGATCGTCAAAAGAAAGGCAATCATCTACATAGCAGGACAGGTCCCGGTCACAGAAGTGATCAACCGTGCATACCTGGTAACCTGCCTTATATGCCGAACAGGCCACGTGTCGCGTGGTAAACCCGGCAATGAGTACACGCCGGTTCAGAGACTTTCTGTCTGTTTCCCTTCCCCACATGGAACAATCCTGATCTTTGCACCCGGGTACTCAGCGGATAGTTCAGAACCCTCAAATAGCCGGTCTAAAAACACCGCAAGGCTTGCGATCTCGGAATGGGGCTGGCTGGTGACCGAAATATTCCAGTCAGAAAGCCCGTAGACTTCTCCTGGTACCTTTTCTGCCCCGACAACAACGAGGAGTTTCCCCGCGCCCCTGATCTCCTTCTCATGCTCACGGACAGGGAGGCCGTACATGGTCAGGTGGACCACCTTCCCGCCGGATTTCTGCCATTCTTCGATACACCGGCGCCATTTAACCTTGTCTTCGATAAAAAAATCCCCGCCCCACTGCTCAACGACGCGGGTGATACTGCGGACAATTCCGGCATCCTGCCCGGCAAGGAACATACCCTTCGCACCAAGTGCACGGGAAAGTAATCCAACGTGAGTCGTCACCCGCTGGTCACGTTCCGGGCGGTGGCCGAGCCTCAGGACAACTACCTCCATATCAGGGCCCCGTTTTTTTCACTTTTATCACACCGTCCTCAATGACCACAGGACTGTCCTGCCCGTACCGGCACTGGCACCGGAAGAGCATCTCCGGGATTGAAAGAATATCGTAGTTGCCATCCCGGCATTCGATAAGGAAATTTGACTTCAGCCGTGAGAGCGATGCACAGATATCGCCGGCAGGTAACCCTGTTTCCCGGATGATTGACTCATCTGTTTTCGCACCCTTGTCTGAAAGGATATGGTATACTATCCAGTCAAGGTCCTCATCTTTCACGGGCATGTATTGCACCCGTTACAGGTTATAGCTTTTCTGGTCCTACCATGACATTTTTCTCGTCAGGCTGTGATATCAATGCGAATGACTACTGGCCCCCAGGGGAAATCCTATCGTGATCTTGCAAAAATTGCAGACACCCTTTTTATCCAGAGTAATGATGACGAGGAACAGCTCGCAACAGCACTCGATTCAGTTGAGGAGGACGTCCGGAAGGACCTCCTCGCGTCAGACCTCCTGAATGCCTACCAGGTTTTTTATTACCATTTCCGGGAAGTCCCGGGTGAGCTGGCGAAGGAACGACTGCTTTTGTTACCTGCCTCGTCACTCTCCCATGGGGTAATCCTTGTGGAGATCGATTATGTTGAGGTCGTATTCCAGGTGGAGCAGGGCGAGCCGGTAATCACCCTTCATGATGAAGGCCAGGTAATAGCGAATTACCATGGCCAGAATGCCTACCGGAGCGCGATGCAGTTTATCGATGACAGTTATTAATGCAGTCCACGCATTCAACGGCCCTGATAAGGAGTCGTCACCCGCCTATCCCTTGCGGAACAAAAAAGTTGAAATGCCGGTGGATATTACCTCATACAAAGGATAGTTCCCGTATCACAGCAGTATGTCAGATACATATGAAAACGGGACCGGATACAACGGCAGCAATTGTGTGCAATTATCATGGCGTGGAAAAAGGTAGGGATTAAGGTGAGCCGGCTGCTATTGAACGGATTATTTGGTGGTTTTGTTCTTATAGGCATCATCGTTGCGGGTTGCACAACTATTCATCAGGAGGTGGCAATCCCGGCCCACACGCTGAACCTGAGCCCGGATACAAATCCCCTGCCAAAACCGACACTCTTCATCGCTAATAAAATCCCGTTCAGCTCATTACCCGACGTAAGAATTGAACCAATCCCTGGGATGTTCGTAAACATCAGCAGCTCAAATAAATCGCTGCAGATCGAACCCCGGGAGGATACCCCGGTCACGCTCCCACCTGTATCGGAGAAGCCACTATTTACTACGTTTCATGTCGGAGAGAGCGCGAACGACGGAAATACCCGGATCACGCTGAATTCCATCAGGTATAACAAGTCCTTCAGTCTCGAACCATACACCCAGCACGGCGAGTTCAGCAGCTACCGGCCGGGTTACCAGCTGATGGTGCTCAATGTCACCATCCGTGACCTCGGCGAGGTAAAGCAGCCAGGTGAATCCCTTTTCAACGGCATAGTAATAAAAGATTCCAGAGGCCAGCGATATATCCCCGGACTCTCGATTATCAGCGATGTTGCGAAAGGAAATCACGACCGGACAGGGTACCTGTTCTACGAGGTACCGGAGAATACTGCAGGTATAACCCTCGATTACCATTTCCCTGATGCAATCGGCATAGTGGCAAAATTCGACCTCCATGAGTGAGTCTTTACATAATCCTCCTTTTGACAGCCAAACTGGGAAAATAGCAGAAATTCTCTCCCGGGATTGAATATCCGCCTGGAATGTCATTCATGGATCCCTTTTTTTAATGTATCAGGAGCCTTTCTCACCCCACCGTTTTTAAACGATTCCAACCCAGCCATATCGGCGGGCCGTCAGAGTGGTAAAAATATGAAAATACCTGATGTGCAACCACGTTCTGTTGACGGGAAGTCAAAACTGAAGATCTGGATTATATCGGGGAGAATTAATCGCACGTCATTGTCCTCCGATAGTTTTTTTTGAACGGGGCTGTTCCGAATATCAGATGATGAAAAAAAGTTTCCGTGATGGCTGGAAAAGGGAATTTATTTATGCCACAATATGCCAATGTCAATTTAAAGTCACAAAAAATTTGCCGTTATAGAAATTCAGCAGTATCGGCGGGGTCCCTGATATGACAACTAAAGAAATAACCATCGAAGATTGCCAGAAAGAGAATGAACGACTGAATTCGGAAATAAATCTTTTTCGATCGATGTTCGAGAAAAGTCATGTCGCCCAGGTAGTCATTGATACTGAATTTAAAATTATCGACCTGAATGATGCCTTCTGCACTATTGTTGATTATCCGCGTGAGAAACTTCTTGGAATGGACTTTCGTGATTTCAAGGGTAAACAACTGCTGAAGTACCTATTTGATGAGGGATTTGGCCTTGCTGATGCTATTAAACAAAAAAAATCCGGAACTGCCCACGCCGCCTGGGTGTCATCCAACGGCACCCATATTATAGACCGGAATATTATCCCGTTCTTCAATGACCAGGGGGACCTCAGGGATGTCTATATCATCTATAATGAAGTGACGGAACTTACAACACGCCTGGAAGAAGCGCACCTCTACAGGTCCATGTTCGAGGCAAGTCACGTCGCCCAGGTGATTATTGACCCCGGGTTTAAAATTGTGGACATGAACGAGGCGTTTTGTGCAATTACTGCATTTAAACGTGAGAGACTTCTGGGAATTGATTTCCGGGACATTAAAGGTAAAAAAATGCTGGAGTACCTCTATGACCAGGGGCAGGGCCTTGCTGATGCGCTCGAGTTGAAAAAACCAGTAAAAGCCCATGCAGCCTTTATAGCAGCAAATGGCACTCATGTGGTAAACCGGAATATTATCCCGTTCCTTGACGAAAAGGGGCAGGTAAAGGATATTTATATTATTTACAATGAAGTGACTGAAATCGAGAATAAAATGGCTGAGGTCGAGCGGTTAAAAAAACAGTCGGAAGCAATTGTCCAGCAGAACCCGATGCCAATTCTTTTGTGGGACAAAAATCTGAAAGTAATCGCGTCCAACAAGGCATTCCTGGACCTGACCGGATTTTCAAAGGAGCAGGCAGAACGCCTCACTATCACAGATTTCAAGTACAACACCCAATCCGGGCAGAGCGTCGGCGATACCATAAAGACCGGCCTGGCAAGCAGGGGAGAGGCTGCGATCCAGTTCCCTTCCGGCGAACGTGTTGTTGAACGATACAATATTCCACTCGTTGATGCACAGGGCGATCTTGTCAACGTCCTCACGGTCTACAACAATATAACCGACCAGAAGAGGGCTATTTCGGACATTCTCGCAGTTTCGGCAGAAGCTGAGAGAGGAAACCTCTCGACAAGAACTAAGGAGGACAATTATACCGGTGATTTCTTTGAAATTGCACATGGTGTCAACCGGACACTCGATGCAGTCATTGGCCCCCTCAACGTCGCCGCTGAATATGTCGACAGGATCTCCAAGGGTGATATACCACCGAAAATTAAAGAGACCTACTACGGGGACTTCAACGAGATCAAAAATAATCTTAACCAGTGTATAGAGGCAGTCAACCTTCTCATTGAAGATACGGGCATGCTTACGAACGCTGCGACCGAGGGCAGGCTCGATGCCAGGGCTGATTCATCACGACACCAGGGGGACTTTGCAAAGGTCGTGAAAGGGGTAAACGGAACGCTCGATGCGGTTATCGGGCCTCTCAACGTCGCCGCTGAATATGTCGACAGGATCTCCAAAGGGGATATCCCACCGAGGATAACTGACAATTATCGTGGAGACTTCAACGAGATCAAGAACAACCTCAACCAGTGTATCGTGGCTGTCAATCTCCTGGTCGAGGACGTAAATATGCTCTCCGGGGCCGCAGTCGAAGGCAGGCTTGATGCAAGGGCTGATTCATCGCGACACCAGGGGGACTTCGCAAAGGTTGTGAAAGGGGTAAACGGAACGCTCGATGCGGTTATCGGGCCTCTCAACGTCGCCGCTGAATATGTCGACAGGATCTCCAAAGGCGATATTCCACCGAGAATAACCGATAATTACCGCGGCGACTTCAACGAGATCAAGAATAACCTTAACCAGTGTATCGTGGCGGTTAATCTCCTTGTTGAAGACATGCATGCACTCTCCGGGGCCGCGGTCGAAGGCAGGCTTGATGCAAGGGCCGATTCATCCCATCACCAGGGGGACTTTGCAAAGGTAGTGAAGGGAGTAAATGAAACGCTCGATGCGGTCATTGGCCCGGTCCATGAGGCCATGAGGTTATCTGATGAACTGGCAGGTTGTAACTTTTCGGCCCGGTTCGACGAGCGTCTTGTGGTCGCAGGGGATTTTGTAAAATTTAAAAATGCACTTAACAACCTCGGGCATAGAATCGAGGCGGCCATCAGGGAGATAAGCCGGGTCGCGGATAGTTATGCATCGGGCGATTTCTCCAGTGGCATTAACCCGGAGCTGAATATCCAGGGCGACCTCGTCAAGCTGAAAGGATCACTCAACAGGATAGGAGTGGAAGTATCCCAATCACTTGCAATAGTCAATGTCAAGATGAATGATCTCTTATCAGAAGCTGACCAGGCATCCTCCGGTGTTAGTGATGTAAGCAGGGGTGCTGAAATGATCACGAAAAATGCCGAGGATACCAAACTGAATGCGGAGCGGAGCGACGAGGGAATAACCCAGGTCCTCCGCACGATGGAGGACCTGACAAAGACCGTGTCTGATGTATCTTCAAATGCCGAAGCCGTTGCTGTTCTCTCGAACAGGGCCAACGATCTCGCCAAGGAAGGCATTTCACATGCGGGGAGAGCAGAAAAAGGGATGGGGAGCATTACAAAGACTTCGAAGGAGGTCGATGGTCTTATCGCCGAGATCAAAGTGCAGATGGACGAAATCGGAAAAATTGTTGGTATTATTTCAGACCTCGCAAATCAGACCAATCTCCTCGCCCTTAACGCTGCGATAGAGGCCGCACGTGCAGGCGAAGCAGGAAGGGGTTTCGCAGTGGTTGCGAGTGAGGTAAAATCTCTTGCACAGGGATCCCGGCAGTCAGCAGAGAAT
>JBAXJR010000055.1:0-13352 GCA_037137755.1 Methanomicrobiales archaeon | reverse complement strand
CTTAGTCAATCGATTTTCAGACCGTTTTTCCGTATTGTCATTCATCATTGTCATCCATATGGCAAAAGTATAATAACGAAGAGAAGTGAAAACTATTAATTGATATGGCAGTAAATCAGGCACAGGTTGACCACATCATTTCGACGGCATCTGCCGATGACCCTGAAGTGAAACTGCTGAAATTACAGGACGAGGTTGAACTCTTAAAGACCTCCATCAAGCGCCTTTTAATTGATATCCGTGAACGCATGAACGATATGGAGAACCCGTTCAATGCAGGGATGCAGGGGGGTGCATCCGGGGGCCAGGACCCGGGCCAGTTCACCAACGCTCTGAAGGGAGCCGCAGGGGCGGTGGAGTCGGCGGCCGGAGCCTTGAAAGCCTCGCAGGAGATCCGAGACGAGGCACAGGCCCATCTGGATGCCCAGGTTCATCATGAGAGCCAGGAAGTGACAGGTGTGCAGGGGTCCGGATCACCCGCTATAACTCTACCCCACCAGGATTCGGGGACTATTACAAGGATCCCTCTTGGTTCCGGTAATCCTGATGAGATGATGCTGGCAGCTATCAGGGCACAGTTTGCAGGAGTTCCTGGTCCCGCAATGCCCTCCAATAAAGAGTCCGAATCAGCGGGAAAAGTCCGCCTGCAAAAAGTGTTCAGGCTCTTTGAATGGACGAGTAAAACGGTTAAGAAATACGGGCACGACCGTGTTGACCTGATGCTCGAATCCTACCGTGCGATGGGCTATATAACAGATGAATCTGCAAAACTCGTCAGGGATATTACCCGCCTGATGCCGACAACACTCGGTGAAATGCACGAAATCAGCGCCGATGAATTCGTTTCAGAGTTATACGAGCTGAACCATATCCTGAATCCCTCAGATGCTACGCTGGACCGTGATATGATAGAGGTCCTGATGGAAAAACGGGGTAGTCCTGTGAAGGTCCAGGGAGTTACCCGGGAAGACCATTCGCGGGAAGAACAGCAGGATGCGGATTTCATTCGCTCCAAAGACAGGATCTGATGAATGTCGAGTGAGACAATCGTCACCGCCCTCTTTTTGATCGCTGCCGTGGTGGCCGCAGGTGTCCTGATTAATGCTGTTTTTCCCATCATCTCGCGGACGACCGAGACCTTTGGTTCCGTAGCACATTCCACAGACGATCAGATACGGACCGATATTAAGATAGTCAATTATTTTGCCAAAACCCCTGCTGCTGAGATATGGCTGAAAAACATCGGGAGCTCACGGATATCGGTAAATGACCTGGATAATTCTGATGTTTTCATCGGTGGGGTCGGTGATTTTGATCGGTCTTCCTTGCAGGGTCACTATAATAAGACAGCGATTGGTCAATGGTGGGACCCCGGGGAGACGCTTGATGTGACCCCCCTTTCGAGCAGCAAAATACCGGCAGGCGGTGGAATGGCATATTTTGCCATTGTTTTACCGAATGGAGTAAAAAGATCAGTAGAATTTGTTACTGATTGAATTAAGGAGGACTGATTACCGGATGGCATTTGCATCGATCATCGGATCAGCTATAGGAATTATCCTCCTGATAGTTACCGCCTATGTCCTCGTCGGGGGTGTCCTAACCACGACCCAAATTGCGATGAATGCACAGGCTGACATGACGGCAGTTCACATGAAAATGCTTGGGACTGCAATTGCGATTGATTCCAATTCCGTGGAAAACAGCACACCCAATGTAATCCACCTGGATATGAGAAATTCGGGAAGTGAACCGATCGATATTTCCACTCTTAATGTTTTTCTCAAAGTGCAGAATAAAGTTCCAGTCCTGATTCCTAAGGGATCAGTAGCAAACACCTGGATTATTTCTCCTGATAGTAAACAGTGGCGCCCAACCGAGACACTGAATATGTCAGTGATATATGATAGCTCTGACTACCCGGTAACAGTACAGGTGACAACCGGAAATGGCGTATCGGCTATCACGAAGGTTACTGGCCCATAGGGAAAATTATATGCGTAGATGTAAAATATCGCCCTTTTTATCCCGGTCCGGATACACCGTGGCAATAGATGTTGCAAAGACTCTATGAATTTCTAACAATTTATCCACGGGCCAGTTCTGCTGAGCATAGGGTGTGATCCGGAAATATTGCGAATGCACCACCCTATCTGAAATCCGGGTATGTATTTGTACAAGGCAGAGAATTAAATAGTGCTGAATCGATTATACAATTACGAAAAATATAAGTGTGGTGGCAAATGGGATTTGAAGGCATCGCAGGTATGCTCGGTGGAGAAGATCGGAAGATCCTCTCAACCGGAAGTAATGAAATAGATAAAAAAATAGCTGATGGCCTTCCATTGGGTTCTCTTACGCTTATTGAAGGTGAGAATGATACCGGTAAAAGTGTCCTGACAGAGCAGATCATATGGGGTGCAATGAAACAGGGCCTCTGTGTTGACCTGTACTCAACCGAAATGACTGCAAAAAGTTTCCTCTCCCAGATGGAGTCAATGAGCCTTGATGTATCAGACTATTTCGCCTGGGGTTATGTTAAGCTCTTCCCGCTGCACATGGTCGGGTTCAAATGGTCCAAAGCTGAAATGGACGGGATCCTTGAACACATCATTGACCATATCCGGACCAGTAAGGCCCAGGTCATAATTATTGATTCACTTACCATGTTTACCGAGTATACGACCCAGGAAACGGTTCTCACGTTCTTGACGAACTGTAAAAATCTTGTTGACCATGGAAAGACAATTCTCATCACTCTTCATACCTATGCATTCCAGGAGGATACCCTGATCCGTATCCGTTCCATCTGCGATGCACATCTCTCCATGAAAAAATCCCTGATTGGTGATAAATACGTCATGGTCATGGAAGTAGTGAAAGTCCGTGGGGCACGGAAAACGACCGGCAACCTGGTCAGTTTCGAAGTTCATCCCGGTTATGGCATGAAAATAATCCCGATTTCGATGGCTAAGGTCTGATATGAGTCAAGGAGAAATTTCAGTCGCAACAAGTCTCTCCCTGCCCTTTAAACGTGCGGTAAACACAGAAGATAACGATTGCGCGAATAATATCGAGTCCTGTGCCCTTTATCGGATGTTACCGACGAATGCAAAAGAGTACGTCCAGCACAGCCCGCATCTCCTTGAATACCTGCATATATTCCCGGTTGATGAATATGGTATTCCCCTTTTTTTCTCCGAATTAAAGCGTGATCTAAAGTCGATGACGGAACCTAACCTCATCTACCCTGCTGATGCCGATACCTTTGTCCACATTTTTTTTGATCCCAATGATGTCAGGAACTATTACATCCCGATCGAGCCCTCATTCCTGCACAGTGTCAAAGACCTTGTTCCAGCAGTTGAATACAAACTGATCGATCTCCTTGATGCACTGGAAGAGGACCCGGTTACCGATGAGGCACGGAGCACGGTATTACGAAATCTCCTCAAACAGGTCGTCCAGATAAAAATGCCCGGGGAAAATATTCCGGTTATGGCCAGTAAAGAATCGGAAAATCCAGGATTCATGGGCAAAATGAAGGGCTTCCTCAATAAGGACATTACAAAGAAGGACAGTTCGGGGAGGGCACAGGCCTTCGCACACGTTGCAAGGACCCCTGACGGCAGGGTTATTATGACTCCCCAGGAGTATTCAGCCCTCGAATACATGATGGTCCGTGATAAAGTTGATATCGGCCTTTTAAAGCCATTCCTCAGTGACAAGTATATCGAAGATATCACCTGTGACGGTATCGGCCCGATATTTGTTGAACACAAGATATTCAAAGGTCTCAAATCAGTGGTTGGCTGGGATAAGGAAAAAGAGCTGGATAACTACGTGATAAAGCTTGCAGAACGGACGAGACGGCCTATCACCTACCGGAACCCGATCGTTGATGCGACACTGCCTGACGGTTCCCGTATTAACATTGTCTACAGCACGGATATCAGCCGGAAAGGCTCGAACTTCACGATCCGTAAAGCGATGGACGATCCGATCAGCATCCTGAAACTGATTGAATTCAAGACGTGCGATTATATGTGTGCTGCGTATCTCTGGATCTGTATCGAGAATGGTATGTCTCTCTTCATGAGCGGTGAAACGGCAAGTGGAAAGACGACCTCGCTCAATGCGATGACTACCTTCATTCCACCGGAGAACAAGATTGTCACGATCGAGGATACGCCCGAACTCCAGATCCCTCACCTGAACTGGACACGTGAAGTATCAAAAGGTAAAGGAAAGGGTGAAGGGGAAGGGGGAGACGTCACGATGTTTGACCTGTTAAGGGCCGCACTCCGTCAGCGTCCGAACCAGATCCTTGTTGGTGAGATCCGTGGTGTTGAAGGTGCTGTCGCATTCGGTGCGATGCAGACCGGCCACCCTGTGCTTTCCACATTCCACGCGGCTTCCGTTGAAAAACTCATCCAGCGTCTTTGTGGTGATCCGATCCTTATCCCTAAGACCTATGTCGATAACCTGAACCTTGTTGTTATCCAGAGTTCCGTTCGTCGTCCGGATGGCAGCATGGTCCGCAGGATCCTCTCAATAAATGAACTGGTGGGTTTTAACCCGGAAACCGGTGGGTTCTCTTTTGTCGAGATGTTCAGCTGGAACCCCATTACTGACGCCCACGATTTCCATGGAAGGGGGAGCAGTTTCCTCCTTGAAAACAGGATTGCTACCATGCTCGGTATTCCTGATCACAAAAAGGCCGGTATGTATCTGGAAGTGGAAAAAAGGGCACGTATTCTTGAACGATTACATAAGGCCGGGTATACCGGTTTCTATGACCTGTACCACATGATGACCAAAATCAAGAAGCAGGGGCTCCTTACTATTGATATCCCAGATTAAAGGGTTTACCGCGAATCATGGATGTTAAAAGCCTGCCCGCCGGGCCTGCAGAGCTTCCGGTTAAAGAAGGCCGCGAGATACCCTTCAAGGGCATGATTAAGGGCATCAGGGAGAAACTTGACTCACTCCTTGAAGCAAAGCGGATGGCAGCTGATATGCTGTTCATGGCCACCTACATGTGCTCGATTACAACGGCACGCGCTACCAGGCCAGAGATTTTTGCCTATACCGCACTCAGAAAAGAGTACGCGACTGCTAAATATATTGCAAAAGTTGAATTTTTTGTAAAGCGCTGGAATTACAGCTACGTTGAAGCCCTTACCGCGGTTGCAGAACGGACAAAAAACAAACTGCTGGCGAGTATGCTGAACCGCTATTCAAACTCCATAGAATCCGGTGTACCGGATGAGGACTTTCTCAACCGCGAGCTTGCAACCGTCAGGAGTGTCTACCGGAATAACTACGAGCAGGGGCTCGAAATGCTCAAAAAATGGGGGGATGCGTACATTGCAATGTTGTTCTCAGGTGCCCTTGTCGGGATTATCATCATGGTGTCAGTTGCTCTTTTCACACCTGAAAATGTCCAGTCTACCCTGATGCTGTCGTACATGATCGTAATAACAACGTCGTTGTTCGGCATCGTGACGATGTACACTTCAGTCCCGTCAGATGAGAAGATCCATGACCTTCCGACCGGTTCAAAAGAGCAGATGATTATCAGGCGGCTTGAACGGAGAATTATTCCTATTGTCGTCATTGTCACGGTAATTTTTTTCGCTATCAGTGCATTCGGGCTTATCAAGGACGTATATGGCCTTGTTATGCTGTTAATAGGGCTGATGCTCCTGCCCCTGGGTATCATCGGGTACCTCGACGACAGTAATATCATCCAGCGGGACGCTGATTTTACTTCCTTCATACGAAGTATTGGTGCCGTAATGGGTGGAAAAGGGACAACAATGGGCCATGCACTGGCTGAAATTGACCGGAAATCCCTTGTCGTGCTTGAACCATTGATCAATGGCGTATATTCCAAACTAAACCTTGGCCTTGACGAGAATGCCAGCTGGGAGAAATTTATCGGGGAGAGCGGGAGTAACCTGATCTATAAGTATCTTAATATTTTCAGGGACTCGTGTGAGCTTGGAGGGTCCCCGGACACGATTGGGGAGATTGCGGGTTCTTCAATGCTTGAACAGGTCCTCCTCCGGGAAAAGAGAAACTCAGTTTCCATGGGTTTTGTCGTACTCATTATCCCCATGCATACCATGATGGTCGCAATTTTCCTGTTCCTATTCCATATTCTGCTGACGATGTCCAAGGCAATTGCAGGTGTAATGAATAACCTCAATGCCATGGGTGAAGGTACCCAGGCAGCCCAGAGCGTCGGGGGGTCAATGGTCAGCGGTATCAATATGTTTGTTTCGTTTCCTGAAGCAGAAATGACCCTCTATATCATGATCATGCTCACGATTATTACCGTTGCAAATATTTTTGCCGGAAAAATTGTGATGGGTGGCGGGCGGTATATCTTTTATTTCTTCGCAAGCATTTTAACGATAATGACGGGAATTGTATATATTGTGGCGCCGTATATTGTTGCGATGTTCTTTAATATCCCTGTCTTCCAGGGGGTATAGTACATGAAGGATTCAGTCCGTCGGATTTTATTATTCACCGTCATACTTATTGCCGGGTTAGTTCTGGTCCTTTTTGATTTACCTGCAATTTTTTTGGTACTGGTAGTCATAGCACTGGCGGTACTGGTCCTTTTGATCAATGGATCAATCAAAATCCCTAAATTAAAAGTACCTAAAATCTCATTTTCATCTAAAAAAGGTGAGAAAAAATCAGTTAAAGAACAAAAACCCCCGGTAACTACAAAACCCGCAAAAGAAAAAAGCGGGAAAAAACCGGGATCCGGGACAAAAACCGCAACGGATAAAAAACCGGGCAAAAAGACGCAGGGGAGATTCTCAACAATCCGGGACGCTTTTTCGTCTATGGGGCAGGCGTTCACTGTCATCGCAGGTGATATTGGAAAGGCAAGGAAGCCCGCAACCGCTAAACAGCGGGATAAAAATAAACTGGACCAGATGCTTGACCAGTCTGTCCAGGGAAGGGCACCTGATATTCGGTCTCTTAAGGAAGCAAACCCTGAAATTATCCCATCCGGAAAACAGAGTGTGAGTGATCCCTTCTCAACCCTTGTAAAAGAGCAGATGAACACAGAATTGCTCGACTCCGTGGGGCCTGATGATGATATGGGTGACCTTTCTTCACTAAATGACCTTGATCTTGGTGCTGATATGTCAGGGGCTTTTGGTGATGATATATCCAACCTGGATATCTCCCTTGATACTGACGAAGGGATTACTATTGATGACGATTCTGATAATGATGAAGTTGCATCAATACTTGCGGCGAATATGGGAGACCTGGACCCTGGCGATGAAGGGGAGAAGGATCCGTTATCCGGTGAAATGGATATGGGCGGCCTCGAGGACCTTGATGTAAACAGTATTGATCTTGACCAGGAACTCGGCGACCCTGATAACCCTGACAATACGGAGTCAAGGACCTCACCTCCACCAGATAAAAGCCCCCCTGCTTCAGCCCCGAAACCTGCGTCATCGTCTGCTTCACCGATGGGGGGGTCCCCGTTTGCCTCTGCTCCGTCCAGTAAGATGGATACCCCGGAAAAGCCTAAGGATATGTCGGACTCGATGATGGCATTTTCATCAGGAAAGGGTATGGATGATGACCTGATGGCTTCTCTTAAATCTGATGCCTCTGGTGTGAAAAAGGATACGAATGCACCCCTTCTGCGGGACTTAAAAGATGTGAAAGTCCCGGCCGCAGATCTTGAGAAAGAACTGGAAGGGATATTAAGTATGACGAAAGTAAAGAAATAAGTGGCGTGTGAGTATCCGGAACAAGTGTTGATATGGCTGAAATTCCGATAAAAATAGAAAAAGATGGGAAATGGGTTGTCTCCAAGATAGAGGTAACCCAGGATCAGCTTTCCATCAGGGAGCCCGTCAACACTGATATTCCATTTAAATCGATTATTAACCTGGAAGAGAAGAAAAGTGTCCTTCTCATCATGGTAAAAGGTACCCCGGAAAGGATTTATCGCATTGCCACCGTCCCGAAGGCGTTACAGGTCTTAAAACGCATGATCATCATGTCATGCAGTGCCTATCGCCTGAGTGCATATTTCATGTCTCCTGCTGTCAGGGGGGGGGTGATGGTCACTGATGCACAATGGGAGAAGGGTGCCGTAGCTGTGCTGAAAACCGGGATCTGGTTTGTGAGCCAGAACAAACAGGTATGTGTCCCGATTGCCGAAGTTGCCGGCATTGAAATGACACAGCGTGACCTCCAGAAGAAACAGGTGGATGTCATAAAAATCGATCATCTTGAAAACGGGGAAGTAGTAACCAGTTTTGTCCTTTGCCCGCTCTCGACGCTGCAGGTACTTCTTAATTTTTTGAAAGACGCGACCAAGGAAATGGACATGAAAGGTGATGAGCTTGACCCTCTTGCTGCGCAGGTTGGGATGCTTGTCTACAGCGGAATGGACTCTCATGCTATTGAGAATATGCTGAATATCCCCCATACTGAACTTGACCAGATATTCGATAAATTGTTAAAACTGGGTGTTGTTGAAGTGATGTTTACCAGGAGAGAAGTCCAGCTCACCCCCAAGGGAGTCCGGTTCATCTCGGATGCCGTTAAACCCCCTACTCCTTAACCCGTTGCATTGCAGATTCAGCATTAAGTACATATAAGTGCCGGACAAAGAGCTGATGTGATTACACATGGGGAGAATTCTGATCGTTGATGATACACTTTTTATGAGAACACTTCTCAAAAACATCCTGTTTTCCGGTGGGCATGCTATCGTTGGTGAAGCCGGTGACGGGGACGAAGCCATCGAGAAGTACAAGGAGTTGAAACCTGATCTCGTAACAATGGACGTAGTTATGCCTAAAATGAACGGGATCGAAGCACTAAAGGCAATAAAGGCCCTGGATCCGAATGCACGGGTAATCATGTGCACGGCTGTCGGACAGGAGCAGATGGTGAAGCTGGCGATAAAGAGTGGTGCGAGAGGGTACGTTGTAAAACCATTCCAGGCACCAAAAGTGCTCGAAGAGATAAAAAACGTGCTTGGATCGTGACGATGATCCGTGTTCTTGTGATTGATGATTCGCTTTTTATGCGTACAATCATCACTGACATGCTTCGAAAAGACCCGGAAATCGAGGTTGTCGGGGTAGCCACCAATGGTGAAGACGGGCTGTTGAAGATAGATGAGCTAAAACCAGATGTCATAACGCTGGATATCGAGATGCCGAAGATGGATGGTATCGAAGTGCTCAAACGTAAAGCAACAATGGAGCACCAGCCAAAAACACTGATGCTCAGCTCGCTCACCTCCCAGGGGGCCCTGATGACAAAAAAGGCAATGGCCTACGGTGCAGATGATTTTATGCTGAAACCGAAGGACCTTGCGCGCATACGGGGGATATCACAGGAACTTGTTACCAAGGTTAAAAACCTGGTCACTATAGCATATGTAACAAGAAAGTCCGGTCCCTCTGCTGAAGTTGCAGATAAAATCGTGCTGATTGGCTCCTCGGCCGGAGGCCCGCCTATGCTGGATGTCCTTCTTTCATCATTCCCGACGAGTTTACCCGCGGCTATCATGATCACACAGCACATGCCTGAAGGTGGATTTACTGCAGCGCTTGCTGCACGGCTCAACCGGCTCTCCCCAATGCCTGTAAAAGAGACCGAAAATGGCGATATTCTGTCCAGTGGCCATGTTTATGTATCAATGGCCGGGTACCATACCGTAATTTCCAGCATGATAACCCAGTCTGGGTTAAAAGGTGGGCGGATAATCCATTCGCGGGCCCCACCCGAACACAGTGTTCGACCTGCCGTCAACAAGACTTTTTCCTCGGCAGCTGCTGCCTTTGGTCCCCTTACCGTTTCCACGATTCTATCAGGAATGGGGAGCGATGGGGGAGATGGCACCCTTGCAGTAAAACAGCATGGTGGGACTACCATGGTCGTCCGCGAATCTGATTGTCTTGTGTATGGAATGGCCCGGTCAGCTCTCAAACTCAATTGCGTTGACTCAGTACTGCCGCTCCGTTCGATGGCCGGTGAGATAACACGGGTAGTCAAAGCCATGGGTGGTTAATATGTCTGAAATGGATGCCTACCGGGCACTCTATATCGCAGAATCGAGAGAAAATCACGAAACTATTGTAAAGAACCTCCTTGTACTTGAGAATGGGCCCGATGAAGCAGCTATTTCCGAAATTTTCCGTTCCGCCCATTCTCTGAAGGGCATGTCAGCAACCATGGGGTTCCAGCACATGGAGCGGGTCTGTCACGCAATGGAGGATGTGTTCCAGCTCATCAGAAGTGGTCAGCGGGAAGTCCACCAGGACCTCGTTGATCTCCTCCTTGCAGCATCGGATGATATTGAACTGATGCTTGATGATATTGAGTCAGGGGGGCCGGGGACAATAGATCACCTCGAAGAGCGTATGCAGTCACTTCTTGACTGGGAATCAGACCAGCACACAACAGGTGGCACGAGTGGAGACTCCCGGCAGTCAGGAAATTCCGGACCCGCCCCTGAACTAACAGGAAATACTGATCTTCTGGAGGAGAAGGAAGGGCAGTACCAGATGCTGATACGGCTCCGGGATGACTGCGATAACAGGAACCTGAGGGGGATGCTCCTCCTCCTGAACCTCGATCAATTCGGAACGATTATCCAGTGCATACCTGACCGGGAAATTATTGAAGATGGCGAATTTGATGGTACAATCAGGCTGGTTATCCGAAGCGATGCCGGAATAGATGCCTTGAAAACCGCTGCCTCAGTTTCTGATGTCAGGGAAGTCCTGTTCGGACCTGATATTGAAATGGCGGCTGGCAAGGGTGCCGCAGGTCCCGAAGGAGAGGTCAAGCCGCGACCCGGGTCAGGAACCCAGACCGCCGGAATGATTCATGCACCGGGTGTGCCAAAACCTGTTAAGGAAGACCGGGTGGATAAAAACCGGGAAGTCAAAAATATCCGGGTAGATATTACCCGCCTTGACCAGATGATGAACCTGATTGAAGACCTCGTAATTAACAGGGGCCGACTGGCACAGATCGCCCGGAAATTCCAGATAAAAGAGCTGGACGAGACCCTCAACATGGTAGGCCGTTCCGTTTCTGATCTTCAGAACCTGATGATGAACATCAGGATGATCCCCCTGTCACATATTTTCAACCGGTTTCCGCGTACGGTCCGTGACCTTGCACACAAGGAGGAAAAAGAGGTTGAGTTCACCATCGAAGGTGGCGATACAGAACTTGACCGCAGCATTATGGACGGGCTTAACGACCCGTTACTTCACCTGATACGGAATGGGGTGGATCACGGGATTGAAAAGCCGGAAGTCCGGATAAAAGCGGGGAAGCCTGGTAAAGGGAAGTTGAACCTGATCGCAAGCCGTGACCGGGACAATGTCGTTATTGTCATTGAAGACGATGGGGCCGGGATTAACCGTGAAAAAGTAGCCAGGAAGGCAATTGAACGCGGATTAATTACTGAATTACAGGCCTCCGAAATGGCCGATGAAGCAGTATATGACCTCCTGTTCCTGCCAGGTTTCTCAACCGCTGAAAAGATTACCGATGTAAGTGGCAGAGGCGTTGGTCTTGATGTTGTCAGGACTG
Source organism: Methanomicrobiales archaeon (assembly GCA_037137755.1). Classification (GTDB taxonomy): domain Archaea; phylum Halobacteriota; class Methanomicrobia; order Methanomicrobiales; family Methanospirillaceae; genus CAIKOD01. The sequence continues at coordinate 1,733 of JBAXJR010000055.1, read as the reverse complement.
CCATAGATAACCTGAAAGGGACTATCAAGGTTGAGTCATCACCCGGGAAAGGGTCACGGTTTGAACTGGTCCTGCCCCCCACGATGGCAATCGTGAATGTGATCATGGTCCGGATCAATGGTCGCCGCTGTGCGATACCGGTGAACAATGTTGTGGAGGTTGCCGGACTATCTGTAAGCAAGATCCATCACATCGGTACACAGGAAGCAATCATGATGAGGGACGAAGTATTACCCCTTGACAGGCTCGACGATATGTTCGGGAAGTCTGACCAGACTGAGATCCTCGTCGTACTACAGCACCAGAACAAAAAACGTGCAATTGCTGTAGATATGATTGAAGGTCAGCAGGAGGTTGTTATTAAACCGCTGAGTTCGATGGTCGGTGGGTGTCGTGGAATAAGTGGTATTACAATTCCCGGTGACGGAGAAGTGGTGCCCGTGCTTGATGTAAACGCAATTGTGAAGGAGAGCTGAGATGAAACTGACGCATGTACAGACAGATGCACTTCAGGAACTGGGGAATATCGGGGCAGCACACGCAGCAACAACCCTTTCCACAATGCTTTCGGCGAACATTTCGATGAGTGTGCCGGAAATCAAAGTAATTGATATTTCTGAAATATACAAATATGTGGGAGACGAGATAGCAGCACTCGTCTTGTTCCAGGTTAACGGGGAGGTAAGACCCGGGGGCTATCTCCTGTTATATATCCCGAAAAGTTCTGTAATCCGCCTTACAAATGCAATGCTCGGATTAACAGATATGGACCGTGAACTTGACGAGATGGATAAGAGTGCCCTATTAGAGGTAGGGAATATCATGGTCTCTGCATTCCTGGACGGCACCGCGGAACTTCTGAATATTATCATGCTGCCATCTCCGCCACAACTGGTAATTGATATGCCGCATGCTGCAATAGAAAGTATCATTGCATCCCAGGAATCTGAAGATATTGACGAGATTGTACTGTTCAAAACAGCACTGGTAAGTGATGCCCATAACATCCAGAGCAGTATCTTCCTGTTTCCGAACCACCCTATGCTTGAGGATATTATCCGAAGGCTAGAGGAACTTCTTAACCCCCCCGCATAAAGGAAATACTATGAGTCTAATGCCCCCGGGAAACGATACGGTCATAATCGGCATCGGTGAGTACCAGGTAGGCTCTATGCCGATGGCATCGATCGGGCTTGGTTCATGCGTAGGGCTTGTTATTCACGACAGGAAAATGGGTACAGGGTCTCTTGTCCATATCATGCTGCCATCATCACAGGGAAAAACAGACCGGCCGGGAAAATATGCCGATACTGCAATAGACGTGCTGATGAAGGAATTAATAAATAATGGCAGCACCCCCGCTAACCTGATTGCAAAGATTGCCGGTGGTTCCGCCATGTTCAAGACCTTTTCAGGGAATTTGAATATTGGCGAGCGGAATGTTGAAGTGATAAGGAAACTCCTGAAGGAAAAAAATATTCCAATCAAAGGGGAAGATATAGGGGGATGTGTCGGTCGCACTATCTTCTATTATCCAAAGGAAAATGGCAAGCTGGTGATTAAAAAAGGTGACGGGACATTAAGTGAGTTATAGGTTTTCGCGGGCAGCGAACAAATCGTGGTTTATAGGATAAAAAAAGGGGAAATCTTTCCTTTGATGGTGTTCTTTTTTTTTTTCAAAATGACGACAAATGTCCGAGAGGTCGTAATTCTGTTCAGCTAAAATCATTGAC
>JBAXJR010000054.1:0-13828 GCA_037137755.1 Methanomicrobiales archaeon | reverse complement strand
CATTCCAGTGCGTGGACCACGTTGTAGCCGGTGAGACTCATCCCGGTACCGTCCGTGGTTCACAGTCATTCGGCATCCGTGTGGTCTATGAAAACCCCACAACCCTGAAGAACATGGGTACTGCCACTGCAAAGGCATCAACCGTTGCAGGCTATACCGCTGCTGCGGCCGCACTTGTCGGAAACACGGCACTCGCAACCGCAATCGGCGGAGACCCCATCCAGGACACTGAAGGCGAAGGGTATTCCATTTCGCTGACTTGTCACGATGCAAACGGCGAGGACTATACCGTCACGTTGGCCAGGAAGACCGTCACCATTTCCTCATACGAGGACAATGCGATTGTCGCCCGCGTGAACACCTGGGCCAACACAAAGCCCGCACTCGCCTGAACAGCTAATTGAACACGGGAGAGCCGGACCTAATCCCTGCTCCTTCTATTCTCGGCCTCCCTGTTCGAGGAGGTCCACTATGGATATTGAAACTACGGCCCTTATCCTCGGCGTCGTACTTCCGCTTTACCCTTCGCTTTTCTTGATTTATGAGAAAATCGGGAAGTATGAGGTAATTTGTGCGGAGTTCGAGGCCCTGCGTGCGGAGCATGAGAAAATAAAAGGAGAACATCATGGATCCGGAATTAACCAACCTCATTGAGATTCTGATTACGCTTGCTGCTGCGTTCATCGCATACATGCAGCACACGAGAGCGACGAAAGCGACAGTTTCGGCAAACGCTGCATCTGCAACAACCAGCCAGGTACTGAGCTACTTTGACCCGACTGACGATACGGTGACATCTGCACCATCAGAGGTCCCGGGCCGATCGTACAAGATGACCGACAGCACGAAGCGGTGGCTCACATTCGACCATTCGCCGATCGAGCAGGAAAGCCTGCTCCGGCAGGTGGCGGAGGCTGAAGCGGAGAGGCTTGACACCTACACGATTACCGTCCCATCTACCTGGTATGATATTGAATACGGGCTCATCAAGGGATCAGGAAAGACAGAGGCGACATGATTAAGCGACTGATGCAGCGGAGAAAGCTGGTCATTGGCGGTTGCATTTTCGCTGCCGTTGTGCTCGGGGTGGCGTGTACCGGGATTACCCCGGCCCAGGCTGCCTCTTGCGAGGTGGCGATATCGGCAAGTGGAGATCAAGGATTGTCGAGCTCTTCGGAATGGTCGTGGATGGCTTCGGACGGGGATATGACTAAGGTTCCTCCGCTTGGAATCAGTCCGGAGGTACTTAGTGGTGGATATTCAGGATCAGTCCTGGTGAACGGTCCTGTGACGTACTCAGGAGATAGGTCTTTGTCGGCGGATGATACTCTTGAGTTCTCGACAGGTCAGCAGGTGGACAGCCAGGGGCCAGGGATTTTAACTGAGTCGCTTATGGTTTACTCAGTCGGGTCACCGGCTGCAGGTGTTACTTGCGGATCTGACTCACTCGATGCAGAGGGAGCAAACCTTACTCGCCAGGCCTATTGCGAATACGCAGGGGTTTCAACGATGTTCATGACTGATGCTTTGAATTACCATTCGGCTGGTGAGATCAGCCAGGGTGACACCGGGCAACCGGATAATATGCTGATGAACATGGAGGCAACCGGTCACGGCTCGGGCCAGTTCTCTGCTGGATCGCGGTCTCTGACGGGCATCGGGAATACTTCAGCTCTCGGATATGTTCATGCTGTGCACGAGCAGATCGGGGCTGGTGGGGCATTTGGGGTGAATGGAAGGGTTAGGTGGAGCTCGTTTACCTCATCTACCTGATTTTCTCCCCGGATTACCAGGGAAATGATCTTAAGACTCATTTCAAGGAATTGCATAGCAAGAGTAGAAAGCAGGGTTGAGAAGAGAAAGGTGTTCGGGAAGAAATGAAACAATATATTATCAGACAGCATACCCAAGATAAAGAATTAGTTGAGGATTTTCTATAATGGCAAGTGATTCAGGCGAATGGTTTCGACAGGCACAATATGATCTTGGCATGCCGAATCTCTCGTCTCGGCAGAACGATATCCCCCGGCGATATTCTTCTGCCATCTTGCACTGGAAAAAGCCTTAAAAGCATTATACATAGAAAAATTTAATGACAATCCGGAAAAGACCCACAGCCTAATCTATCTGGTTGAACTTCTTGAACTAGAGTTGCCGCAGCAAAATCTGGACGCTCTGTTTATTATCAACCGTATCGGGGTTACCGGGCGTTATCCCCATAACCTTGAAGTGATCCTTGAACAATATAACAAAACAAAGACACAGAAAACCATTGCAGAGACAAAGGAGATCCTCACATGGTTGATGCAAAGGTCCTCGAAGCGGTAAATTTTTTCAGTTCACAAATCAGGAATAATGGAATCCGGATCAACAACCTCACCTGTTCGGCTCATCCAGCACAGGTACTTCAATACCCGGAAGTGATATCGACATCGCAATAATTTCTGATGATTTTGCAAACCGGGATATTTTTGATCGGGCACTCCTCACAAAAGATGCGGAAATGCATACCGTGAAAAAATTCACAGTCCCTCTCGATGTAATCACCCTGACCACGGAAGAATACCAGGATCAGAAATCCCTGATTGCAGGTACGCTCAGGAAAGGAATCATATTACCGACGTTATCCTCGGCGTGAGAATGAAAACACTCAAACAAGAGTATCCGTTGTGACACCTCCACTAACGCCAGCCACTCCTTTGCTTTCACTCACCTGGGTGCGACGATTTTCTGTTTCTGTATTTTTTTTGGGTGGCTGGCCTAGCTCATTGTTTTTCTGTAATAGTCTTCGCAACGTTTAGAATGAGGAAGCAAAGGGCAATTCCGTGTATAGGAATGGTACTTACCATGGATCAGGCTGAACATTTCGAAAAAAACGATTGCACAATTTTAACGGAAATACTTAATATTCCGTATTATAGAAAAAACAGAAATTCAATTATTTGGGGAGGTACTGCTGTAACGGTTGTGAAACCGTTTCAGGAACCCCGAGATTCCCCAGTATCGGCATCAGAAGTTGCCCCGCAAGAGGTTTTCCCTCGGGACTTCCAATAAACTGCTGGATCATTGCCATTCCTTCCGGGGATGTAAGAAATTTCATTATTTGTTCCTTCCCTTCGGGAGAGCTGAGTCCGCCACTTATAATTCCGCCTAGTCCTCCGATATTTACCATGCTATGTTACCTCAGGCAGATAGTGGATCTTATGAACGATATAGATATCCCTCTGAATTTGGGGTAAGAGGAAATTATTATGAAATTGTGGGCAATTCACCATATCTCATCGAGCATTTATGTTCGGGTAACCTGGAAAATCATAGAGAGCAGTTTTCATATGGCCTCATAATACGCCTGAACAATCCTATCATTTTATCGTGTCTGAAAAATATTTACAACCTATACAGGATGTGAAGAAGATGAGTTTTATGTCTGAGTTTATGGAATTTCTGCAGGAGTATAAGATCATCGGTCTCGCGATTGCCTTCATAATAGGTGTCGCTGCATCAGCCCTTGTCAAATCTTTTGTAGATAACCTGATTATGCCAATCATCGCGGTAATAATTCCCGGCGGGGATTGGAAAACGGCAGTAGCCCATATTGGTCCCTTCGCAATCGGATGGGGCCCGTTCCTTTCAGACCTGATTTACTTTGTCATTGTCGCACTGGTCGTCTTCATTGTCGCCAAGAAAGTGCTGAAAATGGATAAAGTCACCAAGATATAACGTTAGGAATCTGATAGCATAAGCCCGATGGGATCATTTACCCGGTACTTCGACGGTATAGTTCCGGGCAGAATGTGCCTCATTTGTGGCGTAGAGTATGAAACTGACAGAACGGTTACATGGAGAATTTATCAGGATACATAAGAGGTGAAGAAAAATGAAGAAAGGTTTTGCAGACAATCTTGAAGAAGTAACAAAAAAGAACACGGATTTCCGCAGGGTACTGTATACGGGAAAATACAGTCAGCTGGTCCTGATGTGCCTCAAACCGAAGGAGGATATCGGTGAGGAAACACATGACGACGTTGACCAGTTCTTCCGCTTCGAAGAGGGTGAGGGAGTTGTTGTGATCGATGCCACCCGGCACGTCGTGAAAGATGGCAGCGGTGTAATAGTGCCATCCGGCGCGAAACACAACGTAATCAACACTTCCGCCACCAAAAATCTCAAACTGTACACAATATACTCCCCGCCGGAGCACTTGGACAAGGTTGTGCGGAAGACGAAGCAGGAAGCCATCGATAAGGAAGAGCATTTCGACGGAAAACCAACAGAAAAATAATTATCTTGCAATATTTCATTTTTTCTTCTCTGGCTACAGATTCGTGGATACCCGAATATCTATAGAGGTAGTATGGGAGATCCAGATATCATTAAGGGAGACTTAAACAATGGTAAATCCAAACGATGGAAAATTCGAATTGTTGAGCGATAAGAATAGTGCCCTCGTGCTTGTTGACTACCAGCCTGCAATGTTTGCAGGTGTCGCCTCCGGGGACAAGGTCCTCATCCGGGCTGCTGCCACCTGTGCTGCAAAGGCCGCCAGTATCCTTGATATCCCTGTTATACTAACAACAATCGGACCACAGAGAAACGGGGAATTCATTGGAGATATTACGAGGATATTTCCAAAACAGGAAGTGTTCTCACGGACGATACTCAGTTTCGATGCGTTTGAAGATGAACCGGTCTACAATGCCTTTAAGAAAACAGGACGCAGGAAATTGGTGGTATCCGGGCTCTGGACGAGTATGTGCTTTGCTTATACGGCTCTCCATGCGTTGAAGGACGGGTATGAAGTATACGGACTGGTAGATGCCGCCGGAGACTCGACCTGTGCTGCCCACAAGTACGGGATCAAACGGATGCTCCAGGCAGGAGTAATCCCGATCACGGTTGAATCACTGGTATCGGAATGGATGCACGACTGGGCGAACCCGAAATCGGGTGAACTGGTAAAGGAAGTATATTCGAAGTATGGTGCGATGATTGGGCTTGGCATGCAATAACGGGCCATCTGCCGGATCTGATTCCGGAGAGGGCCAATCTTCATCCTTTTATCTTTTTATTAAGACACTGGCTTGATTTTCAATCGGGTCAATAATAAATTGCGATGAGCACCGCCATAATTGAGAGGATTACATATAATACCCCGGGCATAAAGTGTGCCCAAAATCCAGGGTGGATTTTGCCCGATTCCTTCATCTCTGATAATTCTTCATCCGAAAAAAACGATTCCGGATAACTGTGCAGGAACGCCTCGTAAATCCTGAAATATCCGAATTCGAAAAACGAACCGAACCCGATCAGGACAATATTGGCAATGCCGGCCATCGTAAAATCGAATGGGATATAAACAGAACCAAGAAGGGCAAATAAGACTGCAAATTGAAAGAGTGGAAGGATAAATAAAATTATCCATGCCGTAACCAGGCGCCTGATATTTTGAGACCTTCCCTTCCAGGCATGGTAGGTGTCCCATGGCCTGTACATTTCATGGGAGCGACCTACCATCATACCAAAATAAATAGCGAAAAATAAGGTGAACAGGTTTTGTGCGTCGGTAAGTGCCATATTCTACCTCATTTTCCCTGTCATCCGACCACCCAATTCCTGGATCTCTTGTTCAATCCATACTCTCCGAATCGTATAGCAATTACCGTTCCACGTGGCTCCCGTCGCAAAATGGTTTATTCCATGATTTCCCGCACCGGCAGAGTGTGACCCGGTTCCTGATGGTGTACACTTTCCCATCGGATGACACGACAGGGATACCGCCACGCACCCATAGAGGTCCATGCTCCCCACGTGCAGGATACTCGATGATGACGATGGACTTTTCCAGTTCCGGTTCAATCGTTTCTCCGGTCTTCCGGTCGCGAATCACAAGCCGGCCGGATGGACAATTGCACGCCTCTTCTATTGCAGTTTTCTTCGCATCGGGTATATCGGACTGTTCCGTGAGATTCCAGATCCCACCTGCCCGCATGCAGAACCGTGCATGGACACAGAGACCTTCGTAATCAGCCAGTTCCAGTTCAGGTCCCTTTATGATCTTCGGGTGGCGGAGATATGATTCGTTCCCTGCAGTTTCTGTGCCTTCAAAGTGGACCTTCGCATGCGTCCCGTCACAGAAGGGCTTGTTATTAGAATGTCCGCACCTGCAAAGTGCATACTGCTCCTGGACAGGAAACTTCTTTGCCTCCCGCCAGTTCCGGCAGTAACCCTCCTCATCATTGCAAATCTCCTCCTGGATGAGTGGGACCCCGCCTGATACGATAAAGGGGCCGTTTTTGCTCACGGTGATCTTCATTGAATTCTTCCCTGCATCACCGGGATTTTCGTTTTTTCCTTCCATAACAATTCTTTTCCTTTATCCGTTTTTAGTGTCAGTTACTAAAAAAAGCTGTGTTATTGATGTGGATTCTCACATCAGGCCGATCTGCTGCATCAGGGAGATCTTGTCATAGAAGAGTTTCTCCTCGACGATCTCACCATTTTTCCAATGGGCGACCGTGCAAAAATCTACCTTGAATTTCTTGCCATTCGGCGGGATTACCTTGCCGTCCGGAGCAGTCATCGGGCCCTTGAAAGTCCCGGTGAAATCGGCAACCGAACAGGTGTAATCTCCCTGACCGAAAAATATCTTGTAAGGCCTGTTTCCCACTTTATTATCCGGGAAAATTTTAAAAAATGCTACTGCCTCTTCCTTATGATTATGCCGGCTATGGGTCGGATCTGCCTGCCCTGGCCAGAATACATCGACCTCGGCTGCGTGGCGTTTATTAAATGTTTCCCAGTCCTGGGAATTCCATGCATCATCAAGCGTCTGCATAAGACGCATATTTTCCTCAACAGTTGACATGTCAGATTCTCCTGGTATACCAGGAACCGGAGCTGCCCATGGATCCCGTACACTGATCGGGAACTCCACGTAGGACATTATAAAGCATTGGGTAAGGTTGGGGGGCAGCAGGACATTTCTCGCATCCTGGCTTTTTGCGTACCAAATTGTACACCAAATCAAACGTAACAGAGTTGTGTACCAAAACAAGTGAGATATGGTACACACCTTTCTTTTGGCCACCAAATTAAGCCATAGGTCAAGGAAATGGCTAATTTTAGTCATGTCCGATTTTCCCACATGCGAGAGATATAATAATCACCCAATGCTATTTTTTACTCATTTTTCCGAAATCCTGCGATGCTTTTTGTACTTCCTGGAATCTTTGATGTTTTTGCTATCATTCTTCATACAACTGACCTAAATCTGAAAATGATGACAATAATGGCATTAAATTTAGTAGTACCTGGAATTTTTTATGGACCAGGCAAAAATAAGGGTTGAATATTACATCAAAGGACAATTCTGGAGCATTATAGAGAATAACCGAAACAGAGGGATGGGTAAATATTTCCGCTGACCCCGTTTTTCCGAACCATCGTTCACAGTTTCTCTCTCTCCCAGCTGGGAGGTTGCCTCGTCTTCCCATTTTTTTTCCTACGGCGAGGTCTCCCCTATTGTTGATACCGATTCGTAACAGAATAGTAAATGCCCCACGGAAAAGGGGCAATAGAAGGAGCCGGGAGGTTTACACCTCCCCAAATTTAGTAACCTTCATAAGCCACGTTACCTCACTGCACCACATCCGCTCGCTTCACTTTCACACTGCACACGCCATACCCTTATATAACTCTCCGTTTCGCGATTCAACCTTTTAAAATCTGTTTTATTGGGCTAACCAATGCCATATTTTAATATCTCCAGACTCCTACGAAGTAACGCCGTACCCGACTAAACAAAATCGTGAAACGGCAGGAAATTCGCATGAAAAGAAAAATACTCGTTGCACAGGAAGCAACCGGCTTATGCGAACCCACAAAACGGTTCGTATGGATCGGTCGGTCCTTCGAAGAGATTGCCATCCGGAACATCATAAAACAAGGTGCCGTATGTCCCGCACAGAAGTAGAATGCTCCCCCCTATCAATACCTTCGACAGTACGAAAACAGAAGGAGCAATTATCTAATGAAAATTCTGACGGTAAAATAATTGTGATCGGAGGGGCTCATGCAAACCGGTGATTCCATGTGTGCATGGAGCGAAGGCCGGATCCGCATACGTTCCGGAGCAGGGACCTTTTACCTTGCACCGGCTGACATCGTTACCCTTCTTGTCTTCCGGAAGGAAGTACCGCTCAGGCTGGAACATGGTAATGCCGATGTCGAGGCATCAGTGTTCCAGCACCCTCATAACGAGGGTGTTGTGATTTCCGTCCTGAACAATGCCTGGCTGGTCCCGCGGGAAACTATCGCGGCCCTTTACCGGGGAGAGATAACAGAGTGCGGGATGGAGCGGATCGCGTACAGGGGTCCCCTCTGATGACCGTCCGACTCTGCACCCTTCCGGATTGCCCGTGTCGCAAAGAGCCTGCCGGACTTCTCACCAGTATTCCGGACTCCGGTTATATCGCCTGGTCCACCGGGGTGAAATGCCATGTTTAAATCGACAGGGCGGACGGTAAAGCGTCTCGTATGCCCGCTCATGTCCGATTCGAAGGGAATGGTCCTCTGCCAGGAAGCAAATTGCGCCGCTGCGTATCCATGCGCAGAAACCGGTGAATCGACCTGGGCCTGTTCCTTTATCGACGGGCCTGACCCTGCCCCGGAGAGGTAGAAATGGATAACCAGGTAGCGGATGCTCTCGATCTCCTCTTCGATACCGGGCAGGTCGTTGAACTCCGGGCCCTCTTCGGAGATACCATTGCATCAGGGTATTACAATGACATGGAACGGCTCGCGAGCGACGCGGAAAAAGTGGAAGGGGCAAGTCCCCAAGGGATTTATGTAACCCTGAACGAACTCGACCCGGCCCTGCTTGCCCGGTCATCGAACCGGGTCAGGATGAGGCTCGGGAAGAAGGACCCGACAACCGGTGATGAGAATATCACGAGAAGGCGGTGGTTTCCGGTCGATATCGATGCGGTCCGGGTATCGGGTGTTTCATCGAGCGATGCGGAACATTCGGCTGCTCTTGACAAGGCGGCACGGATCGCCCGGTACCTTACCGACGAAGGGTGGCCGGAACCGGTTTTCGGCGACAGCGGGAACGGTGCTCACCTCCTGTATGCCATCGACCTGCCGAACGACGCGGAGAGCACGGACCTCGTAAAGCGGGGCCTTGAAGCGCTCGCGTTGTTGTTCAACGACACATCGAGGACGGTCGACACGGCAAACCACAATGCATCGAGGATATGGAAGCTGTACGGGACGGTGAGCAGGAAGGGCGACAGCACGAAGGCCCGGCCCCATCGCCGTTCGAAGCTTGTATCAGTTCCCGGTCGCATCGTGCGGGTATCAAGGGAACAACTCACACAACTGGCCGGGGCAACAAAGCCGATCACGGAAACGGGTGAGAAAAAGACATCCCCGGCCGGCCAGGGGATCGACCTCGGGCGCTGGCTCCGGGACCATGCGATCGGCATCGCCGATGAGAAACCGTACCAGGGTGGCGTCCTGTTCACCCTTTCAGAGTGCCCGTTCTCGGGAGCTCACAAGGACGGTTCGTTTGCGATCCAGTTCCCCAGCGGAGCGATTTACGCCGGATGCCATCACAGCTCGTGCGGTGGCGGGACCCAGCGGTGGCCGGAACTGCGGCAGAAATTTGAACCGGGGAGAGACCGGAAGAGGACGGTGAGCGTCAACAAGCCACCCCCACTTCCCGGGCCACCGGGACCGGGCACCCCGTTACCAGCACCGAACCTTACCACCCTTTCCCATTACGATGAGGCGATGGCCGTTCTGCAACACGGCAACCCGCTGAAGGCGATGCTCACCACCTTCTCGCTCGACCATGTCGGCGACGAAATCCCTGCCGAATGCCTGGTCATGAGCTTAGCGTCCCGGTCGGTCGAGAACACGAACGGCCTCCATGTCTCGGTCAGCGGCGAGAGCGGAAAGGGCAAGAGCGACACGTTCAACAAGATCCTCCTGCAGGTCCCGGAGCAGGTGAAGCTGGAGGGGGCGATGTCGAACAAGTTCCTCTTCTACAAGGACGACATGAAGCCAGGGACCGTGATCGTCTTCGACGACAAGAACCTCTCCGAGGAGATGCAGGAGATCCTGAAAGGTTCCACGTCGTCGTTCAAAAAACCGATCATCTACCGGACGGTGAGCAAGGACCGGAAGGCGGTCGTGTGCCGGATACCGGAGCGTTGTCTCTGGTGGGTCGCGAAGGTCGAAGGCTCGGGGGACGACCAGGTATTCAACCGGATGCTCACCTGCTGGATCGACGATTCACCCGAGCAGGACGCGAGCGTCCTCGAAGACATGGCGAAGAAAGAGGAGGAACCGCCGGGCCTCTCGAACTCGGTCCGGCCGGAAGTCCTCACCTGCCGGGCGATGTGGGAAATTATCGGGAACGAGCGGGTCCATGTTTCCATCCCGTTCGCCCGCCGTATCGGGTTCCAGACGAAGACGAACCGCAGGAACCCGGAGATGTTCTATTCACTGATCAAGGCCCATGCCGCCCTCTTCTTCATGCAGCGGGAACAGCACTGCCACGATGGCGGCAGCCCATTTATCGAGGCAACGCTCGCCGATTTCGAAGCAGCCGCCCGCCTGTTCCGAATGCTGAACGGGACCGTTGGTGGCCAGGAGACGAAGCTGACCAGGCGGGAGTCTGACCTGGTTACGGCATTTGCGAAGGACGGCCGGACCGAGCTGACGATCCAGCAGATGATGGAATTGACCGGGATCTCGTACAGTTACGTGTACAAGCTCATTCACGGGTACAAGTGCAGGGATACCCAGTACTCGGGGCTCCTCGACAAGTGTCCTGCGATCAGTTTCATGGACCGGACGGTGACAACCGACGACGAGATCGGCCAGGGTGTCAGGCGTCATGCCCGTGTCTACCAGTTCAACCACGTCGTATACCGTGCCTGGATTTCGGGTGGTTCGGTATGGCTGGACCCCGACAACGACTGTTCCGATCATCACGATCATAACGGTCATGAAGACCATGACGACCGTCGTGTTCATGACGGTCATGACATCCACGATGAGGCGGCACTATCAACCGTTGGAAGCAGGTTTTCCACAACTGTTGCACAGATAAAAGAAGAAGAACACTGTGCTGAAACCGTAAACGGACTGTATAATAATAATATATTTATTAATAATAGTACTAAAGGCGGCAATTTAAAAGACACAGCACCCCCAACGCCAGGTGAAAGGCCTGCACCTTTGACTGAATGTGATCCGGGAATTGTTTCCAACGAACCTGATAATCGGACGTTTAACCCTCCGATTTTAAAAATATCTTCACAGATTGAATATAACTTCGGAAACACGTGCCGCCTACCTGCAGAAACTGCAGCAAACAGCCCTCCTCTGCAGCACATATCGAGCAGGGATTACAAGTTGCTCGACCATGCCGAATACCACACCATGTGTTCCGCATGCGGGCACAAAGGTACTGAGTACATCGAGAAACTAACCCCGGAACGAAAGGCCAGGGCCGATAAAACCGCCCGCCGGATCTGCAGCTCCTGTTACAAAACGGCACGGAAGCGGGAACAGGATGAGGGTCCTCCCCTGCCGGGTATCCTTGCGATTGGCAGGATGGTGAGGATCTCAAATGATATCGGCCGGTGCCAGGTATGCAACCTCGGAAAGGCCGTGTACCGTGACCATTCAGCCGGAACGAGCATCTGCCAGCAGTGTTACGACCGGGAAAAGCCCGGGGCTGCCGGGTCTGCTGAAGGGGGTGCAGGAGGATGACGACCTGCACGGTTACCCTCCGGACCGCTCTCGCGATCGCGAAACACCGGAAAAAGGTTGTTCCGAGGTGGAAACGGTACCGTTTGCGGAACCCGGAAAAGGACCGGGAGCAAAGAGCGGCCTATTATCGCCGGAATCGGGATAAAATCGCTGCAAACAGCAGGATTCGGTACCTGAAGGAAAAGGAGGCCAAACGGGCCTCTATAAACGCACAGAGACGGGCGATATCGAAGGGAGTGACCTGATGTTTCATATGGTATTGCGGTTTATTTCTGCTTTTAAGGCATTATTGGGGTTTTCAGGCAAACCAGCGGATACGGTTGCAGAGGTGATCCAGGAGCCCGGACTTCCGGGCTGGAAGACTGAAACGATCAAGGTTTCATCGTTTGTGAAGGTTGGCAGGATTGCGATGTGTCATGATGGGCTTGCGATTTACTCGGATGTTGATGACCGGGGATTCATCCTGTTGAACGGGGATATTGACGCTGTTCTGGATGGGGAGAAACGGGATGTTCTAACGTTGAGTGTTAGGAATAGAGTTGGATTTGCTAAATTATCGGCTTCGGGAAGGGCGTTGAATTTTAGTATTTCGCCGTATTATTACACGGTTCCTTTGCGATCGGTTTTGGCTGTGCTGGATGGGCGGAATAGGAAGGGGGCGTTGTTTATCGGGAGGTGAATGGGGGGGATATTGAATTTTTTTTAGTTATCAGATACAGGAAGTCAGGTTTTTCGTTATTTCTGGACATTTCAATCCACACACCCGCGAAGGGTGTGACATAAATATGTTAAGTCCTTTTCCCGCGACACAAGCGATTTCAATCCACACACCCGCGAAGGGTGTGACTCAATTTGTTTGAGCATACTTAAAGCTCCATCTCATTTCAATCCACACACCCGCGAAGGGTGTGACTTAATCCCTCATTACATTGAGGCAATAATCATAAATTTCAATCCACACACCCGCGAAGGGTGTGACTTTGGAGAAGCCACCGATAATTGCCCCATCTTTTATTTCAATCCACACACCCGCGAAGGGTGTGACTCGCAGGGTTGCCAATTGTTCACTTCTCCCTGCTATTTCAATCCACACACCCGCGAAGGGTGTGACTACCTCTGCACCAACCTGTCCAACACAGGTTCCTGTATTTCAATCCACACACCCGCGAAGGGTGTGACGGTAACCGTAGAGCGATCTCGAAAAGTACTGCCCTATTTCAATCCACACACCCGCGAAGGGTGTGACTGGTTGAATCTTCAGACATTGTTTACCCCTCCTGCACATTTCAATCCACACACCCGCGAAGGGTGTGACGCAAAAGTTAATTAATGATCAAATTGGGCGTTTTATTTCAATCCACACACCCGCGAAGGGTGTGACTGGCGGGGTGTAAGTCTGGATTACCTTTTCTTCCGATTTCAATCCACACACCCGCGAAGGGTGTGACATGGGCCGATCAGATTGTTAAGCATACGGGTAAATTTCAATCCACACACCCGCGAAGGGTGTGACGGGTTTTGTTCTTGTCATAGTAATCATCCTGATATTTCAATCCACACACCCGCGAAGGGTGTGACGTCCCTTAAGCCCTCAGTAGACAACCCGAATGAATTTCAATCCACACACCCGCGAAGGGTGTGACCCTTCGATGTCGAAATATCTTCCCTGTTCGTGATATTTCAATCCACACACCCGCGAAGGGTGTGACGCCCTTTTCCACATGCCTCCGGAGGGCGTAAATTATTTCAATCCACACACCCGCGAAGGGTGTGACGTGGCGGGGCCGGGATAGTTCGCCCTTGCCATTGGTTTATTTCAATCCACACACCCGCGAAGGGTGTGACCTGGGTTTTATTCGGGGTCTGTTCTTTCCTCAGATATTTCAATCCACACACCCGCGAAGGGTGTGACGGGGGTTCCCGGTGAAGTACCACCCCGAAGTGAAATTTCAATCCACACACCCGCGAAGGGTGTGACATGCGGCGGCTCATTGGGTTGTCACCTTCCTGTGATTTCAATCCACACACCCGCGAAGGGTGTGAC
>JBAXJR010000053.1:0-14979 GCA_037137755.1 Methanomicrobiales archaeon | reverse complement strand
CCCCGTACAGCCATGTGGGTGCTGAAAGGGAGCTGATCCAGCTGATGGCCTGTGAGCCGATTATCATACTCGCTGCGGTAGGCATGTACATGGTCACGAAAAGTTTCTATGTTGCAGATATCGCAGCCTCGAACATACCGCTCATTGTCTTTATCCCGGGGCTCTTTGCAGGGTTTATCTATATCCTCACCATGAAACTCCGCAAGTCCCCCTTTGACCTCTCAACATCACACCATGCCCACCAGGAACTGGTGAAAGGAGTCACTACAGAGTTTTCAGGACCCACCCTTGGGAGTATTGAGATTGCACACTGGTACGAGGCAATATTCCTCCTCGGGTTCGTGTACCTGTTTTTCTCGTGGAGCCCGGTGATTGCCGTCATAGCGATAATAATCATCTACGTGTTCGAGATCTTAATTGACAATACCTTTGCGCGTGTGAAATGGCCGCTTGCCCTGAAGAGCAGCTGGTTAATCACCGCTGTACTTGGAATCCTGAACCTTACTGCACTCTATATTATCGGAGGGTTTGTGAAATGACCTACCTGTCAAAATCCCCCTGGCTCCTGCACTACAATGCAAGCAGTTGTAATGGCTGTGATATTGAGATCCTTGCCTGCCTTACCCCGATGTACGATGTTGAGCGGTTTGGGATCATCAATACAGGAAACCCAAAACATGCCGATATTTTTGTCGTAACCGGCTCCATCAACGAGGAGAATAAGGATGTACTGGTAAACCTTTATGAGCAGATCCCTGACCCGAAAGTGGTCGTGGCAATAGGTATCTGCGCGGCATCGGGCGGTGTGTTCCGCGAGTGCTACAATGTCATGGGAGGTATCGATAAGCTGATCCCGGTTGATGTCTATGTGCCGGGCTGCGCTGCAAGGCCTGAATCGATTATTGACGGAATTGTGAAGTCGCTGGGGATACTCGAAGAGAAACGTACCGCCATGGTTACAGGAGTCCCGGTTAAACCAGAGATTAATACGGCAGTCAGAGAGGCTGGTACAGAATGAAATACGAAGAACAACCGATCACCGTGATCACCATCGACGAACTCCTGGCCAGGACAACCCGGTTCTTTCAAGACGGGTACCGTCTTGTCCAGATCGGGTGCACAAAGGTAGACGGAAAATTTGAGATCAATTATAGCTTCGATAAAGATTACAGGTTTGAAAACCTGCGGATCGAACTCCAGGAGGGCGGGACCCTGCCAAGTATCTCGGCAGTTTATTTCGGGGCCTTCATCTACGAGAATGAAATTCATGACCTCTATGGGATCAGCGTCACGGGAATGAACATTGATTTCAAAGGGACATTGTACCGGACGACGGTGAAATATCCTTTCAGTACTGATACAAAAAAAGAGGAGGACTCATGTCCAGGCAGATAATTATACCATTCGGGCCCCAGCACCCGGTACTTCCCGAACCGATCCACCTGGACCTCGTGCTCGAGGACGAGATTGTCGTCGATGTAATACCGTCAATCGGCTATGTCCACAGGGGACTTGAGAAGCTGGTTGAGCGCAGGGAGTATACCGAATACGTCTACGTGGCAGAGCGGATATGTGGTATCTGTTCATTTGTCCACGGCTTGGCCTATTGCCAGGGCGTTGAAGGGATGATGAAAATCGAGGTACCTGAGAGGGCTTTATACCTCAGGACAATCTGGAGCGAGTACTCGAGGCTCCATTCCCATCTCCTGACATTGGGGTTATTTGCCGATGTCCTCGGTTTCGAAAACCTCTTTATGAATGCATGGAGACTCCGCGAGCATATCCTCGATGATATGGAGGCGACCACGGGTGGCCGGGTCATCCAGGGCTCCTGCAAGGTCGGCGGGGTAAGGCGGGACATCAGTAGCGAAAAGCTTGACCAGATGGTCTCAGGTCTCAATGAACTTGAAAAAGAGATGAAAGAACTGACAGAGGTGTTCCTCAGGGACAGTTCAATCAAATCCCGGCTTTGCGGGGTTGGTATCCTGCCAAAGAAAGAGGCATACGAGTATGGTGCGGTGGGCCCGACACTCCGGGGAAGCGGGTGGTCAATAGATGCGAGGAAACTTGGTTATGCTGCGTTTTCCAAACTCAACTTTGAACCTGTTGTCGAGACACAGGGAGATTGTTATGCCCGTTGTGCAGTGCGGGCAAAGGAGATGTTTGTATCAATAGACCTGATACGGCAGGCCGTGCAGAAGATCCCTGACGGGTCGGTTGAAGTAAAAGTGACCGGGGCGCCGGACGGTGAATACTTCACACGGGTTGAGCAGCCACGGGGAGAACTGGTCCATTACCTGAAAGGCAACGGGACAAAGAACCTTGTCAGGTCCCGTGTCAGGACACCGACCTTCACAAATATCCCCCCGCTCGTTGCGATGCTGAAAGGTTGCGAACTTGCAGATGTACCAGTAATTGTCCACTCAATAGACCCGTGTATCGGGTGTGCGGAGAGGTGAACTGGAATGGGAATTTTTGAGATGGTTGGAACTGTTGCAAGGAGTGTCTTCCGAAAGCCTGCAACCCTGATGTATCCCGTAAAAACCGCAAAAATAACACCCCTGTCACGGGGACACGTGGTAATCGATGTGAGCAGGTGCATTTCGTGCAGGATATGCCAGAAAAAGTGCCCGAGCCAGGCAATATGGGTGGAACCAAAAGAAAAGACCTGGCAGATTAACCGCCTCCGTTGCAACGTATGCAATTCATGCGTGGAGACATGCCCGGTAAAATGCCTCACTATGGACACACATTATATCCCCCCCGTAACAGTAAGACCAGGGGCTGAACTCTTCCATATCACCTATGTGAAACCACCAAAACCAGAGAATACAGCGGAAAAAAAGGATTAAATTAGACTATCCCGGCTTTTCGGGAAATCTTTTTTTAACTCATACCTTCACGTATTATATTCGGCAGAGCGGATGGTAGTTTTCTGGGAAATCAGGCAGAAAACCATGAACTAGTGGCGGGTTGCTAATATGGGGGCACCCGGAACCGGGACCGCTCTTCCGCGGCCGGGCACCCCGTTTTGAGGAAAGGTCTTCTTGCTTACGTTGCTTACTTTGCTTACCGATCTTTTCAGTGTGAGATGAGCGGTGTGGTCAGACTGGCGTTTCCGGGTTTACACCGGGCACTGGACGATAGAATTGCCAGCTGGGACGGGCAGGTGAGGCGCGATCAGCATCTTGCTCGCCGAATTCGATCTCCATCAGGGCGATCCTCATTTTGAGAAGCCAGATGAAATCATCTGCCTTGCTCATGGTGATCGTCCCCGACGTGGCGAGATCATGCAGGAGGTTGCTGATATCCGAGATGTCGGTCTCTGTCATCTCTTCATTCTCCCAGGCCTGGCCTTCTGATCTTTTTCTTCTTCTTCTTCGTCCACTGTCCCGTACAGGTCGTTGTACATGCTCATGATCACATCGGAAAAAGTCATCTTTCCCCGTTTTATGGATACAAGCGCATCGTACGCCGCTTCTGTCACCGAGACAGTCTTTGCCACAAGAGTATATTTTATATTTTATGTAATAAATGTATCTATAATAAAAAATATATTTTTTATTGAAATTATTAAAAATGTTATAATCACTAACTATACTTTTTTTATTGAAACTGTAGTTAATATAAATAATATTGTTAATATATTTCAGTGGAAACCCTTTATTTTTTTATAATACCGGTTTATTGAAGCAATAATGGAATAATACTATGATCTCATTAACCCGGTTTTTTACAGAACATCCCGGTTTTTTCTCGTTTATCTCCAAATAATTGTTTAATTAGTTAAAAAGTAGCATGCGCGTATACTGTTCACAAAAGCCGACCGATATCTCCAGGTTTATACTACAACGGAACCTTCAACCCTGACAGGCCGCAGGAGTACCCTGGTTACGTTACTACTATGCCCGGGTTTTTTTTACACCCGGGATCACCTATATGAATTATTGCGCTGGCAGCGCTGTTGATGCCCTCTCGATATCCCAAAAAAGTGGTGGTTACATGGAAATGAGACGGTTTCACCCCGTTCCTGTCCAACCCCTGGAAAGATATTCTCCGGGCAGGAGTCCCATGAAGTTTCAGAGATTACGGAAACAGGATCTATCCAAACCTGGGCCGCCGCAACGGCGGAGCTGAGCCCTGGAAGAAGCAGGGGTGAGGTTCTGGCATACCAGCAAACCAGTACGATGGATTTAGGATTACATCAATAAACACCGGGTGACGATCTTTTTTCCCGGAATTTTACCGGGACCTTTTGTCATGAAAACGTACATGATGCCAAAGGGCCACAAGCATACATGATGAAAATTGAATACCAAGAAGGGACATTTTCATATTAAATTTTTGATCCAACAACGCAATGGGTGTAAAAAAATGGCCTTTAAAATTTTCATTTCTTCGGTGAGAAGACATCTGGCTTCATACACGTTTTTTTATAGAGTCCATATCACCCGAAAGAAATGGCAGTAATTTATTAATCAGTGAAACGAAGTCCGTGGTACAGGTGAGGTGTACCGATGCAGTCCGGATCCAAAACACTTTTCCGGTTATTTTTGATAGCCGGTATCTTCTTTTTCAGCCAGGCAGGAGTAATTGCGGATGTGTTAGGGCAGGTTCCCGACCAGCCTTCCGGTGATTATGGGTACTACCAAGTTGGTTCCAGCCCTAACGGGGCTGACGTCGTATTTGACGGGAGATTTGTCGGCGAAACTCCCATAACGGTCCCGGTATTCAGTTCAAGCACACCTGGCCACACCATCAGCGTTTCGAAGATCGGGTATATTACCTGGACCGAGTCATACTCCCAAAACCCTGTTGCAGGCCAGAGAATTCCTGTTTTTGCACCACTGCAACCAACAGAGGCCACAGGATCGATACAAGTTATATCCAGCCCGACAGGAGCCCTGGTGAATCTCGATGGGACCATGGGACAGATGTCCCCCTGGATCTATACCAGCGTCCCTGTAGGAGGACATGTTATCCAGGCATTTCTTTCGGGATTCACCCCTTACTCAGGGCCGGTGGAGGTTGTTGCGGGCCAGACCACCGAGGTTACTGCATACCTGTATCCACTGACGAGTACCGGTGCATTACAGGTAGTAACCTCCCCGGGGGGTGCCGATCTCTATATCGACGATATCTATAAGGGTAAAACCTCAACCGTTGTAGGGAGTATCGCCACGGGAACCCACGTCGTCGTCCTGAAACATTATGGATACCAGGACATCAACGGGAAGGTGATAATTGAAGAGGGAACAACTACCTACCTCTCCTTCACCCTCGTCCCCTTTACAGAGCCTACAACCGGAAACATCCGTATTTCTTCAGATCCTGCCGGAGCGGGTATTTATATTGACGGTACCTACAACGGGGTTACCCATGCAGGCGAGCTGACCACCTTTACCGGGATCGCCCCGGGGCCTCATTCAGTCGAGCTGAAACTTTCCAACTACCAGGGATATTCTGAAACTGTGGAAATTGTGGCTGGTATGACGTCGACGATATCCGCAAATCTTGCCGGGAGTCCAAACCCGGCCCCCTACGCATCGGTCGAGATAATCTCGGTCCCTTCCGGTGCGTCCGTGTTTCTTGATAATGCACTGCAGGGAATTACCCCACTCACGCTTCCTTCAGTCCCTGTGGGAAAACACACGCTTTCCATCCGGATGACCGGATATTCTGACTATTCTACCATGATTCAGCTTTCGCCCGGTCAGAGTGCCCTTATATCCGCAGCTCTTACACCAGTCCCGACACCGACACCCGCTGCAACCACTCCTTCCGGGATGTTTCCCGTCACAGCCGCCCCGATCATTGCAGCGGTACTGGTAGTAATGAACAGTTCCCGCGTTTCCGGCAAAAAATGACCTCATCCTGACAATCAATTACAGCACAGGTTAGATCAGTGGAACAAAAGGTTCTCTGTACAACAAACCAGGGTGTATTGACCTACTAGTGGCATCATCCCATTATATCCGGGCCGGGTAATCACCCAATACACGAGGACCGGTGATGAAGGGCATCTCAACAAGAGGTCCCCGAATCATTGGTTCCATACAGGTGAAAGATATGAATGTTTCAAAAAAATACAAGGCACAGGTCATCGGAAAAAGTATCGGCGCAATCCGGAGGGCAAAGCAGGCATTATATGCCGCTGCCGCCCTGCACAGCATTGCACCGATGCTCCTGCTGACCTGCCTGGTGATCCCGCTTGTCGTATCTGCACACGGGTGAAAGAGCAGTACTGTCGGGCAGTACATCAAATGTTATATCATTTTTTCTTCCATTACCATTGTAGTCCACCTTCCGGTGCCGTTCCAGGGGATTGCCGGAGATCAGCTCAATCCATACCTACCCACCCCGAGAGAATGGATTATGCAGGGGGGATATTAAGGTTACGAGTGCCACCAGCGGGTAGCAGGAAGGATAACATTTATGATCATCCCCCTGGATCAGATTATATAACCACACAAGGACTTGAACCTGAAATGACTGAAGTGTATCGTGCGATCTACCACAAGCTGGAGGTAATAGGGGTACTCTCGGTGAGCGAGTATGATGTCATTAAAAACGACCCGCTCACACCACTTTACATCGACCGGCTTGCACCTGACCGCTATGCAATTGCCAGGAACAGGGTAGTGGATGGCATTATGGTCCCAGACCCTGATATGGAGATCAGGGTTGACCATGAGAGAAAATTAGCCGAACCACTCACGTACCAGGACCAGAAATGCAGGAAAGTCGTATACCCTGATCCAGGATCGGTAAACCTCACCATTAAGAACGAGCTGGTCACCTATCTTGACCGCTGGCTTACCGGGATGATCAATGAGGGTTACCGGCGAAATTAATAAAACAGGATTTTACCCGTGGCCGGGGCATTCCGGGGGATTGTCCGCGATGGATAGCTGAAAAAGGCATATACTGTGTTCCAGCCTGAACCGTTATTGCCTCGTGATCTATTCTGTCCCTGTTTTTATCACGGACCACATAAAAAACACAGCGGTGACCAGGGTCAGTGCAAATCCCACCATAAAACCCGCCTTGTAGCTCAGCGTGTAACCGATGATGAGCCCGGTGATCAGGGGCCCGAGAGAATGCCCGATATCCATCGTCGATGAAAGTGCACCCATCGATGCACCGATCTCCTTTTTTGCAGCAATCTCACCAACGTACGCCCCGGTTGCAACCGTTGAGAGAGATAATCCAAGACCCGCAGTGATGCTGATCAGGAGGAAAACAGGGAGGCTGGAGAAATACGGTATGAATGCCACTGAAGATCCAATCAGGAACAGGCCAACGATTATCTGGAGCCGCTTGTCCACCCGGTCTGCGACACGGCCAAACAGCGGTTTTGTGACAGCCATCAATACAACCTGGACCGAGAAGATCATCCCGATTTCAAAGGCGGCAAACCCCCGGTCAAACAGGAAAACCGGGAAAAATGTTTCGAAAGCACCAAATGAGAAATATGTCGCCATTTCTACAAAAGCCGTGGCTCGGAGTACCCGGTCACCAAAAAATGCCCCAAAACTCCTGGTAAACTCCTTAAACTGCGTGAACGCTATGTCATGGGGATCATTTTCAGAATACAGGAGTGTAATTGCGAAGGCAGGTATTGCAAAAAGAAAGGCCACAACGTAAACGACCTGGTAACTAATAAGACCCGGGGCCGCGGCAAAATAGGAAATAATGACCCCGCCGGTGAGAGGTGCCAGTGACCGTCCCACCAGTGTTGCCGCGGAATACTGCCCAAGGACTTCCCCTTTCCTTCCCGGGAACCGATCGACCAGTAATGCTGCAGCAACAGGACCAAGGATCGCGGTCCCAAGCCCGTGGAAGAACCGTACAGGGATAAGCATCAGCGGGTCACTGATGAAAAGGTACAGGAGTGGTGCAATGACAAACACTGCACCGGACACGATCAGGAGCCGCCTTTTCCCGAGTTTATCAGAGAGAACCCCGACAGGAAATGAAAATAAAATCCCTGCAAACGGGGATACGGCCGAGATCATCCCAAGGGTTGCGTCACCAGACCATAAGGCCTGTGCAAAAAGCGGCAGTACCGGACTTTTGGAGAGGGTTGTTGAAAAAATTGCGAAGAAACCGAGCAGGAACAGGAAGAACAATATCTTCCGGTCGTTTGAAAGTCGATCCATGTTGTTACCCTTCAGCACGCTGGACTAATTTTTGCCTGATAACGGATAAGCAGGCGGGTCGTTATTCATTACCATAAACCTAAAAAATAATTGCATTTACAACCTGCCCGGCCAGGGGAAACCAATTCCTGTTACCAGGTCACGCACTTCATCCCGTATGCCCCGGTCAAGCCGCATCAGGAGAAGGGAATATATCAACATTCCAACAACCACAGCACCGGCGATGAGAAAAACATTCGTATCCGGAATTACATACTGGTAGCCTGACACGCAGAGAGCCATCACCAGCGATGATACAACGATCGATAGCACCGGTTTTTTTTCTATGCGGACCTGTATACGTTTTTTAAGGACCTGGTGAGCTGCCAGTGCAAAAATGCCGGTACCAAGGAGAAGTGCAAGAGCTGCCCCTGTTATACCGTACAATGGGATCAACAGGATATCAAGCAGGATCGTTGATGCGGCCCCAATCGCGGTGACCAGGAAAACACTCTTCGGCATATCAAGCGCCCCGAGGCACATCGTCTCAAGTGAAAGGAAGACGGTGACGAGCTCAACCATAAAGAGAAGGGACAGGGCAGGCCCGGCAGCAACAAACGATGCCCCGTACAGGTAGTAAAGGAGACTGCTGCCGAGGACCCATGCACCACATGCAGCTGGCACTGCGAGTGCCAGTGAATAGGTAATGGCACGGGACAGGGCGGTTTCTACCGATCTGGTCTCACCTGCTTTCATCCATGCTGCGACTTTAGGATACAATGCAGTACGGAGGGCAACCATCACAAAAAGTGCGATGGTTGCCAGTTGAAATGACGTCTTATACATCCCAATTTCTGAATTTGAAAGGAAATATCCGACAAGAATGGTATCTGCATATCCCAGCAGGGCACCGGTCAGGCCGGTGATGAACGCCCACCCCGAAAAAGAAAGTAGGCCCAGGATAGTCCGCCGTCCGAACCTCACGATCTTCATTGAAAGGACCTGCATATTAATGAGCATCCCGGCGATGATCCCGGCAATGAAACCCGCAGCGAGTCCCCCCACGGAGTACCCAATGTATACCGCAATGACCTGCACGATGAACCGGACTATATTGTTTGCCAGGTCCGCAATCTGCAGGATACCGACCTTCCCGCTTCCGTATACAGCCGTGGAGATAATGCCGGCCGCTGTTGTGACCACGAGTGCCACGAGCAGCCAGAGAAAAAGACCTGACTGGTTGAGATCGACAAAAAGTGGCCGGGCGGCAAGAAGGAGGGTTATGGTTGCAGCAAGGAGTACCCCCCGCATGGCAGCATGTGCAGAGAAATACTCGTCCTGTGAGCCCCCCTCACTAATACGCTGAAGTGCCGCACCGCTGACACCACCATCCGTAAAAAGACCGATGACCCCCACATACGCGAGGAGAAGAAAAAAACCTCCAAGTGCCGCGGCACCCGCATTATGGGCGATATAGATCGTCGCAAAAAAGCCGATTACTGTCACCCCGATTGAGGATGAGAACGCGATCAGGCTATGACGCCTCACCGGTCCGATATCCATCAGACGACCGGAAAGACCACGTGAGGTGGACATTGGTAGGTAATATTTCCGTGTACAGTAAAAAAACCGGTACTATGATAAACCCTGATCTCTTCAACAGAGTTCCCAGCGGGATTCCGGTTTTACAGGAAAACCGGGTTTCACACAGGTCCACGGGTTTATAATATGATTACAGGACACACATCGCATGGCCAAACCTTGATAAACCTCCCAACTTCCGGGGGTTACGGATCATTTTTATTCCATGCCGCGACCAGAAGAGAGGTATGAAATTTGTTCTGGCCATAGTCGTAGTTCTCCTCTTTATAGTGCTGATCATTGGATGTACCTCATATGTGCCATCCACTCCAAACATTACAGCCCAGATATCCGGGCCTTTGGTGACACAGGTGATTGAAACCGTACCGGCTTTACCGGCCCCTGCTGGACAGATCAATACGTCGCCAGGTAGTGAGGCCCCGGTAAATACCACGCATCCGGGTGTTTTTTTCCTTGAACCGGTTGGGGATTACCATGTAGGGGACACGATAACGCTCCGGGGGACAACCATCCTCGCCGCCGGGGACCCCCTGCTTATTGAAGTGGTCTCATCATCCTTCGGTCCGGCACCAAAAAGCATCAGCCAGTCCTTTACCGGGGTATCCGGTATCGCACCCGTTATGGAAGGCACACCGGGCGGTCCCAATTCCTGGTCATTTTCTTTTCCTACTGACGGGTTCATCGTCGATACCTATAGCGTCACGGTATCAGGTATCACGATCAATGTCAGGGACAGCACAACCTTCCTGCTGAAACCTCGCATATCGCAGCAGGGTTAAGCGTCCAGCGCCCGGGTTGTGACCTGGCACCCCAAAAGGAGCCCGGGGGATCAACCTATTTTTTCCTCCCGCAAAGGAGATGTAGAGAGAACACCCTATCTAGTTGTAAGCATTATGGAGCCGGTAATCGAGGCGGTTAACCTTGTTAAGCAGTTTGATTCGTTTACGGCAGTCGATACCATCAGCTTTGCAGTCAGACCTGGCGAGGTATTCGGTTTCCTGGGGCCGAACGGAGCCGGAAAAACCACGACGATGAAAATTATCCAATGCGCATCACCGAGGACCTCTGGTTCCCTGTCAGTTTTCGGCATGGACCCGGGCACAGACAGCCACAAGATTAAGGCAATGATAGGTGTTGTCCCCCAGGAGACCAACCTTGATACCGAATTCTCCACCTATGAAAACCTCGTTGTATATTCGCGCTATTTTGGGATCCCAAAGGAGATCGCAGAAGAGAGGGCGGAAAAACTCCTTGATTTTGTCCAGCTGTCTGAGAAACGGGATGTCAATATCGAAAAGTTATCAGGGGGGATGAAACGGCGCCTTATCCTTGCAAGGGCACTCGTGAACCAGCCAAAACTCCTTATCCTCGATGAGCCGACGATTGGTCTTGATCCACAGGCAAGGCACCTGATCTGGGAGAAACTGAAACTTCTGCGGTCGTTGGGAAATACTATTGTCCTCACTACACATTACCTCGAGGAGGCAGAAAGGCTTTGTGACAGGCTCGTAATCATGAATAATGGCACTATTCTTGTCGAAGGGTCGCCTGCAGATCTTGTCAGGGATCACGTGGGAAGCGGGATTGTTGAGGCTGAACATTCACCCGGGGTAGTAGCGTGTCTGGATGAGATAGGTATCCCATACGAGGTGGCGGGGGACATGGTCCAGGTCGTCACTGACAATCCACGGATGGTCGCCCAGCAGCTTCTCTCGAAATGTGATGCAAAAAGGGTCCTGACACGGGCGGCAACACTCGAGGATGTCTTTCTCAAGCTGACCGGGAGGGGACTCAGGGAATGATTTGGGATCTGTTCTCAGTCCCGCGACTCACAGGGAATGCATGGACCGTCTGGCGGCGTAACCTGGATGTGTTCCAAAAAACCTGGCGGGTCAACCTTGTACCGCCCTTTATCGAACCGTTCCTTTACCTCATTGCGCTTGGGTTCGGACTTGGCGGGTTTGTAGGGTATATCGGGGACGTGCCCTACATTGACTTCATTGCACCGGCAATTGTCGCCGTATCAATAATGAATTCGGCCTTTTTTGAGTGTACCTATGGTTCCTATGTCAGGATGTATTACGGAAAAACCTTTGATGCAATCATTGCGACACCGGTTTCCATCGAAGAAGTAATTGCCGGGGAACTGCTCTGGGGTGCGACACGGAGCATGATATACACGAGCCTTATGCTACCGGTCCTCGTCCTGTTCGGCGTAGTGGATTTACCCACATCCCTGCTACTTATCCCCTTTGCGTTCCTCGGAGGACTCCTTTTCGCATGCATTGCAATGTGTTTTACCGCGGTCACTCCGAGTATCGATGCCCTGAATTACCCCTCATTCCTGTTCATCACACCAATGTTGCTCTTTTCCGGGACATTCTTCCCGATAACCGTCCTTCCGCCAGCTCTGCAGGTCTTCGCCTACGTGTTCCTCCCCCTCACCAATGTGGTAAGTATCTGTCGTGGCCTCACACTGACCATGTTTTCTACCTTGATGCTCTTTAACCTGGCATGGATTGTCATTGTTACCACGGCCCTCTTCCTCCTCTCAATTAATCTCATGAAAAGAAGGCTGGTAGTCTAGCGGCGCCGGGGGCAAAGACAATCCAGCCGCAGCAGGTCGAAATTATGCCTGGAATTGGTTAATGCGAAGAACCGGAAACCTCGGCCATTATGATTATATGACCATGATTTTGCATGACCTATGGGGCTAAATGTGACCATCAGGTCCCGGGAAAAAGATATTCCAGGTTGTCCATTAACGTAATAGTCAGAGGAATATTCCGTGTATACCCTCCAGGAGATGCTGCTTGTCGCGTTTGCCATCAGGCTTACCGGGGCATTAACCCCGGGCCCTACACTGGTTGCGACCATAAGGGCATCAGTTGAATATGGCTGGTATGCGGGACCTGTTATCACCGCGGGACACTGCCTTGTTGAATTTGTCGTTTTTGTCCTGATCCTTGTGGAACTCATCACCGTCGCAGGCCAGTACTCATGGCTGATCGCTGCATTCGGGGGTGTCGCTCTCGTAATTTTTGGAATCATGACAGTCCTGGGGAGCCGTACGATGAGCCTGTCCGAAACACTGACGGAAGGTGTCAGCATGGCGAAATCCGGGGGGGGCCCACCAGAACCAGGGGTATCAGGCAGATATTTCTATCCGGGGTAGTTACCAGCCTCGCAAAACCTTTCTTCTGGGTCTGGTGATTGTCCATTGGTAGTGCGATGATTTTGGCCGGACTTGAAGGGGGCCTCATTCTCGGTGCAGCGTTCCTAGTCGGACACTGGATTGCCGAAATTACCTGGTACACCGTTGTATCGGTCACCATCCACCGGGGGAGGACACTACTTTCAGATAACGGTTATCGTGCAATAAACACATTATGCGGGGTGTTCCTGGTCATATTTGGAGTATGGTTCTTCTCTGTTGCAGTCTCACGGTAAGGTTCAGGCGGTTTTTCGTTGACAATCCGCATGGCACAAAACAGAAGAATAAAACAGGCTGAAACCCACCATATTTTTAAAAAGGAATAGGAAGTACGTTGACAGGAGGGGTGGTTCCCACCTGCCCGCCACACCCCATCTGTCCCGAAAATTTCTTGATCGCGGAATTATCCGGGAAAGGAAGGAAGTTACACCCCGCCCTGCCTTTTTGTTGCAGCCCGCATTGAAATTGCATAATCTTTCAGGGTCTTCTCCATACCATCCGCATCATCCCTGTATTTTTCAATAATGGCAACGATGGCACTCCCTGCAATGGCTGCATCCGCACCGGCCTTATAGAGGCTTGCGGCATGGGCAGGTGTTGCGACACCGAAGCCTACAGCGAGCGGCATAGTCGTTGTATCCCGTACCTGCCTGACAAACGCCGTTGCCCCGGGAGGCAGGGCGGATAAGACACCGGTAACACCCATATGGGAGACCAGGTATAGAAATCCCCGTGCATTTTTCAATATCTTTCCGAGCCTTTCAGGCGAGGTCGTCTCGCAGACCATAAATACCTGGTCGATACCGGTCTCTGCCGCGGCCTTCATCACCGGCCGGGACTCCTCAACAGGCATGTCAGCAATCAGTATCCCATCGACACCTGCCACCCCTGCATCCCTGTAGAACCGCGAGATTCCCCGGTGATGGACAATATTGTAATAGGTAAGGAGCACAACCGGCACCATTGAGAACCGCCTGATACGCCGGACAATTTCAAACACCATTTCAGGAGTGGCTCCTGCATCAAGTGCCCTGACATCAGCCCTCTGTATCGTTGGTCCGTCTGCCACAGGATCAGAAAACGGGACCCCTAACTCGATAATATCCGCCCCACCTTCAATCAGGACCCTTGCTGCGGCAACTGATCTTTCAAAGTCCGGGTCACCTGCCACGATAAACGCGATGAACAGAGGCCTTCCGGCGGACGTAAAGGCCTCCCCGATACGACTCACCGGACACCCCCCTGAATCGCTGCCACCCCGGCGACATCCTTGTCTCCACGACCAGACAGGTTGATAACCACGATATCATCACGGGAGAATTCATCTTTCATCCTTATCGCAGCAGCGATCGCGTGGGCAGACTCCATTGCCGGAATGATCCCTTCCCTACGGGGGAGATAGCGGAACGCTGAAAGGGCTTCGTCATCATTCACCGCCATGTAGTGCACCCTCCCGGTATCCTTTAACATGCTGTGTTCAGGACCGACTCCCGGGTAATCAAGGCCTGCAGATATGCTGTGGGTCTCCTGGATCTGGCCGTTTTCATCCTGCAGGAGGTAGGAAAATGCCCCGTGAAGAACACCCGGACTGCCCCCGCAGAGTGTTGCTCCGTGTTCACCGCTCAAAAGACCATGACCCCCGGCTTCAGCCCCGGTCATGGCAGCATTGTCCCGGATGAACGGGTGAAATAACCCGATCGCATTCGACCCGCCCCCGACACAGGCGATCAGCTGATCCGGGAGCCGCCCTTCAGCATTCATTGACTGCTTTCTTACTTCACGGCCGATAACTGTCTGAAATTCCCGGACAATCATTGGGAACGGGTGTGGGCCGACCACGGACCCGATCAGGTAATGTGTATCGGCGGCATTCCCGACCCAGTCACGCAGGGCTTCGTTTACCGCGTCTTTTAAGGTCCTGGACCCGGTACGGACAGGGATAACCTTCGCCCCCATCAATTCCATCCGGAACACGTTCAGCCTCTGCCGTGCGATGTCTTCCTCACCCATGTAGACCTCTAC
>JBAXJR010000052.1:0-14982 GCA_037137755.1 Methanomicrobiales archaeon | reverse complement strand
CGGACATATCGTGGCTTTTCCGTTTTAAAACGGACATTCGCCACCACACCACGGACATCGAAAACGAGATCACTCCATTTCAGCATCCCGATCTCACCTATCCTAAACCCTCCCTCGTACAAAGTCATGATAAGTGCCCGATCGACCGTTCTGCAGCAGGCCTTGATCATTGTATTAATCTCATCGACCGTAAGGAGATCTGAGGCAACCTTGGTCATGGGATCCCGGCTTGGGACCTGAAGTTTCAGTACCTTTTTCTCGGGTAATGAAGAGTGATTATTCTCAATCATCCAAAGACAGAATGGTTTAAGGACTCGCACAAAATCGTAGATGCTGTTCTTTTTGAAAGGTTTCCCATGCTTATTGGTCGCCGTTTTTAACTCGGTTATTCCTGCATATACATCCGTGATGGTAAGTTCTGCGAATGGCCCGATAAATCGCCGGATACCAACAAGGGTTGATACAATCTTGATTGCACGCAGGGTGCCGATATTATGGACCGACTCAAGCTCTGAAACGAAGGCCTTGATCAGGGTGGCATCCTCCCCGGTGATCCTGTTATCAGCCAACGCCTTCTCGAGCACCCTTTTATTCCGATCAGACCGAATGGAATGAAATCCTGTAACAGAAGTGGACGTTTTTAATACAGTTTTTCGGGGAGCCATGCACTAAATCAGCGTGGATCTATAAATAGGGGGCTGATTTACACACAGTATGTAAAAGCCCGGCTGAGGCTTAAGAACACCATGTTCAAAGCCCCAACAAAAAGTTCTTGTAGTACCTATCAGACCTTTTCTTGTTACATCTTCCACAAATGTCAGTGCAAACGTACCGTTTTCCTGTATGAAAACGGCCTATATGGGCCGCTCTGTCGAAAAGGCGCTCTCTAAAGGAGTTGCAACGAAGAAAGACATTTCTCTCATAAATGAGTTCGTAAATGAGAGAAGAGCTGCCGCAGGTATCAGCCTGTCACGGACAAACAAGATCACGTACACCCTTATTGGGTGGCGTCGTTTCATGTCGTCATATCCTGAGCTCACCATCGGGGATGTGTATGCCGGCATCGAGGCGAGGAACAATGGTCTGAACTCCAAAGGGACCCCGTTCATGCAGAACACCCGTCATGACTGGATCCTTATCCTGAAACAATTTCTCAACTGGCTCATCGAAAATGAGTATGCCCAGTTGCCCGAAAAGAAAATCCGGCGGATCAAGATTCCCAATGCCAATCCGATGACAAAGACTGCGGCCTCCCTTCTCACCCAGGAAGAGGTGAAGTTGCTTATCGCGACCTGCAACCGGAGTTACGACCGAACAATCATCACCATGATCTATGAGGGTGAGATGCGGATCGGTGAAGTCGGGCAGATGAAATGGGGCGATATCACCTTCAACAAAACGGGTCTCGTTGTGAACGTAAAATTCAAGACGAATATCCCGAGATACATCCCCATCATCGCATTGAAAGAGTACATCACTCAGTGGAGAGCGGATTATCCTGGTTTCCCGGAAGGGGATTCACCCGTGTTTGTAAAACACCGGGGCACACGTCTTACAAATCCGGCGGCAATACGGCAAATCCAACGCCTAGCAACCCGGGCAGGGATCAGTAAGCACATTACCCCCCACCTATTCCTTCATTCCCGAATTACCCATATGGTCGGCGAAGGGGTGTCAGAGAGTGTCATCAAGTTGATCTTGTGGGGCTCTGTTAATTCGAATATGCTCAGGACCTATGCTCACCTCACCGGGACAGAGATCGATATAGAAATGCGGCGTTTCTATGGCCTTGAAGATGCCGATGATGAGGAAAGTAAGTCTGTCTTAGAGCCAAAAATCTGCCCGAATTGTCACATGATTATGCCCCCGGTTCCAGATTATTGCGGGGTGTGCGGGGAGTCACTTTCAACAGAAGCTCCGGCAAACGAAGATGAGATCCAGTCATTTATCCTTAAACACGGCCAGGATCTGATTGAATATCTCTTAAAGAATAAATCGGGTACGAACCAGGCTCAGGTATCACGATCGTACATTTCGATGATAGCCCCAAAAATTTAATTTCTATAATTTTTTTGGTTAATCGCAAACCTTTTTCCTTTTGCGAGGGTGGAGTACTATTAAATCCTTAAGGTCCGGGATCAGGTATTCATGAATGTCAGCTTTCCTTCTTTCTCGTCAACCACGATTTCCTTGTCTTTGTTTACGTTTCCTTCCAGGATCATTTTTGACAATTCATTCAGCAGGTTTTTCTGGATCACACGTTTGATCGGCCTTGCACCGAATTGCGGGTCAAAGCCCAGGCTAGCAATTAACTGGATGGCGTTCTTTGTTGCCCTTAGCCGGATATCACTCTTCTCGAGCATTTTCTGGACCATACCCAGTTGAAGCTCGACAACCGTTTGGATCTCATCTTTGGTGAGCGGTTTGAACATGACGATCTCATCAATCCGGTTGAGGAACTCGGGCCGGATGGTCTTCTTAAGCAAGTCAAACACCTGTTCCCGGGTTTTATCAAATACCTCTTCCCGGTTTTTTTCGGTGACATGTTCCAGGTTTTCCTGGATGATGTGCGACCCGATGTTCGATGTCATGATGATAATAGTATTCTTGAAATCCACAGTACGGCCTTTGTTGTCTGTCAAACGGCCATCGTCAAGGACCTGCAACAGGATATTGAATACATCCGGGTGGGCTTTTTCGATTTCATCCAGTAATACCACGGAATAGGGCTTTCTCCGTACAGCTTCTGTCAGTTGCCCGCTTTCTTCGTATCCCACGTAACCCGGGGGCGCACCGATCAGCCTCGAAACGGTATGCCGTTCCTGGTATTCCGACATATCGATCCGCACCATACTGTTCTCGTTGTTGAAAAGGATTTCAGCCAGGGCTTTTGCCAGTTCAGTCTTTCCCACACCGGTCGTCCCTAAGAAGATGAACGACCCGATCGGACGTTTCGTGTCCTGCAACCCGGCACGACTCCGGCGTATTGCATCGGAAACTGCCCCGATGGCTTCCTCCTGGCCTACGACACGCTTGTGTAGTTCTGCTTCGAGCCCCAGCAGTTTTTGTTTTTCACTTTGCAGCATCCGGCTCACGGGAATGCCGGTCCAGCGGGAGACCACTTCGGCGATCTCCTCTGCGTCCACCTCCTCGTTCACCATTGCGGAGTCCTTTTGCAGCATGGTCAGGTTTTCTTTCAATCCCTCCATGGCCTTCTCGATATCCGGGATACGGCCATACCGGATCTCTGCCACCTTGCCCAGATCGCCGGTACGGAGGGCACTTTCGGCGTCGAATTTCAGTTTCTCGATCTCGTTGTTACGTGACTGTATCTGTTCAACAATATCTTTCTCCGCCTGCCATTTTGCCTTCAGGCGGTTTCGTTCCTCGGTCAGGTTCGCGATCTCTTCATTCAGGACCTTCAATTTGCCCTGGTCTTTTTCACGTTTAATGGCTTCCCGTTCAATTTCCAGCTGGCGGATCCTGCGTTCTATCGTTTCGAGTTCTTCCGGTACCGAGTTGATCTCGAGCCGGAGCTTTGATGCAGCCTCGTCGATTAAGTCAATTGCCTTGTCGGGAAGGAAGCGGTCGGAGATGTATCGCTGCGAAAGTTCAACGGCGGCAATGATTGCCTCATCCTTGATTCGTACATGGTGATGGGTCTCGTATTTCTCCTTGATTCCGCGAAGGATTGAGATGGCATCCAGGGTATCGGGTTCATTGACCATCACCGGCTGAAAACGCCGCTCAAGCGCTTTGTCCTTTTCAAAATATTTCTGGAATTCTTTTAAGGTCGTTGCACCGATAACATGCAATTCCCCTCGTGAAAGGGCAGGTTTGAGAATATTGGCCGCGTCCATTGCACCCTCGCTGGCACCGGCCCCGACGAGGGTGTGAATCTCGTCAATGAAAAGGATGATTTCCCCTTCGGCGGAGATCACTTCCTTGACCACGCTTTTCAGCCGTTCTTCAAATTCTCCCTTGAATTTTGCCCCGGCGATCAGGGCACCCATATCGAGGGAATAGATCTGTTTCGATTTCAGGTTTTCCGGTACATCCCCGTCGATGATCCGGTGAGCGAGGCCTTCGGCAATGGCTGTTTTTCCCACGCCGGGCTCCCCGATGAGGATCGGGTTGTTTTTTGTTCTTCGTGAAAGGATCTGCAGCACCCTGCGGATCTCTTCGTTACGACCGATGACCGGATCGAGTTTTCCGGTGCGGGCAAGATCATTCAGGTTCCGGGCAAACCTGTTCAGGGCATTATAGGTCTCTTCCGCGTCCTGGTTGTTTACTGTAGCACCTTTTCTCAACTGGCTTATGGCAGTTTTCAGGTCTTTATCAGTGACCCCGTTCTCCTTCAGCAGTTTTGAGGTACGGTCGTTCACCGAAAGAATTCCCAGGAGGAGATGCTCAAGGGAGACAAATTCATCCTTTGATTCCTGGGAAAGTGCGATGGCTCTCTGCAGGGCTTTTGTGGCATCGTTTGAGAGGTACTGCTCCCCTCCGCTCACCTGGTGATATGAACTGATGATGCTGTCGAGTTCTGCGGTGAAAGCATCGAGATTTACATTCAGTTTTCTCAGCAGGTATGGTATGACATTCTCATCTACCAACAGCATCCCCTTCAGTATATGGGAAGTCTCGATGGCCTGGTTCTCTTTTGCCGTTGCAAGTTCCGTTGCTTTCGTTACGGCTTCCTGTGATTTGATGGTAAAATTATTGAAATTCATGATAGTGTCTGTCCCCCATGTTGCTGTTCGTAATTTCCTGTTTGCTATGGGTTATAGCGATCCTCCTGTTCAAATAGTTTACCAGTCCGAACGCTGTTTCAAAAAAGAATTTATGAGCAAGATCATACAAAAAAATACAGGCCCAGAATAGCAGCTGTAGACAGTGCGCCAAAGCCGGCGACAATCCGTGACCTGGTATCGGTAAAGGATACCCACGAGCTGAGGCAGAGGAAAATGTACGGGATCAACGTGGCGATAACTGAAATGGTCGCCAGAGTTTCGAAATGGTTAGTGACCAACAGGAGCCCGGCGCAGGCGATCAGGTTCAGGATAGCCGGTCCTGCTGATGGAATTTATGAGGCAGGGGGCATGCCGGGCACAAAGGCCACACCTGCCGGTCTTCCTGCCCCCGGGCAATTCGTCCAGGTCTCCAGAGTCCATTTGGTGCATCAGCTGGGAGGTCTCACAGTCGGGCCGTCACATTTGACTGGTTATACATGCCTGCCCCAATCCAATAGGTCCCGTCAACATCGTGCACGTAGCAGAGCTTCGGTTCTGGTGTGAAGTTATGGGCTGGATTCGGGAAATAGATGATGATAAACCCGCCGCCGCTCCGTGAGAGGTTGACCTTGTTGCGCATGTAATACTGGCCGGTCACATCGACATCATTGTTGAAAGACGTATTCACCCGCTGGGGCAGGGCAATGGATGCGAGGGATGTCCCGTTGTAATCACCTGCGAATATAAACAGGTCTCCCCGGACGAAAGAGCCGTTCGGGTTATTGAATTCAGCGAGCGACGCCTGCCTCCCGTGTTCACGGCCGTATACGACCCCCTCGGAGACAAACGCGAACACCCGCTGCTGATCGGCAGACATGGTTGCCGTGGGCTTCACCGTCACGGTGGATGTCGGGATGGCAGTCGGAGACTGAGTGGATGGTGCGGTTGGTGTGGTGGCCGGGGGATTCGTCGTGGTACACCCGGCCCCCGCCATTGCAAAGACCAGTGCCAGGATGGCTAATGTCAG
Source organism: Methanomicrobiales archaeon (assembly GCA_037137755.1). Lineage (GTDB taxonomy): Archaea > Halobacteriota > Methanomicrobia > Methanomicrobiales > Methanospirillaceae > CAIKOD01. The sequence continues at coordinate 9,225 of JBAXJR010000052.1, read as the reverse complement.
AATAATGGATCTCATATGAATTGACTCAGCAATTCAAGTTCATATGCCCTTGGATTTAATCCGGTTGGTGGCCCAGGCATAGCGCTACTCCCTGTTATCGGAAATCCCTCGCGGTTCTCGTAGACAAGTTAAAACCCAGACCTGCCCAAGGAAAATAAAATAAATCAGATAATTACTATGGTTAGGAAAAAATCCTGCTCGCTATTATGTTTTATTCCAGTCCTTCGCCAATCAAACGCAACATTAATGCCGAGGAGTTCATCCGTTCCGCATCCCAGGCCCGTTATGCCTCATCATAGACCCGGGATTGTGTTCATGGGGAATCTTTGATCTCGCCCCTCCATAGACTTTCAAGAACCCATGGACATCCTGCACGAAAATCGAATTTTTAAGGCATGTTGGAGGACCGGTCACAAGCAGGCCATTGCCGGAGAGAAACACCGCATTGTTCCTGATCTCAAGGTAGCGCTTCACCTGTCCATAAACATGGTTAAGATAAATTAAAAAAATAAAATGACAAAGAACTCCTTCCAGAGGAGTGTTCCACGCACCTTCAAACATGTATAAGTTATTCCAAAAGTAAACGACAGTAAGGTAATGATCCCATGTCCGAAACTCAACAATCCGACGCAATGAAAAACCTCGTGATATTCGTTATAGCACTGGCAATAATCGGCACCATCATCGCACTCGCATGGTATTTCGCCGTGGATCTTCCTGCCCTTCAGGCAGCAGTGCTTCACGCGCCCATGAATAAACCAAATCCCTGGGCAGGGGCCGATTAAACCTGAACGGCGCTCCATGCGCCGGGCAAACCAGTATAACTTATTTTAAAAGTAAACGACCGGAAAGATCCGGACTTTTTTCAATCAGGCACATTTGATAATCCATGTATTGCCGCAGATGCAACGCCCATGGCAAGAAACCGGCACCGGCATCCGCTACCGGAAGTGGATATATGCTCCTGATCGGCCCGGCTGACCGTTAACCCCCACACCCGGCCCTGCCTAACCTAAAGGATGAGTCCACAACGACCCTGAGCCGGGAATATCGTTTTCCCCTTCCCGGACTCATCCATCAAGGCCGGGGAATTCACCCGCATCACGAACACCATGTCAAGTGAAGGAAAATACCGGCAGATAGTTTTTTTCGTGGATACCTGCTTTGGTGAGAGTTTGGCGAAGAATATTACCGCAAAGGGACTTTTATATTTTACCGAGGCCAACAGCGTTGAACCGTCCTTCGGGGCTGTTTACGATCCTGATATCAAACAGTGGCTGTCAGATGCGTTTACCGAAGATGTCCTGATCGCGGTCCAGGTAGATCCCGGAATTACCTTCCGGGACCTTTATACGACCACGTACGAGAGGGTGACAGGATCGCACGTGAAGATGCTCAATACGCAGAATTTCGGAGATCTCAATGTGCCGGTCATGAAATTTTTAAGTCCATAGACAAGAAGGCGTTCTCGGTGGAAGAATCAGTACCGCACCGGGCGGGAGGTTCACCTTTTGCACAGTTTCAGGCAGTACCATGGCAATCGTAAAAAAGAATAAGGAGGCAGGTACTTACCTGCGCCCGGAACCGGGCGTCGGGGTCCTGGAACCGGCCGGGTCTGGTGGACCTTTTCAGAATGAGCTGGAAATAATACCCTTGTTTTTCAAAACAGAGTCTATTTAATGATATGATTGACATACTTTATCAGAGGTATTGAAAATGGATGATGCTTTGAAATCTCTTCTTATCTTTTCGTTGATACTCTCGCTGGCTGGAACAATAATTGCGGTTGCATGGCATTTTGGTGTGGAAATCCCGATAAGGCAGGTAGCACTTCATGCTCCAATGAATTCGCCTATCCCGTATTGAAGAAGGTTGGATTGGCAGAGTAATACCAAAAATTCCTGCCAATCAATGCAGCGATTGGAAATCTTCCGGTTCCATACGTCGCCCGGTCCCCGCTTTTCGAATCACCCGTTCGGCGTCCCAGGCCCGTTGTGCCTCATCATACACCCGGGATTGTATTCATGGGGAATCTTCGATCTAGCCCCTCCAATAGCCCCCACGTTTGGGAAAGAGACGTTTTCTGAATCTCATATACATCAGGTTTAACCTGCCCACAGAATATATTTTCAGGGGTTGGGCAGAGAGTGGGGTGAAACCCTCACTTGTCTATGGAGATCGCCCTTTTTTAACAAAATGCAAAGATTCCAAAAGAGTGAACAATGTTATTATTCCCTGAACTCGAGGTCTACCTCGATGCCACCCTTCTTACTGAATGCGAAATTGTAAATGAATGCAATGATCGCACCTCCGAGGAACCCGAAAAATATACCCATGATAACATTTATCAAAAACGTCATAATGCCGGAACTCAAACCCAGGACAATTGAATCACCGGGTATTGAAGAGGCCGGAACAAGATTAATGGCATTTATCAGGCCAAGGATAATTCCGAAAATCATACCAATAATTGATCCAACATTTGCGACACTCATTACACCTAATTTTTTCACTAAATATGCAGTAGTTGTCAAAAATTCACCAGACTCTTTTCTTAATCGTCATCCATGACCGGTATTGCCAAAAATGATATGAACTGGTTATAGCAACCCCGCATGATATATAGGTATTCACGTATTCTGGCTACACATTATCGGTCATTGCATCGAGAGCTGATATATAGACCAATGTACTCCATCCGTATTCTATCTTACATTTATTCCCCTTTTACCCTACTATCTGACATTCCCCGACTATTGACCCCCCGATTCTTCGCCAGGATGAATCTCCTTATCTTCACCAGTCAACGCAACCATTAACGCCCAGGAATTCATCCGTTCCCACGAAGACGAAGGAAATCCTCCGGTTCTGATGTTGCATGCACCCGAAAGCGTTTGAGCGTGTATTAAAAAAAATCTGGAGACCGGAATTATATCTTTTTGTATGACTGAATTTGTGAATCAATAATCCCGCAAATTCTCATTGGTTCACCAAACGCCGGCGCACCGAATCTTCATTGCCTTGATACAAAAGATAACCAATTACTCTTATCCATGCCTGACACCAGATCGCAACCGTTATGCTCTCGGGTGATAACGACTCCATTCATGAAGATCGCTGTAATTATCCTGTTCATTATCATCGGGGTCCTTGTCTCGGGATGTATGTCCACATCTCCGCCGGCCGCCCCATCCGTAGCCCCGCAGGACCGCTTATCCGGAGGGACGTCAAATGCAAGCATCCCGAATCTCACCGGACGATGGACTGGCCTTACTACCGGGCATGTCCAGGGCTCCGGGTTCTTCAGCCACCATAACGGGACATACATCATTACCGAGCAGCAGGGATATGCATTCGCCGGACACAAGGAGTACATCAAGCCGGATGGAAATACGTATTACGAGAATTTCTCCGGGGCGATTTCGCCAAACGGGGAATTGATTATGGCCGATAGTGATAGGGGGTACTCCACAGGCTGGTTAACCGGACCTGATAGTATGAATCTCCTGTACGGGGAAGACGGTCCTACCGCAAGGGCCTTTATCCAGATCTTCACCCGGCAGAAGTAGTAAAATTTTTTCTGCTTTTTTTACCTAGAGAAAAAAGAAATAGGTCTGTGATTGTTATTGCCAGGACGTAATCGTCTCGTAATACCTTTTATTACTGTACTGCTACATACGAGGCCGATGAATGAAATCCCGGAACTGGCATTTCAGTCTTCGACGAGTCCACGGACATGGGAGCTCAATCGCCTCATGCATCATCTCCTCTGCGTCTTCCCGGGTTGCACTGTTGCGACACATCCCGGAAGATCAGGGGAATATGCTGAATAATTGTTCTCTGCTTTCTCGATAACGATAAGGAATCTGTGCAATTGTTTCACCTTTCTAAAAATCTCCCCCGAAAGGGAACTTCAGGAATGTGGGCTTACGCCTGGAATATTTAACGCCCCTTGTAAGTTCCATATGCTCCGGTAAAATCTTCGAGATTCATTTCAAGATCTTCCCGGATAATTTTACGCATCAGCCCCTCCGGGACCTCTTCGCCACTCTGAACTGGTACGGTGGTATATCAGCCATCATCAGATTTCATCCGTACGTGAGACCCTTTCTGGCGAATGACCATAAAACCAATCGTTTCAAGAAAAGCAACGAGATCTTTTCCCTTTATGACAGGAAGCATTTATGCGTCCTTGGTGATCTCAACCTCGCGGAATCCAACGAAAGTATTGAGATTTTCGGAGGATTGCGAATCTTCCATACATAGTTCGATAGCTTCCCTGATGCGGATAATCGCTTCATCGATGGTTTTAACATAGGTATGGCAACCCTTGAACTGCGGGCAGGATACGATGAAGATCCCATCCTCATCGGTCTCAATAATGATGGGAACATGGATCGATTTCATATGCACCTGATCGGTATTCGTGCATTAATTCCTTTTTGCGTCAAAACCATCTCCTGTATCCTGCTTGAACCGGGAATTGAACAATAATTTATCCTGACCTTCACCTATCTGGGCAACCATTAAAGCCCACGAATTCACCCGTTCCGCGAAGACGAAGGAAATCTTCCGGTTCTGAAGTGGCATGTCCCCTGCAATTTCGGCCGGTCTCATAACTGCCTGAACCGTTTACTGGATCCCGCAGGAAATGGAGTCCTCCACGTTCGTATCCTCTCACTGGAAAACCGGTCCCCTTTCTTTAAAGAACTGGAAAACGACCTGGCTGGAAAATATTTTGAGGTCTATTCGGAAAGCACCGGGGTTTTTAGTCAAAGGGCCGGTAAAGTGACTTTTTAATACTGACAGAATATATTCTCCAGTAAGAGCAGAATTTTTTAGGTTTTCCCCATGCCAGACGGTATACCTTCACACCAGGAAAATCCCGTAAACAGTGCCCATTATTATAAGCATAAACCAGGTCCTGCTGTTGGCCGGGAGGTAGCAAAGGAGCCAACGATGCGGGCCGGGACACTCAGGGACCTCTACCTCGGATCAAAATCTTCAGTTTCCATGGAGTTTCCGTACTGGTACACCCGCCGGTGGATGGAACTGGAAGGAGAAATTCCGATAATACGAAGGGCAGAGGCCCTGAAATCAGCATTTTCACACCTGACCCCCGTCATCTTTCCCCGGGAACTGCTGGTCATGAGGAGGACCTGCTATCTCCGGGGTTCTTACCCGATGCCATGGTTATCCGAGCTCTTTCTCCTGGACAAAGAAGACGAGTTGTACCGGGAAGCACTGGAAGCCGGCCAGTTCAGTAATGACCAGGTAACAAAAATGGGAACCGGCGGGGGCAATGTCACAAAAAGCAGTGGCAATGTCGTCTCTATTGCAGGCAAATTTGGCATGAGAAGAGAAGAACTTCCCATTCTCATGGCACTCGTGAGGAAGTGGGAGCACCAGTCGGTTGAGGATATCGGGCATAAATACGAGATGCTCGTCCCGGATTATCCACAAAAAGAATCGATAATGCGTTCGCTTATCTGCCTGTTCGATTCCGGTTTCACCCTACCGCAGGGGCGGGAAGTGATAAATTATTACTATCCTCTCCGGTACGGGATCGATGGCATCATCACCTGGTGCAAAGGAAAAATTGCGGAAGTTGCCGGGCACCCGGGTATGGACCGCCTCTATTTCTACCAGGCATCATGTATCGCACTTGAGGGTATTAAGAAATGGATCCTGAATTATGCACAGGAAGCCCGGGAACTTGCAGAAAAGGAACGCGATGAAGAATTGAGGCGGGAATATACCGAAATCGCAGAGACCCTTACCTGGATATCCTCTCACCCGCCCCGTTCATTCCGGGAAGCCCTCCAGTTATGCTGGACATTTCATATTGCCGTGCTGAATGAAGACTGCATATCCGGTCTCTCACCGGGCCGGCTAGGCCAGGTATTGTATCCATGGTGGAAACAGGACATGGATAACGGGACAATCACGCGGGAAAGCACCATCGAACTTCTTGAATGCATGCGGTTAAAATTCACCGAACTGGATTGTTTTGCGTCAACCGGGGTAATCGGGGGTGTCCTTTCCAGCAACACGTTTAATAATCTCTGCCTTGGGGGTCTTGACAAAAACGGAGCAAATGCGGAAAACGAACTGGAAATGCTGATCCTTGAATCTGCCATGACCTGTTCCACCCCCCAGCCAACGCTGACCCTGCTCTACGATGAAAAGTTGCCGGAAGAGTTCCTGTTAAAAGGCATCGAATGCACAAAAACCGGGACCGGATATCCTGCCTGGGTAAACAACCGCGTAGCCATGGAGTTTATCCAGAATAACTATGGCCCTGAAGGAATGACCCCGCAGGAAGCACGGGCGTGGGCAATTGGCGGATGTCTTGAAACCTCGGCAGGTAACTGGATGCCGTTACGGCTTGGTGCCCACACGTACTACCTGCCAGGGGGGGCGGGTGCAGCGACATCCGTCGGTGTGCATTTCATCGGTCTCCCCAAGCTCCTGGAAGTGATGCTCTTCGATGGAATGGACATGCGTACGGGCCAGAGAATTTTCCCACCCCGGAAAAAACCGATAGAGACGTATGACGATCTCATGGATACCTTTCAGGACCACTTCAGAAAGACCGTCGATATTCTCTGCAGGTGTAACAATATCCAGCACGATGCATGGAGAAAGATTACGCCCCCGGTCATCAATTCAGTACTGAAACCGGATTGCCTTACAAAAGGAAAGCATATCGGGGAAATGGGGTCGCGGTACAACACGACGTTCAACGTCGAGGTATCAGGGGGTATTAATCTTGTTAACTCCCTGGCGTCCATTAAAAAGAATATTTTCGAGGAGAAGAACTTCACGCTTGACGACTTAAGGTCGGTGCTCCTGAATAATTTTGGTTACCATACCGCCGAAGAGACCGGTTCCTATTCACTATCTGACCAGAAAAAGAGACCTGATGCCAGTACCTACGCCAGGGTCCATACCTTATGCCACGATGCCCCGAAATACGGGAATGATGACCCGTATGTAGATAGTATCCTTGCGGACTGGGAAGACTGGTTCTGTACCGTGTGCCATGAATTTGTGTCCCTTTATGAGAAACCACTCTATGCGTGCCAGATCTCGGTCTCCACCCACGGTCCCATGGGTGCCGTAACCCTTGCAGGTCCAGACGGGCGCCTTGAAGGAACGGCCTACGCGGACGCTTCCCTGTCAGCATACCCGGGAACAGACCGGAACGGGCCCTATGCATTATGTAATTCTGCAACATGCTGGGACCATGCCAAATCACAGAACTCCCAGCTGAATGTAAAAATCCACCCATCTGTAATTAAAGGCCGTGAAGGGGCACGGAAGTTCCTCGAATTTATCAGGGCATACATGAGACGGGGTGGGTTCCATATACAATTCAACGTAGTTGACTCCAAAGTCCTCAGGGAAGCACAAATTCACCCGGAACACTACCGTGGACTGATGGTACGGGTCGCCGGATTTACCCAGTACTGGGTTGAACTTGGGAAACCGATCCAGGACGAGATTATTGCCAGAACGGAATACGAGGAGATCCCATGAAGATGAAGGCCCCATGCCACCAGGACTGCCGGGAGTATATCCAGATAGACGTATTCCGGGGGATGTGCCGGGTGAAAAAGGATGAAACAATTTCGGATGCAGAAGCGTGCGAGCAGTTCTTGCCGGTAAAAAAATGTAAGTACTGTACCTCCTACCATGAGTCCGATGGAGAACCGGGGACCTGCAGGGGGAAATATCTGGCGTATCCTGATATGATAGCAAAAACATGCGAGGATTTCGAATGGGAAGTTGCACCGGATGAATGATGAAACAGGCCTGCTTTTCGATCTCCAGGGTTTTTCATTCCATGACGGGCCCGGCTCCAGGACCGTTGTCTTTGTAAAAGGATGCCCGTTGAGATGCCGGTGGTGTGCAAATCCCGAGGGCCAGGACCCGCACCGGGAGTTGATGTATTACCGGGACCAGTGCGAAAAAAATTATTCATGTGTTTCCTCCTGCCAGGACCATGCTCTTACGATCACGGGGGACGGATTGCCGGTTACAATCCATAGAGAGTATTGCAGCCTGTGTACCGATTTTACTTGTGTCCGTGCCTGTAATTACCGTGCTCTCCAGGTAAACGGGTTTTTCATAACGGTAGAGGACCTTATGAAAAAGATACAGAGGGACCGCCCGTACTGGGGAAGCGGGGGAGGGGTTACCGTATCCGGGGGAGAACCGATGGAACAATATCCATTTGTAAAAAAATTCCTTTCCCGGTGCTTTGATTCGTATATCCATACGGCGATGGAGACATCCGGTCACGCCCCCTGGGAGCACTTCGATGCACTCCTCGGTTACCTTGACTGGGTTTTTTTCGACCTCAAGTGCATGAACGATGATCGGCATAGGGCCGGTACCGGAATTTCCAACCGGCTCATCCTTGAAAACGCAAAAAAAATGGCGACATCCTGGGAGGGCCGGCTGATATTCCGGGTACCGGTAATCCCCGGATATAATGATTCAAGGGAAAATATCCTGGCAACTGCGGAATTTATTGCAGAAACGGGTAAACATGAAGTAAACCTGCTACCCCTCCATCACCTTGGGATATCAAAATACGGTCTTCTTGGGAGAGCGTATGGTTGCAGGGAAGTAAAACCCCCTGATAGTACCGATCTCAGGCAAATTGAAGACCTCTTTTCTGAGTATTCCATAGAATGCTACAGTGGGAGCGATACGCCATTTTAGGATGTCCAGGCAAATTCCGCCAAACGTCCTCCCGGTAATCCCGGGATTGAAAGGTGATGTCAGGCGATTTCCCCACCTATAACGTGGGCGGGGTGAGTGGCTCGTCAGCACCCTTCTGGTAGTCGGGATGCGTCTCCTGTCGTGCGACGATTGCAAGGACCAGGATGATGACCCCGACCAGGAACGCAAAGATAAAGGCCAGGTCGAAACCTGCCATGAGGGTCTCAATCTGAATATTCACAGGGGCTGTCCGCGTAATCTCGTTGTGAGTGGCAACCGTAATGATCCCCTGCATGAAAACGAGGTTGAATAAAGCGATTCCCATGGACATCGGTGCAAACCGTTCGACAATGATGAGGCCGGAGACCATTCCCTGGTAGTTCCTCGCTACCGAGTTCATGATCATATTGGATACCGGTGTGAGCATAAGTCCCATCCCGAAGCCGAACAACATGAGGCATGCAACCACGAATCCCGTAGAGGTGTCTACCC
>JBAXJR010000051.1:0-15277 GCA_037137755.1 Methanomicrobiales archaeon | reverse complement strand
CCCCAGTCGTCGGCGTGAAAGGCCGACATGATTGGCCGGACTACACTATAGCAGCGTCTTTGTGATAAGTTGCTTTAACTACTTTCTATTACACGTAAAAATAGGTTGTGGAACGGGTAAGTGGGAAAGGAGAAAATCCGGGAAATAATCAGTAGATTGGTGTCCCTTCAGTCTCTGTTATTGTCTTGAACGCGGCGATAAATTGTCTTGTCACCGGCCCCGGCTTCCCGGTCCCTATATTACGCCCATCGATTATTGTAATGGGTGCGACCTCGGCAGCTGTACCGGTAACAAATACTTCATCCGCGGTATAGAGATCGAAATATCCCATATTTTGTTCTTTCACGGTGATTCCCATGGATTGGGCAATCTCAAGAACTACGTCACGGGTGATACCCCGGAGGTTATTGAGGGTAGGCGGGGTGATAATAACCCCGTTTTTCACTGCAAAAATATTATCCCCTGACCCTTCAGAGAGGTAGCCATTGGTATCAAAAATGATCGCTTCGTCTCCCCCCTTATAATTTGCCTCAATTTTAGCGAGGATATTATTAAGGTAATTGAGACTTTTCACGTTTGGCGGGAGTGCAGCTGCAGCATTTCTCCGGACAGAAACTGATACCCCGACAAGGCCTTTTTCATAGAGGTCGCCATACATGGCCCCCCATTCGATGGCAATACAGATGACGGTTGCCTTCTCACATTTACGCGGGTCGAGGCCAAGATCGCCCACACCCCTGGTTACAATCGGACGAATATAACCGTTTTTAAGGTTATTTTTCCTTAACGTCTCGATAATGACCTTTGCCATCTCATCCTTCGATATCGGGACGGTAAGATCGATGGTCTTTGCCGAATCATAAAGCCTGTCAACATGCTCCATGAGCCTGAATACTCTTCCGTTATATGCACGGATACCTTCAAAAGCCCCGTCCCCGTAAAGAAGCCCGTGGTCAAACACAGATATCTTTGCCTGTTCCCGCGGCAAAAACTGGCCATCGATATAGATCAGCATATCTTAAGGTTGTACATTCCCTAGTATTTTTTACCTCTCAATTGTATGCACAATGATTCGGGGTACTATATCCCGGATACGGGAATTTGTGAATTCCAATCTTTGAAAAAATACCGTATAAAAAATGCGATGCTCAGGGAAATTCAATCCGTTTCAGGTACGGTCCCGGCATCTTCCTACAAAATGCCTGAACATAGCGATACCCGGCACCGGGTGGAGGTGCGTATAACTGCCAAGGGTCTGTCCTGTAACTGCGCCGTCGTACATCCCTTCAATCCCTGTCCCCCGGGTGAGCCTGTATGCGTACTTGGTTTCTGGGGCCAGGCAGACATCAGAATAATGAAACTCATGTCCCTTAAATGTCCCTGCCCCGAGCGGGCAGCTGGTATTACTCTCCCCCTCTACGTAACTGACAACACGACGCGCCGGCATATGTGTTTCACCCTTAAACACGCCTGCCATTTCATACACCCGCTCTTCTGAATGGCCCTGCCATCCTTCCATCAGGCGGATCCGTTCCGTCAGGTACATCAGCCCTCCGCACTCCGCGTAGATTGGTACACCATTGCCGGATTGCTCACGGATTGAATCCAGCATCCGGGTATTTGCTTCAAGTCCGGGAAGGAATAGTTCCGGGTAGCCCCCTCCGATAATATAACCCTCTGCATCTGGTAACCGATCCCTGATTGGGCTGAACGGTATCACGGTGGTCCCTAGTGCCGGGAGGACGTCAAAAAGGTCAGAGTAATAAAAATTAAATGCTTCGTCACGGGCAACTGCGATCCTGGTATCTGTTTCATGTTCTTTTGGAAAAAGAGGCACACCTTTCGGGATATCTGGGATATCCGCTGCAATGCTGGTGAGTGCATCAAGGGATACATGTTCTCCAATCAGCCCTGTCACCCTGTCTATCCTCTTTTCAAATTCACTGCTGCCCTGTCCTTCTATGAAGGGCACCAGCCCGAGATGCCTCATGGTAAGTTCCATCTCTTCCATGCGTGGTATTGCACCAATAACCGGGACATTGCAATAATGCTCAATTGCAGAGGTTGCCTTATCCGCATGCTTTACTCCCATGACATTATTGAGAATCACCCCCTTAATCTGTATATTTGGTGAAAATGCCTGGAAACCCTTAACTACGGCTGCAGCGCTCCTGGTAATGCTCCGTGCACTGATTACAAGCACAACAGGCAGGTCAAGCGCACGTGCGATTGCTTCAGTACTTCCAACATCTGTGAGTGCCTCGGCGCCTTCGAACAATCCCCGCACACCCTCCACCATGGCAAAATCCGCGCCCTGGCAGCCATGAGTGAAAACCCGCGATACGTCCGAAGGGGACATTACAAAACTGTCAAGGTTCCGGCATGGCCTTCCTGTGACACCCGTAAGATACGATGGATCGATGTAGTCCATTCCCGCCTTGAAGGTCTGTACTGTCATCCTGCGGGAAAGAAGCGATGAAAGTGCGAGGGAAATACTCGTCTTTCCACATCCTGACCTGTCCCCGGAGATCAGGACTGCTTTCATGCGAGGCTCCTGAGGACTGCCCCGAACTCGCTCTCTACCACGTGCCGCACCCCGAGTGTTTTCGGATGAAGGTCAATTTCAACAACGACAAACTGGTGGCCGATCTCTTTTAAGGGTGCGACCTGTCTCGGGCCGTTTGTAATAGAATAACAGCAGATACCTTCTGTATACTCAGGTGGGATTGCATGGGGCACACCTGCGAGAAGTGCGAAGTCCGGGTCAATTTCCCTGATCCTTTTCCCCAGTCCCTCCCCGTTTGCACCATATTCATCAAGTGCCCCGATTGTTTCCAGGGGAACTGAGGCCTCAGAAAATGCATTCCGGATTATTCCGGCATCACGCCGTACCTTGGGAAGTCCGCGTTCTTCGAGGTTAGCGATGTAGTTGATATCCGCATCAGGACAGATCTCGTGGAGGGCTATCAGTTCATCGGCGAACATGTATGCGGTCTCTTTTTTCGCATTCATCACTGCCACACCCTGTTCGCCTTTTTTGATACGTCCAAGGAGATCGACAGCAACCGTGTGCTTCAAATCCCCGCGTGATGGTTCTATATACGACTGGCTTGCGGCTCCCCTGAGGCGTTCTACCTCGTTGGCTTTTGCAAGTACGTATTTCTGCCGATCGAGTTCCACTGTACTGATCCAGCCTGCTTCTGCCGCCGGGACCAGCGTGGCAATCACCCCGTCAATATTTTCCGGGTATCCTGCATGGATGTCTACAACAATTGTAGGGGTCGTAATTCCTGAATCATCCACCGCTGATAAGAGGTCTTCACCAATAATCATGGATACACAGGTCCCGACCACGGCCATTCTGCCTGGTGAAAATTCCCTTTCTGCATACTGCAGTGCAGTAACCAGCGGGTCGTGTCCACCAAAAATGAATTCGTTATCAGCCAGGGACGTGGTCAGCACCCGCAACCCGTCTTCTTCGAGGAGACGTGCATGCTTGAATGAACAACCCGAAGGACCGTGCAGGATCGCGACATCAACTTCAAGGTCCCGTGCTGTATAGAGTGCCGCTACGATTGAACTTGGCCTCGGCTGCATATATTTCATCAGATTATCTCCACGATTTAACCGCGAGCACAACGCACTCATTTCCACTGTTTGCGAGTGCAGCGGATTTCCCTTCCCCGAAGCTGCCGGTATAGGTAATCCTGCTGGTTTCCAGATATCTGGTTAGAGAATATGCCATATACTCATTCCTGTATTGTTCTCCGACAATAACAACCCGGCATGGCCTGACGGTTTCTATTGTGCGGACTATCTCTTCAGGCTGGAATCCTTCACATACCGCGTGGGCTTCCTGCCCGATAACCAGGACCAGGTTGTCCTCACCTGATACCGACCGTGCATAGCGTGAGGCCTCTATTGTTGTCTGACTGGTACTCCCACTGTTTGCGTTGTCAATAACGTAGTGGCCATTTTCAGAAGTCAGCGCCATTCTCCCGGGCAACGCGGTGAAAACCCGGAGTGACACGGGATCGAACCCGAGCATGCAGCCGGCTGCGGCTGCAACCATCAACGGTGTTTTGTAACCTGCAAGTGTGAGGAGCGGGTTTCCAAATGATCCCGCAATACCATTATGCTCATAATCGCACCGTGTCCCTTCAATTCTGACAATTTCATCCGCATAAACTGTGTCTTCCCTGGATGATTGAACTCCCGGGGCCACAAGAAGATGCCGGGCATTTGCAGAAGTTTCCATTTTGACGGTACGTGCCGATTTCTTCCCGCCTGCACACCGGTAATCAAGGTTGGACGTAATTATCGCAAGGTCTCCTGCACCTGTTACCCCAAGGGACTCTTCCACAACAAGCCAGCCCCCATGATCCCTTGCGGCATTTACCACGGCCAGCAGGGAGGCAGGTGTGATGCTGCGCCTGAAAAGTTTTTCATGGTCCGGGTACCGGTATGTCCCTCCTGAAGTGTGGAGAATACCGTATCCTGGCAAGATATGTGCAATAGCATGGGCAGTTGTCGTTTTCCCCTGCGCCCCTGTAACCTCGATCATGAGTGATGGTAACGCGTCCCCGAGAATCCATTTCACTGCTTCATGATGAGAGATTTGTGGAGTATTCCGGAATTGTTGAAGGATTGGATGATCAGGGTTGAGGTGGACAGGGACTATCATCCTGTCGTAGGAATTCCCTTCAAGGGTAGAACCCTCTCCTGCACCGGTCCCCCGGTAGACATCTACCATGTCCACGTGATGCCCGGCGGCTATCAGGGCATTGCCTATTTCTTTACCGCCATGGATGGTATCGAGGACAAGGAGGTCCATTTTATTGTTCAGATCATGGCTAACGCGTTTTTGGCATTTTTCGCCATCAGGTCTGCAAGCAGTGGATCTGACCCTATGGGCTCTGCATATACGAGAGGTATTTCCCTCCCGTTCATGGCGAATGTCCCTTTATTGGTTCCTTCGGGAAGACCGATCAGTCCGGGAATATCTTTCACGATATGCACACCTTTGGCAAGGAATAGCGGGACAACGACAAGTGCATCAATTTTTTCTTTTTTAAACTCATTGAGGCTCTCTTCGATACTTGGCGAGTTCATATTCATGAAGGCACATTTTACGACATACTCGGGGTGCCTTTCCTGGACAATTTTACCCGTGGATTCAACGAGCTCTTGATTGTAGGGGAGTTTGCTTCCATGCCCTACGAGTAACATTCCCTTCCTTTCCATATGGTAAATACTGGTGTCGCGAATCTTAAAATTGTTACCAAATTATCCATCCCTATGATAATGGCGAATATGCCTCAAATTTTTCAGGAAATTACTGAAATATCCCGCTCTGATCATGAGGGTCACATGTCATATTGCTCAACGTGATATGTTCATACAAGTCAGCTGAAATTGATACCCCCGTTAGTAATGAACCTTGAACAAAGCCGGATATAAAACGGTTCTTACCCGGTGTTATGGTGATAATAAAACGGATGCAGTTTCTTTATAGTTACACAAACTATCTGCATTTCCTTGATTAGCAGCATTTTTTTCTAGTGTGGCTACAATCCCAAATATTCTTTTTTGTCTCTCCCGGGAACAATAACGCCCAAAGTAATTTTGCCTGTGACTTTCAATTTATATGAATCCATGATGGAGCACTTTGAGAGGTTTGGACTTCTGATAAATAACCAGGTGGTGCGAACCCCCGTCGCGATCGCCTCTATGGCTGGATATGTCGACGCTGAGTATGTACGTGCCCGTGAGAAGCATATCGGTCTGGCATTTATCGGGGGGTACTCCATCGATGAACCGGCAATGAAAGCAAGTATGCTGATGGCCTCTGAAGGGAGGGAGGAATTCATCCACGAGGATATGATCTCCGAGCTCCGCCGGCAGGTATCATGTATGGCCGGAAGTGATGTTGTACTCGGGATCAACATGAGGGGATGCTCCCCTGTAGCTTTTGCCAGGGTTGCGGAAGAGCTTGGTGATGGTGTGGTCTATGAAATTGATGCACATTGCCGCCAGCCACCCATGGTAGAGGCCGGGTGCGGTGAATATTACCTTAAAAACCCTGCCAAACTCGCCGAAATAGTGAAGACTCTGAAAAAGTCTGGTGTGACGGTTTCTGTTAAAATCCGGGCTGGCGTGGCCGGTGATGACCGCGCATTGGCGAAAGCCCTATGGAATGCGGGGGCAGATATTATCCATGTTGACCTGATGGATTTCGGTTACCAGAAACTTAAGCAAATCAGGAACAGCTGCCCTGTCCTTTTGATTGCAAATAACTCGCTGAATACGTTTGACCGCGTAAAGGATATGCTTGCTCACGGTGCAGACCTCGTCTCGCTCGCGAGAAAATCTGATGAACGGACATTATCCGGGCTCGATGCGGCTATTACAAGATATACTGACGAGCAGGGGTGGTACAATGCACCGAAACAGCTCTGCCGTGGTGGGGATATCAGGGCGCTTACCTTCTGCTGCATGCCCGTGAAAAGTTGCCCGTTAATTCCTACGCTTGAGAGTCTCGGAATAAAACGGGATGATTATATCCGGCTGAAAGAGGAATCAGTTCGGGGTACTCCGCTTGAAACGGGAAAAAATACCTGTTTTGGAAGTCTTGCATGGTGCTGCAAGAACTCATCACCCTGCATGTTCCGTGACATCACCCTTCAGCAGGCCGGGATTTCCAGCAAGGAATATATGCGGTTGAAACGTCAGCTTTCTGAAAAGATAATTCACCATATCTATTATGACAGGGCGGAGGATGACGCCTGCTGAGCAGGCACAGATGGCAATGATGCTTGAGGTCACCGCGTATCCCAAACCCGGGAACGTTGACCGCTGCCATGATTACCATAGCACGCGCCTTGAGCATTTCCTTGCCTCGATAATTCTCTCGCGACCATCACTTGAAAGGGCATCAGAACCTGGTGCCGCCGTGGGCACCATCATCTACGATGCCGTCGGGCAGACAAATGTCCATTCCGGGGGTAATACTCATTTTGGAGCGTTCCTGCTCCTTGTACCCCTCATTATGGGTGGAGATATCCCCGGAGCAATCAGGGTTGCCCGAGAAACCACTGTTGATGATGCAGTGGAATTTTACAAGGCGTTTGGTATGACACAGGTAAGAATTCTGTCTTCCGATAGTCTTGACGTGAATGATCCCGCTGCTCTTGAGACTATCCGGATGCAACAACTGACCCTGTATGATATTATGCGCCATTCAGCTGGAAATGACATGATCGCACGGGAATGGATAAATGGGTTTAAAAAAGTTCGAATGGGTGCTGACCTTCTTAAGAGGAACGGGTGCGGTAGAAAGGCAATTGTAATGACATTTTTAGACCTCCTGTCAGATGAACCGGATACGTTTATTATCAAGAAGCATGGGCAGGACCTGGCTGAAAAAACAATGGAAACTGCCCGTGAGGTTCGGGACGGCAAACGTGACCTCGCCATTTTTGACAAAACCTGCATAGATGCCGGGATAAATCCCGGTTCAACTGCGGATCTCATTATCGGGTCACTATATGTTGCACTTGGGGAGGGGTGGCAATGGGACTCTTAAACGAAGGGATTAACGAAGTGATCGCGACAACGCACCAGAATGCAGCCCCGATGGGAATTATTATGAGGAACGAAAAGCTTCGCATGGTGCTGTACCACGGTTCCCATACGGCCGAACAGATCGCCTCCGGAGGCTGGGTTGTTGCCAACTTTATTTTTGATCCGGTGTTGTATGTTACTACCGCATTTGAGGACCTTCCTGCAGAGGCATTTATTGAGGAAAATGCAGGGGAATTCAGTGTTGAAAGACTCTGTTCCTGCGAAGCATGGGGGGCATACAGGGCGAAGGTCGAACGGAGTACCCGGCAGAGTCTGCTCATTTCACTGGTGCCTGTCAGGGAAGAGATCGGAAATCTCGCACTGCACCCCGTAAACAGGGGCTTTAACAGTATTATCGATGCGACGGTCCATGGGACCCGGTACAAGGTGACCCGTGACAAAGGGTTACTGGATTTGATCGAGTATCATGCAGGAATCATAAAAAAATGCGGGGGGCCACGGGAATCAGAAGCCCTCTCACTTCTTTTTGATTATATCGACTATCCCTGACGATCCATCGATGGTTAGGGATGATATACCCCATCGGACAAATAAATGGGCTGGATCAAAAAAAAGGATGATTTTTCAGCAGACACGGGGGACCGGGTCACCGATGGGGGGTTCAATGAAACGTTCCCCCCCAATCGGGGTCTCCATAATTACTCCCGATCCCTTTGCCACAATTCCTACAATTGCTGCATCCCTGCCATATTTATGGGATTTTATCGCGGCCAGGATGGCATCGGCGTCTGCCTCCGGTACTCCCATGACGACTTTTCCTTCGTTTGCTACTTCAAGAGGGTCGATGCCCAGCATACCTGCAGCGCTACGGACACTTTTCCGCAACGGGAGCGCCTCTTCGTATATCCTCACGCTGGCTCCGGACTTTCTCGCCATCTCATTGATAGCGCTGGCAAATCCTCCCCTTGTCGGGTCTTTCATCGCGTGAATACGCCCTGCACCGAGGGCTTCTTGTACAAGTCCCCAGACCGGGGCGACATCGGAACGGATCTGTTCTCCAAGGTCAAAGCCCTCCCTGTGGGCAAGGATTGCTATTCCGTGATCTCCAAGTGTCCCGCTTACGATGATCCGGTCACCAGAAACAAGGCCGTTATCACGTACAATTTCTTCTGCGACACCGATTCCCGAGGTATTGATCATGATTCCATCGAGAGCACCACGTTCCATTACCTTTGTATCGCCAGTGACAAGATTTGCCCCTGCTTCCCCTAGTGTCTCGTCCATTGAAGCAACGATACGTTCGAGGTCGCTGACCTCAAAGCCTTCCTCGATGACCATTCCACAGGAGAGGGCGATAGGACGACCACCCATCATGGCAAGGTCATTCACCGTCCCGGCAATCGCTATCCTGCCTATGTCCCCCCCCGGGAAAAAGATTGGTCGTACAATATGCGAATCTGTAGTGAACACAATATTTTTCCCCCCGATTGGAAATACTGCACCGTCATCAAGGGATTCAAGCCCGATACCCCCGGCATTATTATGCTCAATCTTTGTGAGGACTCGAAGAAGTTCACTCATCACTTCGCCTCCGGCACCGTGCATCATATTGACTTTCATGTTTTAGTCAACCTCTACTTCGATATTTGAAACAAGGATTTCTTTTCCCTTAACAAGCTCCGGTAAAGCGCCGCACAACGGGCAGACGTAAAGAGTAGTTCCTTCATAGCCACAGGAACACTTTACCTCCGGGGTAATCGTATGGGTCTGTAGTGTTACCCCTTTAAAAAGAGGGTCTTCCTCGGCTATTGCACGGAACAGGAACTCCACTTGGTCTGGATTAACCATTGCCATCTCGCCGATATCGATACATATCCGCTTCACCAGGATCGCCTGGTGTTCGACTGCCGCTTTCCGTGCTGTTGCATAGATATCATATGCAATACTGTATTCATGCATCCGGAAAATACTCCTGTTGGATCCCTAGTACTATGACATTTCTGTGGTGATAAAGACGGGGCACCACGGTTTGGAAACTCCGGGTTGCCGAGTGCCGCATCGTACCTGCATGTCCGTTTATTCAAATACCATCGCAGGTAAATATGACTGTACTTCTATGTTTCCGGGTCTCCCTGATTTTTTCACTCATATCGATACGACCGTTCCCCTGATGACTGACGCGTACGGTCTCTGGGTCTACTGTATATTTTTTATCCTGATCCTTTTTGAGACCGGCGTGGTAATTGCCCCTTTCCTTCCTGGGGACTCACTGTTATTTGTTGCAGGGATGGTGGCCGCACAGGGGAGTCTTGATATCCTGTGGCTGGTTATTACGTTTCTTGTTGCGGGCATTGCCGGAGATATCCTGAATTACTGGGTTGGAAACCATATCGGTCTCCGGGTGGTGCAGCAACGCTTCCCCGCCATAGTCCGGAAAAAATACATCAGCCGTACGTATGGTTTTTTTGAGCGTTATGGGGGGAAAACCATATTTTTTGCACGTTTTATACCATTACTCAGGACATTTGCCCCGTTCCTTGCGGGAGTGGTATCCATGGACTACCGGCGGTTTATTTTTTACAATGTAGCGAGTGCTATCGTCTGGGCTGTCCTGTTAACAATGGCAGGCTATTACTTAGGGTCAATTCCGTTTATCCGGGACAACCTCTCCCTGTTTATCACATTGTTCATTATACTGACCGTTATATCAATTGTCATATTCGCAGCAGGGTTGATCAAGGCCGTAAGGGACGGGAGCCCTGAATGACGGGATGCTGTCAGTTGAAGGATAGTATTCCGGATACCCGGGACTTTCTGCAACAAGAAAAAAAGGAGGTAAAATTTTATTAATAGCGATTGTTATTTTGGCAAATGGACAACACTAAGCCCTTTATTATCGACATTTGTCCTTATTGCAATTTTCAACCCTATCGGGTGAAGTACTGATTCAACAAAGTCCTCACCTTTGTTTGTGATTATGGCAATTGCCGGACCCACCGAACTCATACCCACAAACTCGAACCCTGCATCCCGGAGCTGGCTCATGTAATGGTAGATGGCGAAACTATGGTGTTCCACTTCTGCTCTTTTTGAACCTCTGAATTCTATCTCCCAGATCACATCGCCCACTCTTTTAAGATCCCCGGATTCGATTGCCGGGATCATATCCATCATGATCATGTAGGTTTTCAGTTCGCGGTCCCGGTAATCGAGCATCCGCGCCTTGTTCATCAGGAGGTCAAATTCCTGTTCTCCCGCTGAGGAGAGGTTTGTGGGCGGAATGAGGATGTAAACGTGGCTCCCTTCGGCAAACGGGTGATGGTAGACCAAAGCAAGTTCATCGCCCATCACCGCCATGCCTCCGTGGATGCTCACCGCGGGACCAACACCTGTCTCAAACCCGGATGCTATATGTCCGTCGGCGGTTTCTTCAACATAGTTATAACCGATGAGTTTTCGCAACTGGTCATCTGTCAGAGGGGAGCCGACGGATACATTAAGTGCCTTTGCAAGTGCGATCATAATCGTGCTTGTCGAACCGAGTCCCACATGCTTATGCTCGTGGTCCCGTGCCCTGATCCGGAATCCCCCATGATACCCAACGGTTTTCCGGAACACACCGACGAAATGCCGAATCAACGCCTCGCGGGAGTAATCTATCTCAAGCCCTTCCTGGGTGCATTCCACTGAAACTGAACAATATACCTGGATTGCAAAACCGATTCCTCCCCCCCCGGGTCGATCCGGTGAGAACCTGTTCATATCAAGGACTGTGAGATGAATCCTGGCTGGTGCATTCACCGTGATAACGTCATTAGCCGGTACGAGTGAATAGGTCCCTTCATACCCCAGGGTCCGGATATTCTCACCGGGAGAGAATGATTTAAATTCGTATTCTACCAGGTCGAGATCTCCCCCGCGTATCTTCATAATTGCCATACTGATATCACCTTCGTCTGCAATTATCTGTCAAAGAATATGTTCTTTCCTGATCCTTTGAGCGGTATGCCATAGACCGATGTGCAGTCATTGAGCCACCCTAGGGAACGTGCGGCGACTCCCGCAGAATACATGATCCTGTTATCCACATTATGCACCTGGGCCGTCTTTACGGCAGATCCGACGGCGATACCGAGGTCGGCAATTCTGATAATGCAGTTCGGTCCGGAAAACGGTGTACTGGAAGGTTTTTTTTGGGTAAAGGTCTCCTGGAAATCATCACAGGAAATTAAACCACATCCCTGGCAATTGACACCGACCGGAACCCCACCCCTGACCCCTATAAGGACACATGCATCGCTTAATGCCATGCATTTTCCGTCCCTGATAAAAAACGGGATGCTGGACTTTTCACCGATAGTAACCATCTCGTCCGCAAGTTGCTTCAGTTCAATTTCCGAAACTATCCTGGTTTTAATTTCATCCACGCCCCGTGCTTTCGGGGCAGTCCTCGCCGATAAGACCATCAGGCAGGCTACCGTCCTGATTGCTTCAGTCTCCGCAGTCATAAGGTATCGTCAGATGCACGATAATTTATAGGTAATCTTCATTATTGTGGATGAAACGCAAAAAAATCTGTTTTTTACCGCTTCCAGTGGAATATAATTCTGCCGGGGGTCGGATAATCCGGGAATTCCTATGCGCTTCACCGTTTTGTATGGAAAAATTCCGGACACAGCATACCGGTACATTTACGAAATTTCCCCCTTTCGGGAGAAGATATAACATGCCCGCATATGGCTGCTGGATACCCGCTCTCAATAAAAATCTACAAAATCAAGGGATTAAAAAAAACCTACTGGATTCAATAAGCGAACAGTTTTCCACGACCGGGTGGTTGTTCCCCCACTATCCGATTAGCCCGTCTTCAAAAAAGGTGTACGCTGAAAAAAAGGCTTTTTCCCTGGATATGCCGCATTGTCGCAATAAGATTTCATCGGGCTGTTGCACATGGTTTAAACGGATCATTTTATGTTGCCACCATTTGTGCAAGGACTACTGCGAGGTTCACAGACTCGTTACCGTTTGCATCCCCTTTCCCATACAGATAATCAACAATCCCTATGTTCCGTCCTGAAAGGAAACCGCTCTCACCCTGGTTACCCTTGTACCAGACATATCCTGAATCAGCTATGTTTTGATTACTGACTGAATATTGTCCCAGTCCTTTCTTCACCGTATTGAATTCATTTTGAGCGTCTGAAATTGAGGGGTACTGGTTAAGAGTGACGAGTATTGTGTCGCCATTAGCCGAGATGAGTTGCTGCCTGCACGAACCCTGGGCGCAGAAGGAACCGTTAATATACCAGTCTTGCGGGCTCCTTTCAAGGTATCCATCAAACATCGACAGCGCCTCATATTGATCAGAGGTTTTGGTAAGTTCCGGGGTATTATTTTTTCCCGGTGTGCCCATGCATCCCGCCGTTAATAATCCAATTATTGCCAGTGCAGCTAACCAATGGTTACTTTTCATCTATTGCCCTCTTTCACTTCTTTTTATTGTTGTGTTGAATGATATATACGAATGGGATACCCATGTTGAGTCAATATCTTTACCTTGTGCGGCCCTGATACTACCGGTAGCGAAAAAAGGAAATACCTTAGTTCCTGAGAATATCCTGCGTCGCAAGATTTTTTAAAAAACTTGCATGAACACAGATGGCTTCGCATCAAAGCAATGAAAATTTTAAAGGCCATTTTTTTCACCCATTGCCTTGTTGGATCTAAAATTTTGGTTCTTCTCCAAAATTAGGGTGACATAAAATTTATCAGACGTATTATAAACCTCCGTTTGTGATAATTCATTGACCATGAATCCCAAACGGAGTAATTACGAAATTGTATTCAAGAACCTATTTTTCTTCAATAGAAATAAGCTATCTGGTCTCGAAGACACCGAAACCCAAGTATTAGTTAGCTTGTAAAAAGGAGGGGTCGCTAAAGTGTCCTCGGTTTGGATCGGTACACTGCCATATTGAAGAAAAGTATACCCGCATAGCACGTGATCTCGATCTTCGGCATAAACTATTGCTATATCAAATTCTAAGAGAATGAAATTCGTTGTTCCTGTGGCTATCGTGTAATCGAATACCTGGATTTCATTCGTCCATATTCGCGGTGTACCAGATTTCCCGAATAAGAGGTAGCGGTCTGTACCGCCCGGATGACAATCACTGATGTTTCATTGATATGGAATTTAGACTGGAAGACCGTGAAAGAAATCGATAAGCAGTCAATAAAAGACAAAATGATTGATTTAAAGACATTAAATCCAACGATGATCGGCGTAGATGACATTGCCTATATCAAAGGTCATCACTATCTCACGTTTGTTCGTGATATCACAGCAAGAAAAGTCATTTGGGTAGGATTTAAGCGAAAAAATGCAACCCCTTATGCGTTTTTCAAAGAACTTGGTCTGGAAAAGTCCTTGAAAATCAAGGTCTTTTGCATGGATATGTGGGATCCTTACATTGCAAGTGTTAATAGGAATACCTCAGCCCACATTGTATTTGACAAATTTCACATCATCAAAAAAGTGAATGGAGCATTAGACAAAGTCCGAAGAAAGTCCTTGCAAACTCAGATAAATCTACGACAAAAGAGATGAAGCATAAATGATTCCTGATTCTCCACAGACGAAACAATCTCGTTGATGAACAGGATATTGAAAGCCTGGAACAACTTTTGGAATCCAATAAACCGTTATATACGGCATATATACTGAAGGAAGAGATTGCAGATATCTTCGATGATGTGGACGAACACAGGGAAATCGTACGACTGGAGCAGTGGTTCAAAAATGTTCGCGATTTGAGTAGTCATGAATTGTTACCGGTTGTTTCAATGATGCAACGGTACCTTTATGGCATTCTCAATTATTTTAATTATGGACAAACAAATGCGGGTTCTGAAGGGTTCAATAATAAAATTAACGTCATATAAAGAGCTGCTTTCGGGTGAGATATTGAGTACTTCAAACTCAAAATATTCCAACGGTGCGGTGGCGTCTAACTGCACTTGTGTCTTGTATATAGTGTATTCAGGCTATCTTTGGATAATCGCTCTTGGGGGGACTTCGTTCCCGCCGCTAGGGCACCCCCTATCGCGATGAACTTAACGCGCAAAAGATCTGCCGCCTTTTGTACTACAAATTAACAAAAGAATCGCCATCAAGGGAAAGAATCTGGACCTTGCAATAGAAGGGTAAGAGTGTCAGATAATGCGATCCTTATTTCTATGACATAAAATCCTAAAATGGGAGAAGTGCCAAAAGATTCATTGGTACTACCTAGTTTACTGAACGGTTAGTTTTAAAATCTGAGGCTTTATATGATTTATATATAAGAAACGCAGGATAGATTATTTACAAAATCGCAGAAATTCACGAATATAATCTGTAGTAATTGAAAATGGTTCTCTTCAATCCCTTTCTTGTGGAAGGGGATTGAAATGCTTCCAAATATGTTAATAATTCTCACAATTACGCCGGAGCGTAGTAATACCCACCACTCGATGTCTTGATGGTTGACATCTTGGGGACTGTAAACACAGCTGTAAGAGTCTTCCCTGATGCGGGTATGTACTTCGGCGCAGTAAACACAGCTGCAAGAGTCTTCCCTGATGCGGGTATGTATGTCGGCGCAGTAAACACAGCTGCAAGAGTCTTCCCTGATGCGGGTATGTATGTCGG
>JBAXJR010000050.1:0-15425 GCA_037137755.1 Methanomicrobiales archaeon | reverse complement strand
CAACACTTGAGGACTATTTCACCCGGATCACGAGGTCGAGTGACCGGATCTCCACGATGATCCAGTTCACCAGGGAATACGAGGAAATCGGTGTCCATGTCCCTGCCTGGCAGGAGGCCCGTACACTTGTAGACCTTGCGGCAAAGGATGCCCCACTTGGAAAGATCATGGTAAAGAATAATCTCCCTGCCGGTTTCGAAGTGTTCGCCGATCCGCTGGTAATCAAGGTTTTTTACAACCTGATGGATAATGCAGCCCGGTACGGTGGGAAGATAACGACCATAGGGTTCTCAATTCTGGAATCTGGTGAGGTTCATCTCATCGTGTGCGAGGATGACGGTGAGGGTATCCCTGCGGATGAGAAGGAGAAGATCTTTGAACGGGGATTCGGTAAGACCACCGGTATGGGTTTGGCCCTTTCGAGGGAGATCCTTGACATTACTGGCATCACGATCAAAGAGACAGGGGAACCTGGCAAAGGAGCACGGTTCGAAATGACGGTGCCAGCCGGCATGTGGCGTAAAACCGGGAAAAGCAAAGAGGATAATTTATGAATTTTAAGGAACAGGAACTGCTTTATCAGCCGGTTGATCTTAATTACAGAGCGATTGCGCAGAAAGCATACGAGAGCTATGAACAGCGATATCCGGATATAATCAACGGATACAACGCGTACCAGAAAGCACGTACACTTGAAGATTTCTCCTACCATATTCAGTACATCGGGGAGTCACTGGCAGTCAGTGATGCTGCTATTCTCATCGATTATGCCAAGTGGGCTAACGTATTACTATCATCTCTCGGGCTGCCAAAAAACTGCCTCTCGTCAGGTCTTGAGGTACTTATGGAAGTCCTCGACAGGGAACTGCCTGAAGAACAGAGTAGAAAATCCCATGAATATATTGAGCAATGCCTGTTAATGCTTACCAAAGCCCCGACTACGGTCCCTTCCTTTATCACCGACGATAATCCTCTCAGGCAGGTGGCAAACGAATATCTTACTTTACTATTACATGGAGACCGCGCAAAAGCCCACGATTTGGTTATGGATTTGGTTAATAGTGGCACACCGGTAAGGGATGTATACCTGTTAATCTTCCAGCCGGTTCTTCGTGAAACCGGCCGGTTGTGGCAGATGCAGGAGATCAGTGTAGCGCAGGAGCACTATATAACAGCCTCAACACAGCAGATCCTTGCGCAGTTTTACCACCTGTTCATTGCCGGAAATAAGAAAATTGTGAAACGGGGGAGGACCGTGATCGCAGCCTGTGTTTCGGGTGAACTCCATGAAGTCGGGATGCGGATTGTTGCTGATTTCTTAGAGATGGACGGCTGGGACACGTACTATATTGGTTCTAACAGCCCTTCCAACAGTGTTATTCAGGCAGTCAGGGAGCGAAAAGTCTCTATTGTTGCCATTTCTTCAACCATGTCTTTTCACATCCCCCAGGTTTATTCCCTCATCAAGGCACTCCGGAGCTCTCCGGACACAAAGGAGGTCGCGATCATTATTGGAGGATACCCGTTCAACATTATGCCCGATCTCTGGAAAAAAGTCGAGGCAGATGCATATGCCCCCAGTGCAGAAGCGGCAGTTTCACTTGCAGACTGGCTTATTTCCTGAAACTGTTATCCGGGAGAACAAAGATATGGCAGAAAAATTCCTTGCAATTTTTTATACTCGTCCACAGGTATTACTACCTTGCTCATAGTATTAAGATAAAAAGATTCTTACAGGTAGTATCCATGAATCCGGGAATCGTGTTTGTCTGTGATCACAATGGCATTGTCCTCCAGGTCCATCGTGACGATTTCAGTATCTTTGGCGGGGATGCGGGCAATGAACACCTCTCACGATACGTTGCAGTCTCTTCAAAGGAGGCCGCCACCCGGTTTTTCTTAACACTTTCAACTGATGGAGTGTCGATCAGCAGACCAATTGAATTTGTGAAGAATGGCACATCAAAACCCCTCTTTTGTACCGGCATGCGACTGAGGGACTGTTTTTTAATATTCGGCACCACCTCGTGTTCCAACCTTGGACCGCTAATTTCCGATATCCTGTATCCTGATGACAACCCAATCGATTTCTCCTTACTGTGCGAAGCCGATACATCCGCAGATGGAAGGAGATTACCGGACTACCAGGTTTACGAGGACCTTACCCGTCTCAACAATGAACTGGTCAATATGAGCCGGGAACTTGCGGATGCTCAGGTCGAGTTAGAGATGGAGACAGATGAATTGCATAAA
This sequence comes from Methanomicrobiales archaeon, assembly GCA_037137755.1. Taxonomy (GTDB): domain Archaea; phylum Halobacteriota; class Methanomicrobia; order Methanomicrobiales; family Methanospirillaceae; genus CAIKOD01. The sequence continues at coordinate 13,172 of JBAXJR010000050.1, read as the reverse complement.
GAAGTCCAGATGCGAAAGCAGGCAGAAGAAGCGCTTTTGCTTGCTAATAAAAAACTCAATCTCCTGTCGGGTATTACACGCCACGATATCAGTAACCAACTCACGGTCCTCAGGGGGTTCATTTCCATACTTAAAAAGAAACAACCCGATCCCGTATTCAACGACTATTTCCAGAAGATCGATTCTTCAGCACAGCGGATTTCCGCGATGATCCAGTTTACAAAAACCTACGAAAGTATAGGCGTCAACGTTCCCTCTTGGCAAAATATATCCAATCTTGTGGACATTGCTGTAAAAGATGTAGCTTTAGGGGATATTCAACTGGTTAACGAGATCCCTGCCAGCACAGAAATGTTCGCCGACCAGATGATAGTAAAAGTGTTTTATAACCTGATGGATAATGCTGTAAGTTACGGTGGCAAAATCACGACTATCCGATTCTATATTGAACAATCCGGGGGAGACCTTCAGATGGTATGTGAGGACGACGGTGTGGGTATCCCGGCTGATGAAAAAGAGAAAATCTTCGATCGGGGATTCGGGAAGAACACAGGTCTTGGGTTGTTCCTTTCCCGTGAGATCCTTGCAATTACAGGAATATCGATCAAAGAGACCGGCGAGCCGGGCAAAGGTGCACGGTTCGAGATGGTGGTGCCCAAGGGGATGTGGCGGTAACTTTCTTGTTCCGTTTCTTTCAACGGGTGTGAAGACCTGATTATTTTTAGATTGGGAAGGGCCTATCGTTACAAAGAAGAGGAAATGTGTCGTAGAGAACATCACTTTCCCACCGCACACGCCCTGGGTTCATACCACCTTATCCCCACAACAATGTATGAATTTCGAAGGCCCAATCCCTCTTTGCCCATGTTGTCAGAGACCAAGTCTCTATCGTTCCCAACATTCCCGGACTGCCTATAAGTGTTCATATTTCCATGCGGTATTGCGGTAACTTTTTAACAACGTGAGATTCCACCATGGAACATCCAACACCTTTATTAATTTATAATGATTAATCATGTAAGACTACTTACTGATGGAGAGTGGTGGACACAAAGATGACGATCAATTCGTGCTGACACAGGACATTTTGGCCCGTTCCGGCCTGGTGCCTGTGTACATTTTCGAGGGAAGCAGCGTTGCTTCCCCTTTCCAAGCAGCCGGTCCTTTGGTGGACTGGTGTGATTCCGGATGACAGACCGGAAGGTATAGCGTACAGATAAGAATACCATCCACGCAATTTCCGAACCTGATGATGCCGGCAGCAATGTCCTGAAGAATGCCGGGCATAACGGTGACGAAATGCAATTATGATACCCAAAAAAAGGTCGAACAATGAAAGAGTCATTTGATGTCAGACTTGTAGAAAATGCCAAGTATTACACCCCGGAACCAGAGTTAAAACTCAATTCCTGGATAGGTGACTACCAGAAGAAGTATGACGAATTTATCGCGGACCCGGATACCTTCTGGAGTGGAATTGCCAAAAATCTTGACTGGATTCGCCCGTGGAACACAGTCCGGGAATGGAATTACCCGTATGCAAAATGGTTTGTCGATGCCAAGCTCAACATCACCGCGAACTGCCTCGACCGGCACGTAAGTACCGACCGGCGTAATAAAGCAGCCCTCATATGGAGAGGCGAAGAGGGTGAAGAGCGGGTCTACACCTACCAGAAATTACTTTCCGAGGTCATGCGTTTTGCCAACGGGCTCCAAAAAATCGGTGTAAAAAAAGGAGACCGGGTCTGCATCTACATGCCGATGGTACCTGAACAGATCATCGCCATGCTTGCCTGTGCCAGGATTGGTGCCGTTCACAGTGTCGTGTTTGGCGGGTTCGGGGTTACCGCACTGAACATGAGGATTGTTGACGCCGAGGCAAAGGTCGTAGTTACCGCCGATATCGCATTACGCCGTGGAAAGGCCATCCCCCTGATCCCGGTCGTGCAGGAAGCGATATTAAACGCGTCCACGGTGGAACACATCATCGTATTACGACGCCGGAAGGAACAACCAGTGGAACTGAGGCCCGGGTTCGAACTTGATTTCTACGAGTTCATGGAAGACGTGCCGAGGGTATGTCCACCGCAGGTGATGGATGCAGAAGACCCGCTCTTCATGCTCTATACCAGCGGTTCAACCGGGACACCGAAAGGGGTCGTCCATACCTGTGCCGGCTACATGGTGGGGACATATTACACGAGTAAATATGTCTTTGACTTAAAAGAAAACGATGTCTTCTGGTGCACGGCAGACCCCGGGTGGATTACCGGTCACAGTTACATCGTGTATGGCCCCCTGGCGGTAGGCACCACCGTGTTTATCACCGAAATGACTCCCGATTATCCCGATGCCGGCAGCTGGTGGAAGCTCATTGAGGAACAGCAGATCAATGTCTTCTACACCGCCCCGACGGCGATCAGGACATTTATGAAGGTCGGCGAATCATGGCCCAACAAGTATGACCTCAGTTCCCTGCGACTGATAGGGTCCGTGGGAGAACCACTCAACCCAGAAGCATTCGAATGGTATTACCATGTCATCGGAAAGACCCGGTGCCCAATCGTGGACACGTGGTGGCAGACTGAAACAGGAATGCAGATGATAACCACCATGATCGGCGAGCCGATGCGCCCGGGATTTGCGGGAAAACCCATACCTGGTGTTGAAGCGGATGTCGTCGATAAAAACGGGAAGCCGGTAAAGCCTGGCACCGGGGGTTTCCTCGTGATAAAATCCCCGTGGCCTTCGATGTTCCGGACCGTGTACAACAACGATGAACGGTACCGGAAGTACTGGTACACGATAGACGGGTGTTACACGGCGGGAGACCTCGCGGTTAAGGATAAAGACGGCTATATCATGGTCATCGGTCGGGCGGACGATATTATCATCGTCTCCGGGCATAACATCGGGACGGCCGAGGTGGAGAGTGCACTGGTTTCCCACCATGCGGTGGCTGAATCTGCAGTTATCGGAAAGCCGGATACCGTGAAAGGAAACAGTATCAAGGCGTTCGTGATCCTCCGGGTCGGGAACCAGCCTTCGGAGAAACTGGTGCAGGACCTGATGTACCATGTCAGGATGACGCTGGGGCCCATTGCAGTTCCGCAGGAGATCGAGTTTGTGGATAAACTGCCGAAAACCCGGAGCGGAAAAATTATGCGCAGGGTACTGAAGGCAAAAGAGCTGGGGATTGATCCAGGCGATATTTCAACGCTGGAGGAATAAATCATTCCCAAAATTTTTCAAAACATAATGACAGGCGACTGGAAATGACTGAAACAGAAAATGCAGGTCGTGTGAACGAGCCGTTCACGCTCTTTGGAATGCCTGTTGAGAAAGGACGCTGGATACTCGTGGCATTAGGTCTGGCCATCAACCTCTGCCTGGGGACGATCTATTCCTGGAGTGTGTTTGTCAACCCGCTGACCGAATACTTCAAGGGGACGCTGGGACAGGCAGTTACCGCTAACGATGTCCTGCTCCCGTTCTCGGTATTCCTGGCGTTCTTCGCAATTGCCATGCCGCTGACCGGGAAGTATATCGAGACACTGGGCCCGAGGAATATCACGATCATCGGCGGAATCCTGACCGGGCTCGGGTGGCTTCTGGCTTCAACGGTTACGTCTGTACAGATGCTCTACGTGGTGTACGGGGTAATCGGGGGAATTGGTGTAGGTATTGCATATGGGGTCCCCATTGCGGTGGCAGCCCGCTGGTTCCCTGACCGGAGAGGTATGGCAGTCGGCCTTACCGTGCTCGGGTTCGGGTTTTCGGCATTCATCACGGCGAACCTTTCCGGGTACCTGATAGGCGCTTACGGCGTTATGAACACGTTCCGCATCTTTGGTATCGCGTTCATCATCCTCCTGGTGCTTCTGGCACTGCCACTCCGGTTCCCACCGACGGGCTGGAAACCTGCCGGGTGGAATCCCCCGGCAACCGCAATAGTCGTCTGTGAGCGCAACCGCTCGCAAATGGTAAGGACGCTATCCTTCTACGGCCTCTGGATATGCTTCTTCATCGGCTGCCTGGCCGGGTTGCTGGCCATATCGGTTGCAAAACCCGTGGGTACCGAGGTAGGGATCGCAACAGGGTTTGCCACCATGCTGGTGGGCGTATTCGCGATCTTCAACGGGGGCGGGAGGCCGGTATTTGGCACGATGACCGACCGGTTTACACCGAGAAATACAGCGATGCTCTCGTTCGTCCTGATCGCATTCGCGGCGTTTCTCCTCTGGCAGGTGCCCGGGGTTATCACCTACGTGGTAGCCTTTGTCATCCTGTGGGGATGCCTGGGTGGCTGGCTGGCCATTGCACCGACGACGACCGGGTCGTACTTCGGGACCTGCGACTACCCACGTTGTTATGGCCTGGTATTCCTGGCCTATGGAGCGGGGGCGATTGCAGGACCCCAGCTGGCCGGCTTGATCAAGACAACGACCGGGACATACATGGGCGTGTTCTCGTACGTGTTCGTCCTTGCCCTGGCGGGCCTCATCATCGCGTATTTCATGATGAAACCCCCTAAGTAACCTTTATTTTTTTATTCGGGGATTCTTTTCAGCATTCCCGGACTGCATACATGTGTTCGTATTGCCATGCAGTCTTGCCGGAATCGTGTATTGTGGATTGGTTGGAGGTGGAGGAAGAGGAATCGATTTTTCGGAGCCCGGCTTCGGAATCTCGGGGGGAGGACTTTCCGGGGCTACATTTCCATAAATCTTTTTTTTTAAATTCTCTACTCACCCTCTTCGTTGAATACGAGGTGGACACAATCGGGAAGTTGACCGGGGAAGAGAAGGCAAGACGGATACGATTGCTTTTCAGATCTGCGAGAACTGTTGCCAGGCTGCAGCATCCCCGACCCGGAAAGGGACCGGGTATATCGAGGTGGGCTCATGAGCTCAGTTACCGTTTCGCTCCGGACCGCTATATTGATCGCAAAACACCGGAAAAGGGCCATTCCGAGGTGGAAACAGTGGCGTTTACAGAATCCGGAAAAGGATAAGGAGCAAAGGAGGGCCTATTATTGGCGGAATCTGGATAAAATCGCTGTAAATAGCAGGATCCGGTATTGGACGAGAAAGGAGGCCAATGCGGGCGATTTAAACGGACAAGGGTGGTGGAAGTCGGTTGGGAGCGGGTAATACTACCCCATTTGAGAGGGCTTTCTGGTAATTCGGCCTTATATTGGTTGTTTTAGCTGGGTTTTAAGAATAGGCGGGAAATCTGTATGATCGGGATAAGTTGAATTTGAACGACATTGATGCGGGGCATTGAACCTCGCTATTTTGCCTTTGTATTATACGGCACCTCCAGGCAATGTTTGTTGGGAAGGACGAGGGAAAACCTGGACTGGCTGGTGCAAGGCAATAACAAATCCATATGTATTGCAAAGAGAATAAATAAAATATAATGCCAGATAGACTCCGGATCCTGTACGTTGATGACGAACCCGAACTCCTTGATATCGGCAAGCTGTTTTTAGAGAAATTCGGAGATTTTTCTGTAACAACCATCGATTCAGCCCCCGCAGCGTTAGATCTCCTCCAGCAGGAGAAATTCGATGCTATTGTATCAGATTACCAGATGGCCGAGATGGATGGCATCCAATTCCTTATTAAGGTCCGAACAATACTCGGGCACATCCCGTTCGTCCTCTTCACAGGGAAAGGCCGTGAAGAAATAGTTATTAAGGCACTCAATGAGGGTGCAGATTTTTATCTCCAGAAAGGCGGAGACCCGGAATCCCAATTTGCCGAGCTGACACATAAGATCAGGAGATCTGTTTATAACAGGGAAGCGGAAGAACGGCTTATCATCCAAAACCGTCTGTACTCTGTGCTTTCAGCAACCAACAAGGCGATCGTCCACATCCGGGATAAAGAAGTATTTTTCAATGAAATCTGCCGGATACTTGTAGAAATCGGGGGTTTCCGGATGGTCTGGATAGGTCTTGCAGACTTGGAATGTAAGATCATCAGACCGGTTGCCTCTGCCGGACATGTTGATGGATATCTTGATACCATCAATATCTCAATTGAGGATGTCCCTCAGGGTCGCGGACCGACCGGCACAGCATTCCGGGAAGGGAAATACTATTTCTCAAACGATTTTTCACAAGATCCTCGCATGGAACCATGGAGAGAAACTGCACTGAAACATGGTTATCGTGCAAACGCCGCTTTTCCATTTGCTCTTGGTACTCATAACGCGGGAGTTTTAACCCTTTATGCCCCGGTAACAGGATTTTTCGATGATGGCGTGGTCGGTCTCTTGGAGGAAATATCACATGAGATTTCATTTGCTACCAGGACGATCGATCAGGAAATGCAAAAAAGGTCAGCAGAAGAGGCGTTACTTAAACAAAGTGAGCAACTTCGGACTTTAATCAACTCAATGCCCGATATCGTCTGTTTCAAAGATGGGCAAGGGAGATGGCTTGAAGCGAACGATTTTGACCTGAATCTCTTCCAACTTGATGGTGTCCCGTACCAGGGCAAGAAAGATTCCGATCTTGCTGAGTATTGTTCTTTTTACCGGGATGCGTTTCTTACCTGTGAATCAAGCGATGAAGAAACGTGGAATAATAAAGCAATAACCCGTTGTGAGGAGACCATCCCACGCCCGGATGGAACTGCAATGGTTTTTGATGTCATTAAAGTCCCGATTTTTAACGAAGACGGAAGTCGTAAAGGGCTCGTAGTAATCGGACGTGATATTACCGAACGTAAACAGGTTGAAGAGGCACTCGTTGCGAGAGAAGAACAATACCGCACCCTTCTTGATTCTGCAGGGATCGGGATCGGGTACTGGAGTTATGACGGTGTTCTCCTCCATATGAACCGCCAGGGTTGTCTGAATATGGGACTCGATGACTGTAGGAAGATTATCGGGAAAAATATCCGGGATCTTTTCCCTTCCGGTCCAGATAATGAGTATTTTCTCAAACGGATTAGGAAAATGCAGTATTCGGAAACGGATACTCATTACGAAGATGAAGTTCCCATGCCTGCAGGCCGGAGATGGTTCCTCTCAACATTCTCCAATGTCAAAGATGATAAAGGAACAAAGACCGGTGTCCAGATCCTGTCCGTGGACATAACCGAAAGAAAAATGGCAGAGGAACGGCTCCGGGAGAGTGAGGCGAGATTCCGGATGCTTTCCGATGCTGCTTTTGAAGGTATCATGATTCACGACAATGGTCTCATCGTAGACTCCAACCCACGATTTGCTGAAATGTTCGGTTACTCACCAGAAGAGATCGTCGGCTGCAATGGGTTTGAATTTATGCTCACTTCTGACTCCCTGGATGCCATCTCCAAATGGAAAGAGTCAGGGTTCATAGGATCGATCGATGTTACCGGTATCAGGAAGGATGGCAGCTTGTTCTATGGCGAGACCACTTCCGGTTCCGTACTCTGGCAGGGAAAACAGCATACAATCGTCAAGATGCGGGACATTACCGGGCGCAAACGGGCGGAAGAAGCATTGCAGGAAAAGACCGAGGAGCTGGACCAGTATTTCTCGACGAGCCTTGACCTGTTCTGTATTGCTGATACTGATGGTTATTTCCGGCGTCTGAACCCAGAATGGGAAGTATCACTCGGCTATTCGCTTGCCGACCTGGAGGGAGCCCGGTTCCTCGACTTTGTTCACCCCGATGACATTGCCGCGACACTTGATGCGATTGCAGACCTTGATAAAAAGAAGATAGTGCTTAACTTTACGAACCGTTACCGGTGCAAGGACGGAAGTTACCGATGGATTGAATGGCGTTCATTCCCCAGCCCCAAAAATAACCTGATCTTTGCTGCAGCACGGGATATCACCGAGCGCAGGTGGATCGAAGAGGAACTGCGCAATAGTGAACAGAGGTACCGCAGTCTCTTTGAAAATATGCTGGAAGGTTTTGCCTATTGCCGAATGCTGTATGATGAGCACGGTCTCCCCAAAGATTTCATCTATCTCAATGTTAATTCCTCCTTTGACCGGATTATCGGGACCACTACTGTGATCGGAAAGCCAGTTACTGATGTTTTCCCGGGGATCAGGGAAGAAATGCCGCAACTTTTTGAAATCTATGGGAGAGTTGCCTCTACCGGTGAGCCGGAATCATTTGATCTCGATTTCACACCTTCCAATAAATGGTTGCATATTTCTGTTTATTCTCCTGCAAAGGAATACTTTGTAGCAATTTTTGATGACATAACCGAACATAAGATGATCGAATACGAAACAAAGTTCCACGAGGAGGAACTTAGTCGATTTTCGGTGGCCCTTGGCATAGCGAATAAAAAACTGACCCTTCTCTCCAGTATCACCCGGCATGATATCAACAACCAGCTGACCGTTTTAATGGGCTATCTCGAACTACTGGAAATGAAACAACCTGATTCTTCATTCAGTGACTATTTCAACAAAATTACCAGCGCGTCCGAACGGATTCAGGCAATGATCCAATTTACGAAAACCTACGAAGGTATTGGAGTCAACGCTCCCATCTGGCAGAATACCCATGAACTTGTAAACACTGCAGGTAAAGAAGTTGTATTAGGCGATATCAAACTGGTGAATGATATTCCGGCTGATATGGCAATGTTTGCAGACCAGTTGATTGTCAAAGTATTTTTCAACCTGATGGACAACGCTGTACGGTATGGCGGGAGGATCACGACAATCCGGTTCACGGTTGAGAAACGAGATAGTGATTGTGTTATAGTCTGTGAGGACGACGGCAATGGTATCCCCGCCGAAGATAAAGAAAAGATCTTCGAGCGTGGATTCGGAAAGAACACCGGGCTTGGATTATTCCTCTCCCGGGAGATCCTCTCCATTACCGGCATTACTATCAAAGAGACCGGGGAGCCGGGTAAGGGTGCACGGTTCGAGATGACGGTGCCGAAAGGGATGTATAGGTAATCTTTTTCCGGGGCTGAAATTTTTAAGTCATTTCCGGAACCAGCACCCAGGATGCTTCCTCGTTACCAAAATGGTAGTGGAAAACAAGGCCCGGAAGTGCCAGGTCCGGGACATCCGCAATCTCAACAGTACCTTTCCGTATTTCCCCGGGTTTAAGTCCCATCAAAGCAACATGGGTGGGTACACTGTACTGCTTTCCAGATCGGTCAACAGCGTATAAATCTGACAGTTTTTTCTGGAGTTCGGCAACCGTCTCATTCCCTACATTTTTTACAGTCAGCTCAAAGCTTACCGTTTGCTTAACCGAATCACGGCTTTTATCCGTAACTAAAAAGACAAGCGATAAATTTCCTGCATGCAATTCGGCTTCCTGGTTGAGATTAAGATTAGAAGATGAATTTTTTAATTGAGTGATGCCAGCTGTAACAATGGGCTGCGGGCTTTCTGGCATAATGATCGTTGGGGTCGCAGGAACCGTCTTTACCTGACTGGAGGTACATCCCGCAATCATGCACACAGAAAATATGGTAAGTGTGCAGAAAAAAAATGTCAAAATCTCCTTATTAGACATTATCATCCCTTCTAACGGTCTTTACCAAAATATGTTTTTTATCAGCTGAATATTTAACAATTGTGATGTTGAAACCGGTGAGCCGGGAAAGGGAGCCCGGTTCGAGATCACGGTGCCGAAAGGGATGTACCGGTAATCCGATCCTGGGCTACATTTCCATAGATCCTTTTCTATTTCCCTGCTCACTCTCGTTACGTCCCATTCGGTCCGCCAGGTTATCGACATCGGAAAGGGCTTTGAATATTTTAATTGGGTCGGTTTATTACACAGTTCCATTGCGATCAGTTTTGGCGGTGCTGGATGGTAGGAAGAGGAAAGGGCCGATGTTTATTGGGAATATTGAAAGCCAGGACCCACACTAAGCAAGGCAGATGCAAACTCATTTGTAATTACAAGGTGACCTTTCATACCAGTTGGTATCCTAGCTCTCAACATCGATGTTGAAACAGGTGTTCTTAGGATCGGGGACTTTCCATGATGAAAACAAAAGCGGATGAAATAACGGGGCATCATGGACATCCGTAAGAAAACGCTGCTGGTACTCGGTATCACCTTTATTGTACTCTTCTGTGTAATCGCAGGAGTCTCGATGTTCCTGTATATTGATCAACTGGGGCGCCTTGAACACCAGCAGGTCTCGAAAGATATGACCGAAGTAATCGGCGCCATATCAAACGAGCAGGATGATCTCAGTAATACGCTTCACGACTGGTCTTACTGGGATGAAACGTACCAGTTCGCTCTTGATCAGAACCAGGATTATATCACACAAAACCTGGATGAAAAGTCACTGACGGCGATCCACACTAACCTGTTTATGGTAACCGATACCAAGGGAAACATCCTCTATGGTAACATCGTGGATCCGGTCACCGGTCGTGAAAGCCCGTTACCCGAAAATTTCAGCCAGTTCCTCCCCCCAGATCATCACTTCCTTACCCATACCTCCCTGCCAGGTACGAATACCGGCATCCTCCTTCTGCCTACGGGGCCCATACTGATTGCATCATCGCCGGTGCTTAACAACACAAGGGAAGGTCCTTCAAACGGGGTCCTTGTTATGGGAAGGGCTCTTGATACGCGTGAATTTGACCGTATCTCCCGTGCCACAGGAAACCCCACATCCGCTCACTGGAATGGAGATACGAGTGCAGGTAACCTGCAACGTTCACTCCTGGAACAAATGAACCCGGATTCGGTACCGGTCAGTATCCCTCATTCAGACGGTATCATATCGGGATACAAGGTAATCAGCGATCTTAACGGACAGAAAATTCTGATTGAAACCGACCAACCGCGGGATCTCTACCAGAACGGGCTGAAGATGATTCAGACGTACCTGGTACTCTTCGTTTTTATACTGTTAGTCACGCTGGTGATTGTCCTTCTTATCATAGACCAGATCGTACTAAAACGACTGAATCGCCTGAAAGACCGCGTTGTGAAGATAGGCCAGGGGCAACATGACGATATGAAACCGGAACTTACCGGGAACGATGAGATTACACTCCTTGAGCAGGCAATCCTGACTGCGAATGCAGGGCTCAGGAATAGTGAGCAGGAACTCCGGAAATTCTCAACGGCACTCGCAACCACGAACCAGAAGCTCAACATCCTCTCCCGGCTGACACGAAAAGACTTAAACAACCAGATCTTTGTCCTGAAAGGTTACCTTGAACTGGCAAAACACCAGTTAAACGGACCTGGTTCGATCGATAAAACGTTTGAGGGAATGGTTGGTGCTATCCAGGAAACACAAAAAATTATCGAGTACACAACGGATTACCAGGATATGGGGGTAAAACCCCCAGCCTGGCAGAATGTAAAGACAACGATGTTGCTCGGGCTCTCTCATATTACTATAGGGAGTATCCAACACAGCCTTGAAACAGGAGACCTCGAAATCTTTGCCGATCCATTGCTGGAAAAAGTCTGGCAGCGTCTCTTCGAGAATTCGGTGAAACATGGTGGCCATGCCACATCGATCCGGGTCTGGCACACGGTTACCCCTGAAGGGGCCACAATCTTCTTCGAAGACGACGGTGTCGGGATACCACCGGAGAAGAAGGAGAAGATCTTTTTACGTGGTGAGGGTACCCGTGCATCGAGGGGAAGTCTTATTTTTGTACGGGAGATACTCGAAATCACCGGCATCACCATCAAAGAGACCGGTGAGCCGGGTAAGTGTGCACGGTTTGAGATGAAAGTGCCGAAAGGGATGTGGCGGATGGATAGTGAGGACCGGGTGTAACATGGCAAAGGATGCAGGCAGGAGAACGAATACTATGCCGATAACAAAGAGCGGAGCATCGGGTTTCACGGCATGCATTCAGACTGTGATCGGAAATCATTACTCAGGAATATTTCAGAGGATGGTTTACGGAGCCGGATTATGAACAAAAACTTAATTATCGGAATCATTGTTATCGGAATTATACTCATCGGCGGAGGAGCCTGGTACCTGCAGTCTGCGCAGAAACCTACACCCGTACCTTTAACAGATATCACCATTGATCCGGGTAAAGGAGTGCAACCCACCCTGTTGCTGGTCGCCCGGGATCAGGGATATTTTACACAACACGGCTTAAATGTAACATTCATAGAATCTCCGTCAGCCGTAGTAGCCATGCAGAACCTCCTGGATCGCAAATTTGATATTGGGTATATTAATGAGTATTCCCTTTCTGAACCGGCATTGTTCAACAAAAAGTTACGGGTGATCGGTATGCTTTCACAATCTGATACCAGTTTTGTGGTCGGGCGCAAGGATAGGGGAATTATTCAGATATCTGATCTTGAAGGCAAAAAGATCGGCGTGTCGAAGGGTTCCATAGTAGAATATTTTATGGGCCGGTTTTTTATATTGAATAGCCTGTCGATGAGCAATACTACTGTAATCTATTTGCCACCTGCAGAACTCGTAGATGCAATTGTCAAAGGAGATATAGATGCGGCATTTTCCTTTGAACCGTATATATACCAGATGCGGCGGCAGATGGGAGAAAATGCGGTGGTATGGCCGGTCAATCTTGGGCAGCATTCATACTATTCTCTTGTCTGCACTGATATCACCTTAAAGGAGCACCCTGAGATCGCAGAGGCCGTGCTGGCATCGGTTCTCGAGGCAGAGACGTATGTCGAATCTCACCCGGAAGAAGCTAAAATAATAGCACGGAAGCAGATAAATTTTGATGATCAGTACATGGAACAGGACTGGCCGAATCATCATTTTTCCATTGGTCTCTCCCAGTCGCTTATCACAACAATGGAAGACGAGACCCGGTGGCGGATCTCAAACAATATGACTGATGAGACTGCTGTACCTGATTTTACGGAATATATATCTCCTGATATCCTGTCCAGACTGAAACCCGCATCGGTGACCATCATCCGGTAAGTTATGGAGTGGTTGAGAGGAATATGAAAATTAAAACTCAGGTAAGTATCAGCATCATCGTCTTTGTCATACTGGCAGTTGTGATAACGTCCTCATATTTTTCGAGTGTCAACCAGCTTCAGGAAATTCAAAAAAAGCAGCAGATCATTGCCAATATTGAAAAATCCTCATTTGAACTCTACTATCTTGAAAATGATTACATTGTCCATGGCGGGACACGCACGGTCGAACGCTGGAATGCAAAATACGCAGAGTTGACAGGGCAGCTTTCTGAAC
>JBAXJR010000049.1:0-15460 GCA_037137755.1 Methanomicrobiales archaeon | reverse complement strand
CCGAAGCCGAACAACATGAGGCATGCAACCACGAATCCCGTAGAGGTGTCTACCCGGATCATCGTCATCATGAGGAACCCTGCAATTATAGAGATCCCGGCGAGGATGCAAAGCAACCGTCCGCCAGTCCTGTTGTACAGCATCCCCGCAAGAATCCCGGCGATCCCGCCGGTAACTGAGAGCGATGTCAGGATTAACCCTGCTGTGGAAGGGAGGAAGTGCTGGACATACTCAAGATAAAAGGGGAACAGGTAGTTGAGCCCGCCATAGCAGAAGAAAATCAGGGCGATGATCAAATTGGTCATGAGGAAGTTCTTCCGTGTAAACAGGCGGAGTTCGAGCAGCGGGTCAGGAGCCCTGAGCTCGCAGTAAATAAAGCCACCGAGCGTGATTATGGCGAGTGCGAATGCGACGATGATTGCCGGGGTTGTCCAACCTAAGGTCTGACCCTCGGAAAGGGCAAAGAGCAGGCTCGCGAGGCCCACGAAGATAAGGGCTGCACCGGCACGGTCGAACCCTCCGGTCCGCTTCACAACCCCGGTCGCCGGGATCACCTTTGAACCAAGGAGAATCGCGACGATTCCTACCGGGATATTAATGAAGAAGATCCAGTTCCAGGAGAGATACTGGCACAGCACACCTCCGATCGCCGGGCCGACTATCGTCCCGAGGGAGGAGAACGTCAGAACGATCCCCATTGCCTTTCCTTTCTGCTCCATCGGGAAAAATGCTGTGACCATCGCAGGCCCGATCGCGGCGATCATGGCGGCTCCTACCGCCTGGAACGCCCTTGAACCGATCAGGACTGGGAATGACCCGAGTAAATCGGGAAGAATCCCGCAGAACAGCGATCCAACGGAAAAAAGCAGGAATCCCCAGAGGAATACCTTCCGGAACCCGATCCCGTCGGAAACCTTCCCGAAGATAAGGATGCACCCCGAGATGACGAGCAGGTAGATTGTCGATACCCAGCTCACCGTGCTGGTCGAGACATCGAATGCCTCGGATATCGTGGGAAGCGCGATATTCACGATGGTCCCGTCAAGTGCTGTCATGAAAGCGGCAAGCGAGATTGAGATGATCAGGAGAGTAAATTCGTTCCGTGACGTGGTCGTCCCCGCCGTTCCCATACTCCTCATTTTGTATTGCTGCACATAAGAGGATTATCAAATGTGTGCGGTCCCCATGTTCCGCAACCCGGGTGTCCCGGGCCTCCATGACAATTCCTGGCCTGGTGCTGACCTTGCGTGGATGACTGGGCAGAGATACCCGTGTACGCCAAGGCACACACTTTTGATCGTGTTGTGGCAGGGGAAGGCAAATTCGGATTATTTTTTGTTAGTGAATTCCTTTCGATATCAGAAATAAAAAGAAATCATCAGGGTGATTTCTGTGTATAAAACTCAAAATAGCACAAATTTTTTTGTTCATTGACCTGGTGATGAACGTGTTCACGCCGGACCACATCCGGGCAGGAAAAACCGACACTGGTAAGGAACTCTGCCAGCTGCTGTTCTGTTATTACCCGCTGGGGCCCCCACCTGTCCGGAGAAGGGACGGTCCCATCCTCAACACCTAATGTGGACCCAAAGAACACACCGTCTGCCGCGAGAGTGGTATACGCATTGGCCAGGTACTCCCGTAATTCATCATCATCATCAATAACATGTAAAACCGAGGCGGAATACACGAAATCAAATTCCCCAACTCCAAATGGAAATGCTTCAGATGCAGTAAAAAGGTCATCAATATCCGCTTTATCACGATAGAGATCGAAACCGAGGTCAATACTTGCCCGGTTGATATCGGACGCGGTGATATGTTCCCGGGGATAGCCATCACGGATCAACTGGCGGACATTATCGCCGGTTCCGCAGCCGTAGTCAAGAAGTCTGCCTGTATTTGAGAGTACCCTGAGATAACAGAAGTGTGTATTGATACGGGGTTCACCGATTATCATGAGGATATGGGGATACAATATCGTTTTCCGCTCGTATTTCAACACCAGTTGATCATAGTATCCTGGTGGGTATATGACACCATAGCGTTCGACTCGTTGCATGGCCTTCCGAAGCTCTTCGGGCAGTGTCCTGCCTGATGGAAAATCCATTGGTCGAATGGTAGTCATTCCTGAAACTATCTACCTTAAAAGTATTCATGGTTAACGGAACCATAGCGGGAAATTTTGATGAATCAACGTTTGATTCGGAATTTGTTACGGAATGAGGTTTTGTTTTAAATGACATGGGAATAACCGGATTCAAAAATTATTCCTGATAAATACCGGTTATTTGGAACCTGACCTCCCAAAAATTAAGCACATAGATGAAGGGCATCAAGAATCGTCCTCTGTTTTCACAAAACACAAGACGGGGGATGGAGAGTTTTCTCCTGTATCGGTACCGGCAGGAATACGGGGAATCAACCCTCTGCAATTTCGGGCGGTTTCATAAACGATAACGGAAATCCACCAACCGTAAGGAGAATACTGGAAAAGAGGGTAAAAGAGGTGGAAAGCTGGAAGAAATCCACCGTGATAATCCGGCTGGTGGCCCCAGCATAGCTCCACTGCCCATAGTCGGAAATCCCGGTGAACCCGGTTGGGTGGGATTGTCCTGGAGTGCGGGAAATCCTCTTGATACGAAACATATCAGGGCTGTGCCACCCGGAGCAGGGTTGTATTTCCTTAGCGATGCGGGATCAAAGGAAATAATCTATACCGGGCAATCAAACAATTGCCAGAACCGTTTGCTGGATCATAGCAGGAAATCTTGGGATGGGAAAGACCTTCACTTTTCGTATCATCATGTGGAAGAACCGGTCCCTCCACATAATCTGAAAGAACTGGAAAATGATCTGATTGGGAATTATTTTGAGGTTTTTAGGAGTGCACCGGGGTTTCAGTTCAGGAATCAGGGATAGAACTAGATTTTTCATATTCGTCTTCACATTTTATAAGGAAATCACATCCTCCATATTAGGGATCGATGCTGAGCATACCTGCCGAATCCAAAAAGAGGATATTCCTAAATAGAAAATAGGAATTATTATCAAGTATTCAATAGTAAATCAAATTGATTAGTGACTTGTGGGTAATGCAATTCAGAGGGGGGTTGGATTGAATATACATATATGTTTCACTCTTTTTCTGGTTTGTCTGCCCTGATGGAATACTAATCAGGACATGAGATTAATGACAGATATAACACTCGACGACAACGCCGTTAATGTAAATGGCATTTTGAACGTTTCAGATGTTTGTAATAATGATGCAAAATTTCCTGTGAGTATTAAAGGTTCACTAGTGGTTCATGATACACCCAATCAGGATCCATTGAGGATTGTGAAAATTGAAGGCGCTGACATTTTATTCGAACAAAAGGTTCCAGCGATTGGATCAAATGTCATTCTGATGAGTGTTTATAATGAAATTAAGTCTCTTCAGGATAGGATAGAGAAATTGGAGAAACAGGCTATCCATCCAATAAAAAATCCTCCCAAATAGGTAAATTGTGGAATATAATTCAGAATCGGGACTGGAAACAACGTTGGAGAATAACCTTTATGAAAACCTTACGACAAGTGGCATCCTTCTGCGGATTAAGTGGCCCATCGGTGAGTATACGTAAACTTGCAGATAAAGTGTCGAATTATGAACAACCAATTTCTTTACGCAAACTTCTTGATAAAGGATCTAAAAGAACCTGGAGTGCGGTTCTATTAAAAGTGACTGTGATATTAACTTCTAAAAAAGACGGATCACAACCTCTGTATGAAATTGTAAACGGAAAGGTGATTCCAAAAACACCCTACTTAAGAAGTTTAACACGACATCCAACCCTTGATGATAATTTTATAAAAGATTGGATAAATCTTGCAAATCGTCAACTAGAAAGTGCTGGTTGTAATTTTGGGTTAGATAACCAGGATATCAGGTATGTATTTGAGAATAATGATGCGATGAATACCTTAGATGGTGGAAAAGAAGCTGATAATGATGCTATTAGAAAAGAAATCCAAAAACGAGTAGATGATCCTACAAATAAGGATTTTTACCACAGAGTGGTGTTATTATATCGATGGGGGGGTGGAAAGTATCCGGATAGCCCAGCTGGGCAGTCATATACGGCACTAGATTCTCCCTTAATTATATTAAACCCATACCGGCAGAGTCCGATAATTTCAGATGGAGAAAACTATGGGTTGGGGGATTCTCAATTAACACATGAATTTGGTCATTTTATGAGTTTAAATCATACTTTTGCAAGTTTTGCTGGTAGTTTAGCAGAAATGGCCGAATTGAAAGATAAGACTGGAATAAAAAGAAATCCTCTATATTTACCACTATTAAAGAGTAATTTAAATAAAATGAATGGGGTTACAGAGGCCGAACTCCTTGCAACTAAAATGAAAGCTGAGCAACTACTTGGCCAAAAATATCTCAATGAATTTGATGGGGATTCCTATGATGTCACTGATACACCAATTGATCTATGGCTTGGATTTCCGTTGATTTGGGGTTATAATGCGTGCTCAACAGACAAATTTGTTCAGGTCGATGCAAAGGATGGAAAAGCATGGATCCCGATTAATCGGGACGTCAGAAATAATATTATGAGTTATTGGACGTGTTTCCCACTTGATCAGTTTTTTTCTCCACAACAAGTAATGCGAATGGAAAAACATCTTGAAAATAATCGTTCTCAATTAAAAAGTAACGGTAGAACAATAGCAATATTAGAAATTGCATGAAACCCAGAGTGGGAAAAGGGTCAATTTTTTTATCCGGATATTTTTCACTTAAAATCTAACATGAGAGTATTACATATAGCACAATGCCTCCCTTTTCCTTACTTCCCATCCCTCTCCAAAATCTGCTTGCTTAGCTGACATTCCGCATAGATGCACAGCTCCACAGTCCCCTTTGGCAGCTGGAGATAACTCAACCGCATAATGCCGGCAACAGGGAGTGGAATGCATGCCGACTGGTATTTGACCTTTCAATGAGACCCGGTTGGATGGAGATATCTAGACTTGTCACAGATGGGGCTGGATATGGGGGATTCTTCCTGGCTTCCTGGGATTTAGTCTTCCTTGGAATCGAGGATTTCGAGCGACATCTTCGGCGAGAGGGGACCGGAGGGTGATGGAAAGGTCCAGAACGTTATTCTTCTCCCGTTTCCCGGCCTTCGTAAAAACATCGGTAATCTTCTCCGGGCTATTGAACACGTCCACGGTTTCTGCATCACCGATAACACATCATTCCATTGTGCCAACCCGGATTCCTCGCCAAGATGAATCTCCTGACCCTCACCAATCAACGCAACCATTAACGCCCAGGAATTCATCCGTTCCGCAAGTTTGAAGAAATCCTCCGGTTCTGACGTCGCCTGGTCCCCGCTTTTCTTATCACCCGTTCGGCATCCCAGGCCCGCTGTGCCTCATCATACACCCGAGATTGTGTTCAAGGGGAATCTTCGATCTCGCCCCTCCATAGTCTTTTAAGAATCCATGGACATCCTGCACGGAAATCGAATTTTTAAAGGCCTGCTGGAGGATCGGTCACAAGCAGGCCATTGCCGGAGAGAAACACCGCATTGTTCCTGATCTCAAGGTAGCGCTTCACCTGTCCATAAACATGGTTAAGATAAATTAAAAAAATAAAATGACAAAGAACTCCTTCCAGAGGAGTGTTCCACGCACCTTCAAACATGTATAAGTTATTCCAAAAGTAAACGACAGTAAGGTAATGATCCCATGTCCGAAACTCAACAATCCGACGCACTGAAAAATCTCGTCATATTCGTTATTGCACTGGCAATAATCGGCACAATCATCGCACTCGCATGGTATTTCGCCGTGGATCTTCCGGCCCTTCAGGCAGCAGTGCTTCACGCGCCCATGAATAAACCAAATCCCGGATCAGGAGCGAACCCGTATAACTTATATTAACAGTAAATGACCGGAAAGATCCGGACTTTTTTTTGATCAGGCACATTTAATAATCCATGTATTGCCGCGGATGCAACGCCCATGGCATGAAACCGGCACCGGCATCCGCTACCGGAAATGGATATATGCTCCTGATCGGCCCCGGCTCACCGTTAACCCCCACTCCCGGCCTTGCCAAACCTAAAGGGTGAGTCCACAACGACCCCTGAGCATTGTGGCATTTTAAACAAAAGTGTCAATACTGGCCAGTCAGCGGATACAAATCCTTATCTTTGAGATCATACCACCTCTCCTCACGGGCTGGATGTAACGGCTACCCTGTAAAACGTGATTTCACCATGGGGTCATTTTGGTCCGGTACAGCTCCTCGGGTGATCGCGATTTTTTCGAAAAAAAAGGCAGGGCTCATCGTAGTGATCATAGTAATTCTTGTAACAGGAGCCTGGGTTGGCTACACCATCTTCCATTCACATACGCCGGTCCGGATCGGCGTCCTCCTGCCCCTGACTGGCGATGTAGAACTTAAAGAGCCTCTTGAATGGGCAAAAGACACCATCAACCAACAGGGAGGGATCGGTGGAAGACCGATCGAACTCGTGTACAAAGATACTAATTCCGGCAATACGAAGCAGCTTGGCGAAGAACTGCTCGCGGATGATTCCATCAGGACGGTAATCGGCCCCCCGACCAGCGATGATGTCTATTCCCTTGCACCGGCATTTATCCGGAAGCATAAACTCCTTATCAGCCCCCTTGCGACCTCTGGCGATATCATCCGGGCCTTCGGAGGGAAAGGTTATTTCTGGCGGACAGCCCAGGGAGATGTAGCTCAGGTAAAGGTTATCGTTTCGGTTTTACTTGCGAAGGGGGCCGGACGGGTGGCACTCCTTGCCGAGAATTCTACCTACGGCGATACATTCTACGAGTGGACCGGTTTCTTTGCAACAGAATCCGGAATCGATCTCACATATGTCCGGCAGTTCGACCCGGGTTCGGGTACCCTTGACGAGGATGTTGCCAGTGCACTCAGTACAAACCCTGACTATATTATCGCAGCCTCAGGCCCGTCCGATGCAGCCAGGATCAAAAGGGCCATGAACCGCTCCGGAAAACCGGCAAAACTATTCTTAATCGATGATGCTGCCACGCCGGCCCTGGTCAGTTCCCTCGGGCCGGATGCGGAAGGGCTCGAAGGGACATCGCCGACATCAGACCCGTCAAGCGGCTTTACGGCCGCATACCAGGCAAAATTCGGGCATGCTCCCACCGATTATGCAGCCCCGGCCTATGATGCACTCCTGCTCGCTGCCTACACATCGGCCAGGCAGGACACCAGTCCGTTTGAATCGCCTGCAGATTCAATCCGGCACGTTGTTGACGGTAACGGGACCCACGAAAGCTGGAATTTGCAGGGTCCCCATAATACGATCCTGGCGATCCAGAGGGGGCAGAGCCCGGCCGTAACCGGTGCGAGCGGCCCGCTCGACTTCGACCCGGTATCCGGGGTTGACCCGTTGCTCACATCCTACTCGCACTGGATCATAGAGAACGGTACCTACCATACCGTTGAGGTCCTGAACTCTGCAAAGGGTGGGACTTCAACAAAAGCCGGTAAGCCAATTGCCCTTTCCGGGGCATCTTCCAGCCTCATGGAGCCCTTACCTTCCGGGGGAGCGTATGTCCCCCCCCTGAACCGGACGGGTTTCTGGGCAATTATCGCCGGACCGTCACAGGGCTGGGATAACTACCGGCATGAATCCGATGCACTCGCGGTATACACGCTTCTGCGGCGAAACGGTGTTCCCGATGACCACATCATCCTCATGCTCTACGATGATATCCCCTCTGTACGGGAGAACCCGCTCCAGGGCAATGTCCATAACCTGCCCCAAGGGCCGAACCTCCGTCCCGGTGCCGAAGTAGATTATGATGGCCGGAATGTGACTCCTGAAACATTTATAAATGTCCTTACCGGGAATAAAACCCGGGAGACCCCGCTCGTCATTCCGGGCAATTCCAGCACAGATATATTTGTCTACATTGCAGGTCATGGCCTTCCCGGGAATATCGTTTTTCCCCTCCCGGACTCATCGATCAAGACCGGGGAATTCACCCGCATCACGAACACCATGTCAAGTGAAGGAAAATACCGGCAGATAGTTTTTTTCGTGGATACCTGCTTTGGTGAGAGTATCGCGGAGAATATTACTGCAAAGGGACTTTTATATTTCACCGGGGCCAACCGCGTTGAACCGTCCTTTGGGGCCGTTTACGATCCTGATATCAAACAGTGGCTGTCAGATGAGTTTACCGAAGTCGTCCTGATCACGGTCCAGGCAGATCCCGGAATTACCTTCCGGGACCTTTATACTACCACGTACGAGAGAGTGACAGGATCGCACGTGAAGATGCTCAATACGCAGAATTTCGGGGATCTCAATGTGCCGGTCATGAAATTTTTAAGTCCATAAACAAGAAGGTGTTCCCGGGAAGAATAAGCACCGCATCACGGGTCTTACCTGCCCGTGCCTTCGGCAGGTTCACCTTTTGCACAGTTTCAGGCAGTCAGAATAAGGTTGAAATAATACCCTTGTTTTTACAAAACAGAGTCTTTTTTAATGATTTGATTAACATACTTCATCAGAGGTATTGAAAATGGATGATGCTTTAAAATCTCTTCTTATTTTTTCGTTGATACTCTCGCTGGCTGGAACAATTATTGCGGTTGCATGGTATTTTGGTGTGGAAATCCCGATCAGGCAGGTAGTACTTCATGCCCCGGTGAATTCACCTATCCCGTATTGAAGTATATGCACCGTACCACGGGTCTTATCTGCCCGTACCTTCTGGAGGCTCACCCTTTGCACGGTTTCAGGCAGTGCCGGAGTATCGTAACAAAGAGTAAGGAGTTCTCAGGTAGGTACTATCCGGTGCCCCGAACCCGGTGTCGGGGTCCTGTACAGACCGGGCCTGGTGGGCCTGTCAGAATTAGTTTGAAAATAATACCTTTGTTTTTTACAAAACAGAGTCTTTTTAATGATTTGATTCACATACTTCATCAGAGGTATTGAAAATGGATGATGCTTTGAAATCTCTTCTTATTTTTTCGTTGATACTTTCGCTGGCTGGAACAATTATTGCGGTTGCATGGTATTTTGGTGTGGAAATCCCGATCAGGCAGGTAGTACTTCATGCTCCAATGAATACACCTGTCCCGCGTTGAAGATCGGTTGGATTGGCAGAGTAATCCCCGGAATTCCTGCCAATCAATACAGCGATTGGAAATCTTCCGGTTCCAAAACGTCACCCGGTCCCCGCTTTTCGAATCCCCCCAGATTCCAGGGTCACGTCCGGGTTTCATCATAGGCCCGGATGTGTTCCAGGGGTTTATTCAAACAACAAAAAAAACGATGGAACCCCGGTATCCTTCACAATCAGGTCCAGGATAGCCGGTCCTGCTGATGGTATTTTTTAGGCAGAGGGCAGGCCGGGCACATGGCCACACCTGCCGGTCTTCCTGCTCCCGGGCAATTCCTCCAGGTATCCAGACTGAGCATCAGTTGGCAGGTCTCACGGACGGGCCGTCACGTTTGACTGGTTATACATGCCTGCCCCAATCCAGTAGGTCCCATCAACATCGTGCACGTAGCAGAGCTTCGGTTCTGGCGTGAAGTTATGGGCTGGATTCGGGAAATAGATGGTGATGAACCCGCCGCCGCTCCGTGAGAGGTTGACCTTGTTGCGCATGTAATACTGGCCGGTCACATCGACATCATTGTTGAAAGACGTATTCACCCGCTGGGGCAGGGCAATGGATGCGAGGGATGTCCCGTTGTAATCACCTGCGAATATAAACAGGTCTCCCCGGACGAAAGAGCCGTTCGGGTTATTGAATTCAGCGAGCGACGCCTGCCTCCCGTGTTCACGGCCGTATACGACCCCCTCTGAGACAAACGCGAATACCCGCTGCTGATCGGCAGACATGTTTGCCGTGGGCTTCACCGCCACGGCGGGTGTCGGTATGGCAGTCGGAGACGGGGTGGATGTTGCGGTTGGAGTGGTGGCCACAGGATTCGTCGTAGTACATCCGGCCCCGGCCATAGCAAGGACCAGTGCCAGGATGGCTAATGTCAGAATAATGGATCTCATATCAATTGATTCAGCAATTCAGGTTCATATGCCCTTTGATTTAATCCGGTTGGTGGCCCAGGCATAGCGCTACTCCCCGTTATCGGAAATCCATGAGGACCCGGGTGGATGGGATTGACCAAAGAGAAAATAAGTGGACCGTCACCAGATCATCGCAATTACTATCCGGGTGAACAATCCCCATTCTACTAAGTATACCATTAACAGGCATTGGAGAATTTCTAGATGCAACAGATCCTCACGCAGAACCTACCGGAGATAATCCGGATATGCACCCGCCGGAAGGTCAGGCGTCTCGCTGAATTTGGATCAGCGACCGATGACCGGTTCAATCCGGATAAAAGTGATCTTGATCTGCTGGTGGAATTTGAGAAAATGCAGCCAGCGGAGCATGCAGAGCAGTATTTCGGGCTCGCTGAAGACCAGGGAGCGCCTGTTCAACCGGCCGGTTGACCTCGTCGAACCCGGGCCTATCCGTAATCCGTATTTCCGGAATTCCATTGAAGAAACACAGGTTGAAATCTATGCATCCGCATGAGACAAACGGATTCAAAGAAATAAGAAAAGGAAAGTTGTATTCAACCCTGAACAATTTGTTCGAATTTCCGGGCAAACGAAGGGAAAAAATCCAGTTTTCTTGACATGACACCCTCAAGCAGAACCGGTTGTTCTGCATACCCGAGTTTTTCCAGCAGATCCGGTGTACCTGCAGCGAACAGGTACGTCCGCTGATCGACAATATCCGTTACGAGAACAATACTCACCATATATCCATGTTCTGTCTGAAATTCCCCGAGGGTCTCGTGAATTTCTTTTTTATTTTTCTGGGGAAATTCTTCTGAATCAGTCATAATCTGGGCAATTGAAACATTCCTGCCCTGCAGGGTATACTCTTTCACATCACGAACAATCAGTTCCCTGATGGGGACACCGTCAAGGACCAGTCCCTTGTTAATCAGGGTTTTTCCAAAACGTTCCGGATCAATTCCCGTCATGTTCGACAGATCTGCTACCGCTTCTTTGTCCTGGTCTGTCGTTGTTGACATCCTGAGCCCCAGGGTATCGGAAAGAATACCTGCGAGGAGGATTGTTGCAATTTCCGGGGCTGGAGTAACCGATTCTTCGCGATATCGCATCGTAATAATTGTGGCAGTAGATCCAACAGGTTCATTCCTGAACCGTATCGGGTTCAATGTTGTTATTCCCCCGAGCCGGTGATGATCCATGATCTCTTTAATTTTCGCAGTTTCTATTCCTTTAACCGCCTGGTCGTATTCGTTATGATCAACAAGTATGACAGATTTATTCTGAGCGTTTTCTATCAGCACCGGTGATTCCAGGCCCGCAGTCTGGAGTGCATATTGAGACTCGGCATTCAGATCACCACACCGTGCAGGAATATAGGGGGAACCGGGATATAGGCGGTTCAGCAACGCAGCATACGCAACTGCACTGGCAATGCTATCCGTGTCCGGTTGCCGATGACCGATAACATATATTGGCACGGGTGCCGGGGAGACGACACTGCTATTACTGCCGGACAGCCCGTGAGATCCTGGTGTTACCGTGGTTGGCTGCGGGGTTTGGGCCGCCATCTGCTGCGGCTGGGCACATCCGGCAATCAGTAAAGCCGAGATGGCAATGAACGCGAAAATGAAATGTATCTGTTTGTTCACGGATCACCTTTTATTGGGGTGGTTCTCTGATTTTTTATGTTCTCGTACCATTCTGGCGAATAAATCTCGTGTCCCAATAGTTTGATGATACGTTTTATTATGTGATAGTCATTTTCATTTCTAATACCTCCACCTGTAACTCACCTCAGCAGAGATGCAATTTTTCTCTTCTGATACCACCTTTTTAAAACAAGTTTCTTTTAGGGGCCCCCGGAATCCCTCCAGACCGTTTGATATGATGTGATAATATCCAATACTAATAACTCTTCGATTTCACATGGTTCACACTTTTTTCCGCGACCCTCCCCCTCTTCATCTGTGTATTTGCAAGTGCAAATGGCAAAAATTGTTGATGAATACTTCCTGTATCTTTTCAAGAGACTTCTTTTCCATGACAAACCCCTTTCATATCAGAGAAACCGTTTTCCCCGGCCTAACATATTTCAAATCCACCTGATGCCAGACAGAATTTTGCAAACTTTTCTAATTCGGCCACATCGAATTCATATTCTATGGTCCATATTACAGCGGTTCCCTTACCTTTGTACACAATCTTCCCCTTCTGAATTGGTGTATCCTCTTCCCGGTCTGTTTCGTTGGGTTCTTCATCTGGTTCATCGTATGGCCCGCCGATTTTTGAGTAGAATTCCTCATTGTATTTCTCGACAGAACCATCCGCGATAAGTTCCAGGAGTCGGTCACCGATCGCCCTGGCGGTTTCTGCCGAAACAACCTGGCCATCGTTGCTGAACCAGCATTCGGTCTCTCCCTCTAGGAATAAATCCTCGCACGTAAACAGGACATATTCGGCCAGTGGCATCCATCCCGAAATATCGGTATCGAAGCATTCACCGTCTGCATTTTCCGGCGCCAGACCGCCAAGATCAAAACCCATTCATTCACCCCATTTTATTAAATTAGAATTCCTACTTCCCATCCATCCCCAGAATCTGCTTATTCAGCTGGCATTCAGCATAGATGCATCGCTCTCCAATCCCTTTTGGTAGTTGTGGATAACTCATCCGCATGATGCCGGCAACCGGGGTCGGAATGCATGCAGACTGGTACTTGATCCGCTCGATAAAACCAGCCGGTATTGAAATATCCGCACTCGTAACGGGGGAAACATCGAACGGGGGGTTCTTCCTTGTCTTCTGGAATTTCGTCTTCCTTGGTCTTGGCGGTGAATCGAGCGACATTTTCATCTCGCATATTTCGCTCCTGCAGACTTCCATATCTGCCATAGGTGCGGGCGTTTTTCGTTTGCTCCTGCGGTGAAGTTCTTTCGGGACGTCAAATATGGGAACGACAGCGGTCACAAACGATTTGATGAGTTTCTCGTCTGCACTTACATGCTTGTAAAAATCATCAACCCAGCAGCGGCAGAACCGGGTCATCTCGCCGGCATAAAAGTCATCAAACGATCGTGCTGCAACAAGTTCTTCCGGACGGACTGAACGGTAGCCAAAGCTTTCAAGAACATCAGCATTTTTCTCGAAAAAGGAGTTCAGATAATAACTGTAGGTCCCGATCTCGGCAATCAATTCAAGAAACAGTTTCTTGATATACCAGATTTCCACCGCATTGTAGGTTTTATCCGCAAATTCATATGGGGTGAGCCTTAGGCCGGCATACCCGGAATAATACTCTCCCTTTTGTTTCCCGGGCCAGGGATTGTGGATAGCATGATACGAGAAGAATTGTCTGAACCATTCGGAGTCCAGTACCTTTGCCAGGGCCTCCATACTGGCCCTGCCCGATTCGCTGTCGAGATCAAAATACGACCCGCTCCGTTCGATATCGGTCCGAATTGAATTGATAATCGGGTCCACGGAAGATCGGAACGGGACATTTCTCAACCCCTCATTCATCCGGTGAATGTACCCCTTTTCAGAAAGTTCCATCCTCGCATCAATGAGCGGACCGGGATTCGAAGGGGAGAGACCGTTGCCCTGGATGCCGTAAATAAACCGGTTTGCATCAGCCTGCGTCTTTTGGGTGAAAAAAGCGACATAGGCGTTGGACCGGATCCGGTCATTTTCCAGGGCGTCTAAACTACATTCTTCTGTGGAATATGTAGTTTCCGACATTTGAAGAGATTTAATGTTAAATCTGTATTTTAACGTATCTATCCACTGTTTTCGCATGCAAAAGATCTTGCATGAAAGAATGCCGAAAAAATCAATCTCAATCCGGCTGGACAAGGACCTTGCGATGCAGCTCAAAATCCGTGCTGCTCTAGAGGACTGTTCTCAGAAAGAGATTGTTTCGACATTATTGAAAGATTACCTGAAGGGTAATCCGCAATCTGAAAAAAAATCAATTATGTGAAAAGGAATGAGCAGAATGAAACAGGAAAAACTAACAGAAATTGTTTGTATAATCGACCGTTCGGGTTCGATGGGATCAATCAGGGACGACGCAATCGGGAGTTTCAATACGTTCTTAAAAGACCAGCAAAGCCTCTCCGGTGAGGCCCTGATGACCATTGTGTTGTTCGATGACCAATATGAAATCATGCACAACGGGACACGGATTGGATACGTTCCGCCACTAACGACAAAGACCTATGTGCCCCGCGGGTCCACCGCTCTCTTCGATGCAATTGGTAGGACTATCAACGATGTGAAAAGCCGGATAAGTAAGACCGAAGACCAGAGAAAAATACCTGATAACGTTATTGTCGCAATCCTCACCGACGGGGAGGAAAATGCAAGCACGGAATTCAATCTCTCGCAGATTGAATCGATGATAAAGAATCAGATTAAAAAGGACAAATGGAACTTCGTCTACCTTTCAGCAGACCCGAAAGCGTTTGAGGATGCCGGAAAGATAGGAATCCCCAGGGATAATGTGGTGAGATTTGAGGCGGACTCCGAAGGGATACAGGACTGCTGCAGGCAGATGAACGCGGTATGTTGTGAAATGAGGGCAGGACCTAAGCCCAAACGCGGGAAAAGGAAATGATGGGGTCCTTTTTTATATAATTGTTGAAATATCTTTGCCGATGAAAATGGATGGTAGAAAAGAGATAACCTACATGCTTGGATGATGCGTATCAGGACGACTGTCAATTTATTTATACTGTAAATTGATATGAATAATTTATGACATGGATTACTGAAATTAATATTCAATTCTTTAAAGAAGTCATTACCGCCATGATCGGACTCGCTATCATTGCGTTCACACTCTGGTTCTTACTTAAGGTTTTTGGAGTTATCGGAGTTCCGACAGAAATCGAGGAAGCAAAAAATCTTCTCACTATGATGATGGGTCTGACGGGTGTTGTGGTAGGATATTATTTCGGCCGTGCTCCTGCAGATGCCCAGGCCACGAATGCTAATATACAGGCCGCAAAAGCCAACGATGAGACTAAAGCCGCTTTGAAGGACAATTCAAAAATAGTTACTATGGCTGTTATCCGGAATGCTGATTTAATTGACCAGATTGGCAAATTAATCGACAAAAATCCGGGGAATACAGGCCTGGTTGAAAAATTAAATGGTATCCGTGATGATCTGGCGAAAAATAATGACGAGGTCAGGAATAATTTTGGACATTAAAAAAGTTGA
This sequence comes from Methanomicrobiales archaeon, assembly GCA_037137755.1. Classification (GTDB taxonomy): domain Archaea; phylum Halobacteriota; class Methanomicrobia; order Methanomicrobiales; family Methanospirillaceae; genus CAIKOD01. The sequence goes on along the minus strand of JBAXJR010000049.1, from coordinate 108 downwards.
TTCAATGCTGAACCGCTACAAATATTTTTGGATAAAATAACCAAAATGTAGATTGAGACTCTCCAATTAGAAAGTCCTGAGTAAAAATCTTTCCCCCATTTTCAGAAG
>JBAXJR010000048.1:0-15739 GCA_037137755.1 Methanomicrobiales archaeon | reverse complement strand
ACCATCCCATTGAGCCGTCACCACAGGGGATCTCGTCCGCAAGGACAGAGCCTGATGGGTCGTACTCGTCAAGTGCATTCAACATCGCATATAAGCTGTCCGTGTATTCCATTTCACGGGCGATGTTCTGACCGACGGTTCCCTTCTCGTCATACCCCTTGAATACTGCAAGACGTGCACGTGGACCGACTTCAACAGGTGCCCCATCGTACATCGGGATACCCGTGCAGGCTTCCATCTGCGGGTTGACTTTTGTTCCTACCGGGGATGTCCCGCCAATCGGGTAGCTCGGGTCTGCGAGATCGACTTCCATCTCACCCATGTACCAGTCCCATGGCCGTACTTCCTTGAAGCGGTCATAGTCCCAGGTCGGGCACTCGTCCAGGCTTGTGCTTCCATAGAACGGATGTGTTGCCATGTAGCCCTGGTTGTGGAACCCGAGGTCCTTCGGGATTGCAATCTTCTTGCCACCAACTTCTGCCCAGTCCCTCTTGTGGAAGTTCCGGATGACCGCAATCATGAAGTCCATCTGCTGGTGGGCGAGTACGAGGCCCTCTTTGGCGAGGTCGTACATTTTGGCCTTTGCCCGCGGGGTACATGCCTTGTACATACCACCGATGCGCGGGTTGCTCGGGTGCACGGCTTCTCCGCCGGCGATCTGACCAATGGTCTGACCAATTTCACGTATCCTCTGGATACGCTTTGCAACGCTGCGCACTGGCTCTTCAGGAGTGAACGGGTTGATCTTCGTATCGGTGCCCGGTATATACAGATCGGGCAGGATCAGGATATCATGCAGTGCATGGCTGTGCAGTCTGTTTGCCAACTGAAGGATCACTCGCAGGAGGTACGCATCCTGGGGTATTTCACACCCGATCGATGCTTCCATTGATTCTATCCCTGCAAGTGTGTGGGCAATTGGACAAATACCACAGACACGGGACGCAATTTTGGGGACTTGTTCCATCGACTTACCGACGGCGAGTCTCTCAACTCCCCTCACCGGGGTAATGGAACACCAGTTACCCGTTTCGATGATACCTGCGTCGTTAACCTTCAAGACAAGTTTTGAGTGTCCCTCGTGTCTTGTGGTTGGGGAAATCTCTACAACTTTCGACAATATTATCGCCTCATCTTATGCTGAGTTGTTCATTTCGCGATACCGGTGTAATCCACACAAATCTCTTCTAAGGAGATCTTTTGACCGTACCTAGTACGTTCAGCTTAATTTTACATCTTCCAATTATATATCTGCTTTGCAATTCTCCTGATAGTGCCGATTTCGCGGAAGAGAAGAGAGATAATCCATGTTTTTTCCGGTTTTCCGGGAACTTCTGGGGCGTATTTTTTTAAGAGGTTCATTTATCAGTGTGAAGGTGGAAACGAACTGGAATTCAGATCGGGATCCGGCTCTGAAACAGTGACAGACTGGTTGTCGGAATATATTCCGGGATCCTTGCACAGAGAACCGGGTGATACCTGAACGATTATTGTTTGGGCCGCACCATTACAGGGGATCAAATGGTACTGGGGAAACGTAGTAAAACTGCAGATATGCGTTAAAAAAAGGGGAAATTTACTGGATTTCGCCGTTCAGCTCGACGAAAAGTTCGGCGATTGTTGCCTGGCGTTCAGCGTAGGCATCATGCTGGTGGATACTCTCCTCGTTGGTCTGTTTTATTGTGACGAGGGCATCTCCGGAAAGATCATGGAATTCTGCCAGGACCTTTTTTGCCATCTCCCGCACGCAGTCCTCAACAAATCTCGGGTTTTTATGTGCTGAAAGGACCACGTAACTTTCATCTCCCCGTTTGAGGAGTTCAAAAATCGGGGCGCTCATCGACTCCTTCAGGATATCGATGATCGTTTCGAGTTTTACGTGCTGGTCGTCATCTGTTTCAATGCAGAGAAATCCGCGGCCTCTTTGGTTGTGCGTGGCCATGGGTACCTCGTCAAAGAACTTTGTGATGGTCTCCTTATCGACCTTGAGATCCTCGAGGACATATTGTGCCCGTTCTTTCATGATATTCTGGGCACAGGGGCATGCGGTCATCCCCATCACTTCCGCCCCGATACTCTTCCTGACTATGGGGCTCCGGAATGTTCTCCTGGCAACCGCCCGTGCGTGGACACTGACGACCTCGTGGCAACTGGTCTTGCTGACCGGGGTCTCCCGTTTTACCATGAACTGGCTTCGCATCAGGACCTCGGTGCGGTCGGCATATTCATGACGGTCGAGTAGCTTTCGTGCGACTACACTGCAAAGCTCTTCAATCTCCTTCACATCACCATCAATCGCCTGCTGGAGCACTTCATCGATCACTTCAAAATTTCTTGAGAGGTTTGCTCCTTTGAGACTTCCGGGAAGGTCAACGAAGACATCAAAATTTGAAATGAAAATTACCGGGCGCCTGTCAGGACGGGAGACTTCTACGAGTTTTTTCACATTCTTGACCCCCACCCGGGTCAGATTAATGCGTATATCAGGGCATGTGGATTGAACATCAGGCAGAATGCCCCCAAATCTCGGTTCTGTTGTCTCTTTAATGGTTGATCGCTCTCCAAAAGGGATATAACCCAAGGTACTCTGATTAGTTTTTTTATAAAATATTTATGTGCTTGGTTGCTGATATAAGGAGGAGAGACCATGCTGAAAAAATACTATGAGTCAGATGCGGACCTGAGTGTCCTGTCCGGGAAGCGTATCGCGGTTATCGGGTATGGATCCCAGGGAAGGGGCCAGGCACTGAACCTTCGTGACAGTGCGATGGACGTAATCATCGGGCTCCGCCCGGGAAAAAGCTGGGACGCGGCTACCTCGGACGGGTTCAAGGTGTACCCGGTCATGGAAGCCGTGAAAATGGCTGACGTGGTGCAGATACTCCTGCCCGATGAAAACCAGGCCGCGGTATACAGGGGTGAGGTTAAGCCGTACCTTACGAAAGGGAAAACACTGATGTTCTCCCATGGGTTCAATATTCATTTTGGTCAGATCGTCCCACCCGGGGATGTCAACGTAATCATGGTTGCCCCGAAAGGACCCGGGTTCATGGTAAGGCGGCAATATGAAGAAGGAAAGGGTGTTCCTGCATTGATTGCCGTCCACCAGGACTACACAGGAACTGCACACAAGATTGCACTTGCGTACGCAAAAGGTATCGGCGCGACCCGTGCCGTGGTACTCGAAACCTCGTTCCGTGAAGAGACCGAGACCGACCTCTTCGGGGAGCAGGCTGTATTATGCGGAGGGATAACATCTCTGATCAAGGCCGGGTTTGAGACCCTCGTGGAAGCCGGGTATTCCCCGGAAATGGCGTACCTCGAGGTACTCCATGAAACGAAGCTTATTGTCGACCTTATTTACGAGGGCGGTTTAACGAATATGAGGAAATATATTAGTAATACGGCGCAGTACGGGGATATCACCCGGGGGCCGCGTGTTATCGGTTACGAGTCCCGGGCCGCGATGCGCGAGATACTTGAGGAGATCCAGAACGGTGAGTTTGCAAGGGAATGGATGCTTGAGAACACAGTTAACCGCCCGGTATTTAACGCCCTGACCAAGAGGGACGAAGAGTCCCTTGTAGAAAAAGTTGGTGCGGAAGTCCGTGCCCTGATGCCCCAGTTCAGGCAATAAACAGAATATCTTTTTTTGAAGTGGTATCATACTGACCCTGCCGTTGCAGGGCCGTGGGGATCATTTCGAGCAGAGTGGGTGGGCACTGGCTGATTGAAAAGGGGAAAACCCTCCAACTATGCCCCGGAAACCATGTGAGCCAGATCGGACCCGGGTGGTACTATTTACCCACAATTATTACCCCGGACACCCCTTATACTATACAACTATGGTCGAATCGTATGAGGCACTTTTAAACAAGGCATACTCACATATGCCGGAGGTCAGTGAGTCCCACGAACGGTTTACCGTTCCGGAAACGAAGAGCTATATTGAAGGGAAGACCACCGTATTCGAAAATTTCGTTGAAATTGCAGACGTTGCGAGACGCGATAAGGATCACCTGATGAAGTTCCTCCTTGGGGAACTCGGTACTGCAGGCAAGATCGATGGCAATAGGGCGATATTTAACGGAAAATTTGAAAGCACCCTGATAAACTCCCTGGTCAAGAGCTACGTGGAAGATTACGTGATCTGCTCTGAATGTGGCCGGCCAGATACCCGTCTCGTGAAAGATGACCGGTTCCTCCTCCTGCGTTGTGACGCCTGCGGGGGTCACCGCCCGGTCAAGAAGAGAAAAGCACGAACGGAACCCATTACAAACGAGCTGCAGGAAGGCGCAATTCTTGAAGTTGAGATCCAGTCCGTTTCTAAGCGTGGCGACGGTGTGGTAAAAATGGGGAAATACATCATGTATGTCTCAAATTCAAAGCCGGGTCAGACGGTAAAGGTTAAGATTGCCAGGATATCCGGGTCTATCGTCTTCACGGAACGGGCCGTATAATCTCATACTGACCACAACAACCCTTTATCCCGCAGGCCGTAATTACAGGGCCGGCGTGGCTAAAATGAAATAAAAAAAATGTTTTTTACTGTTTTTTCATGAGTGCAATGAGTTCATCGCAGTGCCCTGAGACCCTGCTGCATGCGTCCCGGATCACATCCAGCGGATCTTTCTTGCCATTTGTGGTTACCAGGAGTTCGGGGTCTGAAAACTGGAATTCTATAACGTATCTGGCCACATCGACATCAGGGTCCTTCAGGATCTCGTCCGTCAGGGTATTCATGAAGGTATGTCCCTCCCCCTGAATAATCAGCCTGGCCTTGTCTTTTTCCAGCTCGAGCAACTTAATATTCATTCACCTATGATTGGGAATGTGACCCCCATAATAGTATTGGTGATATCCCCTCCATGAGCTGGGTGAAAAACAGACCGGGAGCTGTTTTGCCTACGGGGTGCATGATTCGGGTTTCACCCGGGGTCGATAACAGTATGATCCATGAATACCGGTACCCTTGAGTTGCCTGGTCCAGTTACGGAGACATAAACAAAGCACGCCTGAGTCAGTATCGAACCAATGTCAATTGAACTGGAAACATTCCCCGTCTTTTCCAATGTGGGGGAGGTCCCAGCTGATTGCATGACTCATATGGACGCACCGGAAATCCCCTGCTTCAAGGTCCGCTGCCATCTGGCATGCCTCTTCATAGCTCATATGTTTGTAGACGTGGTAGCCCCTCGGTGCCAGTGCGTCAACAAGAAGGAGATTGGCCTGCGAGAGCAGTTTTCTGCTATGTTCAGGAATATCCGCCCGTGTATCTGCCGTGTATCCGATTGTTACATCTTCATGGGTGATAACAATCCCACAGCTGTAGACCGGAGGGTGGTTTACCTCGACCAGGGTAAAGGTTATTCCGAAAAGGGTGAACGGCTCATATACCTCAACCGGGTTATGACGAAACGACATGAAAGAAAAAATGCCCCCGCAATACTCGAGAACCGGCGGGGCCGCGTAGACAGGAGGCAGGTCCTGAACACGGTAGAACTCACCATACCCCATAAAATGGTCATAATGCCCGTGGGTCCATATCACCGCGTCAATATGTGGTGAACCGCACCGGAGTAACTGCTGGCGGAGGTCCGGGGAGGAATCAATGAGGATGTTCTTCCCGCCATGTTCCACAAGGAGGGACGTTCTGAGCCTCGTTATTCCGGTTTCCTGCGCATGTGAACATTGCGGGCACCTGCAGCCAATCTTTGGCGTGCCTGTTGCATCCCCGGTTCCCAGCAGCGTAATCTTCATACTACAACCAGTTAAGGTTCCGGATAACGCCCCGGCTTTTCACCATCTGGATTCCTTTCTCAATATCGCTCTGTTCAGGGGCTTTCCGGCCATCCATGATCGATGAGAGTAATGCCTCTTTTACCAGCATGCGGAGGTCTGAACCCGAAAGTCCTTCTGTCTGGGCAGCGAGGTAACGGAAATCGCAATCGCAGCCAAAAGAATGGGTGATCTTTTTCAGGATCCGCTCCCGCATCTCTTCACTGGGCAGCGAAAACTCAACGACCTCGTCAAACCTGCGCCATGCCGCCTCGTCGAGAAGCTGGGGGTGGTTCGTGGCGCCGATGAGGAGCACCCCGTTTTTCACGAGGTTCATTTTATCGATGTTTTTCAGGAGGGAGTTAACGGCCCTTTTCATGGCGCCATGGTCATCGGTCACCCTGCTCTTGGCCACGTAATCAAACTCGTCGATAAACAGGATACAGGGTGAAAGTTTTTTCGCAAATTCGAATATCCTGTCGATATTTTTCGAGGTCTCCCCGAGGTATTGTGATGTGATCATCGAGAGCCTGACCTCGAGGATGGGCATATGCATGGCATGGGACATCGCAAGTGCAAGCGATGTCTTTCCTGTCCCCGGCGGGCCTACGAATAACAGCTTTCCCACCTCGTGGATCCTGTGTTTCAACAGGAATTCACGGTGAAGAATAGCCACCCCCATTTTTGCGATGATGTTTTTTTGTTCTGATGTGCAGACCAGGTCATCGATCTGCTGCTCGATCTCATCAGGTGCATTGATGATAATAAGGTCCATTGCAGCCCGCAGGCGTTCATCAGCAGCGATTATCTCTGATATTTTCGCGTCAAGGTATGACCTGCTGTCCTCAAACGGTGGGTTCTGGGACTTTACTTCACGATATGAAATCTCGGAAGAGTCAAGATTCTCAAAATAAAATGCCAGAGCCGGGTTCTTTTTTATGTAGGGCATGCCCCCGTGGCCCAGGTACCATTTCGCTGCCGCCTCAAGTGCCGGTATCCGAAACCTCTGTCCAAACTCCTCGTAGATTACTACCGGGTTGTCCGCGACTTTTCCGCGCGGGTCGTTGATCAGAAGTACCCGCCGGATTGTACTTTCATTGACCATAACCGGCCTTTTAATTCCGGACGCAGAACCGAGTCCGAACATGATCCTGTGCTCCGGCGTAAGGTCATTCACATCCAGATTCGGGTTCTGGTTGAATATTTCTGCGCAGAGGAGCACATCCAGAATTTTCAGGGTCTCGTCGTCTCCAGACATGGCTGTAACCTTTAATATTCAATCTGGCATCGGATAAGAGTATCTCATGCCGTTGTCACAACACAGTGATCTTCAGTAACGATGACGGTATGTTCATGCTGCGAGACGAGGGAGCCGGGGACGTCCGACAATACCGGGTATGCGTGGACCACACCGGAGCGGATAAGGGTTGTGAGGGCGATCTCCGGCTTGTTATCCGGGAGCCACCGCTTTGCGAAGGGCAGACCCTGCCGTCCGCTGACCGCCTCCAGGACCTTCCTTGCCGTGGCGAGTCGCACCGGCTTCTGGGAAATCTGCTGGAATATCTCAACCCGCTTTTTCTCGCTTACATGGCCTGACCCGGTCGTTGCAAATGGTTCAATAGCAAAAACCATCCCCTCTTCAAGCACGGCCCCCCCCTGTATTGCAACATTGGGGATGCTCGGGGACCTGTGCACGACAAACCTGCCGAGACCATGACCGGTGAGGTTTGCGATTGGCCGGTAACCCCTGCCTTCTATTTCGGACTGGATAGCGAACCCAAGTTCTCCTACGGTCGCACCCGGGCGCACCTTATCAATAGCCCGGGATAGAGCTTCCCGGGATGCGTCCACGAGGAGCCCGTTGTTTCCAAGGTCGACGGTAATAGCCGTATCTGCGATATAACCATCGAAGTGAACCCCGAGGTCGAGCTTGACCAGGTCCCCGGGTGCAAATACCCGTTCATCTCCGGCTGATGCAGTGTCATGCGCAGCATCTTCGTTCAGGGAGATGTTTAGTGGGAATGCAAGGCCTGATTCGCCTGAAGAGGCCATATCCTCGATGAACTCAATAACCTCAAGGTAGGGTGCACCCGGCCTGATCTCCATGGCCCCTTTCCTGATTACCGATGCAGCAAAAGCCCCGGCCTGGCAGTATTTATCGAATATTTCGTCCTCCAATATGATCACCTGAGTATAAATTCACGGGGAAATTGTGTAAAAGAATCAAACCCTGCTATTGTGACTGCCCCGGTATTCTCGAGACGCACCCCGCCAATATCCCGGTAATAGAGCCCCGGTTCAATGGTCACGACATTTCCGGCAGCAAGTGCCCCCCCGGCCGGGCCAAGTGTCGGCTGCTCGTGGACTTCGAGGCCGACCCCGTGGCCGAGGTTATGGGTGAACCCCTCAGTACCGGTTCCATATCCCTTTTCAGCGAACAGGTCGACAACCGCCTGGTGGACTGCTGAGCCACCTAAACCGTGCCTTACCTGGGACATACCGACGTCCTGGGCCTCCAGAACGGCATCATACATCTCAAGCAATTCGGCGCTTGGTTCCCCTCTTACAACCGTCCTTGTCATATCCGTGAAATACCCGCTCATATCGTCCGCAGGGAATGTATCGATCACAATCGGTTCTGATTCCATAAGAGGCCCGATGCCGAGAGCGTGTGGGAGGGCTGTATCCTTTCCGCAGGTGACAATCGTATCGATGGCATGACACCCGTAATCCATCAGGGTCTTGTGGATCAGAGACCTGACCTGTTCTGAAGTAACCGGGCTGCCGTCGTGATATAGGACTCCTTTTTTCGGGCTGCTTGCTCTAATCAGGGAAATTGCCTGTTCCATCGCGATATCGGTTGCGGCCTGGACATTTCTGATCAGGTTGATCTCTTCATCTGATTTAATTGCCCGGGCATTCTCGACCGAACCGGAGTCGAGGGTGACTTCGCAGAGCGATTCAAGTTCATGTCCAATCCCATAGGGAAACGAAGCGGGTACGAGGATCCGGTGTCCGGCATGATTTGCAATCATTTTTGCATAGGCGCGGTTCTTCACCGGTTCATCCTTGATAATGTCCAGGAGACCTGACTCCCCCCGGGTCATCACCGCGGCAATCGCTTCCCTCGTTGCACGTTCATATTCCATCTGGCCGATTACCATGAACCCTTTTTCACCGGGTTTTTTGATATAGACAAAAGGGTCTTCGGTCCGGAACCGGGTAAGATACCTGATATCTGCATTTTGTGACGAGCCGAATGCAACATATGCATCAGCACCAGAACGCCTGATCACGTCATCCAGCGAGTCCATGGGAGGAATATTCGCGGTAAAACCACAAGTACTTTTACGATGACGGTTGACCTATGAGTAATGGAAGAGAAGGCAAAAGAGCAGTTTAAATTAAAATTTTATGCGCTCACTATCCTGTTGAACGTGATTATCCTTGTTGCTGCATTTGTTGTGATTGCATTATTCCTTGCACCTGTACCATTCAAATACTATCTTCCCCCTGCACTCCTGGTCCTTGACCTCGTGATGATCTATGTATTCATCAAAAAATACCGGGATACCAAGCAGTGGCTGAGCAAGCACCAGGAATCCGGCCCGAAACCTGAAACAGGACAAAAAGAAACCTGAGGTACATTAAATCATGCTCCAGAAAATGAAAGATGAGATCGAGCTCCTTTCAAGGCATGTTCTTGTGATTAGGGCTGTAATGGAGCACCAGCCGATTGGTATTATGAAACTGTCGGAGCTGTTGGACCTGCCATTCCACCGGATCCGTTATTCACTCCGTGTGCTCGAGCAGCTCGGCTATATCAGGGCTACACCTGCCGGTGCAATGGTAACCCCCCAGACAGAAGATCTACTGTGCCACCTGGATGATAACCTCGATGATCTTATCTGCCTTCTTGAATCCATGAAACTAAAACCCGGCAAATAAATGAATCAATAACGGAAAAATAGCGGTTTTGTATTTTGTGGGCTCCATCGCTCCAACAGTTACTATTAAAAGGGCTCAGAAAGAATATATTAAGGCACAACCTATGTGCCTCCCTAACTCAGTTGGTAGAGTGTCGGACTGTTAATCCGAATGTCACAGGTTCGAGCCCTGTGGGGGGCGCTCAATCCCTATCCGGGCCCGTAGCTCAGTCCGGTTAGAGCGCCCGGCTCATAACCGGGCGGTCATGCGTTCGAATCGCATCGGGCCCATTCTGGATGATTTTGTTTTTGAAAAACTTTCTATGGATAACGGTTAACAGAACCGTATGAAATGCCCCGTATGTGGCGGTGACTGTGTTGACACAGCTCATGATATCCTTCTGAACACGGGGCAGGTCTTCTCCCCCTGCCCCGACTGCCAAGGCAGGGTGCTGGATAAAAAGGCCCCGTTAAAAAACCGCTTTTACGAGCCCCCCTGTTCCTGCGGGAAGAGGTTTATCGACGAAGTTTTTGCGCATAGTTACGTGGTCATGATCGAGGAAGGCCTCCTGTCCGGGACCGAACCCCTTGCAAAGGTCGGTATGCCGCTCATCCATCCCGGCTTTGTCATGCGGGAGCCCCCATACCTTCCCCCACGGTCACTGGTGCTGGTATCCGCAATGGTGACCCCTGGTGTGGCAGCACGCCTTGTCAGTGAAGTCCCGGAAATCAGGGGTGTCGTCAGGAGCGGTGATTTCGTCCCCGGGATCGCAGGTCCGGAACCTGGTGGAGTGCCAAGGACTTATGAGCTCCTTGCCGGGTGTGACGTGCGTGCGAGTATTTTCCCGACCTCCTCCGGTCCCCTGGTGTTGTACCAGCAGCAGTCACAGATCCATATTGAATTTCCCCGGAATTACAACCCGAAAATTGAATCAGTTGAGCGGAAAATCACGCTCAATACCCAGTGGTTTGTTGACGCTGCATGTGGTGTTGGAACGCTCGGGCTGACTGCAGCACGGCTTGGTGTGCCGCATGTCGTAATGAACGATGCCTGGTTTTCTGCCGCGTTCTGGTCTGCATTCAATATTTCCATAAATAGCGAATTTCTTGCGGTTGACGAGGTGGTCATGCACAGGACCTACGAGGAGATCAAAGCCCGGCCGGTTGGCAACATGCCTGAAAAGATTGCTGAAACCCGGGGCAGGCAGAGCATCGAGGTGTACCAGGGGGACCTGGCCGAACTCTACCGGGTACTTCCCGGTGTCCCGGTCCTTACTGCCCTCGATCTCTTTAATAAAGAGGATAAGGGGTTGATACAGCGCATCACCGCCCTTTACCGGGAACATGTCAGCGGCGAGGTATTTATCCCCTGAAGTGTGCATTAAATATGGGGACTAGCCCGGGTGGCCCGGCGTCACTTGTAACCCGAAACCGTCGGTATGCGGGGGGCGAAGTTTGAGGAAGGCAACAGCGGGCTGCTGGATCTGTGAGCATCCTGACGAAGAAGCCTCGTCCTGTGAGGTCGGTGGACAGGTATCAAGACTCCGGAGGGAGTGGCGACCTGCAGCCGCAGAGACCGGTCCAGGCCCGGAAGGGAGCAGACTTACTGTGGACATTCGGCGCCCACAGGGTTGCGGGGTGGAGAAAGGGTTCTTCAGTGAATGCAGCAGCGTATTGTCGACCGATAACGTGTCCCTAACTTTGCGTTAACCATGTCGAAAGTCACCATTGTCGGAGCAACAGGTAATGTCGGAATGTTTGCTGCTCATGCAATATCTGAAATTCCGTATGTCAGCGAAATCCTGCTCCATGGCAGGCCGGGAAGGGAAGAACTCCTTGACGGAATTGCCCATGACCTGATGGACTCTTTTGCCGCCTGTGGGAATTATACAAAAATCGACTGGACTACAGATATTGAAGAAGTCAAAGGGTCAGAAATTGTCGTATTTACGGCTGGAAACGCACGGGTACCTGGCCAGAACCGGCTCGACCTCGCACTCCAGAATGCCCACATCGTAGCAGGGCTTGCAGAATCTATTGCAAAGGTCGCTCCAGACACAAAGATCTTTATGATCACCAATCCTGTTGACGTGATGACGTCGGTCGCGCTAAAATATTCAGGGCTGCAGCCACAGCAGGTATTCGGCCTTGGTACGCATCTTGACTCCATGCGGCTGAAATCGTTGATCGCCTCGTATTTCAGGGTACACCCGAGCGAAGTGCATACGCGTATTATCGGGGAGCACGGGGACAGCATGGTCCCGCTCTGGTCGGCAACTACAATCGGGGGGATCCAGATCAGCAACCTTCCTGCATTTTCCCGTATCCCCATCAGGGAGATGGTGGAATCTGTTAAAAACAGCGGTGAACTGATAATCAAGGGCAAAGGTTCGACCGTATATGGGCCGGGTGAAGCAATTGCAACCCTTGTAAAGACGATCCTTGGTGATGAAAACCGGATCCTGACGGTATCAGCGTATATACGGAGAGAAGTCCACGATATCGGGGACGTCTGTATCAGTGTCCCGGCGCGGGTGAACCGCAGCGGTGTATTTCCCGTCACTATCAAAATTGATGAGTCTGAAGTTGTCCAGTTCCGCGAGTCGGTGGAGAAGATCAGGACGATAACCCAGCAGGTACTGCAGGCACTCGGGAAGGATAAAGCCCCTAATAGCCCGAAAATTTAAAAAATCATTTCCTAAAAGGGCATTAAAAAAAGATATGAATCCTGTTATGTGAATTCGTAATTGGTTACATCAGGGTAAGTTCAATGATCTCTGCCCGTTCGACGCCTTTCAGGCCGCTAAGTTTCGCCTCAACGGCATCTGTCTCGCCGCCCTGATCGCCGACCACTACAACAAGTTTCAGAGCCTTTAAACCAAATCCGATCGGTTCTTCTACTATCTGTTGCACGCGGGGGAGGACCCGTTTGATCTCCGCTTTGAGTGCCTCGAGGTCAACCTCCGGGGATTCCGGCATTACCCTGAGGATCAGTGCGACGTCTCCCATCGCTTATGGGCCCCCGAAACCGCATTTTGGGCATGTATACGGGATACTCTGTTCTCTACACCGGTAGCATCTCTTGATGCCGTAACCACATGAAGGGCATCCGAATTCTGTGGCGCCTTCTTCTGCGAGTGGAGCACAGCATGATGTGCATTTCTTGTCTGACATGGTAACTCCTGAGATTCCTTATAACTTCTCTTTTTAAACAATTAAAAGGTTGTACCGATCCTCGTACCTTCTACCAGTTCTCCCCTGAGCAACGCCTGGACCCTTTCGATTGTTCTTCCATTCATGATCAGCGTTCTGACGCCGTGATCAAGGACAAACCGGATGAAACCCAGGTCCACCTCCTCGCATGACATGGGTGTAGTAACCTGTTGTATGGGTGAGTTCCCCTTCATGATCCCATCAACCGATTTCAGGACCACGAGGTCGAGCCTCAAGCGGTATGCGACCCATGCGGCGATGGTGTCGGATGTAATATCCCAGCGGTGCGGAAGTGGGTCTTCGTTCTGCAGCAGGGCATACGGGAGCAATACCGTCGGGCGCCCCGGTACCTGCAGGACCGGACTGGTGCTGATCCCGAATGACGAGATATACCAGCCATATTGTTCCATACCAAGGACTGCCATCCAGTGGCTCTCTTCATCCGGGACATTTAATGTCCTTACAAGGTTTGCAAACGGGCCTCCACCGGGAATGATAAGGGCGGGTCCTGGTGATGAAAGGAGGGCGCGGGAGATCCCCGGCACCTGATCGATCAGGCTCCCGCCGATTTTCATCACAAAAGGCCCCTGCATGGGTAAAGATCTATATCGTCAGCTTATTAAAACCGGACTGCGACCAGAAATGGTGAGGCTTCTCCCGGTATTCCTTCTGTTTTGCCTTATGATACCCTGTGTTGCGGCAATTGCTATTACGGAGTTTTGCCCTGACACCTATCTGAAGGACGACCCCGATGAATATATGGTCCTTTCAGGGACGGGAAGCCTGGATGGTGTCCTGATATCAGATGGTGAGGGGGGTTTCCGGTTCCCGCCGGGATCGCGGATAGATGGCCGGACCACTATTACCTATAACGGCATGGCATACACGGGTGTGCATGGTCGGTTGCCGGATTTTGAATTCTACAATTACTCCCGCGATGTTCCGGATGTCATTCCGGCCGGGGCTTTTCGGCTCGCCAACGCAGGGGACGAGCTGATGCTCTATGACCATGACACGTTGATACAAAAGGTGTCGTGGCCCGCCGATGTTAAACCAAGGGAGGGGCAGGTCCATTTCCTGGACAACGGGGTATGGGATACCCGTGTCCTTATGCTTGGACAGTCCCGGATTGCTCCTGCGAATTTCTCCGGCGTTCCAGGTGTCTGTTTCGTGTCACCGGATTGCTCGCTTGAACTCTATGAGAATTGTATTGACCAGGCGAAGACCGAAATCCTCCTGAACGTGTATGAATTTTCAAGTCCGGAAATGGCAGATGCACTTATCAACGCCCGGAAACGGGGTGTTAATGTGACCGTCCTGATCGAGGGCGGGCCTGTCGGAGGGATATCCCCGGAAGGGAATACAATCTTCGACCAGCTCACGAGGAACAAAATTCTGGTCTTCCGGATGGGGACTTTTGGTGACAGCCACGCCCCCTACCGGTACGACCACGCAAAGTATATCGTAGTAGATTCGTTGTACCTTTTTATCACCAGTGAAAATTTCAAAGGGAACGGGTTTCCCTCTGAGGGGAAATCCGGAAACCGGGGCTGGGGTGTATGTCTCATTGACCCGGGTGTAGCGACGTATTTCAGGGGGGTATTCCTGGCTGACCTGAACGGGAAGGGCATCAGCGCCATGACCGGGAAGAGCGGGACGCTTGAGACCGGTGGAACCGTGTCTCATACCAGGGAATTTTCACCATTGCGCTTTGACGGCGCGAAGGTCACACCAGTACTTGCCCCTGATACCAGTTACCTCGTTACCGATCTCCTTCGTTCTGCAACAAGCGAAATCGATATCGAGCAGGCCTATATCAGTAACGAATCAAAGAGTGTTCCAAACCGGTACCTTGCGGAAGCGATCAACGCGTCACACCGTGGTGTCCGTGTGAGGGTATTACTCGACTCCTATTGGTTTAACACGGAAGGTGAGGACGATAACGATGAAATGATGGCGTATGTCAACCAGGTAGCAGTAGCTGAACATCTCCCGCTTGAAGCACGGTGTGCAGAACTGGAACGAAATGAGCTGGAAAAAATTCACAACAAGGGAGTTATTGTTGACGGGAAAAAAGTTCTTGTCAGCAGCATCAACTGGAATTATAATTCCCCGACGTTCAACCGCGAGGCCGGGGTCATTATCGAACAGCCGGAAGCGGCCCGGTACTACACGGCTGTATTTGAGGATGACTGGGGCCAGTCCACCATGTCCGGGAAAGCCCAGGGTACTACGACAGAATATTTAAAAATCGGAATAGCCGTTATGGTGGTTGCGCTGCTACTGGTACTGTACTGGCGACGGAAAAACCCGTGAACTGTTGCCAGCCTGGAAGGGGATAATTATGCGGATAGTCAGGTCGGTCCAGTCCAGAGTCTGCGTGGATGGTTCCATGTTGAAAGAGTACCTCCTCGATGAACCCCTGACCGAGGAATTCCTGGCATTCCTGAAACATTTCGGTTCAGTCCGGTTTCTGCCCCAGCTGAAAAAGCCCTACTTCTCCTTCGAACAGGAAGATTTCATATCAATTAAGGGCTTTATCGGGGATCCCGATGTCGAGGTCCGGTACCGGAAGGAGTTCGGGGACCTCACTGCGGACTATTTCCACCTGCTCCTGTTTTACTTTCGTGAAGGAGAGGGCGGGGTTGAAAAGCTGCAGTCTATCGGGATGACAATCAGGAGAAAAATGGATGTTCGCATAGGTTCTCACCGGAAAACATCCGGATAATAAATCAACGTAAACGGGGAATCCGCCAGTAATTACTACTGAGGATAGCGAAAAACCCAAGCTTACATTTTTATCTTAGAGTATCGAATTAAAA
>JBAXJR010000047.1:0-16787 GCA_037137755.1 Methanomicrobiales archaeon | reverse complement strand
ATTATGATAACGAGGGAGAGATTAAAGGGGTTTTTGCGGCTGCAAGGGATATCACCGAGAGTAAACGAGCTGAAGAAGCACTGCAGCAGGCAAACCGAAAACTCAAACTGCTTTCCGGCATTACCCGACATGACATAAATAACCAGCTTTCAGTACTGTTGGGAAACCTCCGGGTTTCATTTAAGAAGCAACAGGAACTAGCCCAAAATGAATATCTTCAGAAGGTGTTAACTGCGGCGAACCGGATCTCGTCCATGATCCGTTTCACAAAAGAATACGAGGAGATTGGCGTCCAGGCCCCTGCCTGGCAGGCTATCAAGGACCTGGTGGATGCGGCGGAACATGATGTTGCATTGGGCCAGACCGTCCTGATTAATGATCTCCCTGGTGGTGTTGAAGTATTCGCTGACCAACTCCTGGCAAAGGTCTTTTACAACCTGTTGGATAACGCGGTGCGTTACGGCGGGACGATCACAAGAGTCCGGTTTGCCATACAGGAATACGGTGGTGATTATCTAATTGTCTGTGAGGACTATGGTGAAGGAATACCTGCTGAAGAGAAGGAACGAATCTTCGAGCGGGGTTTTGGGAAGAACACCGGTCTTGGATTAGCCCTTTCCCGCGAGATCCTTGCCATTACCGGCATTACAATCCGGGAGAACGGTGAGCCGGGGAAAGGGGCACGGTTTGAGATGAGGGTTCCGAAAGGGATGTGGCGTACTGGGGGGAAATAGAAAAATGCCTGAAACTCTCCGTGTCCTCTATGTTGATGACGAACCGGCCCTGCTTGAGATGGCTAAACTCTACCTTGAGATGAATGGAGCGTTTTCTGTTTATACGCTTACATCCGCAAAGATAGCTTTAGATCAGCTGAGTACCGAACACTATGATGCAATAATCTCCGATTACCAGATGCCGGAGACTGATGGCATCGCGTTCCTCAAGCAGCTCAAAGCATCAGGGAATACAACACCCTTCATCATCTTCACCGGGAAGGGACGTGAAGAGGTGGTCATCGAGGCGCTTAACGAAGGGGCCGACTTCTACCTCCAGAAAGGTGGCGAACCGAAGGCACAGTTCACGGAACTTGCAAATAAGATCCGTTACGCCGTCTCCCGCAAGCGTGCCGAAATGGACCTCCGGGAGAGTGAAGAACGATATCGTCATGTTGTCGAGGACCAGACCGAGTTCATCTGCCGTTTTCTTCCGGATGGGACCCATATTTTTGTTAATGAGGCTTACTGCCGTTATTTCGGTCTTAAACGGGAGGAAATAATTGGCACCCGGTTCCATCCGACAATTCATCCGGATGATAGGGTGACTGTTACCCGGCTTATTGCATCCCTTAAGTCGGAACATCCCCTTGAAACCCTTGATCAGCGGATAATCATGCCGGACGGAAGCCTCCGTTGGCAGCGATGGGTTGACCATGCGATCTTTCATGCGGATGGCAGCCTGAAGGAGTACCAGTCCGTAGGTAGGGATATCACCGATTATAAGTGTGCGGAGGAGGCGCTGAAGGAAAGTGAGAATACACTGAATGCTGTTATCCGGGGTTCTCCGATCCCCCAGTTCGTTCTTGACAAAAATCACCGGGTCATTCACTGGAACCATGCACTGGAAGAATATAGTGGCATCTCTGCGAATGAAGTGATCGGGACTGACCAGCACTGGCGTGCATTCTACCCCGAAAAGCGGCCCTGCATGGCGGATCTTCTTGTCGAGGGCCAGATTGAGAAAATCAAGCAGTGGTATTCAGGAAAATTTACTAAATCCAGGTTCGTCACCGGAGCATACGAAGCCACCGATTTTTTCCCAAAAATAAGGGGCGGAACATGGCTATACTTTACTGCAGCCCCCATCAAAGACCTTAATGGCGTCATGATTGGTGTCATTGAGACCCTTGAGGATATCACCGACCGCAAACGGGCAGAGGATGCGCTTCGGGAAAGCGAGATTCGGTTCCGTGAGCAGCACCAGAATAATCCACTTGCCATCTTTACCTGGCAACATCGGGCAGGGGACTTTGTCCTTATCGGTATCAACAAAGCAGCGGAAACTCTCACAAGTGGACGAGCGAGGGACTATCTTGGAAAATTCGCGTCCGACCTCTATTCATCCAGACCGGAAATTTTATCCGAATTACGGCAGTCTTTTTCCGAACGGGCTATGATATCAAGTGACCTAATCTCTGAACATTTCCTGCCAGGGAGATTCATCCAAACCACAGCCACATTCGCCCCACCAGACATGATCATGGTGCATATGGAGGACGTAACCGAGCGAAAGCAGGCGAAAGAGGCATTGATAAAGAGCCAAAGCCAGCTGGCGGAGGCAATGGACCTGGCTCACATGGCAAATTGGGAGTTTGATGTTGCTACAGGCCTCTTCACCTTTGATGATCGGTTCTATGCACTCTATGCTACCACGGGGTTGGCTGAAGGTGGCAACCAGATGCCGGCAGATGTGTATGCAAAAAAATTCCTTCACCCCGACGACCAGTACTTAGTGGCCAATGAGGTACGAAAAGCAATTCAGGCAACAGATCCCGGATACATTTCAGAGGTAGAGCACCGGATCATCCGAAAGGACGGGGAAATCCGGAATATTGTGGTCCGTTTTGGAATCACGAAAGATAAAAACGGAGTAACTATCAAGACCCATGGGGCCAACCAGGATATCACCGAACGTAAGCAGGTGGAAAAACTACTCCGTGAATCGGAAAATACATTTACCTCCATTTTCCATGGCAGCCCGGTTGCCCTCACCCTTGTTTCAACAATAAATGGGAAATTTGTCAATGTCAATGACGCCTTTGTACGAGCTACCGGGTATAGCAGGGAAGAAGCGATTGGTACGACAGCAGAAGTGCTGGGAATTTTTGCCGATAATCACGAACGTGAGCAGCTGGCTGCCTCTCTCCGGGACCATCATATCGTTGAGGATATGGAAATCAATTGCCGTATAAAATCCGGGGAAATCCATCCCTGCCTGTTTTCATCCGGTATTATCCTGATTGGTGGGAAGCCACATATTTTATCCACCGTCAGGGACATCACGGTTCGCAAACAGGTTGAAAATGCGTTAAAGGAAAGCGAAGAGAAATTCCGCGGGATCTTTAATGCAGTGAACGACGGTCTCCATATTCATACAATTGAACTGGACGGAAAGCCGGGGAAATTCATCGAAGTAAATGAAGCTGCCTGCCGGATGCTTGGCTATTCACGTGAAGAAATGCTGAAACAGGGCCCCCTCGATTTCGTTACCGGGTATCACAGCAGACCCGTTGATGAGATCATCATGGAATTATTCTCGACCGGTCATTCAGTCTTCGAGACCGAACATCTGAAAAAAGATGGCACAATCCTTCCGGTTGAAATTAACGCCAGGATTGTTCACCTTCATCGTGAACGGGTGATTGTATCGGTCATCAGGGATATCAGCAGGCGAAAAGAACTGGAGAAGGAGATGGAGTTCCATGAACAGGAACTGTTACAGTTCTCAAAGTCACTTGCAGCGGCAAATAAGAAACTTAACCTTCTCGGTAGCATCACCCGGCATGACATTACCAACCAACTGATGGTCCTGATGGGAAACATCGGAATTATACAAAAGAAACAACCGGATGCTAAAAATGATATCTATCTTCAAAAGGTTTCGGCCGCAGCCCTGCGGATTTCAGCTATGATCCAGTTTACCAAGGAGTACCAGCAGATCGGTGTTCATGCTCCTGAATGGCAGGATTGCCGTAAAACCGTAGATAC
Organism: Methanomicrobiales archaeon; assembly: GCA_037137755.1. Lineage (GTDB taxonomy): Archaea > Halobacteriota > Methanomicrobia > Methanomicrobiales > Methanospirillaceae > CAIKOD01. The sequence goes on along the minus strand of JBAXJR010000047.1, from coordinate 13,023 downwards.
TGCGGCTAAAGAAGCCCCACTTGGTAAGATTGCAGTTAAAAACGAAATTACTACAGGGACGACTGTTTTGGCCGATCCATTAATAATAAAAGTATTTTACAACCTGATGGATAACGCCATCAGGTATGGTGGAAAAATCACCACAATCCGGTTCTTCATTGAAGCCCACGGGGATGATCAGGTTATTGTTTGTGAAGATGATGGCAATGGTATCGCAGCTGAGGAGAAGGAGAAGATCTTTGAGCGGGGATTTGGGAAGAACACCGGCCTTGGATTAGCCCTTTCCCGGGAGATCCTCTCTATTACTGGCATCACCATCAAAGAGACCGGGGAGCCGGGTAAGGGAGCACGGTTCGAGATGGTTGTGCCTAAAGGGATGTATCGATAGATTCCAATTTATCCGATACTACCTGTCTTCCAGGCTAATCCAATGCCGTAACCATATAAGTAATTTGAGAATTCATTGCCACAATTGAACATAAGGAGAAATGAATCATGGATAGGAACGAAGCAGTAAAATTGTGTATGTGCAGGATGTGTCCGAGTTTTGTTGATTGCAAGGAAGAGATCGCCTTTTGCATGGAAGTAAAAACAAAAAGCAGCTGTATAACGAAAGAAAAAGGATGTCTCTGCCCGGGGTGCCCGGTCCAGGATGCGGAGGGGTTCCGGCATGTCATCTATTGTATCCGGGGAAGCGCAAAAGAACAGCCATGAACCGGTTGATTCATGGATTTGCAACGTATGCGGGTTCATATCAAAAGGTGATGCCCCGCCTGACGAATGTCCACAATGCGCCGGAACCAGCAGGGAGTACACAAGCCTGCCACGGCCGGAAAAACTCACCTATAATCGTGAAAAATTTGATGTCCTCCTGATCAATGGCAGCAATCACCGTTCCAATAATACCGGGTTCATGATCGACCTGGTTGAGGAGGTGCTTCAGGAGCGGGGCGTGAGTTACCGGCGCTATAACCTGAATGAATTTCAGATCAACCATTGCTGGTGCTGCTATAGCATGCGGGACAATGCCTGCCGGTACCCCTGCCGGGACCAGCTGGATGACATGCCGGCATTTCATGAAATGATTATCTCTTCGAAAGCCGTCATTGTGGGGTCCCCGATAAACTGGAACAATATGTCTGCACGGCTCAAGGATTTCCTTGACCGCCTAAACTGCATCCAGAACCTGTACCTGCTGAAAAAACCGGGATTTACGGAAGGAAAGATAGTTGGAATCACTGTATCAGGCCATGAAGACGGCGCAACAAAAGCTGCCATGGATATCTTTCTGTATTTCCAGCAGATGGGGTACGTCCTCGCACCGTTCGGGGTTTCCTACCGGACGCATGGAGCACAATTCAACACGAATACGGATCCGGATTATGTGAGAAATGACCCGCTTGTCCTCTTTAAAGTCAAGGGGATGGCAAACAATGTCGTGGAGATGCTCAAACTTGAACTTGAACAGAAGCTGAAAGGAAAACTGGTCCCGGTTGCGGAATGAATTGTCAATATTAAGAGACGGGGAATAATTCATATGGCCTTCTGAATAAATATAGGTTTGAAATTATGATTCCTCCCCTCGGTCATATCGTGATTTTTAATCTCCCCATAGCCCTCTATTTTGGGATTATTACCTTCATATGTTTGTTAACGACGGCAACTATCGGGATGCTGGTGTTGAAAGGACGTTACAATATTCCTTTAAATGGCATATGAGAATGGCAGCAATTACCATTATTTTCGCACTGGTTCATGTAACGTTGGTTATCTGGCAATTTTTCTTCGGATTGGGATAAAAGATCCGGATAAAAATAGTGAAGAAGAGATCAGGTTACTATGACCGTTCCCTTCATCGAAGGATGAAGTGAGCAATGGTACGGATAGGTTCCAGGGGTATCAAATTTAAATGAATAACTTGCCCCTTTTGGTAAAGAACTGCTGGTGAAGGTTCCCTGGGTATCACTTACAATCTGGTGGTTGGCAGAATCCTCGTTTACCCATGTCACCGTAGTTCCCTTTGGGGCGGTGATACTCGCCGGAGTAAATGCAAAGTTCTGGATAGTTATGGTTGGAGCCCCGGGAATTACAATTGGCGTAGTCGTGGGGATGGTTGTTGATGACGGCCCGTAGCTGGCGCATCCGCTTATGGCGATGAAGGTTGCAAGAATAATAATCAGGATCGCCCAGTGAACTGGTTTTGGTGTGCATCTCATTCAAATCACTTTGATATCTGCACTTGGCTGAGAAGGATAAAAGGATATCCCTGGCCTGCAGATTCAGGGGTATTCCATCAGGAGAAGTCCTGACCAATAGGTGGAGCAGGATATGATAAAATATGAAAAGATAATCTTCTCTTTTTCACATCCTTGTTATCAGCCAATCCTGGGTCCCGGTGTACATTTTTAATTGCTTGTTTTTTTCGTTGATAAACCCGGAATTGTTCCAGAATAGCTATTGAAAGCATGAAAACGCGAACCGGGTATGTGCACGTTCTCGATTGGATCAAGTATTTAAAAGAACAACGGTTATCCTATCCATAACGGCCATGGATTTCAAAAAAGAGCTCTCGCTCTTCGATTTGACGAGCATCGTTGTCGGATCGGTCATCGGTGCGGATATCTATATCGCTTCAGCGATTACTGCAGGCATGCTCGGGCCTTTTTCCATTGTTGTCTGGGTTATTGCCGGGATATTTGCAACAGTGATAGCATTGGTCTTCGCCTATTGCAGTTACTATATCCCGAAAGTCGGGGGGCCGTTCGCCTATGTTTCAGAGGCATTCGACGATTTTTATGGATTCCTCACTGGCTGGAGCATGTGGATTGCCGAGTGAATCTCCCTGCCGGTATTTGCAATCGCATTCGTCCGTTATCTTGAGTACCTGGTACCACTGACCTCCAATGAGGAGATCCTCATCAAAGGTATTTTCCTATTTGGCCTGACCGCGATCAATATCATCGGGGTGAAAATAGCGGGGAGGGTTAATGACGCCCTCACCCTCATCAAACTGGCTCCGCTGCTCCTACTTATCGGGGCAGGAATTATCTTTTTATTTACCCAGCCTGCCGTATTTTTCGGGAACTATCACCCCTTTGTCCCACTTGGTGTTTCGACGACAGGTGCTGCACTGGTGCTCATTTTCTGGGCTTATGCGGGGTTCGAACTCGGGACACTTCCCGCGGCCGAGGTGAAAAATCCAAAAACAACCATCCCGAAAGCAATTATCTTCGGGATGTCAATTGTGGCAATATTCTACCTTTCAACGAATTTTATCGTCTACGGTGCAGTGAACTGGGCAGACCTGGCGAAGTCTTCGACACCACTCGTGCTGGTCGGTGGAGTCCTGCTCGGTACTGCCGGGGCGCTTATCATGACAATCGGGGCCCTGTTTTCAGTTTCCGGGTCCGACGAGTCCGGTATGCTAGGCACAGGCAGATTGTCATATGCCATGTCCATTGACGGGTTGTTCCCCCGGATATTTTCTTCTCTTCACCCGAAGTACGGGACTCCTTATGTCGGCTTGTTGATCCAGGGGGTTATCGCCTTCCTCTTGTCGATCTACTCTCCCATCGCCGGGCTTATCTCATTCGCCGTATTCAACCTGGCATTTTCCTTCCTGCTCACCTGCCTGGCCCTTATTGTCCTGACCCGTGACAGCGAAAAACAATTAACCGGCCAGAAAATACTTCCCTGGATTGGTATCCTGATCTGCCTGTACCTCCTGTACTCGACTTCTTTCTTCGATAAAATCGTCGGGACCCTGATTATCCTCGCCGGTGTGCTGATATACCTCTTTTTCTCCCCCAAACAGGACATCCATCACTTAAAAGAAATGTTCCTTTCCGAAGAGGAGATCTTTGTACGGGCGATGGCAAAGAGAGAACGGTTCCTCGGAAATTTCATGCTTATCATTAACCGGGGGTATGTCCGTCTGAAACACCGGATATCTCCCGGACCTGGCAACAATTCCTAAAAAACCAGCCTGACCAGGAGACCAGGACAAACAACAACCGTTGCTGTAACCCCCTCCTGAAAACCCCGGGATTTCAGATGGTCCGTTCCTAGTTCTCCTCTGGATGAAATCTAAATTACCCTCAATGTTTTTTAAGAATTTATTGGACGGAGAAATGTAACCCAGATATACTACCGTCCTGTCCTGTAGAAGCTTGAGATGGCTTTTACCAGCTCCAGAAGCCCGGAGAAGAGGTAAATACTTATAAAATTATGTCCACGTTTACCGTATATGGGGAAATTATCATGGCCAGAATAACACCCTTCAGTTCAATGAACCTTGTTGAAGAAGCGGGTGTTGATACAGCGGTTTGGAATAAGATTCCCTCACCAACGGTCCTCAGGAACACCATAACAGAAATTGAAAAACGTGGAATAAAAGTCATTGTCGCGGAAAACGGCGAGACTGTTCTTTCTTTCCTGAAGGACCTGATTCCCCCGGGTGCCGAGGTGATGAATGGTTCATCGACGACCCTGATCGAGATCGGTTACGAGGAGTTCATCGCAGGGGATACAACCGGCTGGAACCTCCTTCACAAGAGGATCACTGCTGAAAATGATTCTGCAAAAAGGGCTGAATTGAGGAGGAAATCTGTTACCGCCGAATATTTTATCTCCGGGGTTAATGCGATTTCCGAGACAGGGGAGATTATTGGCTGTGATGCAACCGGAAGCAGGGTAGGAGCGTGGCCGTTCGCTGCCGGTCATCTCATCCTTGTTTCCGGGACTAATAAAATCGTCCCGACTCTTGATGATGCGTTAAACCGGGTCAGGAATTATGCTTTTCGCCTCGAAAATGCACGTGCCCTGAAAGCATACGGGATACCCAGCGTTATCGGAAAATGTGTGATACTTGCAAATGAACGCATCCCGGGAAGGACAACACTCATACTCGTAAATGAAGCCCTCGGCTATTAGATTTTTTTAGGACGAAACATACAGGGAAAATCCCCTGCAATGTGAAAATAATTGCCTTAAATCTTATATGAAGAGAGAAAATCCCTGGTTGCCAGTTATAAGGTATACCCGGGATTGTCCTTTGATCTACGGGGAATCAGGCGGACCCTGACATTCGTGCCAATTGTCCGGGTTGCCCTGTTTTCATGGTCATCAACTGGATAATACCTATACTCTTGCCGCCGGTACTGTTTTTCCCTGGTATATTGTCTGGCGTGCATCCCGGAAGTTGAATTTTTCAATGATAAGATGTGCTTCTTTTAATTTTCGTATCGCATACCTGACCGTTCTTGGAGAGATGTTTGTCATCTTCACGATATCCTTGTGCGTCATCGGGTCTCCTTTCTCAAGGATGGAGAGCACGGTCATCGATGATGGGGGCAGATGAATTTCTGGCATTTATTAAAGTTAACACTGTTAACTCATAAGGCTGTCGATTGTTCCGATCCGTTCTTATGGTTCTGTGGTGGTATGCGGTTACTTATTCAGGGGTTATGGCACAAATAAGATATTCATTCGGGCAGTTTTTCTATAAGTTTTATTAATTCAAAGGATTTAAAATTGGTTTCTACCCGAAACCGGATGTGCCGTGGTTAATAGTTTCCCTGCACGTGGTACTCCCTGACCTTTTCGGCCATCTCCCGCAGCCTTTTATCCACGAGATAGTTAACAGTTCCTTCCGGGAATGTCCCGTTTGGTCTTCTTTCTCCTGCGGGGACACCCGTCAGGATTTCGATTCCCTCATCAATTGAATGTACCAGGTAAATGGTGAATTTTCCTTCTTTCGCGGCTTCGACTAGTTCTTCCTTCAGCATCAGGTCCTGCACATTGCTTGCCGGGATCATGGCCCTCTGCTTCCCGTTCAGTCCATTTTTCTTACAGACTTCGTAAAAGCCCCTCAAGTTTATATTTACATCCCCGAAGGCCTGGACTTCGCCTTTCTGGTTTACCGAACCGGTAACGGCGAGAGACTGCCTGATGGGCAGCCTGGACAGGGCGGAAAGAATCGCATAGAGTTCCGTGCTTGATGCACTGTCGCCATCAACCCCGGAATAACTCTGTTCAAAGACCAGCATTGCGCTCAGGCTCAGCGGTTTATCACTTGCATAGTTCTCCGCAAGGTAACCTCCGAGGATCAGAACCCCTTTCGTGTGTAAAGGCCCGCTCAGCTGTGCCTGGCGCTCGATGTCAACAATCCCTTCACGGCCGACGGAAACACTTGCGGTGATACGGGATGGCTGGCCAAAAGCGAAATCTCCCATCTCCATTACCGATAACCCGTTAATCTGCCCAACTTTATCCCCTTCGGTATCTATCAGGTAAATACCCCGCTCGATAAATTCCTGGATCTTCTCCTTGATAAGGTTCGACCGATATATTTACTCCTCGATCGCTTTCATGATATGCGAGGCAGTAATATACCTGGATTTCTCTCCGATTGCGTAAAAATTGGCTTCCCTGATCAGGTCAGCAACAGCTGCAAACCTTGTTGAAAGTTTTTTCTGGCCCTCGGCAGAGGTGCGACCGATTCCACAAGTTCCGGACCATTTTGCGGAGGTAATTTAGTCAACCTCAGGGTGACGGCCCATGCGGCCGGAGGGGTCCGTGACCCCTCCGAAGAGCATCCTACCTGCGTTAAAAGCGATGTGCATTCCAAATCAACATAATGATTAGCAATAGAGATTGGGGAAAAGTCTCGAAAATAGCTCAATTCTTATTAAAATGCGAGGGATGGGATTCGAACCCATGAACTCCTTCGAGACTGGATCTTAAGTCTAATGCCATTCAATGGCACTATATACCATTGAGGGCCCATTCAATGTAGGAGATGCCACCTACGGAAGACCTCGACAAATTAAAAAATCTGGACCCCGCAAATATGGTTCACCTGAAGAACTATGTCCGGTACCTGAAACTGAAAAACCTCAGTCCTAACACAATTAAAAGCAAAATTTGGCGGATTTATGGCTTCCTTATCTTCTCGAAATTCAAGGACATGAAGACTGTCGAAGCCTCTGATATTGAGGATTTCATACTTGAGCGGAAAGAAAAGGTCAGCCCCTTCACACTCCAGGGTGATATTCTCGAATTGAAATTATTCCTGAAATGGTTTCTGCCCGATAAAGTTGACGATCTCATCACTTTCAAAATCCAGAAACCGAAGCGAAAACTCCCTGTAGATCAACTGATCACCCGGGAAGATATTCAGAAGATGGTTGCATCCTGCGATACACAGCGGGACCGTGCGTTGATTATGCTGCTCTGGGATTCGGGAGCGCGGATTAATGAACTCCTATCGCGGAATATTGGCCACGTCGCGTTCGACCGATACGGGGCAGTAATCATTGTTGATGGTAAAACCGGAGAGAGACGAATGCGGTTGACCTCCTGCGTCCCAGATCTGCAGGCGTGGGTAAATATGCACCCGATGAAAAATAGCCCGGGCGCACCTCTCTTCATCACATACAACCGGTATGGTACGGGCAAAAAGGTATTGAATGCCCATACGATTCAGAATCGTCTTAAGGTCATTGCCGCCCAGGCGGGGATCCAGAAGCGGGTCCATCCACATGGGATCAGGCATGCCCGTCTCACCGATTTATCAAAACTGGGATTTAGCGAGATGGAATTACGCATCATCGCGGGGTGGGAGTCCTCTTCGCTCATGCCGGCCGTGTATGTTCATCTATCCGGTGCGGATGTCGAAAATAAAGTTCTTGCGAAGGCAGGAATAATTAAAGAAGATGAAAAGGCAGGGGAGAACACCCTTGAGGCACGCCAGTGCCCAAGATGCGGCGAATTGTGCGCTTATTATATGAAATATTGTCCAAAGTGTTCTTTGATTCTGGATTCAAAAACCGCAATGGAAATATTACAGGCTGAAGAACAGGCCGAGAAGGAACCGGAACACCTGACCATTCAGCAGCAGATGGATGATCTTCAGAGACGGATGAAGACATTACAGGAAGGATTGGCTGGGGTTAGTGGTGGAGCCACCACGGATACTCGAGTATGAAATTTTGGTGCAGGTGATAAGAAACCCTATCACTGATACCTTTATTATCATATCACTAAACACTGATACCTATATATCACTGATAACTTTATTATCTATCAGTAAATACTGATATAGCATATGATAGCTCTCTCACCCTATGACTCTGAGTTGATAGCACTGCTTCGCTCAAATCTGCATTTCAGCGAAGACGCGATCATAAAGCAAGAGAGTCCACTTAATGATAAATACGCCATGAAGTTCGATCTGATTATTGTTGATGGCTTGAAAACCTTCATCGTTGAGCTTAAAAGGATCGTTCGATTGGCAGAACTCTCGCATTTGGGGTTTTTAAAATTACTCCTGGTAGAAAACCGGGTAGATATTGATAATACCGAATTCGTCATTGTTGGAAAACGAGTGACAAGGGAAGCCATTGAAGCTGCGGAGAAGACTGGGTTACGGATCATCAATCTGCCCGTTGAGATGAACATTGCAGATTCCGGAGAGAAGACTGGCAATATACCAGTAAAGCTGACGTCCTCAAAATCCTGGCAGGTCATCGCATACCTCCTTAAAACGAATGAAACTTCTATCCGACAACTTGCTATCGGGTCTGGAGTCTCATATGGATGGACTCATGCTACGGTGAAAAGTCTCTCAGAAAAAGGAATCGTGTCAGACAAAAGTGGATATGTAAAAATTTCTGACATCAATAAACTACTTAACGGTGTTGCATGGGAACGTCCATTTGAGAGGCTATTTTCAAGCGAAATACGGATTGCTGCAGAAAGCCCTATTGCACTCGCCCAAGAGATCTGTTTTGTTAGTGAAACGGAACAAATCCCCTGCGCATTTACAAGTTTCACTGCCGGAGAAATTTATACCGGGTATAGTGCACGACACGATTCTGTGTATCTATATCTTGAGAAGAAAAATACTCGAAGACTTGAAGGAATGTTTGAAACTGCAGAAAATGGTGTGGCGGTCAGGATTTATTCCCCAGACCGAGATGTTTTCAAGGATCGCAGGACGTTCTCAACTCCCGGTGTTTGGCTGGTCTCACCTGCGCAAGCTCTCCTTGATTGTGCCGGACTCGGGTATGGTGGCCACGATTTAACGCTGAAATTGGTGGAGCTCTATGGAGGATTATAGTGCTGCACGGACGCTGATTGATGCGTCTTGGGATGAACTCATCGAGATATTTAGGTGGGTGGATTCCAAACACGAGGACCCAGAAAATCCCGTAACGGTTCTCATTGGGGGCTGGGCGGTTTATAGTTACAATCAGTGGTACGGGTCCATTGATATTGATATTATAACGAATAAAAAAACCCGACAACATCTAATGAAATTCCTGCGGGATGAACGTGGTTATGTTAGGAAACGGCATCCTTACACCCCGAATACAGTTGTTAAAAATACTAATGACGGGGAGATCCTGATTGACTTCGGATCGCGTGAAGATATATACAGATTTGAGGGACGAAATGAAAATTGTCCATTTTCATTGCTTGAGGGTCAAACCCAACCAGGGGAGATGAGAGTAGGTTTCCCAATTATGGTTCCAACCAGGGCATTACTTCTGCTCTTCAAACTCAAGGCGATCTGGGACCGATCGCACAGGCTTCATAACAGAACTTCGCCCAGACCGGGATATGAGGAGGGTAAAGTTCGAAAGGACCGAGCGGACGTCCTCTCACTTCTTGATCCTGCTGCTGGCGGTACGGATGTTGATCTTCACTATCTCGGTATGAAACTTAGGGAATATCCGTTCCTTATCGAAATATTGGAGAAGATCCCACTTGATAGCGATGCTGTTGGAATGTATCGACGGATGAGTCCAGAACAGGCCCGCGATGTAATCGACCGGCTGCTCAGCTTGGTAAGGTGATGCAAATATCCCAAGAACCCGTTTTTATCCAGGTTAACGCAAAGGACTACTCAGCCGAGCATTATAATGTCGTTGAAGAAAATCTGATAAGATTACCATTCTATTTTAACGAAAATAGTGAACCATTCATCGGATTCGAACATCTCAATTCTCTTTACAGGGAATCGTATTTTTGTATACTTCATGGGAACTATCATGCAGGAATTATTGTCATGTCTCAATTAATTGAAGAGACATTAAGAGAAATCGTCCATGTTCATACAGGAAACCCCGATGGCTCCGCGTTCGAGGGCTTACTGTCTGCCATGTCCCGGAAAAGCAGGGTTACATTTAAACCTTACCTCATTCACCCGGAAATTGTCAACCAACTAATTAAAATTAAAGAGGAAATCAGAAACCCATATACCCATTTGAGATATAAAAAAATTTTAAAGGGCAAAAAAATATCAGCAGCAAAAATTCCGTTAGGCAGTGACCCTGAGAACCTGGTTGAGAATATTAAGAACGGTGTTGAAGCGGTAAAAGAAGGAAAATTGGCGTATAAAGAATATGATCCAAGTAAAGATCCTGTAATGGCCTCTTTAATGAAACAAGAAATAGATAAAGACCTCGCTATTATGCTTGCATGGAAAATTTATCCACTCCATTGGTTTCTGATGGAAGAATATTTGAATCTCGAAATTACTAATGCATCAGTGAAAATGTTCGGTTCTGTGTGGGAGCCGATGCCGAAAAAGGGGAAATAATCGAGTAGTCGGTAAAAAATCCAATATGCATCGCTCTAACATAATCCGAATCACAGGATGGCTATTCAGATTGGTCCCGAATCCTATATGAGCCATTAATAAAATATGAAATTTTGTCAGATTAACGAGTCAATTTTCTATAATAAGAGGAGTACGAACAATAGTTTTCAGGAATTGCCTGGTTTCAAACCAGATACAAAATATGCTAATTGTGTTATCTGATACAAAGTAATCGTTTTCAGAAGCCTTTGAATCCAATAAGATTTCTGGTAGTGAAATATTTTCACTCAACGGCCCGAAAAAATGATTACAATGAAATTGTGCAATAAATTCCTTCTTCGGATAAACAGAGACCCCCTGCTTCAGTAATGACGAATAAACAAAGTTTGTCGTGTTTTTCTTCAATCTGACGACATCACCCCAAGATCTTTTCCACTTAAAGGATATGCCACCCCGCCACCCGTGACCAAAAATCCAGAGATATTTCGCATGTTCATTTTTTAATATTTCCTCGAATTCTTGAGGGTTGAAACAATGGTAAATTTTGAATGGATAATTATGTTTTTTAAAATATGGGATAAGTAAGTCAAGTCCCTGATTATCTCTGAACAATCCAATCGATCGAATCATTATGAATGCATCATGATTTGTTTGATGGATATCCAGTGTTGTCGGATACTGCTGATTTGGGAGAGCACTTACGAGATTATTTGCACGATAGAATATGATTAAATTGAAGCCCAGCAATGCTGCAACCGTTAATCCCAAGATTACGAACGTAAAGAAAAATAAATTAGATTGTGTGTTAATCAGAAAAATAAATGAAATAAATGCTCCTACAAGAGAACCTGCGGTAAGATATACCAAATAGCGATAATCACACTTTCTTAACGCGATTTTCGATAATCCCATTGTATTAGATTGAATCGTATTCGTATTTAATCCCAAAATACACCCCTGCAAAAAGGTTGAAGATGATATTGCGCTTTGTCAAGTGGCACAAATAGTGGATCAGATGAGCACCTGAATACTGACTTCATTTCTTCCCGACCGTCTTTCTCTTCCCACATTTACTTTCAACTCTGGCAATAAATTCCGTATAGTGGCCCGATGTTACTAAAAGTGTTATCTCCTCAATATTTCTTTTACTAAACCTCCGTTTATAAATCTCGAACTGTAACATAGTTGATTTCAACATTGCCATAAACGCCTTATCCAGTTTTTCCGGATTTTTCCTGCATTTTTCTACAAGATTTTTTTCCATCTGGCTTGTCTGCCGTGCAGTCCATTCATCCATCAATCCCTTTTCCTTAATGAAAATCAGCATTTCCTTGACATAAACTGAAAGATTCTCACTCTCGCTATGTAATTCCTTGAAATGCGTTTTAAGGTCATTCCCCTGGTAATCCGGGGAAAAAATTAGGCTGTTCAATCGGAAATAGGTCCGTTCCGGATTACCTGTTTTCTGGTCGTTATCACGGACCTTAATTTTTTCAACCAGTCCCTGTTCCTCCATGTCTTTTAATAAACGGTCCAGGTTGGAGGAGGCGATGGAAATTAATTCAGATTCATCAAGCGCCCGTTCAATATCCTGGCGTGAAACATATTCACAGCCGCGAGGGGTTATCGACTGCATTAGGGTGTGATAGATTTTTGCTGCACGCCGTTTGGATTCTACAGATTTTCGGGTCCTTAAAAATGGCCCCCATGTCGGATCAAGCAATAACTGGTCGATTTTAGCCCCCCTCACTATCAGGTATCTGATATTTTATGAGTTTATTTTGAGGGGGGTCTAATTACACTCTACCTGTGTGCAGGATGAAAGTGAACACAGGAGGAATATCGGTATGACAACGATTACAATCGGCCGAAACGGTGTGGAATTTATTCACACCAATGTTATGGTCCCGAGGAATCTGCGGGACCTTGCGAAAGAACGGGGCGTATCGCTCTCGAAGACACTGAAGGAAGCACTGGAACAAAAACTACAGGAGCATGAATGATTAAAACGGTAGAAAATCAGGCCCCCACCGCTAGGAACGATATGAGGCCTGAACACATCCCTGAACAAACAGGAACGGCATCCAATTATGGGATCCCTTCACTCATTGAACTTCCGGCACTCCGGTTTGTCCGGCCCCACTATGCTGTCCGGAAGGAAGTTCTTGAACATATGAACCCGATCGCGAAAATGACCGCGGAGCTCTGCATCGCCCGGGGGACATGGGAGCTGATCGAGTGATGACCGGCAATTCCCTCGATACAGGACGGCCCGTTTTAACCTGGCTGGAGGGTTACTGTGTTTAACGCAGCCGAAGAGCCCTGGCCGGAGGGCGTAAAACTCTGCCCGATAATGTCCCGGCTCAACCGGACAGTTCTTTGTTTTAAATCAAATTGCTATGCTGCCTATCCGGTCC
>JBAXJR010000046.1:0-17774 GCA_037137755.1 Methanomicrobiales archaeon | reverse complement strand
ATCGACGGGGTCCGGATCCTCTTCACCGGGGCACAGGACAAGCAGAAGGTGTATGACGAAGTGAGAAGGCTGCTTGATTACCACGCACAGCCGGACGTGAATAAGGATGCATTTAAGACAGGGGATGACGTCTGATATCATTTTACTCTTTGAGATCTCCTTTTCTGGCAATATGGCAAATTGGAAATCTGTGGCAGAATTCCTGTCCACAATTCACGCGTTGTTCCGGGGGAGGACAGGTTCCAATTTGGCCCCGATCGCTTTTCATCAGGTTTCCGAAAAAAACTGCATGTTTTTTCTCCCGTCATAAATGGGCCAGGATAAACGCGGCGAATGACAGAAAAAGGCCTTTTAACACGGTAGCCTAATATAAAAAAATGAGTGACAGGGAATTCAGGTCCCATTCACAACGATCAGGCCATTCCGGACATATGAATCGCTCAACATTGAACCCGTACCTGCGTTATATTCCACGACCAGCAGGCTGACATTGTAGACTCCCGGGAACCGGTAGGTATGCACCGGGTTCCGGGATGTTGAATTGATCCCGTCCCCGAAATCATAAGTATACATGATCGGGCTTGCCATTGATTGGTCGGTAAATGTGACCGTAAGTGGCGCCGGACCGGTTACAGGCGATGCCGTGAATCTCGCGAACGGGGGTAACGGAATTGCCTTGAACACCGTAATGGCATCCGGTTTTGTTGCAACACTACTCATGACGGTATTCGTCGTGGTATTGTACTTCGTAATGGTCTGGGTAATCGTATACGCTCCGGGGAGCCGGTAGGTGTGGGTCGGGTTCGGCCCCATAGCCAGACCCCCGTCCCCGAAATCGTACGCAATCATACCCGGGTTCCCAATGGATTTGTCGTTACATTTCACCGTCAGGGGTGCCGACCCATACACCGGTGAAACCGTGAAATCCGCAAATAACGGGGGTTTGGGAACGGTACCTGCGGTAATGTAACCGATTTTTTCGACCGTGTTATTCTGGCAGGCGCTGTTTGACACGTGGAGACTGACCGTGTAGACCCCGTCAGCGGTGTAGGTATGGACCGGGTCTCTCTCCTCCGAATACGTCCCGTCGCCAAAGCTCCAGTTCCATGCCTCCGCTATGCCAATTGACGAGCTGGTAAACCCGACTGGAAGCGGAACGGGGCCGGTCGTTATATTGGCGCTGAAATCAGGTAGTACCGGTTCCTTGGGCCTGGTGAGGTTGGCATACAGGTCAATGACCTGGTCTTTGCCCGGGTATTTCGTATTGTTCTGTGTCAGGGCGAAGTACCCGCACTTTTTGACGGTGTATGTCCAGACCGGCGTGCAGGTGAGGCATGTTTCTACAAGGAGGGTGCCATTCTCGATTTTACCCTCGTACCAGTCACCGTTGAAGTACACATCTGCACCATCAGCATTTGAATGGATCAGGTAATACCCCTTACCACCACCGTCGATAATCTCTTCCATCGCAACAATATATCCGGGTTTTACGAGTGTGCTGGTCCCTGCACTGTTGCTGACGGTAAGAGTCACATTGTAGGTCCCTTCTGTGGTATAGGTATGGAGCGGGTTTGAACCGGTCATATCCGGTGTCCCGTCCCCGAAGTTCCACAGGTATTCCAGGGGAGGTGTTCCCATCGATGAATCGGTAAACTGGACAGCCATCGGAATAAACCCGGACGTCGCATCCGCCGTGAAATTTGCACCAGGAGATACAGCCGTAAGGTTCCCACGAACGGTTGTGGTCTTTCCTGCGGTTACCGTCACGGTCTCTTGATAGTCCTGGTATCCCGCAAGTTTCAGCACGACAGCGTGCTGGCCGGCACTGACATCCGGCACCAGGAAGGTCGTCGTATGACCCGAGTTGTTCCCGTCAAGGTATATTTGTGCCCCGGTCGGGGTAGAACTTACCCAGATATCCCCGTTGGTTGGTTCAAGCCCGACATTCATCTCCGAGAACGGTGGCGGGCTGTTCACCATCGAAGTTGCTGCCGGCCTGTGTCCCTCAGCTTCCACGTAAACCCTGTAAGACCCTTTCGTAACATTCCACTGGTACTGACCGGCGGAATTAGTTGTCACCGGGTTCTGGTCGGGCTGCATTGGTGAAGGGATTAGCCCGGTCGGGACATGTACCCAGTTACCTTCAGCATCAGGCCACTGAAGCCGGACGTTCGCTCCCTGTATCCGCTTTCCGGAGCTGGTGTCGTAGATGTACCCCGACGGCTCGATAGTGATGGGGATCGTGATACCGGATATGACACAACCCGGCGTCAGGAAGCTGACCGTGGCAGCCCCGTACCGGGGGTAGAACGTTGTTGAATAATTCCAGACCCGTGGACCCCCTACCATCGGCGCCGTGATATCGGGTCCCCCGTCATCGATATGAATGCTGATACTCACCGGTGTTTCTTCCGGGCAATTGGTCTGGTTGAAGGAGAAGGTTATCGGATCGAGCCAGAATACACAGGTACCCCCCCATGGTCCGGGTACAGATGGCGCGACTGATATTTGAGACGGCAGCCATTTTTCCTTCACGGTTGTCAGGGTATACGCCGTATTGTCATCACCACGGGTTTCCTTCGTGGTGGTCGTGATAGTAACGGTGTTGTTAAGGACCCTATCGTACGAGACTGAAGAAGGAATAAAAACGGTAATGGATTGTGACCCGGTGGCAAACGAGGGGATACCCCCCATCTCCCAGGTCACGGTCCTGGTACCACTGTCATAGACCGGGCTTCCCGTCCCGGACAGGTACACGACAGAAGGCGGGAGATGATCTACCAGTACAACGTTCTCTGCAGGACTATTACCCTTGTTCAGGTACGAGATCGTATAGTTCATGGCGCTCGCGTTCTCGTGGAACGCAGATCCGGATATCCCGAGCATGAGGTTGGCAGCGCCGGGGGCTGAGCCGACCGAATAGATGTTATTGTCCAGGCTCCCGAAATATACGAGGCCGTTTGCAACAGCCGGGCTCGAAAATACGACACTACCCGTTGTGTAATTCCAGATCTTCTCACCGGTCAGGGCGTCCAGTGCGTACAGGTTGTGGTCCCAGCTGCCCACGTATACGACGCCGTTCGCAAACGTCGGGCTCGAAAATACGACACTTCCGGTCGTGAAGTTCCAGATTTTTACACCGGTCGATGCATTCAGGGCATAGACATTATTGTCACCGCTACCGAAATAGACGATATTGCCGGTAACAGCCGGGCATGACTGTACATCCCCGCCTGCAGTATAATTCCATATTGTTGCACCGGTCGATGCATCCAGGGCATACAGGTTGTCGTCATTGCACCCCACGTAAACGATATTATTTGCAACAGACGGGCTTCCGGAAATTTTTTCATTCAGGGTGAAACTCCACAATATTCCCCCGGTTGACTCATCAAGGGCATAGAGTATCTTTTCGCCACCGGTTACATATACCACACCGTTCGCCACTGCGGGACTTGAATCTACGGAGGGATACGCACCTAACGATGCGTTCCAGAGTTCGGTCCCTGTGGATGCATTGATCGCATACAGCTTGTCATTCAGGCTTCCACTGTAAACGACGCCATCCGTCACAACAGGGTCGGCCGTGACCCACCCTTTCATAGTAAAACTCCAGAGTTTCGTGCCGGTCGCTGCATCGAGTGCGTAAAGGTTTTTATCGTAACTGCCCACGTAGACAATGCCATTCACGACGGCCGGACTGGTAAGGACCCGTCCACCAGTAAGGTAACTCCATTTCTCAGATCCGGATGCGGCATCGAGAGCATAGACCTTGTTGTCATCGCTTCCCACATACACAACACCATCGACCACGGCCGGACTTGAGTATACCCTGTCTCCGGTGGTGAACGTCCAGTCCATGCTACCGGCAGGCCTTATCCCTCCATCGTCATTGATCCCTGAATGCCAGGGGTCCGCATGGAACATCGCCGGATTGTGCCCTGGCACATCTGCAGCCTGGTCCGCATTTGCACATCCGGCAAAAACACTTGCACAGAGAAAAAAAAGAATGAAATACCCTGCCACGTTTCGCAGGGATGAATTGCCACCTTGATCGTTGAGCATGGATGCACATATATAACTGATCTATAATAAGTATCGCAGGTCAACGATGCATGGTCCTTGTGTACCGGGACCGGGACGGAATCCAGCTGCCCGGCTTTTAGTCCTTCTTCGCCATCCACAACCCGGCCACGACAAAAACAAACCCAGTTAACGCGAGAATGGACCACGAAAGGTTGTACAGGAGGGAGGCCCCGATCACGGTTATGAAAACAAGAATGAACCCGGTGCCCGCAATCCGGATACCTCTTGTTCGTCGCTCCTCCTCCGGGTTACGTGGTTCATTGTCATCCATCTGAATCTCCTTTTCCTAATTATTCTGCCAGGGAATTATTAATGATGTTTCAGTAGGGTTCCCGGTATCTTCTCTCCTGCCCGGCGTTCAACGTCTCCAGGAGCGTGGTAAGGGCGGAAACCGGAAAATTTTCGGGCGGAGCCGGAACCCCGGGGAAAGGGGCGAAATTTGAGATCATGGTGCCAAAGGCAGCCTTCAGGTAGAGCTCGTAATAACTGACTCCGGGGATATGCAGGACCGCTCCACCTTGAGGCCCAGACATACCCACACCTTCCCACCAGGTGTATGAAAAATTAGGTTTCCGATATCAAGATATCACCCGGATGCACCAGGGATTCCATACTATTTCCCGGCGAAATGCCACATCCCCTTCGGCACCGTTATCTCGAACCGTGCCCCTTTGCCAGGCACACCGGTCTCTTTGATCGTGATGCGGGTGATATCAAGAATTTCCCGGACAAAGATGAGACTCCGCATCGAGGTACGCATACCGCCACTCCGCAAAAAGATCTGCTCCTTCTGCTCCCCGGGAATACCGATACCGTCATCTTCAAAGACAATGGTGGCCCCGGATGGAGTGACCGTATACCAGACCCGGATACAGGTTACATGGCCCCCGTGTTTCAGCGAGTTCTCGAAGAGGCGCTGGCATACTTTTTCCAGCAGGGGATCGGCAAAAACCTCGAGGTCTCCTGTTTCAATGCTATGTCTGATATTCCCTGTGGAGACATGGGAGAGCCCGAGTAACAGTGCCATTTTTACATTCTGCCATTTTGGAGGTTTTGCACCCATTTCCTGGTAATCCTTTGAATATTCAATGGTCTCGTGGATTGACCGGACTGCATCAGCAGCCTTTTCTAAGTTCCCTATGATGTGTTCCTGCCCGGCTGACTGATTTTTTGCAAGCTCAAGGTAGCTGCTCATGACAAAAATCTGGTTGGTTAAATCTTTTCGTGTCAGCTGGGAGAGGACATTGAGTTTCTGGTTCACCCGGAGCAGGGTGGTTTCGGCGAGTTTGCGATCGGAAATATCATGGAAGATTCCCTCGATACCCGCGACAGCGCCGCTCTTGTCATAATACAGGTGGCTGTTTGAAGATACGAACAGCGAAGACCCGTCCTTCCTCTGGAGCTCGACCTCAAAATCCTTCACGGAACCGAGCCGGTACACGACCTCGCGCAAGGTATTCCGGTCGGCAGGACGCATGTAAAATGTTTCGGCTATATTTTTACCGATGCATTCTTCATCGGAGTCATAGCCGAGCAGGAGTGCCAGGCTCGGGCTTGCCATGACCAGGTTGCCATCACTGTCGGAGCGGTAAAAAATATCCTGGATATCGTTAAGGATAGTGCGGTATTTTTCTTCGCTCTCCTGCAGGGCCGCCTGGGTGTTCTGGAGTTCGGCAACCTTTTCCTCAAGCCGTCCAATCAGCTCCCGCAGCCGGGCGGCCATGTTGTTGAACGCGTTGGCGAGGACACCCAGTTCTCCGTCCTGGTCGGGCACATGGACATCCAGGTCACCGGATGCAATCCGATCTGCCGCCCTGCTCATGGTGACAAGAGGTCCTGAAATATTTCTCGCAACGAAAATAATGATACCCCCCACAACTACGATAGAGAACAACCCAATCAGCAGCAGGATCCTGCCAAGCTGCACCATCCCTGCAAGCATCTCGTCGGTGGGAGCGACCACGACCATACTCCAGTTACCTGTCCGGATCGGACTGTAAAACATGACAACGTTTTTTCCGGTGAACGGGTCAGCCATCCCGGCGTATCCTTCTTTTCCCTCGCGGATATCAGCTGCCATTGCCGCCAGATGGGGGTTATTCGTTCCCCGGCTGAGTTCATCGAGGGACATCCTGCCGATATATTCCTTTTTTGGGGATGAAACGAAAATACCGGTGTTGCTTACGAGGAACGCATAGCCGGTGTCAAATACTTTCACCTGGCTGACAGTCCGGTCAATACTCTCCAGCGCAACATCCATGCCGACTGTACCGGTAAACGTGCGGTTCCGCATGATAGGGGTAATGTAGGAAGTCATCAGCACATCTTCGTAGAGAAGTGGCTCCATGACGACCTCTTTCTGTGTCCGTTTCGGAATCGTGTACCAGTCAGAGGTCTCGATATCAACAACGGGAATAAGTGATTCGGTACCGTTCAGCCGGTTCCAGTAGGTTGCAAACCGCCCGGTTGCGTCAAAACCGGGAGTATTGGCGTACCGGGCATCCTGTCCGTCGAATGCCTCCGGCTCGAATATTACCCCGATCCCGATCGCCTTTGGGTTACTCTCGAGCAGGGTGTGCTGGATATCAAGCACCCCTTCCCGGGTCATCCCGGTATCTTGATCAAGGACCGATGAAAAGGTCCCGGATTTTGCCAGGTTATCTGACATCTCGGTGTTGAAATCGTGGGCATAAGCCCGTGCAGCGTTGAGCGTATCATCATATGCCGCATCCTTCTGTGCAGCACTGCTAAGCTGGAGCGAGAAAAACGTTGCTATGATCAGGACTACAATAATGGCAGGGATGAGAAGAAGGATCATCCTTGTCCTGATACTCCAATTCACCATTGATTACACCCTCATTTATTATTCCCTGTTGTTCGCCACATCCCCTTCGGCGCCGTCATCTCAAACCGTGCTCCCTTGCCTGGTTCACCGTTCTCTTTGATGGCGATCCCGGTCAGCGAAAGGACTTCCCGCACAAGGAACATCCCAAGACCGGTATTCTTTCCGAATCCCCGTTCAAAGATCTTTCCTTTTTCATCAACCGGGATCCCAACGCCATTATCCTGCCATATAATTGTTAACAAATCATCAGATTGACAGGATGAAACCCTGATTTCGGACACATGCTCACCGTGCCGGACAGCGTTGTCAAGCAGGTTGAAGAAGACACGTTCAAGCATAGGGTCAGCGTACACTTCGATGCCTTTCACATCTGCATTCAACTTTATCATTGAGGGGAGGCGTGAACTGATTGCAATGATTATATTCAGGTCCTGCCACTGGGGTTCATGCGTGCCAAGGTTTTCGTAGACCTTTGTGAACTCGATCTGGGAACAGATTGCCCTGGTAGCCAATTCAATGTTACTCAGGTAATCCATAGCCCTAGGGGTTTTTACTTCCATTTCTGCCAGGGAAAGGTACCCGAGAATGGTCGTTATTTTATTCATGATGTCGTGCCGGGTGATGCCCGAGAGCAGGGTCAGCTGCCGGTTTGACTTGATGAGTGCCACTTCGGCTTCCTTTCGTTCCGTGATGTCCAGGACAAACGCCACACCTTCAAATCGCTTATCATCGAGCATTGCTCCTGCCAGAATAACCGGGATTCGCATTCCGTCTTTCCTGATGTATTCCTTCTCAAACGCTACCTTGTTGACACCGTTCGCTTTGAGTTCAGCAACAGAACATTCATCTATATGCGCGAATTCCGGAGGGGTGAGAGTGAACCCATTAATCAGGCCGTTTGTAAGGTCTTCACGGGAGTAACCGACCATTTCGAGGAATTTGTCGTTGGCATCGGTTATTTTTCCGTCCATGTTCCAGAATATCACCCCGAATAAACCAGATTCAGTGAACCGGCGGAGACGTTGTTCACTCCCCCGCAGGGCCTCTTCCGCCTGCTTTTGTTCCGTGATATCCCGCATATAGACATCAACACCACCACCCTGTCCATGCACAAACACCTCATACCATCGCCCGTTCAGCGGGGACGGGACATCATAGTGCGCCATGCTGTTGTTTTTCGCACAATCCAGGTAATGCTGGTAGCTTCTCGTGCCCACCAAACCCGGATATAATTCCCAAATTACTTGTCCGAGCAATTCGGTGGCCGGCCTTCCAAAAGGAGCATGTTCAGCTGCAGGATTAACCGTTGTGAACCGCCATGTATCATCCAACGAAAAGAATGTATCCACGATACTATCCAGAATGGTTGAAGTTCGTGCCTTTGCTTCAATCAACGCAGCCTCCCCCTGCTTCCGTTCAGTTATATCGCGCCCCTCCGCGATAAGGGAAGTAACGGTGCCCGGAGCACCCCTTACCGGTTTCAATGAGAAATCAATGGTAATTTCCTGGTTATCCTTCCCCAGTATTTCTACTTCGTACCGTACAAATTCACCTGCTGCAACACGTGCTACTGCATCCTTCAGCCGGGTCTGGGTATCAGGAGAGATACTCCACCAGTGGATTTCCCAAAAGAGTTTTTGAATCACATCCCGTAGCGAAAAACCTCCAAACTCCAGGGCTGTCTCGTTCATTCCCAGGATGCGACCATCTGGCTGTAGCAGGGCCATAAATTCGAAGGTTGAACCGAAAATCGTCCGGAACCTGCATTCGCTTTCTCGTAACGCCTGTTCAGCAATTTTACTATCAGTGATATCGCGGATGACACAGATGATATGCATCCTTCTGTCGATGGAAATGGTATCAGCAGAGACTGATGCATGGAACAATGTTCCGGACTTCTGGCGTCCACATAACTCGGATCGTTCCACCCACCCTACCGTTTTCACCCATTTTGTGAAGGCATCCCAGTCCTCCTTCTTGCGCCAGATACCAAGTTCGAGTGCACTCTTTCCGATCATCTCATCCCGGGGATATTCGAACATATGGGAGGCCGCATCGTTTACCTCGACAAACCACCCGGTTTCCAGGTCGCTGATCGTTATCGCATCAGGGTTGGAGAAGAAGACCTGTGTGTATTTATCCCGGGTAATCCGCAATGCTTCTTCTATACGCCTGCGTTCGGTTACATCCTCGACAAACCCTTCGTAATGGCCTGGCTTGCCCTGCTTATCCGGAACAATACGCATATGCAGATTTCCATGCCACAGGGTACCGTCTCTGCGAAGATAGCAGTTTTCTACGCTGATTATACCCCCGGAATCCAGTACGGCGGCTGCGGTGGAGTCGTACAATGGGGGTTCGGCATAGAGCTGGCCGGCAATGTTGGAGATCGAGGTTATCACCTCTTCCGGAGAGTTATACCCCAGCATCGTCGCCAGAGCAGGATTTACATCGATAAATCTTCCTTCGAAGGTAGAATGGAAAATACCGATGGCGGAATGAAGATACAGATTGTGATATTTTTCCTCGCTCTCCCGCAACGCTTCCTCAGCAGTTTTGCGTCCGGTGATATTCCGGGCAACCAGTGTTACACCGGCATATGCCGCATTCAGAGAATACCGGGGCGATATTTTCGCATTAAACCACTCAGTTTTCCCCTGTATTGGTAAGCCATACTCAATCTGGTGCGTTGCACCGGTAATTTTTACCTCCTCGATCGTTGTTTGTACCAGATCAGCCAGTTCTTCTGGCAATACCTCCCGGATGGATTTACCCATGAACTGTTCCGGAAGGACATAGAGGTTCGCTATGACCGGATTATACGAACCTGTAAAAATATCATGTTCATCTAAGGTGAGCACCAGGTCGTCAATGGAAGCAAGGGTTGAACGCAGATGTTCCTCACTCACCTTAAGTAACTCCTCCGCCCGTTTACGTCCGGTAATATCCCGGGCAATCCCCTGGAATCCGGTGATCTCTCCCTTGTCATTCGCTATCAGAACAGAACGGACCTCAATGACTAAAGAATTACCATTTCGGTGGTATGCAGGAACTTCAACCAGGTTAAATGATTTTTTATCCCGCATATGGAGGAGGAACTGATTTCGGATCGATGCTACAGATTCCGGCTTTATAAGAGAGAATATGGGTTTTCCAATGAGTTCCTCCGGGGCGTAGCCAAGCTGGATGGCACACTGGGGGCTGATATAGAGAAAATTTCCCTGTGAATCCATCTCCCAGACCATATCGGGTGATGCCTCGACCAGCATCCGGAACTTCAGCCCGCTGAGCCGGAGCGCTTCTTCAGCCCGCCTGCGTTCGGTGATGTCCTCGATTGTCCCTTCGTAGGCAAGGATCTCTCCATTACGGTCCGGCACTGCTTTTGCATTGATGGAGATCCAGATGGAATGACCGTCACGGTACCGGTTTTCTGTCTCGAAATTCCGGAATTCTCCAACAGTTGAGAGCAGCTCCCTGATGGTCTTCCGGTCTTCCGGATGGACATACAACTGCTGCTGGATATCACTGATGGCAGATTTCATCTCTTCAGGAGAATTGTATCCATAAATCCGTGCAAAAGCCGGATTCAGATCAATATATCTTCCCTCAGGTGTGGTCTGGAAGATACCAAGAATGGCATTGTCAAATAAGGAGCGGAATTTCGTCCCGCTTTTGCGAAGTTCTTCTTCTGCCTCTTTTATTTCCGTTATATCATGGCCGACAGACTGGTACTCGATGACAGAGCCCGACGGGTCGAAGATTGCACGGTCACTCCACCGCTGCCACCGGATCGTGCCGTCAGGCATGATGATACGGTGTTCAATCGTATCGACCGGATTATCCGGTGTCAGGGACCTAAAAAATTGGTTTACCCGCTCCCGGTCCTCCAGGGGGATCGCAGGCCTGAACCGGTGACCGAGGAGATCATGCCGGGTGAAGCCGAAGTACCGGCAATACGCTTCGTTCACAAAAATATGCGTACCGTCCGGGAGGAAACGGGAAATAAATTCTGTCTGGTCTTCGACGATATTCCGATAGCGTTCCTCGCTCTCCCGCAGCGCTTCTTCGGCCCGCTTTCGTTCGGTAATGTCACGGGCCGCGGAATAAATGAATTCCCCGAACGGGTACGAGCGCCATTCAATCCAGCGATACGAGCCATCCTTGTGCAGGTACCGGTTTGAAAAATTGAGGATCTCTTTCTGGCCACCAAGTGTCAACATGGTTTTGAGGGTCGGTGCGAGATCCTCCGGGTGGACGAGATCAAGGAATTTCAGGCCTTCAAGTTCGGAGAGCGGATACCCGAGCGTACGTTCCCATTCGGGATTCAGCCTGCGGAAATGTCCATCGGTATCGGAGATACACAGAAGATCGGGACTACTGTTGAAGAACCGGTCAAGCTCGCTGGTCTTTTCACGGAGAGCTTCTCCTGCCCTGCGTTGTTGGATAGCAATCCTGATTTTATGGCTCAGTTCAGCAAACTGCGCCTGCGGATCTCCCCCTTTCTGGAGATAAAAATCCGCCCCTTCGTTTAACGCCTGGATGACGACCTCTTCTCGCCCCTTCCCCGTGAAGATGATGAACGGCGTTGTATTGCCTGATTCTTTGAGTTGTTTGAGGAACTGGATGCCGTCTATTTCCGGCATCTGGTAATCAGAGACGATAGCATCGAATTGTTCACTTTTAAGAAGTTCTAACGCATTTGGTGCTGAATCAATGGTTTCTACAGAAAAATCTCCGGATTGCTCCAGGAACAGCTTACCGATCTGAAGAAGACCGGGTTCATCATCGACATAGAGGATCCGGAGAGCACCCGGCATAGTATGTGAACTATCCTCTTTTCAATACATATGAATTTGCTATTGCCCCTGGGGAGAATGAACTCCTGATTCCCGGGAGCTGTTCCACATAAAAAACCGTATCTTTCCAGTTGTTGCCATCTTTCACCACTGCCACCAGGATGTATGCAGGAACTCATAACTCCAGGGACCAATTCAACGTATTTTTTTCGTGTGACAGATTAAGGGTATGGCTGTTTATTTCTTGTTGCGGCCCGGTTTTCTTTTTTATTTTGTGAACGTAATACAAATTTAGATGGCCTTTAATCTAAAACCCGCTTGAAAGTACTCAAGAATGGCCGGGAAGGAACTCTCCAGGTGTTGCCCACCAGCGATATCTATTAATATGATCGTGAAGAGAGTGCCAGCTATGGTCATAAAAGACAAAATTATGGAAGTGATCGGCGGACCGCACCCCGCGGCTGTCGCAACGATCGCCGATGGGAAACCGGCGGTAAGGTTCATGGTCCTTGCCGGGTTCGAGGATATGACCCTCGTAGGGGCAACAGGGAAACAAACGAATAAGGTTGCCCAACTTAAGAAAAACCCGGATACCGCCATATCGGTCTGGTCTGGAAAAGAATTCAGTGATCCGTACGTGGAGATGATCGCAAAATGTGAAGTCCATGAGGACCTTGCAACGAAGAAGAAGTACTGGAACCCCATGTACGAAAAGTTCTTCAAATCAGTCGACAACCCCGACTATGTCGTCCTCATCTTTTCCGCCCGGGAGATCAAGTACATATCCATGGGCACGATGGAGTCCGAAACCTGGAAGAGATGAGACTCTCTTCAACTCTTTTTTTTCGTTCGTGTGTTCATCTCTTCTGGTCTGGGAGGGGACAATTGGGTTTTTAGATATCAGTCATACTAGTTAGCGAATGGTATCGTGGACCATATCCTGGAACCCGTGCTTCGTGATCCTGGTGAAATAGTCCTCAGGTGTTGGACTTTAGGTGTATTCCGGAACATATTGTTCCCGAAAACGTCTCCGGTGTCCAATCACCCGCTCTTCATGGAAACCACTTTCAGGTAGAGATGGGATCAGGATGATCAACCAGAAGGTGCCGGGGATGTAGCTACCAATTACATCGCTAAACCAATGGGCCCCGAGGTAGATGCATGAGGGGCCGATCAGCAGGATCAGTGCAGCACATATGGAAATGGTGATCCGCCACATCCAGCCGGCAAGGAACCTGCAGGCGAGGAGTGCCGTGAATCCGAAAAAAACTACAAAGAAGAGGACATGGCCCCTGGGATAGCTGTACTGGCTGATGGAACCGAATATATAGGACGGGTCCAGCGAGAAGCCGGGCGGGCGGGAGCGGCCGACAAGCACCTTGAGTACTCCTGCGGGTATACTGCTGTTCAGGGTTGCGATCACAAATACCGCTTCAATCCATTTCTTCCGGATGGCACAGATAGTACAGCTGAAAAGACCAGTATAACGGGGACCCACCTGTTCCCAAGGAAACTCACCGCACCCACAACTGCAGCAAACCCCGGGCTCTTATCCCCCTGCACCAAGAGGGCAACCTTTCATATCGAATTGAAAAACGCATACGATATCGGCGGCAAAGGAACGTGTGATGCTGATGACAAACAGCAGGATGAGAATACAAACCAACCTTCGATCCATGATTGGACCCTGTATTATATACCCGCACTCCGGTAGTAAGGTAACCAGTCCAGGACGGAATAAAAGTTTGAGGTTCTGTCGCGAGAGTGAATCGGCCGGGTTATTGGTGAGCTTATCCCGTGTAAGGTTTGCCGGGTTATTCCGGCAGATCCCTGACCGTTACGTGATTTTCATTGCTTTATTACATTGAATGGAAGGATTGGATGAAAGTAAATAGTGACAAGGCTTACCTGAGCTCTATGCCCGATCATGAGTGTGCAACAAAAAAGATTCCCGTTTGTCCCAGCACCAGGGAGGAGATCTATGACTTCGCAAACCGGCCAGACCTTCGACCAGGTGATCAGAGAGATGGTGGTTAACGAGAAGCGCCGCCATTTGTTTAAGGATGCAGATCGGAAGATGCGGGACGGTCATTTTGTGGAGTTCAAGCCGTGAATTTTCCGATCCTGGTTGAAGATGAAGTTCTCGAATTCATGGGAAATCTTCCGGAAAATAGCCTACGCATCGTCAAAAATAAAATCGCACGGCTTTCTGAGGATCCATACCCAGGGAAAGACGGGGATACAGAACGATTCACCTGCGCCGGGAAAGGACCCGTATATCGTGTACATATCAGCCACGGTTACACCGCATTTTACCGGATTAAAAACGAGAGAATCTATGTTTTTGGCCTGGTGACCATTGAACAAGCCCATAAGAAATATGGTCTGCTTTGATGAAGAAAAACCAGATTTTTACCCACCGCCAGGTCCATGCAATGCCTGGACATTGTACACCTGAAAAATGGAACCGTTCTTTCGGGGACGTGTGTGTATTGGCGCGGTTTCGGCATGAATCTTATCTGAAAGCTCGACAAACCGCGCCTTTGGTGCGCCGTCTTTCTGGAGATAGAAGTCCGCACCTCTGTTGATTGCCTGGATGATGACCTCTTCACGCCCTTTCCCGGTGAACAGGAAATGGGATCGATCCAAACTGCTTCCCTACTTCAACAAGAAACTGGATACCATCCAGCCCTGGCATCAGGTAATCTGAAACAATCGATCGAATTATTCCCCTTCAAGCAACTGATCGCGTCCAGGGCGTTCAGTGTGGTCTTTATAGCGAAATTTCCGGATTACTCCAGGAAAACCTTTCCAATGCCGAGAAGACCAGGTTCATCGTCGACGTAGAGGATCCGGAGTGGCGCTGCCATTACACACGACTATCAGTTGAACGCCACGCCCCTTTCGGCACCGTTATCTCGAACCGTGCTCCTTTGCCAGGCTCACCGGTCTCTTTGATCGTAATCCCTGTAATAGACAGGATTTCACTTGAAAGGAACAATCCAAGGCCAGTGTTCTTCCCATATCCCCGTTCAAATATTTGTTCCTTCTCCAGGACAGGGATCCCCTCACCATCGTCATCGCACACGATGACATGATCATCACCCAATTCCTGTACAGAGAACCGGATGGTCGTGATCTTCCCCCCATACCGCACCGCGTTGTCTATCAGGTTATAGAAGACCTTGATAATCAGCGGGTCTGCGAAAATTTCCTCCCCAGCCGGGAGATCGTTTTTCAGGCTGATCCGTCCTGGTGTAACATCTTTTGCCGCCGCATCAACCAGGTCACGGACAACCTGCCATACAGGGACATTCACACCAATGCACTCATAGGTCCTCGTAAACCGGATCATGGCAGAGATCCGGTCACTCGCCATCATGATCCGGGTGAAAAAATCATCAAGTGTTGGATCGGGGACTTTTTTGTGTAATAAACTAAGAAACCCATTCAATACCAGTAGCTGGTTATTGATGTCATGCCGGGTGATGCCGGAGAGGAGGCTGAGCTTTTTATTGGCTTCCCGTAACGCTTCCTCTGCCAGTTTCTTGTCGGTGATGTCCTGAACCGTGCCATGAAGCCCGGTGACCTTTCCTTTCGTATCACGTACCACGCCACCGAATGCATGTGTCCAGCGTATGCTGCCATCCGGACGGATGAGTTCCAGTTCAAGGTTATACGGTTCGCCGGTCGTGAGCGCATTTGTCACCGCAGAACTGAGACATTCCCAACTGCTGGATGTATAGATTCGCGGGAGTTCTGCATAGGTGGGCGCTGGAAGCAAAGGATCCCATCCGGAGATATTGCAGAGTTCCTCGGACCATATCACGGTATCGGTCTCTATAACCCAGTCCCAGGTCCCGATATGTGCAAGGTGATGGGCATCTTTCAGAAACTCCTGGGCTGATACTAGTTTCATCTCCGCCCGTTTCCTTTCGGAAATATCACGAATAGATTCTACGGCACCGATACGCTTGCCATGAATATCAAAAAGTGGTGAACCTGTTGCCCAGACATATGCCCCTTTCCCCCCGTATAATGCCGGGGTAAAGACTTCAGCATAGAGTGTCTTTCCTTTCCTTATGATATTCTGGTATTTCGTTTGTAATTCCTCATCATCTGTATCAATGAGGTCCAGGAGTTGTTGCCGTCGCTCGCCGTAGAAGGGAATTGTGTACTCATGATCACCTTTGCCGATCATGTCATCCTTGCTGATCCCGGTCATCTCCTCCATCGCACGGTTCCATGCGGTTACGATTCCCCGCAGGTCGATGACGAACGTGGCGTCGGGGAGGAACTCTATGATATCAGCCATTTCCTGCCTTGACTCACGCAGGGCTTGTTCCTGCCCTGCCAGTTCCACCATATTCTGCCTCAGTTCCTCTTCTGATGCGGTCAGTTCTTCGTTCACTGCGTAGAGTTCTTCGGTTTTTTTAAGAAGTGCTTCCTCCACCTGTTTACGGTCGGTTATATCATTGAACGTGACAATGAGTTTGTCTGCCAGGAAAGCGGCGTAGAGCTCGCAAATGCGAACTGAACCGTCACGGCATGTAACCCGGTATTCTCCGGTGTTGACCGGCTGGCTGGAGTGTTTCGCCTTTTCCAGGAACGATTTCCACCGATCAATTACATCACGCCGATAATCTGGATCCGGGTACGCTATCTGGTACCATTCGAGTGTTGTCGCCGCCGTATGTCCGAAAAGGGTGAGAGCGCTCCGGCTCCAGAACTGAATGTTGTTGTCCTGAACGTCAACCAGGGCAATGGGAAACGGAGTTGCATCCAGAATTGCGCGGAAACGTTCTTCGCTTTCCCTTAACAATTCGGCCACACGTCTGCGTTCGGTGATATTTCGGCTGATACCGATAAATCCTGCAGGGTTCCCGGTCGCATCAACTAACAACCGGGAGACAACCTCGGTCCAGACAGATGAACCATCCTTACAGGGCTGCTCAACCTCGATCACCGTCGGGGCGGGAATGATACCCGGTTTAACCTGCTCCAACGTCTGCCGCATCGTTTCCTCCACGACAGCAACCGATCCTTCGGATAATACCTCGGGCAATGACTGGTGCATCACCTCTTCCTGGGTATACCCCCGTAGTTGGAAGATCGAAGGGCTGACGTAGGTAAAGGCACCATTGAGGTTGAGAGTCCAGATCACATCGGTTGCGTTATCTGCGAGAAGACGATACCGTGCTTCACTCTCCCGCAACGCTTCTTCGGCATGCTTGCGTTCTGAGATATCAATACATATGCCACTCATGCGCAGCGGTTCACCCTGATCATTGTAGGATGTGCTGCCTGCAGCCCCAATCCAGCGCAAGCCCCCTTCCGGGAGGAGGACCCGGTACTCGTTCCAGAGGTCCTTGTGATCTATTACCGACTGATCGATCTTCTCCATAGACGGTTTGCGATCGTCCGGATGCAGGGCTGAAAGCCATGTTTCAAAAGACGGTGGGACATCAGGGGGCAGACCTAACAGTTCAAAGAACTCCGGGGACCATACGAGTTTCCCAGTAGGGAAGTCCCTGTCCCAGGTCCCTGAGTTTGCAGAACGGAGTGCAAATCTCAGCCTTGCATCGGTTTCATGTAAGGCTTCTTCAGCGAGCTTCCGATCGGTGACGTCAACACCGAAAATAGCGAGCCGGCGGACAGTACCATCAGGGTCTCTTACAGGGTAAATCGTCTGGGAAATAACCCTGCCCAGCCGGACATCCTCAAAATGTGCTGGTTCACCGGACTGAATTAATTCCTGTATCTTTATCTGCCGGCTCATTCGGACATCTTTCGGAAGAAGCCGTAATGCATTCTGACCAACCAGGTCATCAGCCTGCTTCATTCCGAGTCGTCTTGCAACGGTTTCATTTGCAGCAAGGACGGTTCCTTCCGGGGTCATAAGGAATGCTGATTCGGTGATCCCGTTCAGCATGGCAGAGAGCGCTTCCTCGCTCGCCCGAAGGTCCGCTTCCGCACGTTTGCGCTCCGTAACGTCGGATATCACGGTCGTGAACTGATAAGGAGCATTCTGGTATACGGTTACTTCA
>JBAXJR010000045.1:0-17831 GCA_037137755.1 Methanomicrobiales archaeon | reverse complement strand
ACTTCTGAAAATGGGGGAAAGATTTTTACTCAGGACTTTCTAATTGGAGAGTCTCATGATGTAGGGCATTGTTCCTGAATGCTTATCGGCATTTAGCACCAACATTTCATACGAACACGCATGATCGAAGAAACCATTTCGCTCAAACATTCAGATGGAAAAGGGTTTGTTATTCCTCTTGGCACTATCAACCTTGTCGGAGTCGTGGCCAGGAAGGGTTTGGTGGGGTGTGGTGCCTTTGATGTATCGGCACTCAATAATTTTGCATACCCGGCAGCAAAAGTCCGACCGCTAACCGGCCCGTCAATTGTAAACATTACTGACCTTCTTTTCGGAGAGATCAAAGAAGCAAACGCTGCGGCCCAGCAGCTTGGTATCACAACGGGTATGACCGGAAAGGCAGCTTTAGACCTGCTTTCCTGAAAAGTTGGTCTAATATATCAGAGAATAGATTTTCTATTAAAAAAATCTGCTCACAAAAGATTATACAGGGTCGTCCTCTGGCGGAGCGGGCGCCCGAGGTCCTTTGCTATCCGCTCCATTACAACCGGCTCAAGGTATTCGGCACACTCCGCACCGGCGTCTCTTGATACATCATCCGCGAACATCGTCCCTGCGAAGTCATTCGCACCCGATGCCAGGGAAAGTTCACTCATCTTTAGTCCAAGCTTTCCCCACGAGACCTGGATATTTTTAAAATTATCAAGAAACAGGCGCGAGACTGCAACCAGGAGGATATCTTCGATGCCGGTCGCACCAGCACGGGCAATACCCTGCTGGTAGAGGGGGGTGCCGGTATGAATATACGTTAACGGGACCAGTTCCGTGAATCCCCGCGTCTCATCCTGAATTTCGCGGAGAATGGATAGGTGTTTCGCACGTTCCGGGGCGTTTTCATAGGAACCGTACATGATGGTTGCTGTCGTTGGGATCTTCATCCTGTGAGCTTCCCGGATAATCTTTTTCCAATCATGGGTATTGAGTTTATTCGGACAGATCACCGACCGCACATCATCGACAAGGATTTCTGCGGCGGTCCCCTGGAGTGAACCTAATCCCGCTTTTTGTAACCGCTCAAGTACCTCGATAGTACTGAGTCCACTCCTCTCTGACGCATGGGCTACCTCGTCCGGGCTGAACGCGTGTATGTGGACTCCCGGGGCAGCCCGGGTGACCCAGTCGAGGACCTCCTCGTACGACTCTATGGTGAAATCCGGGTGGACCCCGGAAAGAAGACAAATTTCAGTGACCTTCCGCTCCACTGCAAGCGCCACCTTCTTTTCGATCTCCTCCCGGTCATTGCAGTATGCCCCCTCATCATCCGCGCTTTTCCCGAACCCACAAAAACCGCAGAGATTTTTACAGATATTCGTGACATGGATATTCTGGTTACGCACGTACGTGATGATATTGCCGGCCTTTTTCTCCCGCATGTCGTCTGCGGCAGCAAGGATGGAAAATACCTCACGGCCGCGGGTATTTAGAAGAGAGGCCGCTTCCTGCTCTGTCATGCGGTACCCCCCCCTGATATTGTCCAGCAACCGGCCCAGGTCCATTTTCACCCCCAGATAATCATTTCTTTTTACTGGGTTTTTTACCCTTTTTGCCCTGGTTTTTTGAGTTTTCCGATCTCCGCAGGTACCACTCGTGGAGGACGATTAACAGGATGATGATGATTGCAACCGGGATAATATTTAGCGGCAGGTACCCGACAAGAGGAACGGTAAAGAGTGCTTTACCAACGATCCATTCCGGTTTTACCGGCTCGATTGCCCCAAGACTGGTGTAATGCGAAAGCCCTGAACCCTGGTCACTTCTCCAGTTATTATCCCCTTTCGTGATATAGCCGCCATGGATATCCGTGCTGTTCAGAGGGACAATAAACCCGATGTCCGAGTCAGGGGAGGGGATGATAGAACCCTGTGCGGTGAAATTGTCCTTCGTTATCGGGATGTACGTTGTTGGCGTGTGTTTCCCGCCACTGGGATTGACATAGGCGACCAGTGTGCTGCCCGGTTCCTCATACACCATCGCGCGGTGAATAATCGGATGCGCACCCCCGATGAACGGTATCGGGGACGAGGTTCCACCGTTCGGGTTGTAGATAATCACATCCCCATTGTCCCCGAATTTGGTATATCCCGTATCTTTTCCTTCGGTCCACGACTGCAGCTGACCAAACCTGTCTTCCTGGACCACGAACACGAGGTCCCCGACATTCATATGCGGTACCATGCTCTCGGACTCTATCGTAACCACCGCTGGCCAGGTCCCGCTGACTGCAAATAAGAGCGCAGCTATTGCGCCGACTACAATTATTACCCACAGGAACTCACGTAGTATTGACACGACTTTATTGTCACTATTTTTGAATTTTTCAAAAATTGAGGCTTTTTCCTGATCCTCACCGGTCTCTTTCATTCGTCCTTCTATCTTTGTACTATTGTCATATAATTAATCGCGTCCGGGCATCGATTTGAATAGCGGGGGGGATCTCTCCGTGGCAGTCCCATGACCTGACAAGTCCATACCAGACCCTTAACGATTTCCTTTTCTGACCCCGATCTAAAATCCTATATCAGCGGCAGGGGATAGTATTAGATCAGATGCTTAACACCGAGACCATCGTCCAGCGGTTTCTCGATACAAAATTACAGGTACACCCTGAAGTGGTGAGATATCTTGCCGAAAAAGGGGACACCGATCTGCTGGAACGAGTGGTTTCCTCCGTCCCGGATGACACTATCGTCGTGCTGGCACAGCATGTCCCGGGAATGGGGCTTTCAAAAGACGGGACACGGTTCCTGACCGACCCCGAAGTCGAGATTATCAACGGCAGCGAAGGGTCGTCCGGTGGCGTACTCGGGGTAGCAGATTATCTCCATTATTTCCGTCACCGTTATGATTGTCTTGGGGGACTTATCCGGAGCAGGTGCAGTGCCATGCCTATCGAGGCATTGAAGAAGCCACGGTACCGGGAGGAGAAATGCACGATTATCGGGCTTGTTTCTGAGGTAAAAAGCACAACGAAGGGTCACCGGCGCGTTGACGTGGAAGATGCCACCGGTACCGTGGCAGTGCTCTTCAACAAAGATAGGCCCGGGTTTTCTGATGCTGAAACGCTGCTCCCGGATGAGGTGATCGGGGTGAAGGGTTCGCTCTCATCTGATGGAAAACTGCTGTTTGCCGACCAGCTCATGAGACCGGATATCCCCCACAGCCATGCACCCTATACAAGCGAGACTCCTGGTAAAGCGGTATTGATTTCTGATATCCACGTGGGCAGTGATACATTCCTCGATGATGCATGGGACAGGTTTTCAGAATGGATCGGCGGGGCTGATGTCTCCTACCTCCTGTGCGCCGGAGACCTTGTGGACGGGATCGGTATTTACCCGGGTCAGGAGGCAGAACTCACGATTAAGAATATCTACGAGCAGTATGACTTCCTCGGGGAACTGCTCCAGTCACTCCCGTCACGGTTAAAAATTATCCTCGCTCCCGGCAACCACGACGTGGTCAGGGGGGCCGAACCCCAACCGGCAATTCCTAGAAAATTTACGGGAAAATTCCCTGATAATTGTGTCTTTGTCGAAAACCCCGCGCTCGTAAGCCTCCAGGGGGTCAGGGTGCTGATGTACCACGGCAGGTCAATCGATGACCAGATCGGCCTTACACCGGGTGCTTCCTACGAGAACCCGTCCCCTATGATGGAATGGATGCTCAAACGCCGCCACCTCGCACCTACGTACGGGAGAAAAACACCGATCGCTGCAGACCGGCAGGACCACCTGATGATCGACCCCATCCCCGAAGTACTCATGACCGGCCATGTTCACGTGATGGGGATCGTCCAGTACCACGGAACGCTCGCAATCAACGCAGGGACATGGCAGTCCCAGACGGCATTCCAGAAGCAGATGAACATCAATCCCACCCCTGCACGTGCAGTTGTCCTTGACCTGCAGACATTGGTACCCACAATTCATGACTTTAGTGGCGAGGAAATGGTTATCCTGGGATAATTTTTCATCCATTTGAAAGGGATACCGGATATGTGCCAGTATCATGACTGAATGCTTTTTTTCAATAACTTACGAAATCCCCTCTCGTGAAAATCACGAAAAAAATCTTGTCAGAATTTTTGGAAAAAAGGCGATATTCGCCGGTTTTTAAAAAAAAATAACGCCCGTTCATCAGATGAACAGGGGTGCAAGCACCAGGGTAAGGGTCGCCAGTAGCTTGATGAGCACGTGGAGGGATGGCCCTGCAGTGTCCTTGAACGGGTCACCGACGGTATCACCGACAACCGCAGCCTTGTGGGCCTCGCTTCCCTTTCCACCGAGCGCACCACTCTCGATGTATTTCTTGGCATTGTCCCATGCACCGCCGCTGTTATTCAGCACCAGTGCCATGAGGACACCGGTAATGGTAGCGACCATCAGGAAGCCGGCCATTGCCTCATATTTTAATGCAAACCCGACAAACACCGGGACCGCAATTGCGATGAAACCCGGGAGGATCATGTTCTTGAGTGCACCTTTTGTGGTAATGTCAACGCAGCTTGCGTAGTCAGGTTTGACAGTCCCTTCAAGGATGCCCTTATCCTTGAACTGGCGCCGGACATCCTGGATAATATACTGTGCTGTTTCCCCAACGGCCCTTATTGCAAGGGACGCAAAGAGGAACACGAGCATTGCACCAAGAAGCGCACCGACGAATACCGGTACAAGGGCCAGGTTTACGCTGACAAAGGGCTTGTGGGTAAGATTCGAAACCTCGCCCATGTAGGCACTGAAGAGCAGGAACGCTGCAAGCGCTGCAGAACCCACGGCATACCCCTTGGTAAGCGCTTTCGTGGTATTTCCTGCCGCATCGAGGCGTGAAATCCTCTTCTGTGTCTCTTCGGATTCCCCGCTCATCTCAACAATACCACCGGCATTGTCAACAATAGGTCCGAATGTGTCCATCGCGAGGATGTAGGCACAGGTGGAAAGCATGCCGACTGTTGCAACCGCGGTACCATAGAGACCGCCGTTTGTCACTCCGGAAAATTCACCGAGCTTGAATGACACAATCAGGGCTACACCGATTGCAACTGCTGATACAGCGGTTGTTTCAAGACCAACGGCAAACCCTGAAATGATGTTCGTCCCGGGGCCGGTCTTCGAGGCCTCGGCAATTGACTTGACCGGGCGGTACTTGTGATCGGTGTAGTACAGGGTCAGGTATACGAACACGATGGAGAGCGCGATACCGACAAGTCCCGCATAGAAGAACCAGAGGTTATTGTTGAGCAGCCAGGTCGTTGCGACGTAAAGGAAAACCGCAGAAAGAATGGCCGTGACAAAAAACCCGCGGTATAATGCTTTCATCGGGTCTTCCTGGTCAGCGAGCTTCTCGGTGACAAAGAATATTCCCACGATCGTGGCAATCAGGCCGAAGGCACCCATCACCAGCGGGAACAGAATTCCATTCATTCCGAATACCGAGAAGAGTGCCACACCGAGGATCATGGCCCCGATGTTCTCTGCTGCCGTCGATTCAAACAGGTCTGCTCCACGGCCAGCGCAGTCACCGACGTTGTCTCCCACAAGGTCGGCAATTACGGCCGGGTTTCTTGGGTCATCTTCCGGGATCCC
Source organism: Methanomicrobiales archaeon (assembly GCA_037137755.1). GTDB lineage: Archaea > Halobacteriota > Methanomicrobia > Methanomicrobiales > Methanospirillaceae > CAIKOD01. Next base: position 12,189 of record JBAXJR010000045.1, on the reverse strand, counting down.
TGCCTCTATCTTTCCAACAAGGTCAGCACCCACATCAGCGGCTTTTGTATATATCCCACCGCCAAGCTGGGCGAAGAGTGCAATGAATGACGCACCGAAAGCAAACCCCACGATAAGGAACGGGGTCGTTACGGGGTCAGCACCAAAGGCGTAGAAGATTAACGAGACACCAAGAAGCGAGAGGGATACGATGGTGAGACCTGATACGGCCCCACCCCTGAGCGCAAGGACAACCGCTTTTCCCGCATTCTTTGTTGCTGCTGCCGCTGAACGAAGGTTTGCCCGGACAGATATCCACATGCCGATAATCCCGGAAATAGAGGAGAGAAATGCTCCAAGCAGGAACGCCACGGCAGTTTGCCAGGCAGTTGTGCTGCTCCCTGAGATCATGTATGCAGCAAAGAGTAAAATCGCCACAACGATCGCAAGGACTGCAATGGTCGAATACTGCCGCTTCAGGAAGGCTTCGGCCCCCTCACGGATGGCAGCCGCTACTTCGGCCATTTTCACGCTTCCGGTCTCTGCCCTGAGCACCTGCCGGGCAAAAAGCCCTGCAATGGCAAGTGCAACCAGGCATACCACCGAAATAAACACTAGTAAATTCAATTGGTACAACTATCGTCACCTCTCAGAATTTGCATAATGAGATTCAGAAATTATTTCTTTTAAAATGGTAAAAAATATTGCCTGCACCATTATGCTGATATATTTGGTCCTGGTACGCCGGGGGTCCCGGATACTACCCGTTAAAAGGGATAAATATGATTTCACCAAATAATTGTCCCCTGAATTTTTAGATGCCAATATTCCGGCTGTTATGAGTCAGGGAGTATTAAAAATGGGGAAAATTCATCTGCCGGTTACGATGTTTTTGCAATTACCAGGTACAATAATATTAAGATTGCTTATTTGTCTATCAACAGTAGAATGAATAGTTATGTTTATCCCGTTACCTAACAAAATCAGTGATCATGCCAGGGGAAACCAGACAGGAACGGCAAAAGGATCCCATCGGTGATTTTGTCAGTGAGTGCCGGGCCACAAGCACGTTACACGCTTACCGGTCAAGTGTATATTCGTTCCTTGATTTCATTTACGAAAAGAAACACCGCAAAACGAGATATGCAACTGAAGAAGATCATGCCCTGTATTCAGAACTTGCAACGCGATACCTGGCAGAAGACCGGGATTATACCAATGATTTCAAGCGATATATCATAAGTCTGAAGGATGAACCACCATTAACCGTGAAACTTCGATATAACGCAATTAACGAGTTTTTTAAATTTCATGATATTGACCTTTCACAAAAACAGCGCGACATGGTAAAGGCAAAACTTCCCCTGGGTAATGCCCGAACTGTTGAACGCGAGATCGAGCACGAAACTGTCAAGTCGTTGATCGCACACATGGACGCACGCGGCCGGGCATTGTGTCTCGTCCTAGCGAGTAGCGGGGCGCGAATAGGTGAAATCCTTCAATTACAGGTATCCGATATTGACCTTAAATCGGATCCCGCCGAGATAACGATTCGTGGGGAATACACCAAAACGAAGATGCAACGTTTTACATTCATCAGCAAAGAGGCGGCCTTGGCCGTAAACGAATGGTTAAAGGTCCGTGAAAAATATCTGGTGTCAGCTGAGAACAGGAACAGGGGTCTTGTTCGCGCGGGAAAAGGCAAGGCCAAAAATATTGATGATAATCATTTGTTCCCGTTCTCGACGCATGTCGTTAGCCAGATGTGGGAGACGGCGTTAAAAAACTCAGACCTTTTCTCCCTGGACTCTTCAACAGGGAGAAAACAAATTCACGTGCATATGTTAAGAAAATTCTTCAGGTCGCAATTAGGCATGTCGTGCCCGGTCGATATTGTCGAGGCGTTAATGGGACATGCGGGGTATCTCACCGACGCATACCGGCGCATCAGCAAAGCGCAAATGAAAGAGGCATACCTGAAAAATGAATTTAGGGTTACCATCCAGGCACCACGGGAACTGCAGGAAATATCAAACAGCTTCGAGAACAAAATGGCGGCACATAGTGATCTGATTGTGCACCTGTCCAATGAAAACCTTCAACTCAAAAACCAGATCGGGATTATCCTCCGCGACGTGGAACGGATGAAGTACCTGACCAACATGATTGAAAGTGATCCCAGATTCCCAGCCCTGGCAGATCCGAAATTGACATAATTTTTTTCTTTCTCTTGGGTTTTTTGGTGTTCACGTGTTCAACGTCTTTTTTGTGAATTTTTGAGCGGTATTAAACCCTCTGAATTGGATACAAAACGATTAAAACAGATATTTTCCCTGAACAGTTCAGTTGTTCAGGAGGATTCAATATGTGTTCAGCCTAAAAATAATTCACGTTCATTAATTATTTCCTCGAAGGTAACAAACGCAGCAGCCGATTGCCTGTACTTATCATGGAGAATATTCTTCTCATCTCCCGCCACGCGGTACGAATCCAACGCACCCCATATAAATTCAGAAATTTTTGGTTTTTGGGTAGGATGTTTTACTGCATCGATCAATAACGGCGCCAAAAGCAACATAAGAAAAGAATCCCGTTCCAAATCCCATGAATCGTCTTTTGATAAGGGCCTATTTTTTTCAAGCGGTTCGAATAATAACGACGCTACCAGGTGAGTTTCAAATTTTGGGGTAAACATTTCCCTAAACAGAGTAGGGGAAATAGTGATTCCCTGTTTGAAAAGATCGATGAATCCTTGCATTCTTCCGTCAGGATCGTTTGTCCCTCGGTGGAGAGTAAGATATTGAGTCACTAGTTTTGTCCAGTCTTTCTTTTCGATGAATTTTTGCGTACCTTTCGCATTAAAAATCTCAATTAACGGACGGTAGCCCAAATACCCGGCATTGTCCCATCGGTTGAAAAACTCGTGGACTAAAAAGCCGCTGACTGCATCGTACCCAATCCACGCCGGGTGATACTTAGTTATTTGAGTGGTATCATAGGCGAGGGTCCAGACATTAGGCCCACCTTTTGTTTGTACTTTTTGAATTATGCCCTCTTTCTCCAATCTTTCAAGATGTGTTTTTATATTTCGCATTGCCCGTATGAGCAGGGTCTCTTTCAGATGATCCCTGATCCTTGGTTCATCGACACCCTTGTCAAACTCTAAAATATATCTGACAATTTCTCTCTGGGTGACACCCTGGGAATAACGGTCCTCTCTGCTTTTTTCTAACTGGCCCCCTCGCCCTAACATTAACGATCTAGCGTGTAGGGTCAGGTCATCATCTTTCGGTTCATTGTCTGCCATGCTGGTTATGTCATAATGATCGTGAACGCTTATGATATTTACTGTAATATGATGGTATACCCCATGATGTGCAATGGTTAAATATAATGATAGATAATAGATCTTCATGGATCGAAAGACGACCATACAGGTGTATCCCGAAACGGTTTCACGACTGAAAACCCTCGGGATGAAAGGTGAAACATATGATCACCTGTTGCAAAGACTGTTGAACGAACGCGGACCTCCCGGCGGGATGATTTCGTGAGAAAAGCAAAACAGGCCCGGAACGCTTGCGACGACACCGGGCCCATGCACGACATGACATCGGCAAACATGGTTTCTTATTCAAACGACTTGATGTTTTCTCAAAATGTTCAGACAATTTCAAGGGACGAATTAAACCGTTTGCCAAGAATTCACCGGAACTTTGCCGAGCGTGTACTGATCAAAGAGAATAAACTACGAGTTGTTTGAACATGAATGACAAGGTAACTGCCCTTCTGGATACCTACCGAAACAAGGGCACCGAATTTACTGTTGAGGATTTGGACTATTTCGAAACCTTATGGAACAGATTAACGATTGAATTTGACGTACTGGAAGACAGCGCGTTACGATCCGTTGAATCTGCTATCAAGACCCGGAAGGGAATTACTTCTTCCCTGCCAAGTGTCCCGGACGATGCGGACGATCTCGCTATCAGCCCAATCGAAAAGATAGGTAACTGTGCGAAGATGGAGCCCGTCGCGGTCATCGCGAAGATGGTAAAACTGTTTCCACCTAACCATCCGCGAATGGCCCAGGTGGGGATCATTGGTGACGCGACGGGGACCTGCAAGATCACGACCTGGAAGAATGCAGCGAACCCGGAACCCTTCGTTGAAGGGAAATGTTACGAGATCCAGTGGGCCAACGTTGATTTCTACAACGACAGGGTGCAGCTGATCACAACACAGGCAGAAGTTAAGCCATGGAAAGAAGACATCCAGGTCAAGCGCACCGACCGTGACACTCTGACAGGCTTCATTACCAAAGTACTGAGTGCCGGGATGGTGAACCGGTGCCCGGTTGAAAAATGCAGGAAACCACTTACCGTATGCGCCGGCGGGTACTTCTGCACCGATCACGGTGTTCAGCAGCAATCTATCCCGGACCTGCGAGCCCGGGTGATACTTGACGGAGAAACCGCCCGGATTGTCTATCTCAACGCATCCGTGATAGAAGATTTAACGGGCTTCTCGGTTTCGGACGCGGAGGAGGTCGTACGGACACAGCCCGTCGGCGGGTTGTTCGCCGTTGAAAAGCGCCTGCACGATCTGATCTTTGGGCGCGCCCTGATGGTGCACTCGACACCGATGAATGAGCAGGCGTTCGCACAGGACGCGGCGTTTATCACATTCCCGGAGGCGGCATAATGTCGGACCCATACATTCCCCAGCCCGGACGACGGATCTCCATTATCGAAATGCAACAGGTCCGCGAGACGGGAAAAGAAAACGGGGAAAAAACTGCCCCCACCTATGCAATTCTTCCGAACGGTGAACGGGCGTACCGGTTCTTCTGGATCGGCGTCCTGACCGGCACAAAGAAGGATGTACACGGCAGCATTGCAGGATTTTTGTCCGACCCGACCGGCATGATCAGGATGAAGGTGCACCCTCAATATCAGCAGAAGGCGTATGCAGCCCTGTCGTTGATTGAAGCGCCCCAGTTTATCGCCGTCTCCGGGAAGTTAAACATCTATGCTCCACCGGACGCGAAAAGCGACGAGCTCTACATATCACTGAAACCCGACGACCTGGCAATAGTAACAAAACCGGACCGCTTGTTATGGGTGAAGGAAACTCTTCAGGCAACGGATGGCCGGTATCGTGATGCCCCGGAATGGTGGACCAGTGAACGGGGTAACATGATTACCCTGGTCGAAGAAGAAACCGCGAGACTGGCGGTACCGGCATGACAGCAAAGGCCCGGGAATTGGCAAACATCATTTGTGGCGATTGTGGGTATGAGATAGCTGGTAAGAACCGGGCTGAAAGGGATCCGGAAAACCAGACCGGAACCCCGCAATGCACCTGTACGCCATTGAAACGTGGGACGGGCGGGTGTGGTCACGATTGAGCGTTGCCCCGGCAAACAACCCGGTTCTGTCTGACAGGATACCCGAACAGCTCAGGCGTGAAGACCTCCGGTTTATCAGAATGCCGAGGAAATCGAAGGGCGGTCCCGAAAATGAGCAGGGGTGGAACCGGGATAAAAATTATCCATGGGATAACCCGGTATTTGATTTTTTTCTCAACGAACACTGGAATTATGGTGTATTTCCGGCATCCGGTTCACCGGTGGTGATCATCGACGTTGACGAATACCAGGCCCTGCATGATAGTGGCGCCCTTACCGGTATCGACGGCGAAACATTCACCGTAGAAAGCGGGAGCAGTACGCCCGAGAGACGGAAATATCATATTTATCTGGAATGTCCGGGAATCGAAGGAAAAACGGTGATGTTCGGCCCCGACGATCAACACCTGGGTGAAGTATACGCCCAGCACCCCGACAAGGGGGCAGGGTATGTTGTCGGCCCGGGGTCGGTGCATCCATCGGGGGACCTTTACACGGTCGCCGTTGATCTACCGATCAAGAAAATTACCTGGGACCAACTGTTTGATACCCTCATTTCGCGGGTCAACACGTCGAGCAAGGAACCAGTACCCAAATCACCCAGGCGTGTTACTCATTACCAGACACTTACGGAGAGCCTGAACCTTGATATTGCGGATACATGCAGGCCCGACAATGCGAGACGTTCAGGGAATGAGACCATCGGTGGGAACCCGGTCCACGGGTCCACAAGCGGGACCAACTTTTCCGTCAACAGCCAGAAAAACACCTGGCATTGCTGGCGGTGCAATTCCGGCGGGGACCCGTTACTATGGATCGCCGTGGAAAGCGGGATCATCAGCTGTGACGAGGCCCGGCCCGGTGTACTGAAAGACCGCAATAAGATGGAAGCACTAAACCAGGAATTAATTAAGCGGGGATATTCTGTTACCCGCGAGCCTAAAACGGAACGCGTGGGACAATTACCAACCTGTAAGGAAATTGGTCGTCCCACCGGTAACGGGAAGGAACCTGCTTCTTCAGTCACCGTTGACCAGATCGAAGGATTGCAATTAGAGAAGTCAAAAGAAAAGTTCACCGGTGGAACCCGCAACGACAACCTGATAACATACATCAGGTATGCATTCCGAACGGCCAAAGGTCGCGACAAACCGGCGTTGGCACTCGATAAAGTTGTAGCGTTCAACCTGAAGCGGTGCGATCCACCCATCGAAACTACTGAGTTAAAATCACTCTTCGAACGGGCCATATCCGATCTGGTACCCGTGGAAGAACCGCCAAAGGTAACCACGGATGAAGAAGTTCATGCCGAGGCGTTAACGGTCCTGACGGAAGGAGACCCCATCAAATACTTCTCTGAAACATTTTCAACGCTGCATTCCGGCGACGAGGAGATAGGAAAAGTATTCCTGTGTTCCTGGGCGGTTCAATGCGCTACCACTACAACAGGCATTCAACCCGGATTGGACGGGAGGAAGGGTGCAGGTAAGACTTCTGGGGCCCGGGCGGCGATCCACCTGTACCCACCGGAATTTGTTTTTGATACGAGTTTTTCTAACAAAGCCCTGTTTTACGACAGCCGGATCCGCCCTGGGTGCGTGGTGTTCTCTGACGAAACTTCAACATTACCGCCCGATCTTTCAAGCACGATCAAGCGGGCTATGTCAAAATTTCAGACCGGGACCGAACACCTGACCGTTGAAAAGACAGATTCAGGTAAAATCGAATCGAAACGGGTGAAAATACCCGAGCGGGTCACGTTCATCTTTACCGGTGTCTACGATACCGGCGACGACGAAATATTAGACCGGCAGTACCGGTTATCACTTGCACCGAACAAAGAGGCCGGCGTAACGTTCGCCCAGTTTTTAAAAGACCGGATGAAGACCGGCCGGGAAGAGTACCCGGTTACCCATGAAGTACGGGTATGCCGCGAAATATTGCGGATTATGAAGTCCCAGGTATTCCGGGTAAAAATCCCGTTCAGCGACAGCATTATCTTTTCCGACATGGACGCCCGGCGCGATATGATCATGTTGTTTGATTTCATCCAGGCGTCGGCGGTGATCCATTTCACCCGGCGTGAACAGGTAAAAACAGACGACATTATCGAACTTACCGCGACCACTGAAGACTTCAGGACGGCATCCGAGATCTTCACGGCAAGTGAAAATACCCGGCAATTCCGGTTAAGCAAAGATGAACGTGCATTATTAGACTGGATGGCGGACCACTGCAAAGTGGAGGGGATGACCGAACGCGAGATACTCGAAGGTTGGGGAACTAGTACACGGATGAGGATCCGGCGCCTGTTGTATGGAACGGACGGCAAGGCAGGCCTGGTCAACAAGGTCCCGGGGTTGGTAGTCGAAAAACAGTCAATACCGTGTTCACGGGACCATGACCGGAGGATTCAATGCAACGTTGTTTTCTGTCCATCAAAATTGAAGAGTAACCTGTTAACCCACTCGTCATTTGCAGTCCTGAAAGAACCCGACGGTGAACCATGAAGGCGTCACGGACTATCCTTTATGCCACTTCGGGCTTTTTGGTGGTGATCTGGCTTTCTTCTTTCACAATTTCTTATGTGTCCCTGGTTGACGTTGCGACCGCCGGTGGGATTACTTATCCGTGGGTATGGCTATGGCCCCTGCTCCTTGACGCGTTTATGACAATTGCAAGTCTTGACGTGATACGCAGGGAACTGAACAACGAACCGACAACGATCGCGTGGGTCGTGGTAATTGGCGTTACCCTGGTATCAACCGGGTTCAACATTACCCGGGCAGATCCGAGTGTGTTAAGCTGGGCGGCCCATGCACTCGCACCGGTCGTGTGTTTCCTGTCGTTTGAAATTGAAATGGGGGTACTTCGCACACACTTTCGGCACCGTGACAACGTTTCGGAAATGTTGGAGGCTGACGAACCTGTTGTCAAACCCGTTGTCAGGAATGGAAACGAATCCGGAATATCCGAAACTAAACCGGATAACCGTCTAAACGTGCGAAACAAAATTGTCAACTATTACCAGGAACATCCTGACGCAGGGTATGCCGAAGCTGCAAAAGAGTTGGGCGTTTCGAGACAGGTTGTCAGAAACTATGTGATGAAACTATCACTTTCGCACAATACACCAGGTGAATAATGACAATGCCACGCAACCATGAACCTGTGACTTGTTCATTGTATAACCGGGATGAATTGAGTGAAAAGATCCCATTACCCCCGGGGTCCCGGACCCTGCAAGGTTCCCGGTATTTCATTGAGCATGAAATTATACCGGACAAGCAGAATCACACAGAGTAGAAAGTTTCCGATTTTCTCTTATTTTTTGTTCTTTTTTTTGTTTGTGGAATGATTCGATTTCGATCTATTGTGATATCGTGGTGATGCTGCTTTTCTGGGTCGAATAGCGTTGATGTGGAGGCCATGGCATTTTTATTTACGGGTGGTGTGCTTCACGGAGGGGTCGCGGACCCCCCGGCCGCACGGGCCTCCGCCCCGATGTTGTCCAGGAATTACTATCGCAGAAAGGGATAACGACTCTTGGAATCGGTCGCACCACTGCCGAGACCTTCGGGTCTCGTCTCCGAGGTGCTTCCTTGTCCTGCGGTTTAACCGGATACGTTTAATCGGGCAGAATGTTCGCTCCGTCGTACCTCCTCCACTCACATCATGCCCTTGTTTTTCAGACTGGACCGGGGTGGTAATGACGGCCATAACTTCGTTGCTATGCACCTCGTTATCGCCTGCTCTCTCGCGGGTGCCATGTCTGATGACAAGACACCTTCGCGGTAGGCAATATCGCCCGCTTTCCGCTACCGCTTGCGGGCTACTTGTGGTGGCCGAGGCCCGGCTGATGCCGTGCCACCTGCGACGGCCTGACGGAACATGATTGGATTAGGTGGGGAGCACCAGACCCAGCGACGAGGCACCCGGTTACCGAGCGAAGCGAGGTCGAGGTGCCGAGGAGCGATATCGTTTTTGGATCCTGCAGAATTCCATCCGGCCCGGGACAACAAGAACAACCAGGGACGACGGCACCCGTTAACGGCCGGCAGGCCGTCGCGGTGCCGAGGACCGATAGCGTACCGACAGATCAAGAACCCGGAGGGACGGCCCTCGGAGACGGCCGAAGGCCGGCAGTGGGCCTTCCCGCAGGGCAAAATTTCTATTTTTATCTTTGTTATGCAACGATATAAGACGACATTCACTTTCACACCACGCATGGAGACGATATATAACCTCACAAGTAGACATAGTATGTGGTGAAAGAACACGTTGCAAAGATTTTTTCCCAATATTGAGCACGTCGGAACCGTGAAATTGTCCGGCGGCATGTTGAGAATCGATGTGAAAATCATCCAGGCAGCAATTGCCCGCTCTGATGTATCACGCCTGGTAGAGGACCGGTCGCGTGTAACCGTGTGGGACATGGCCCCGGTCTGGAACAACACTGGCGAACCTGTCGAAGCGGGTCAGGCATGGATCAACGGGTCCGGCCGGGCCGTCATGTATCAGATTAAAGACCGGCGATACATTTCCCCACTCTCGCATATGAGAGCAACGGTCGCGGGGTCCCGCAAATTCGCGAACATCTCCACGATCGAATGGATCCCGGCAACAATTGCAACGGGATCAACGGCACCTCAGGAGGTGCCGGCATGATACCAGCAGAAGAGGCAGCACTCATCGCAAGCCTCCGGGGCGAATCTGCCCGGTTACAGAAGCAGGCAACCGCGATCGAGTTCGACGCACAGGATCTTGAATACCAGGCACGCGAAATTGAAAACCAATTCGAGTTCCAGGGACCTTGTATTGGTTGTCCCCGGTACCGGTCCTGCTCCTTGTCGGGATCATGTGCTGCAATGGACAAATGCCAGATGGCCCGCGAGCTGGCAGGGGTGGCCTGATGTCATTCGTTGTCTATGAGATTGACCTGGTGAAAGGTGAGGGCATGGACCCCCACACCTTCCCGACCAGAGAAGGGGCACGGGATCACGCGGTTAAAATTGTCGAAGGGTGGCGCGAAGGCAACGACCGGATTGTCTTTGAGGGAAATATGGTCCTCGTCCTCACTCAATCGGGGCTGCTGGACTTTGGAGCACTAATCACGGAGGTGGCTTGAATGGGTTCAAATTCGGTATGGCAGCCACACCGGCCAATGCACCCAATCCTTTCTTCCCGGTGTTCCGATTGTTCCCAATACACCTGCATACGAGAAAATGGGAAACTCCCCTATCACCATTGCCAGCGATACAACAGCGACGCCAGGTATGCGATCGATGGGTGCGATCTTCCTGCAGGTGCGGAGGTCTGCGAAAGTTGCGGTGCAGTTGTCCCCACCGAGGACCATATAACCGGTACAGAAGACCAGGGAGAACCAGAGCGGGCCGGGTCCGTGAATTACTTCGCCGGGTATGACTGCTGCGAATGTGGTTTTCATGCGGAGGTGTGAGGGATGGCCACTTCAACCCCTCAAACCTTCTGGACCGAAGAGGACATCATCAGCCGGTACACCCGGGCCGATGGCCTGCGGGATGGCGAACTGATTGCAGCTCCCGAGGTCCTCACCCGGCAGGCCGGGATCTCCATCCCGGTCGCAATGACCCGGGCAGTATGGGGCGGATATGTCAGCCCCCACTATCTCGAAAAGATGCCGGACCAAGACGAGATCGGCCGGCTATGGGATCTGCTCTGGATGCTTCGATTAGCTGCCATGAAATCCAGGGGGAGCAGCGTTATCATATTCCGGGTAGCCTTTGAACTCCTCAGGGAGAAAGCCAGGTCAAGCGGAATTGTGCAAATCAGGGGTGGAGAAATCGTCGAACTGAAAGCGGTATGCGGACCGGGTGACGACAGCGAGCCGGTGATTACCATTATGCTCCCCGGGGAGGACTAAGTACTATCCATGGTCAAGGCACCCCCTAGTCCTCAATTTTATACGGTCGCCGAAGTGGCCGCGATGCTCCGTGTCCATGTCCAGACCGTGCGGTCATTGATTGCAAAACAAAAACTCGGAGCGGTCCGGGTTGGGGCCGAGTGGAGGATCAGTCAAGAACAGTTTGACCAGTTCGTCCGCGACAGTTCAAGTAAGTGACCGGGAGATCTCCGGCTTTGAACACGTTGCAATATTCAGCCGGCCGGCCCGGTCGGTTAATCCATTGCATTTATTTTCTTATCAGATTATCTCCCAGGACAAATTTTTCCCTGCGGGACAGCCCACTGCCGGCCTCCGGCCGTCTCCGAGGGCTGCCCCTGCGGGTACTTTTCCCGTCGGCACGATATCGCTCCTCGGCACCTCGACCTCGCTTCGCTCGGTAACCGGGTGCCTCGTCGCTGGGTCTGGTGCTCCCCACCTAATCCAATCATGTTCCGTCAGGCCGTCGCAGGTGGCACGGCATCAGCCGGGCCTCGGCCACCACAAGTAGCCCGCAAGCGGTAGCGGAAAGCGGGCGATATTGTTTATCGCGAAGGTGACTTGTCATCAGACATGTCACCCGCGAGAGGACAGGCGATAACAAGGAGTTTACGACGAAGTTATGGCCGTCGGTATCACCCCGGTACAATATGAAAAGGCAGGGCGTGATGTGCAGGCGAGGAGGCCCGGAACGGAACGATGTGTAGTGAGGAAACGAGGAGACAAACATGCCGCCCGTTTACATATATCAGGTTACCAATGGTCCTCCTGCCCTCCGCTCCATGATTTCGCCGCAGCGAAATTCTTTCGCGAAGCCGAAAGGGAGCGGACAGGAGGCACCGGTGGTGTGGCCCCGCCCTTTAGGCTTGGTAGGGCGGGG
>JBAXJR010000044.1:0-18075 GCA_037137755.1 Methanomicrobiales archaeon | reverse complement strand
GTTGAGGGCCTGGTCTCTTAGGAGTCCTTGGGTTCAAATCCCATCCCTCGCATGCTGATTTTTCTTAATGCTTCTGTTTACACGAGACCGACCACCGCATGGTGGAGGATGTCGAGTGTTTTTCGTAATGCACGGCCTGCGTCACGCAAATGGTGATAGATCTCCCTTTTTCTCAGGGCGTTCATCGGGTCATCAGTCCTGAATAATTCTGCCATCCCAAAAACATACAGGGTCTCAATTTCGTGGTCTGCATCACCTGCTTTCCTAATGAGGTCTTCAATCTGGTCTTTTCTGGTGTTAATAATCTTCACCCCCTTCACGGTGAAGGAGGTGCCCCGGTGCAGGGCTTCTGCCATGGCAAGTATTGTTCTGTCAGGCCCGACGCCGAAGGTATACATTTCGATAGCCGTCTCTTTTGCAAAGTTGAGGAGGTAGTCCATCTGACGGGAGAGGTCGTAGATATCCTGCCGGTCAAACGGTGTTGAAAATGAATTGATCAGCTTGTCTTCCATACGGTGACGCATCGCATCTACTTCTTCTTCTATCTGGACCAGGTGAGAAGGGTCAGCCAGAGGCTCGGTATTGAGCCAGATCAGAAGAGATTCTACTCCTGTAAGGGTTTTTTCTGCCTGTTCTGCGAGCATTTCTTCAAAGTCATATTCTCTCGGGAAAATTGAGTTGAAAATGCTTTGCTTCATCTTTTTTTCAGGCTCCGGCGGGTTTTCGCTCATAATCTTTCAACCTCCCGTAAACGGGGCGATAATCGTATATATCAGGGCGGCAGCGAGGGTTGTCAGGGGAATTGTCACCAGCATTGCAATGAGGATATCCTTTCCTACAGACCATTTAACTCTTCGTGCATTTTCTGCAGCCCCTACCCCGAGTACCGATGATATGATGACCTGGGTCGAAGAGACCGGGGCCCCGGCAATCGTGGAAATCGCTATGGCTGCACCTGATGAAAACTGGGAATCAAATGAATGGATGGGTTCAATCCTGAACAGGCGGTTGCCGAGGGTATGCATGACCCTCCATCCTCCTCCGATTATCCCTGCACTCAGCAGTACTGCACAGGCAATGCGGGCCCAGGCCGGCACATCAGTGGTAGAAGACAGACCGGAGGCAAATAACACCAGGGCGATGATCCCAAGTTGTTTCTGCGTATCATTAGCTCCGTTGAAAAAAGCCATTGCTGCTGCGGCCATCCAGTTAAGCCGCATAATTCCATTATTTATCTTCCGTTTCGCATTCCGGAGAAGGAGCATGGTGAGCATGTGTAATACAAAACTGCCTGCAAACCCGATAATAATAGAGAGAATGAAAAATACGAGGATTTTCATAACACCTTCAAGCTGGTGCGACGGCCCGGCCAGGCCACCGATGCCCCAAAACACCCCACCTATTCCTGCCGATGCAATTCCTGCACCGATCAGGCCCCCTATTAGCGCATGGGTAGACGAAGAAGGAAGGCCGAACCACCATGTGATGAGGTTCCACCCGATCGCGACAGTTATTGCGACAAATAATATCAATACGGTCCCGGTACCTGACCCGGTCGTAATCAGCCCTGTAAGGGTAAATACCACGGCACTTCCACCAAGGACTGCCCCAAGGAATGACATGGCGGCAATTAAGGTAACCCCTTGTTTAGGGGTTGCGGAACGGGACGCAATAAGGGTTGCTGCAAGGGAACTTGCGTCCTGGAATCCGTTAGTAAAGGTAAATATCAGCGCGAGTAGTATCGTGATGACCGCAATTTCAGACATGATCCCCTGGGCCCTCCCCTGCTGCCGGGGTTGCTGCCAGCGTTACTATCGGGGTCAGAGTTATGCGAAGAGAACTCTTACAGGTTTACATAACGTTCCCTGTTTATTATCCTTTTCTTGTTCACTTCGGCAATATTCCAACCGGTATACTGCATCTATCCGGGAAGCTACCTGACTATTCATTATTCCTGCACCGGCAGGAAATCCCGGCAATCACTATATATCTATTCCCGGTGAATATCGACCCGTTCAAATAAAAACTCCCATTGAAACGTGTATGGCTGAGTAAACGTTAGGGTACCGCTATGGTTTCCATGATAACATTTCCGGGTTCCAGGCATCACCTTAGGTCCGGGATTTTGGTGCCGGTGGGGGCATACCGGGCGGAATCGGGTCCAGATTTTTCGAAAAACATACCATGAAAAACACAACCATTTTTCCAGGCATCAGAATTACAGACCGTACACCGCTGGTTATGCTTGTTTCAAGTACGGCTATAGTTATCGCCATCAGTATTCTCTCACTTCTGCAGGGATGGCTCACCATATTTCAGAACCTCTTTTATTTCCCGATTATCATTTCCTGCGTGTTTTATCTGAAGCGTGGTTTTATCTTTTCAGTTTTTCTCGCCTTTTTGTACCTTGGTATGATGCTCTCCGTTTCACATGACGAATCGGTCATTGTGGGCGCTCTTATCCGTGTCAGTATTTTCATACTCGTTGCAGGTGTGATTACCTATCTTTCAATGATACGGATCCGTGCAGAAGCGGCGCTTCATGATTCAGAACGCAGGCTTTCCCAGATTATCGATTTTCTTCCCGATCCAACGTTTGCGATCAATACTGCCGGTGAAGTTGAGACCTGGAACCGGGCAATGGAGGAGATTACAGGTGTTAAGGCCACGGAAATGCTTGGCAGGGGTAATTATGAGTACTCAGTACCGTTATACGGTGAGCGGAAGCCAATGCTTGCAGATATGGCGCTCATCCCTGCGGGGGAGGACCCGGGGGGGGGGGAAAATTTACTTATCCACCGGGAAGGTGATGTGCTGGTTACTGATGCGATCGTTGCACATCCGGGTGGCAGGGATGTGATTCTATGGGGAAAAGCCAGTCCAGTCTACAACAAATCCGGGCAGATATCAGGGGCGATCGAATCTATCCGGGATGTCTCGGCATGGAAGAAAGCAGAGGAAGCACTTGCGGAGAGTGAAACACAATACCGGTCTGTCATTGAAAATGCGTCTGAAGGAATTGTGGCGGCCCAGGACGGGGTATTAAAGTATGCGAACCCGAAGGCGTTGGAAATGATACAGTCAACCCCGGAAAAGATAGCAGACAAGCCATTTGTTTCCTTCATTTACCCTGATGATCGGGCCCTTGTTGCCGACCGGTACCAGCGGCGGCTCCAGGGTGAACAGGTTCTATCGAAATATGATTTCAGAATCCTTGGTGAGGAAGGCCGGATGATATGGGTCCAGATTTCGGCAGTCATCACCACATGGAAAGGCAATCCCGCAACATTGAATTTCCTCACCGATATAACCGAACGAAAGCAGACAGAGGACGCCCTCCGGCGTGCCAACCGCCAGCTTAACCTGCTGGGGAGCATCACCCGTCATGATATCCTCAACAAGGTCATGGTAATCCTGGGTCACCTTGCCATTGCCAGGAAAAAGACAACTAATCCGGAAATGGGTACCTCGATTGAAAAAGTCGAATCTGCAATAAAAGCAATCGGTTCCCAGATTGAATTCACAAGGGTCTACGGGGGCCTCGGGACTCACGAGCCGCAGTGGCAGGAACTCGAAAAGCTCCTGCTCCGCCTCCACCTCCCTGCAACTATCACGATGGATGTTGATCTGCCGGGTGTGTTTGTATACGCAGACCTGATGCTCGAAAAGGTCTTTTTCAATCTCCTCGACAATTCCATCCGGCACGGTCAGCGGGTGAGTCACATCCGGGTTTCATGGGAACTGATTGAGAAGGGCCTTATCGTTGCCTGGGAAGATGACGGGGTTGGCGTTCCTGGCGACGAGAAGGAAAGAATTTTTGACCGTGGGTTTGGGAAGAACACCGGTCTTGGACTCTTCCTGGTACGGGAGATCCTCTCCCTCACGGGCATTGACATTAAGGAGACCGGTTCTGCGGGGAACGGGGTCCGGTTCGAGATTACCGTTCCAAAAGGGGCATACCGGGTTTCGGAGCCAGCTGAAGAATAATAGTCCCGGGTATTCCCTATATAGGGCCGTTACATTTTTGTGCGTTTAGTGAGGTTGAAATACCCCACTATCATAGTATACTGACAGAAGTTTTTGTTTTCAGGTGACATTTCCTTATGGCAGATATTCTTTGTCCTAACTGTAAATCGAAGGATACAGAGTTTGACGACCTTGTCACCACTGAAACAGGCCAGATGATAGCGAAGTGTCATTGTAATGCCTGTACCCACAAATGGGACTCGCCTTTTGGATTATAACCAGACCCAGTCGTTTAACCAGGATACCTGTTTGGTTTTTGGTAGTGTCAGGCGGGTTTTGCTCATGATGATAGGTCTGGTGGTGGGCATCCTCCTGTCTGTTATCCCTGATCCGGGATTCAAAACCGTATATGACTCTTTTTAAAACAGCAAGACGCGATTGCACATCCAGAAAACAATTTTTTTACGCTCAATGAATACCTGTCAAAAGGCAGGTATCCGTCGCCACGTTGAGGGTAGGATTTAATAACCTGTACCAGGGGGGTAATGTCCAGGACAAGCTGATCTCCGTTGCAACGGTAATATCGTCCAAGATTGATGGTGAAGAATTCGCGCAGATAAAAACCGGTGAAGAAGAGACACCCCGCTTTGTTCATATCAGGGACCAGCCCAGGCATACAAGACTGGCGACGCCGGATATCCCGTATGTATACACCATGCGAAAAAACGGTGATACCGTTGAATTTGTTGTCGATGGTGATTACGGGTATGAACCGGACTCGGCCAGGATTGGAGATGTGTATCCTCAAGCTGCACCCGGGCTGATCCTGGGATTCCGCTCCCCTACGGTCAACCGCGACTTTACAACAGATGAGTGGGGGACTGTTTTATCTGGTTTTTCCCCGATCAGGGACCATTCAGGAACTGTCTTTGGTATTGTCTGTGTTGACATGGACAGCACTGTCGTTATGGCTGTGTTGAACCAGGCAAACCTGGTTGTCTTCCTTATTGGCATTCTTGCGATGATCGCGGTGATGTTCGGAATTCTGGGGATCGAGAACCGACGGTCAGAGTATGACCGCAAAATTGGGGAGAGTGAGAAAAAGTTCAAGGATTTCGTTGAACTGTTACCCCAGACGATTTTTGAAACTGATAATAAGGGAACTATTACATCGACAAACCGTTTTGCACTTGAAACATTTGGTTTTTCAAATGAAGAGTTTCAGAAAGGAATAAATGGCCAGCATATGCTGCTCCCGGAAGACTGGGAAAGGGCCGGGATTTATTTTGCTGCGTTATTAAGGGGAGAACAACCTAGAGGGGTTGAGTACACCGCACAGAGAAAAGATGGCAGCGTATTCCCGGTTATCATCTATGCAGGTACCATCGTTCACGACAACCGGCCTGCAGGTATCAGGGGTGCTCTCCTGGATATAACTGAACGCAAACAGACAGAAGTGGAACTTTAATCCAGGGTCAGGGAACGCACAGAACAACTTGCGGAATCAGTATTAAGGCTGGAAGCGGAAATTAGCCACCGTAAAGTGACTGAATTGGAGTTATCCAGGACGAATGAGGAACTTAGTTCGGCGTATGAAGAACTCATGGATACTGACCAGGCGCTGCGGGATGGGATCCGGGAAATCAATAAAAGCCAGCTAGCTCTTGAACAGGCCCGCAAAAAACTGAACCTCCTGAATACGTTTACGTTCCAGGATATCAGGAGTGCAATCTTTACCCTTTCTGCGTACCTGGAGCTGGTAGGATATGGCATCTTCGATGAAACACAGAAAAAACAACTGGAAAAATGTGGAGTACAGACACAAAAAATCGTCGCTGCTTTAAATTTTGCAAAAAATTACCAGGATATGGGGATTCATCCACCCCGGTGGCAGAATGTGAGCCATGTTTTTGTCCTGGCAATTTCACACCTGCCTCCCCTGGAAATGTCGCGGAAGATCAGCTTACATAATCTGGAAATTTATGCTGACCCATTGCTTAAAAACGCGTTTTTATCCCTTGTTGACAACGTCCTGAAACATGCCGTGGGCGTAACAGAACTGGATCTCCGGTATGAAGAAACGGAAGCCGGAATTACCCTGATCTTTGAAGACGATGGTGCCGGTATTCCAGAAGAAGAAAAAGAAAAAGTCTTCGAACGGGGTTTTGGGAAAAATACCGGTCTTGGTCTTTTCCTTTGCCGGGAAATTCTGTCCATTACCGGCATTACCATAAAAGAGACTGGTGAACCCGGAAAGGGCGCACGTTTCGAGATTGTTGTGCCACAAGGGTTTTACCGGTTTACCAGTGCTCACGAAACCCCCCCCTGAAAAGGTTTTCTGACCCCTTTTCTGTTCCAGGAGACTGACCCTCAAGGTATTCTATCCTCCGGTTAGTGTCTGTTCAGGTGTATTTGGGATTTTTTCCATGACCGGAAATTAATTCCGGGGATCTCCCTCGTCACGATTTGCCGCTCTTCGTGACAATTTTTTTATATACCCATGATGTTATGATTCCTTGTATAAACGACCTGGATATGGGACTGGGGGTTACCCCAGGAGTCTTTACATTGCTGGAAAAATTACCGTTTTACCCGATTGAGACACCTGACTGGTTAATCCCGACAATTATTATGGGTTTGATTTTTATCGGGTCACTAATCTGGTTGAATTATTTCTGCACAACCGGTCAGTGCACGTTTACCTGGTAGATGTCCGGGAGCCGGAGCACATTCCAGGATCCCCGCCAGTCTGTCAGGCAGACCTGAAATGATGTCAGTTAAGTCCAATTATTGTCAGATAAAACGGATTGCCCTTAAAAAGCCACCAATAGTAAAATAAACCACTGCCATAAGGGCATAGCGCCAGAGTTTCCAGTCAATATAAGAGATATTACCGGTATTATATGCTTCCAGGAGGAGGATTCCCTGGAATACAAGCCATGCAATAAGCCCGATAAGGAACAGGTAGGCGATTGCAATACCCAGTGTCCACCAGAATACAAGAGGCTCAATATGTCGCCCGAATACGTTCATAGAGTACACCCCGGGAAAGACCTCTGGAACGAAGAGCAATTCCGTGACATACCGGTACCACACATTGCCATAGTAGCTTACTCCAGGTACCGGGCAAGTTGATCCTGGTACAATTTCCGCACATTCTCTTCGGTGTGGGCCATTTCCGGGAACCCGTAATACCCCTCAGCTCTCTCAACATCCCGTGAAAGGCGCAATCCCGCCTGGTTTTTTGACATGAACCAGCCCTTCCTGTTGTAATAGGACGAGAGATATTCCTGCTCCCACTGCCCGGGAGTAGGGACGAAAAGTCCATTTTTCAGCCCGATCTCGGCAAGGTCCATCATGGTGGTATACCCGGAGCGGCAGATGATGAATTTCGATCCCGACATCAGCTCCGCTTTTTCCTTGTAGGAAACATACGAATACACGGTCGTATCATCATCAGGCGCCATTACACGGTTATCAGAAGGTTTCCCGAGCAATACTACTTTTCTGCCAGGCAGGTCACTGACCTGCGGCATCACAATTTTTTCAAGCACTGTCCGTTGTGGCTCCATACCTGATATGAGGAAGAGATAATCGATCTCTTTTTTGGAACTGACCTTTGGGATGCTCGCAAGAATCCCTGAGTAATATGACAGTTTTTTTGTCCCGGTTCCGGTAGTACGCGACAGTTTTCCGGCAAGAGAGAGCGGGCCCGGGGGGTTATCGGGAATAATGACAGAATCAAATTTTTTAAACCCCCTGCCATTCACATAGAGGGCAATCAGTTCGATTGGCCAGACAATAAAAGGAAAACTCTGGTGGACCTGGTGGGATATCTGGATCGACGGGACAGAATCAGAGTATACCCCAGGGCGGGAATCACTGATAATGAGGTCATAAGAGGTTTCTTTCAGAATCTTGAATAAATTCCTCCGTTCTTCTGCAAGTGCCTGTACCAGCGCGGGAACGTGCGCTGTGAACCGTGGGAAAAAAAATCTCCCCCTGTTGTCTGCCAGCGGATAATCCGGAAAATCAATACAGTTACAGGTGGGAAACTCCAATTTTAAGAGCTGGAGGGCATTACCCCCGGCAGCGATGGTAACCTCGTGATGGTTCCTTAGTAATTCACGTATGACCGGGACGTCACGTGATGCGTGGCCAAGGCCCCAGTTCAACGGTGAAAGCAATACCTGTCCCAATCAGATCGGACTCCCTGCCATGACTCTTGTAATGAGTTACGAGTTCTCCTTCGTCGCAACCATGGACTTTTGACTACGTACCTATGTCTGCCTGCCACAATTAAGGTTCCTTATTCATTTCGGTCACCGTTCGCAGTCCTGTCTTATCCGGTGATACGGATATCCGGGATAAGGCACCCTGTCATTGCAGGATTCCGGGTGAAACCGGTTTTGTTCCCTCCTCCCATGCAAACGATATTTTAAGAAAATCCGGTCTTTTTTGTCAGCGATGAATGAATTGAAACGGGCCCGTTATACTGGAGGAAATCCCGGGATTGCTAATCGTCCTTTTTTTAATATGATTCGTTATCAGGCAGTATACCAGCCGGTCCTAATCACTGGTATGGACCCCTCTCCCTGACCCATGTTTTTTAGTTTCATAACCCGAAGAACCCGAGTATCCTGTTTTTTGTATCCTTGTGGAATATTACTGCGCCGCCTTTTAAGGACCTTACATCCTCAACCGTATACAACACATCCGGATATTCCTTCGACAGGATCGAGACCAGTACTGACTGCTCGCTCCGGGGGACAATCATCAGGATTACGTTAACTGAATCCGAAAAGCTTCCTGTACCTTCAAGCCGCGTCAGGCCATACCCCTGCTTTGAGAGCCGTTCTATCAACTCTGCCGGGTCATCACGCGTGATAAGGCGGACGATTACAGACCCAATTGATATAATTTTTTCAATCTCAGTCCCGAGCAGGGTTCCGATCCCGTACCCTGCAACATATGCAAAAATGCTCCAGTAATCGTTCAGGTTTGAAAGTACAAGCCCGGTCGAGAGGAGCCAGATACCAATTTTTACGACACCGATATTTGCCGCAAGGTTTGAATGACCTTTGCTGATGTAGACCGTACGGATGGTATCGAGGCTTGTCTCGATGATCCTCGCTACGAGGATAATGAGGGGTACGGTATAATCCATAGAACACTCCTGATCAGAGACCTGGTACCCGCCGGCCGAACCGGACGTAGTGCTGGAACACTGAACTAATTGTCTTTATTTTTCAATTCCGGGGAGTATATACTTTCGGTTAAACGATACCCCGGGATTATTCATGACAGGAACCGTAAAATTTTGTACCTGCATGATTGGTATGATGCCCTATCCATCCTGTGATCCCGGCAGCGGAAAATATTTTTAAATCCCTGCAAGATCGCAAAATGTTAAAAGATCCCAGGTTCATCATCGTATACAGGTGATGGCATGAATCTGAAAGGCTCAGAGACCGAAAAAAATATTCTTGCGGCATTTGCCGGAGAATCACAGGCAAGAATGAGGTACTCATTTTTTGCATCTGTTGCGAAGAAAGAAGGGTATGAACAAATCTCCGCAATTTTCCAGGAAACCTCGGATAACGAGAGGGAGCATGCCAAGCTCTATTTTACGCTTCTCGAGGGTGGGGATGCCCAGATTACTGCATCCTACCCGGCAGGTGTGATAGCGACGACGGCTGCAAACTTACTGGCAGCCGCAGAAGGGGAGAAACTGGAATGGGCTACCCTGTACCCCGGATTTGCGGTTGTTGCAGATAAGGAGGGTTTTTCAAAAGCGGCCCACACCTTCCGGGAGATCGCAAAAGTCGAAGCCCATCATGAACAGCGATACAGAAAACTGCTTGCTAATGTCAGCCTGGGTACGGTCTTTAAAAAATCAGCCAGGACCCACTGGAAATGCAGAAATTGCGGGTATGTACATGAGGATATTTCAGCCCCTGATAAATGCCCGGTCTGCGATCACCCACAGGCGTATTACGAAGTCTGGTGTGAGAACTACTAAGATGGATCGGGTGCATAATAGTACCCACCATAGTACTCACTTCGTGTTTTTTTGAGCCCTGATCGCGTGAACCTCTACTACGAAGGTAGTACCGATCGGTGAAACACATCAATCAATTTATGACGAAGTCTGTACAATCCATTACAATTACAGGAATCCCCGCCGTTAAGGCCGTCCTGGAGGACCAGACATCTGATGTCAAAAAGGTTGAAACAGTATCAAGTGACGTTATGGGATAAGGGATTATCGTACAAGGAGGATGTAATGGACGAATATCTTATGAATATCAATATGAGGAGTACACTACTCAAAAATGCTCCCGGAATACTGGTTATCTTAGTTATATTGATGGGGATAATAACACCTGCAATGGCAGGAGAACGGTTCGTAAGCGGGGGGCCGAACCTGACTGCGGCAATCCTCGGGTCAAATGATTTCTCTCCGGGTGAGGATATCACCATCCCGGTAACGATACAGAATAGCGGCCTCCTCGAGTATGTTTTTACCTATCCGAACCAGCTGACCGCCGCTGATCTTCCAAATACCGCTAAACTGATGACTGTCACCCTGGGGTCAGGGGGTGCCCCGGTCACGATTAAATCAGACCCCCAGCTGCTCGGTGACCTGCTGGGAGGTCGTAACACGGTTGCAAATTTCAAGGTAAAAATCGCTCCTGATGCTCCCCATGAGACCTACAACCTCCCCCTTACGATTCGTTATACCTACCTGATGAGAGCAGACCAGTATGGTACCGATCTCCTCCAGTATTTTTACAAGGAACAGGAAGAGACACTTAACCTCCCGGTCAGGATCAGGCCCGAGGTCCTTCTTGATGTTACCTCTGTCGGGTCAGGTGACCTGAATGCAGGGACCACTGGCTACCTGAATATCAGCCTGAAAAATAACGGCAATGAAGATGGCCGGGAGTCTATCGTCAAGTTAGTTCAGAATGGTAACAGCCCTGTTGTTCCGGTAGCAAGCAGTGTATATATCGGGGATTTTCCTAAAAATTCCACCGTGCCACTACAATACAAGGTATCGGTATCCAGGGATGCCGAGGCAATATCCTACCCGGTAAACATCTCTGTCACGTATAAAAACCGTGACGGGGATATCGTCACTACCGATACGGTTACGTTAGGAGTTCCGGTAGGTGGGAAGATCGCTTTTATCGTCGTCTCTCCGCCTGTGCAGATGAGTCCGGGAGAAAGAAAGGTGATTGCGGTCACGTACCGGAATACCGGGACAACCGGGGTGAACAGTGCGCAGGCAAGGGTTTTTACCGTCGACCCGTTCACGAGCAGCGATGATACATCGTACCTTGGGGATCTTGCGCCAGGTATGGAAAAAACTGCATATTTCGATATTACTGCAGATCCGGGGGCCACGGCAAAGGTTTATGGGCTCGATTCAGAGATAATGTACCGGGATGCCCTGAATAACGACCAGGTATCGGACCGTGTCAAGCTGGAAGTGGATATCACTCCCACCTCGCTGGTCAGACAGGTCTCCTCCAACCCGTACGCAATTGTTATTATTGTCATTATTATCGTTGCGGTCGTGTATTTCGGGGTTATCCGGCGAAGAAAAAAGTCGCGTTGAATTATGATTCTGTTCAGATGGTCGGAACGGAACCCCCGGGATTTTTTCTTCCGGTGCCCGGCACAACAACAACTCCCTCATGAGGGTGAGAGCAACCTGGATGTGGTCTCTCACAGGCTGACCAGGTGGTTTTTCGATCTTAAGAAAATTGTTATGACATCAGGAGGAGATCATGGCAGCAGATGATAATATTATCAGGATAGAACACCTTTCAAAAATTTTCAGGACCGGTAACGGGAGTGTCACTGCCGTCGATGATGTAACGTTTAATGTAAAACGGGGGGAGATATTCGGGCTGCTCGGTCCGAACGGTGCAGGGAAAAGCACCCTGATCCGCATCCTTACCACGCTGATGAGACCCAGTAGCGGAAGGGCATTTCTCGATATCTACGAGGTAACAAAAGACGATGAAAAAGTCCGGGGTATTATCGGTGTATGCCCCCAGAACAGTACCCTCGATATTGAGCTGACCGCGTATGATAACCTGGAATTTTATGGTAAACTGGTAAATGTCGATGACAGTGTTCTTGATGAGCGGATATGGGAGTTGCTCCGGATGGCCGATCTTTCTGACCGTGCCCATTCCCGGGTCAGCACATTATCCGGTGGGATGAGGAGAAAGCTCGAAATAGTCAGGGCGTTCCTCCACCGGCCCCTGATCCTGTTCCTCGATGAACCGACTATAGGGCTTGACCCTGAGGCACGTCGCGAGGTCTGGCAGCAGATATCCATGCTCAATACAGAAAAGATCACCATCATCCTTACGACTCACTACATGGACGAAGCCGAGAAACTGTGCCAGAGGATTGCCTTTGTTGACCATGGTCGCCTGGTCTCACTTGACACACCGGAAAACCTTAAAATGGCGATGCCTGCGGGTGAACTGATCGAGCTTGGGTACAATTCTTTTAACGATTCCATCCTATCCGTGATCCGCTCTCATAACCAGGTGATATCAGTAGAAAAGAAGGAAGGGACCCTTCAGATCTCTGCGAAAAACGGGAGTAATCTCCTCCCTGTACTTATTGCCGAATTTGAAAAGTCCGGGATCACTATTACATCCATCTCTATCCGGTCCCCCTCGCTTGAAGACGTGTTCCTGTACCTCACGGGTAAGAAACTTGATGGAATGGTCCCGGATGAACATATTCCAAGTCCGGGAGGTTCCCGATAATGCTGCGGGGAGCGATTGCAATATTCAGGAGGGATTTTAAAAAATTCCTGAGTAACCCGTTCATGCTCGTCATGACGCTTGCCATGCCGATCATGTACCTCCTGATTTTTGGCAATGCTATAGGGGGAACAATTACGGCAATCCCGGTGGGTGTTGTCCAGGAGCAGCCATATGTCCATGACACCCCCCTGTATATTGCCGGGGTAGACAAGCTCGAACATTTTCATACCCAGCCTGATAAACCGGCTCTCTTCCGGGTCCAGAGATTTTCCAACGAGGACATTGCAAAAAAAGCCCTGGCTGACGGGGAAATATTGGCATACGTGGTTTTTCCCTCTGATATTGAGCCAGGCCGGACTATCCGGCTCTATATAGACAGCTCAGAATACACCATCCCTGCACTGATCCAATCGGGAATGACCGCGGCCATCGTCGCAACAGGCGCAAAAAACCCTGTTGAAGCGGTAAACGTCTATGGTATCATTGATTACCTCCAGTTTTTCGGGGTCGGTGTGATTGTTATGGCAATTTTCATGACGACGATGTTTGGTGGCGGGCTGGCCTTAATCAGGGACCGTGAGATGGGGATCATCGAGGGGTATTTTGTCACCCCCGTCAAACGTTCGAGCATTATCCTCGGAACCATCGGGAGCGGGACTGTAAAGGCGTTTATTGCAGGATTCATTATATTCATGGTTGACATTTTTATTGCAGGCGTGATTATCCGTGCCCCCGAAGATTTCCTCCTCGTCCTTCTCGTACTATTTATGACAAGTATCGGGGTTACAAGCCTTGTCGTCTCACTTGCATCCCGTTTTTCAAGCCAGCAGGAATATTCATCGGTAATCGCATTCTTTAACCTGCTCCTTTTTATGACAAGTGGTGCTTTTTACCCGGTGCTCGGGATGCCTTCCTGGCTCAGGTGGATAACCGTAATCAACCCCGAATTTTACGCCATCCAGGCCCTTCGCAGTATCATCCTCAGGGGGCAGGGCATCAGTGTCATCTGGTTTGACCTCCTTGCGCTTGCAATCTTTTCTGCAGGAGCCATAACTCTTGGTATCATAACCTACCGCCGTACCCTTGAATGACAAGAATCATTTTTTTTAATCTGGATTATCTGTAAATTCAGGCGGGACTGTGGCTTTCTGAACTTCTGTTATTACCCGGATGTTGGAACATTATCCTGGCTTGTCTGTTCCAATCACTCCTATTGTAATTAAGGAAAAAAATAATCCGGAGTGGTACAAAGGCCCTAAAGATCCTCTATCAGATTTTATCAGGTTATAGAATTGCGTGATCCAGGCTTTTTAGCCATATTTAAAAAGACCAAGACATATTAATTTCACGGTGTATTTCCCTCCATGAATGAAAGGGAATTACAGAAAATCGATTACTATATAACCCTAGGAAAAGACTGAAACACTATACAGAGGACTACGATGAAAACAAAAAACCTGATCATAATCATGCTTGTGTTAGTCGTTGCACTGTCAACGATATCAGCTGTGGTAGCGGAAGATGTTTCGACGTATCCGGTAACGACATATCCAACTATTTCGACGTATCCGGTAACGATGTATACAACACTGGATACTCCCACCGTATCGAATCCCATTGGTGGCCAGGAAGGTTATTACGCTATCTCGTCGTCTCCATCAGGAGCAATGGCATCAGTTGATGCGACAAATGTTGGTTTAACACCAACGACTGCAACGGTATATGTGACCGGTACCCCTGGGCATACCATAACGGTGACAATGGATGGGTACCAGACCTGGTCTAAGTATTACTCAGGTAATCCCCCGGCTGGGGGAACTGTCTCAGTAAATGCACAGCTTATCCCTATACCCGTGACCCTGCCAGCAACCCCGCCGCCAGGTGGCGAAAAGGGATATTACAGCATCCAGTCAAGCCCTTCCGGGTCGACGGTCACTTTTGACAATAAGTATGTCGGGACAACCCCGGTCACTGTCGATGTAAGTACCACCGGTACCCCGGGCCACACCATCGTCGTATCGGCGACCGGGTACCAGTCCTGGACCCAGCAGGTTTCCGGAAATCCTGCGGCAGGAGAGACAGTCCAGATTTTTGCATCACTGACACCGGTACAACAATTCGGGAATATCTATGTTTCATCATCCCCTTCAGGAGCGACAGCAATCCTTGATAACGGACAGGACTCGCTTGTTACATCCGGAACCTTCTATAATGTAGCCCCCGGTTGGCATAATGTCCAGGTCTCAACGCCAGGGTACCAGGTATATTCGAACAGTAATGTCCAGGTAACGAGTGGTGGGACTACCAATGTATATGCAAGTCTCGTCCCGGTTACGCAGAGCGGGAGTCTTTCGATAAGCTCGACACCGAAAGGTGCAGGACTCTATATTGACAATATTTACAAAGGCGAAACGAACCAGATCGTCGGGGGTCTGTATGCAGGCCCACATACGGTTGTCCTCAAAATGGCCGGGTACCAGACTTTTACAAATACCTACAGCGTCAATGCCGGTCAGACAACCTATGCAAGTGTTACCATGGTACCGTTACAGAACCCGAGTACCGGTGATCTCCTTGTGACCTCATCCCCGTCAGGTGCAGCGGTTTATCTCAATGGCAACTACCAGGGTGTCACGACCTCGAGCGGGGGTCCGCTTGACATTACCGATCTTACGGCCGCTACCTACACGGTTCTCCTGAAGAAGAGCGGGTACCAGGACTACACGACAACGGTCAAAATTGTCGCCGGACAGACTGCACAGGTTGCTGCGACCCTTCAGACATCAGGGACTCAACCCGCTGGAACAGCAAGTGCCGAAATCCTATCGACACCGGAGGGTGCAGATGTCTATATCAACAATGTCTACAAGGGTGTCACCCCGCTGGAACTCCAGAATGTACCGATCGGTTCGACGCAGACCTACACTGTGATGATTAAACTGGACGGGTACTCACCTTACACGACTTCAGGAAAGATAGCCCCGGGACAATCGGTCCAGATTAACGCGGCACTCTCACCCGTTGCGACACCGGCACCCACCCAGCCACTCAGCCCTGTTAGTGTGTTGACAGCGCTCGGGATGTGCTGTGTTGCGGTATTCCTTTTCGGGCGGAAAAGAGGATAAACCCTATTTTTTTGGATCCCGCAGATCACTACAATCCTTAAAATAGGCTTTTTTGAAACACACATGGACGAAGAATTCGCAGGCTGACCATGAAAATGTCCTTTTTCATAATCTCCTTTCTTTGGGGTTCGTTCAGCCAGTTTCATAGGAAACCCTCTAAAATCTATTTTGCAGATTTAGGTAATTCCAAAATTTATCACGTTCCCGGGGTTCATGGCCCTCCGCTTTGGCGACCCGGTTTGGGATAGGGCATAATCTCCAAATTTCTTTAATTTCGTTGAATGCCCCAATTGAACCCTTGCTCAATGAATATCTTACCGGGGAGGGGTGATCCCCCCTGTCTACGTATTCTATCTTATTTTTTTAAATACGCAGGGTTTTCAACAAACCAGTAAAAATCACAAAGAATCTTGATAGTTCTTCTATGGCGGAGAGAAAAATAACTGGTTTTTTAGGGTTTTTGAAATCCAATGTTATGCAACAACGAATTGTATAGAATAATTATCAGCAGACCCTGTCTCCCATGAGCGCTTGTAATCTGCACCAAAATGCTGGGTCCCGGTTCCGGTTATTCTCATGGTCCAGGTATGGATTCCACCTGCTCCCATACGGCCGGATGTTGAAGCTGCATAGGTATCATCAGTTATCTGAATGCCAGAACTTACAGACGGTTCCCACCGGTACCCTGTTGACGGGTTCTCATTGAGCTGGATTTTTACAACCTGTCCCTTGGTGACGGTAACAGTCTTACCGTTGTCACTTTCTGTAAACCTCCTGGTAGTACCAGTGCTTATACGGGTGTATGATGCAAAACGGCTGTACGAGGATACAGACTTTACCGGGGTAAAAACATCAGCAGACCTGATAAACCTGCCCTGTTCCGGATGGAGCAGCGCCGAGGAGGAATAATAATTGGTGTGTGTGGTTGCTACCGGAGAAATTGCAATCACCGGGGAAATGGCAACCAGGGAGAGCAGGATCCCGATTAGGCTAACATAATAGATCTTTTTCATTCGTGTTACACTTCCTGTACCAAACGGTTGAGTCCTTTTTCCACATCAATGTATGTTTTTTACCAGTTTTCTGACTGAATTGTTGAACGATGTAGCTAATCAATCCTCCTGCCATGCAACCGGGCTACCAAAAAAAATCTCTACTCTGTCATCATTGGCATCCCCCGCATGATTCAGGCAAGATCTTTTGTTTCATCCATAATTCATCCATTTGTTTTCACAAGGTACAAGAATAATTGTAAAACCTGGAATTAATCCCTGACACAGGTCAACATGAACTATGTTCCAGGAAAGCGTAAAAATGCAGGAAATAAAGAAATGGAGTGTGGTATTATTACTGTTGTGACGTGCAACTAGTGAACGATTTTTGACAGCGCTTCCTCAGCTGCAATTTTTACATACCCGTTGTCAGCCCTGCAGGCCTGCTCCAGCTGGGTGCATGCCCGCGGGTCCCCGATTTTTCCGAGTGCCTCAGCGGTTGCAAACCGTACGTCCTGGTCATGATCTCCAAGGAGCCCGATGAGTGGTCCTACGCTTGCGGTATCACCGATGTTCCCCAGTGCATCGGCTGCCGCGTAGCGTACCCATTTATCAGAGTCTTTCAATGCGGTTACCAGGTACTCTACTGCTGGTTTCCCTGACTTTTCAAGAGCGACTACTGACTGCCACCTTTCCGGACTGGCCTGGTTGTTGAGTTTATCAATTTCTGCTTTCATCTGTTGCATTTCGAGTTTCCCCCTAGTCCTTTTCTGTGAGGACAAATCAATGATAAATCGGGTGGATAATGAAGATATGCCAGTACCGGTTGCCGTGCACCATCATATGGTACTATCCTCATAAAATCCATTTATAGACCTTAACCTGGTTTTTTGAAAGAAAAATGCTGTGGAAATCAACAATAAATAAACACTATGCGGGTATAAAAAACCCGATTGCAGCATTCTTCCTCCTCCCGCTGTGCTGAATTGTTACTACGTTTTTTTACCTTTAATTAACAAGAATATAGTACAATTTGTAGCCAATATATTATCTTATTTAGGTTATATATTTTATATATTAACTAATAATAATTAACTATTACGAATTAGATTGTAATAATATTTTATTAATACAATATATAAATTATATTATAATATTTATCAAAGACATACAATGGAATTAGTAACGGAACCT
>JBAXJR010000043.1:0-18848 GCA_037137755.1 Methanomicrobiales archaeon | reverse complement strand
GATATTTGTCCTGCTCAATTATCTCCTCATCAACCGCTCTGTGCTCAGGTCCATTGCTGCGCTGGAGAAAGGAGCCGGACGTATCGGATCTGGCGATCTGGATACAACAATTGAGACCGGAAGCAACGATGAACTGGGTAACCTGTCGTTCGCAATGACTGCGATGGCTTCTAATTTAAAGGCCGTGCTTACGTCCAAATCCAATCTGGAAAAGGAGGTTGCCGAGCGCAAGCGGGCAGAAGAGCAGCTGAAAACAGCAGGCCGGGAGATCCGGCAGTCCAAGGATATGTTCAGGGCATTCCTCGATCATTCGTACGATGCAGTATTCATACACGATACCGAGGGAAAGGTTCTGGATGTGAATGCCACCACGCTCCGGTTATACCAAGTAACCCGCGAAGAGGCACTCGGGTATACGATTGCCGATTATACCGGCCCGGCAAACCCTATGGACGAGGCTCATGAACACTGGGAACGGGCTCTCGCGGGAGATGACCAGTTATTCCCCTGGCAGGCCCGGCACCCGAAAGATGGTTCGGTTTTTGACGTTGAAGTGTATCTCACCCGGATCACGGTCGATGATCGCCAGGTAATTCTTGGTAATATCCGGGACATTACCGAGCGCAAGCGGGCGGAAGAGGCGCTCCATACAGCGAACAAAAAACTCACCCTCCTCTCCAGTATCACCCGCCATGATATCAAAAACCAGCTGACGGTGCTGATGGGGTACCTCTCCATTCTTGAAAAGAAGCAGCCCGATCCTACACTCACTGAGTATTTCGGGAAGGTTTCGGCCGCAGCTCAGCGTATCTTGTCTATGATCCAGTTCACTAAAGAATACGAGAGCATCGGTGTCAAGGCCCCTCTCTGGCAGGACTGCCTTACACTCGTGGATACTGCGGCAAAGCAAGCCCCACTTGGACAAGTCATAGTGCTGAAGGATCTTCCCCCCGGCGCAGAAATGTTTGCTGACCCGTTAATTATCAAAGTATTTTATAATCTGATGGACAACGCAGTGCGGTACGGTGGGAAGATCACGACCATCCGGTTCTATGTTGAGGAATCCAGTGATGATCCTATCATTATCTGCGAGGACGATGGCGTCGGTGTACCGGCTGAAGAGAAGGAGAAGATCTTCGACCGTGGTTTCGGTAAGAACACCGGTATGGGTTTGTTCCTCTCCCGCGAGATTCTCTCTATTACCGGCATCACCATCCACGAGACCGGTGAGCCAGGCAATGGAGCACGGTTCGAGATGACCGTGCCAAAAGGGAGGTATCGGTAACCTTTTTTGGTACGACTATGTTCCACTCACTCAACTTGATATTTTAAAAAATTGCATCGTTGCCGGGAAGAACCCATGACCTTCCGCAGCAATTGGCGAACCTGAGAGAATCATGAAAATAGCAGCTAATCCTGTTGTTATTGATACAACCTGATAATTTATGATCCCCACAATGCATCCCAATTTTCAAGGATAAGGAGAATCGACCCATTTATTACAGCTATTATGCAAATCAATTGAAAAATCATCTGGGTGAAACCTGTAGTCAGCAGGATTGAAGTAATATATCCAATCACTCCGATAATGATGAAACCCAATGGTAAAATGAATCCGAACATTGAACTTGACGATCCATTTCTCATGAGTAGTCCTCGGTTAAAACAGGATATACAATTTGTGTACAGGTAATTTTTGGTAAGAACAGGGTATTCTCCGGTGCCACATTTCGATACGATAAAGAAAGGCTGCTCGATGGCACGTTATCCGTTAAAATCCATCCAGTTATCTGAGCTTGGGTCGGGCGTTGAACCTCACTATTTCTCTTTCGGATTACACAGTCCCTTTACGATCGGTGTTGGCCGTGCCCGACGGCAGGAACATGAGGGAGGTGGTGATAGCGAGGAGATGGGGGGGATTAACAGAAACTCAGACAATACCGTGCATGTAGAAATGTCTATACAGTAATTTTAAAAAGGAAAGGGTAGAAGTGTTTGATTAGCAAGGGCATAATGTACTCACTCCTATACGTCGATGATGAACCTGGACTTCTTGAGATTGGTAAGCTATTCCTCGAAGAATATGGTGATTTTTCTGTTAAAACAATTAGTTCAGCGACTGCAGCATTAGACCTCCTCGAGAAAGAGAAATTTGATGTCATTATCTCCGATTACCAGATGCCGAAAATTGACGGGATAATGTTCCTCAAACATCTGAAAGCATCAGGGAATGACACACCGTTCATTATATTCACCGGCAAGGGGCGTGAAGATGTAGTTATCGAGGCACTCAATGAGGGGGTGACCTTTTATCTTCAGAAAGGCGGAGATCCACAAGCACAGTTTGCCGAACTCTCGCATAAAATCCGGGCAGCAATTAGTCATAAAAGAACAGAAAAACATGCGAAAGATACCGAGAGGCGGCTTAATGACATTATAGAATTTCTTCCTGACGCTACATTTGCCATCGATAGCAGTGGAACGGTAATCGCATGGAACCGTTCAATGGTAGAGATGACTGGGATTTCCAAAGAGGATATGATTGGAAAAGGAGATCACGAATATTCGATCCCCTTCTATGGAACCCGAAGAAAACAACTCCTTGACTTAATCGATTTTGAAGATAAGGAGATAGAAGCAAAATACCAGTTTGTTACGAGAAAGGGGGACTCCCTCTATGCAGAAACCTTCACTCCGGCATTATACGGTGGAAAAGGGGCATATGTATGGGCAACCGGATCACCTCTTTTTGATATTCACGGCAACCGTGTTGGCGCTATAGAATCCATCAGGGATATGACAGCTCGCAGGCATATCGAGGAGGAGGCACTTCTCGCCAGGGAGGAATGGGAACGCACCTTCAACGCGGTTCCAGACCTGATCTGCATTCTCGATACCCAGTACAGGATCCGCAGGATGAACCGTTCGATGGCCGATAAACTCGGTGTAACACCCGAGCAGGCTGTAGGAAAGCCATGTTACCAATATGTCCATGGCACACAAAATCCACCCGATTTCTGCCCTCATGCAAAATTGCTGAAAGATCAGCAGGAACACACTGCGGAGATTCACGAAGAACGGATTGAAGGGGATTTTCTCATCCGTTGCATACCGCTACGCGAAAAGGGGGGGCAGTTACAAGGCTGCGTACACGTATCCCGTGACATCACAGAGCGAAAAAAGGCAGAAGAGGCACTCAACGCGAACACAGAGCAATACCGTGCACTTCTTGATTCTGCCGGCATTGGAATCGGGTACTGGAGTTATGACGGGATTCTTTATCATATGAACCGGAAGGGCTGCGAAAATATGGGTCAGGATGACCCCCAGCAAGTTTTCGGAAAAAATATATCTGAACTCTTCCCCGCAGAAGCAGCATCTGAATTTTATCGCAAACGGATTGCGGATATGCAATTTTCAGATACTGTCATGCATTATGAGGATGAAGTCAACCTGCCGGTTGGCATGAAATGGTTCCTTTCCACCTTTTCCAATGTTATCGACCAGCAGGACCGGAAGACCGGTGTCCAGGTTTTATCCCTGGACATTACTGACCGAAAACAATCGGAGGAGGCACTAAGGCAAAGCGAGGAAACGTTCCGCTCATTTGTGGAGGAATCCGCAGATGGTATTGCACTCACTGATGAAGAGGACAGGGTGATCGAATGGAACAATGCCCTTGAACGGATAACAGGAATTTGCCGGGAAGAAGTGTTGGGAAAACCATATATTGATCTCACCATTTCCTTTTTGATACCCGAACACTGTACAGATGACAGGATTGACCGGTTACGAGCAATAAACATAGAAATGCATCGAACAGGAAAATCAGAGAACTTTTCAAGACCTATGGAAGTAACCTTCATGCGGAGAGATGGTGAACGGCGTGTTATTCAGCAGGTCTTATTTCCAATCCAAACGATTAAGGGGTTCCGCATTGGATCCATCGTTCGTGATATCACCGAGTTGCAAACGAACAGAAGCACAATATGATTAGGAGTTATTATTACCAAAAATTAATCTTTTTAAGTAATTTTATGATAAGAATGTAAGACCGAACAGGACAATAAGGGCGATTCCAAATATTAGGGTGGGGTAGTCAAGGATCTCAATGAATCGTTTCATACAGCATTCATTCATTTTTGGAACAATACGTTTCAATTTCTACAAAATAAAATATTTGATTTTGACACATCCGCTTTCACAAATATCATCGGAAATTTACTTAGATATTAGCAGAATTTTAAATTGGTGATCCCTTTTTTTTCCGATTCTACCACTTACCCTCTTTACATCCCAAACGGGGCAGAAAAGAAAAGAAATGTCAGATCAGTTATAAAACGTCGTCATTTTAGTTTTTAAAATTTCAGATTTTTAGATAGAATTAATTGATAACTATTTTATCCCGAAGAATCATTATCGCAATGATTATCAGTACGATCCCCGAGGTCAGGCTATGGTCACAGTTCTTCTCATTGAGGATTCGGCATTTCAGCGTAAAGTCGTATCGAGTATCGTAAAGGATCTTGGTTATGACGTTATCACCGCAGATAACGGGAACGAGGGCTTAAATCGTATCCTCACCGATAAACCAGACGTTATACTCAGTGATCTGCTTATGCCCGAATATGATGGCACTTGGGTATTGGAACAACTGAAGGCGAAGGGAATAAAGACTCCTGTACTTATTGTCACATCGGATGTGCAGACCAGTACAAAGGACCATTGCATGCGCCTGGGGGCATTCGGGTACCTTAACAAACCGGTTCAGACGGATCTTCTCAAGTCTGCCATCGAGAAAGCACTTGCTGGTGGAATGCGATGATTGAGATCGACGAATCAACGATTGATGCAATCCGGGAGATTGTAAATATCGGCGTCGGCAGGGCTGCCGGTCAACTCCAGGATATGACAGGATCCCACATACGTCTCCAGATCCCGTCTATTACGATTGTCCCGTTTAATGAAATCACATCGTCCGGGAACACCCTCATTTCAGGAGATACATTATCAGCCGTGCTTCTGGATTTCAAAGGTACATTCTCAGGGATCAGTGCCGTGGTTTTCCCCCCTGAAAGTGCTGCTGCGCTTGTTATGCTTCTGACCGGAGAACACGAAAAAAGCCCTGAACTTGATGCTATGAGAATTGAAGCCTTAAAAGAGGTAGGGAATATTATCATTAATGCAGTAATGGGTTCAATTGCAAACGTTCTGTCAGAACACCTGATCTATTCAATACCCTCCTATTATGAAGGGCCGATTGAAAACCTTGCCCGTTTAAAAAGAAAAAATGTTCGCGATGAGTGCGTTCTTTTGGCACGCACCAATTTCCTGGTAGAGAAGCTCAATGTTGAAGGAGATATTCTCCTGATCCTCGAGATAGGGTCCCTTGATGCCCTTGTTGAGAGTATCAGGAAGGTCCTGGCCTAAAAGGTATCTGACATGGAAGAAATCACAGATGAAAACCCGATTTTCAGGCTCCTGGATCTTATTCCAAACGGGATCATTGTCATCAGGTCAGACTATTCCATCTGCTTCTGGAATGCCTGCATGGTTGAATGGACAGATATACCTGCAGATGAGGCGAAAGGAACAAATTTAATTGAGCGATATCCTGCATTAAAAAATCCAATAATATATTCGAGGATCTCCCAGATTTTTGAAGGTGGTCCCGCAGTGCTGTTCTCTTCGACGTTCCATCCACACCTGATACCCTGTGAGTTCCCTAACGGGGGCCTTCGTGTCGAGAAGATCTCATGTATTCCATTTTATCAATCAACCGGGAAGTATGCCCTGGTTCTGATAGAGGACATGTCTGACCTTACCAATCAGATAAAGGCATACCGTACCATGAAAGCAGTTGCTGAGGACCAGCGTGATGACCTGCAGAAGGCCCAGGACGCAATTTATCTTGCAAATAAGGCACTTCGTGAAACAACGGAATATCTCAACAACCTGTTTGACTATGCCAATGCCCCGATCATCACATGGGACTCCGGGTTCCACATCACCCGGTTCAACCATGCGTTCGAGCACCTGACTGGCAGAAACCAGGAGGAAATGCTGGGGAAGACACTGGACCTTCTCTTCCCGGATGAGACCCGAAACGCTTCAATGAGATTAATCCGAAAGGCAATCGAAGGCGAACGGTGGGAGGTTGTTGAGATCCCGATTCTTGTCAAAAATGGCAGTGTCCGGACGGTGCTCTGGAATTCAGCAAACATCCTCGATCCTGAAGGCAGGATACTTTCCACCATTGCACAGGGTGTTGACATCACCGACCGCAAATATGCTGAGCAGGAATTAAAGGAGAGTGAGGAACGGTTCCGGATATCCATCGAGAAAGCACCTGAAGCGATCCTTCTCTTTGATATTAACCAGAATCGGTATATTGAAGCAAATTCCAGGGCAGAGCAGATATTCGGGTGCAGCCGCCAGCAGTTACTTGATTCCGGCCCCCAGCAGTTCTACAAACCAGATCAACCCGATGAACGGTCAATAACCGAAACGGTAAATGAACATCGCCTCCGTGTTCAGGCAGGAGAGACAGTCGTGTTTGAGCGGAACATTTGTAATAACCGTGGTGAAGACCTTGTCATGGAGGTACGCCTTGTCCAGCTGCAATCAGCAGACCGCAGGTTAATCCGGAGTAGCTTTATTGACATTACCGAGCGCAAGTTACTCGAACAGGAAATGGTGTACCATGAGCAGGAACTCAGGCAATTTTCAGCAGCGCTTGAAACCTCGAACAAGAAACTCACGCTCCTGTCAGGTATCACCCGGCACGACATCAATAACCAGCTTACCGTGCTGATGGGTTTCCTCGAGATATTGGAGATGATGCAGCCGGACACTTCTTTTCGTGACTATTTCAACAAAATTACCAATGCTGCCGAGCGGATACAGGCGATGATCCAGTTTACAAAAACGTATGAGGGTATCGGGGTCAATGCACCGGTCTGGCAGAATACCCGTACCCTGGT
The DNA here is from genome assembly GCA_037137755.1 of Methanomicrobiales archaeon. Lineage (GTDB taxonomy): Archaea > Halobacteriota > Methanomicrobia > Methanomicrobiales > Methanospirillaceae > CAIKOD01. Next base: position 11,865 of record JBAXJR010000043.1, on the reverse strand, counting down.
AGACTCAGCTGCAAAAGACGTAGCTATGGGCGATATCCGGTTGGTAAATGATATGCCTGGTGATTTTACAATATTTGCTGACCAGTTGATTGTCAAGGTCTTTTTCAACCTGATGGACAACGCGGTACGGTACGGCGGGAATATCACGACCATTAGGTTCTCTGTTGAGAAACCCGATGGCGATTGTTTTATTGTCTGTTCTGATGATGGTGCAGGTGTCAGCATAAGCGAGAAGGAGAAGATTTTCGAACGGGGGTTTGGGAAAAATACTGGTCTTGGGTTATTCCTGTCGCGTGAAATTCTTGCAATTACCGGAATTACAATCAAAGAGACCGGCGAGCCGGGTAAGGGTGCACGTTTCGAGATGACGGTCCCGAAAGGGATGCACCGGTAATTACTTTTCCGGGGCTACATTTCCATCCCCTCTTTTCCGATTCTACCACTCACACTCTTTACGTCTCAAAAGGGGCTGGAGAGAAAAGAATGTCAGATTTTGTCCAGACTGGTAATGTCAAGCGTTCGGTCCGTAATCTTACGACCAAGATCGCTGACGTTGTAGCTTTAAACACCGTTGTATAGGGTGTAATTGATACCAACGCATTCCAGTGCGTGAACCACGTCGTAGCCGGTGAGACTCATCCCGGTGTCAGCCGTGGAACACAGTCATTCGGCATCCGTGTGGTCTATGAAAATCCGACAAACCTGAAGAACATGGGTGTTGCAACAGCAAAGGCATCTACTGTAGCTGGTTATACCGCTGCATCAACCGCACTTGTCGGAAACACGGCACTCGCGACTGCAATCGGCGGGGACCCCATTCAGGACACTGAAGGAGAAGGGTATTCCATTTCGCTGAATTGCCATGATGCGAATGGCGAAGACTATACGGTCACGTTCGCCCGGAAGGCAGTTACCATTTCCTCGTACGAGGACAATGCGATTGTCGCCCGCGTGAACGCCTGGGCTAACTGCTTCTTTCTGTCTCCGGTCATTGTATTTTAATAATCGTTCACCGATCAGTGAATTTATCGGAGGAGCAATCTGGATTTTCGATTTCATGCTTACTATTGCGGTACTTTATTTTACAAAAAAAATCCTTTACATTAAAAAAATCATCGGTTGATATGCACCACTTTCGCCGGGGGGAACCCGTTGAAGTAGGTGGACGAGGCATGGGAATAAGCCCCGATATTCTCAGAATAGACAAGGTCACCGATATCAAGTTCCGGCAGCTCTGCACTTAATGTGATCGTGTCAAAGGCGTCACAGGTCGGTCCGAACACGGCCGAAATCTGTGTTTCCCCCTCTTTGAAAGCCAGTACCGGATAGGTTGTGTGGTCAAATACCTGTCCGGAATAGGTATGGTAGACACCATCGTTGATATAATACGACGGCTTTCCGTCGCGGAATGCCTTCCCGATTACCTTGGCGACGAGGGTACACGCATTGGCCACCAGGAACCTTCCCGGTTCCGCGAGGACCTGCATGTCAGGTGGGAACAGCCGTTTAATCTCGGTATTAAGTTGCTTTGCGAGGATCTTGAAGGACTTCACTTCGGGGTGGTACTTCACCGGGAAACCCCCGCCGATATCAAGGATCCTGATTTTCTGGCCAGTTCGTGTCTCTGTTTCGCTGATAATATTCTCGGACAGGTGCAGGGCCTGGACATAATTATCAAAATTCGTACACTGGCTACCGACATGGAAACTCAACCCCTCTACGACAAGGCCCATGTCAAATGCCTCGACGATTAGATCTACTGCCTCGCCCGGGTCAGCCCCGAACTTGGAGGAGAGTTCAACCACCGAACCGGTATTCGGCACACGTATTCGCAATACCAGGCCTGCGTGGGGTGCATGCTGCCTGATTTTTTTCAGTTCCTCGCTGTTGTCAAAAGTGACCAGGGGGTTGTATTGATCGAGGGCTTTCAGTGTCTCTATCGGTTTTATGGTATTCGCGTAGATGATCTTGTCCCAGATCCAGGCCTGTCGTTCCTTGTCGGGCATATCTTTGATATATTCGTGGACGATCATGAATTCCGGCATGGATGCAACATCAAAACTGCTGCCCATCTCGTACAGCGTCTTAACAATTTCAGGGTTTGAGTTTGCCTTTACCGCGAAATATACCTGGATATTGGGCAGTCGCTCTTTAAATTCCTTGTAATTCTGCCGGATTATCTCGTGATCGATAACAAAAATGGGTGTCCCATGCTCCTCTGCCAGCTTTTGCAGAAGTTGCTTCCTTTTTTCTGTGGTGTGTGGCACTCCGTACTGTTGCCCTTCTTTTTTTCTTTCCCTTTTCAATACACCTTCACTATTTGCCATTACATGATTGATTCATTTCACGAATAAGAAGTTTTTGAATCGGCCAGAATCATCCTGTCCGGGAGATGGGTTTGCAGAGGGTTTTTTGACCTCCCCCATATGGTTTTCATGGCAGATTACGCAGCTGAGAAAGAATTTTCCCGGTTATGGGAGTGTATTTTCTTAATCCATGCTTCTGCAGTCTCCATGGGGCCCGGGCATGCCGGGGCGCCCCCATGAGACGAAGAAAACGGGTCATTGACCGGACCATTTCAGAGGGGATGAGCAAAAAACCGTGTGGAATTAATGCTGTGCTGAACCATGATCATCCGTGCAAGATCATATATTCAATCCCGTAGAGGATCAGGATAGAAGTCCTGTTATATACCACAGGCGGACGAGTTGCTTACTATGCCGGAAAACCACACTCAGCGCACAATGATATCCCGCATCGGAACAGCTGGAATGCGGCATCTTGTCATTTTCATCATTGCCCTGACCGCATTGAGCGGGTATGCCCTTGCGCATACACCTGCAGGGGTTGATGTATCTTATGATGAAAATAGTGGAGATCTTGTTGTTGCCATAACACACCAGGTGGACGATCCCGCCACGCACTATGTGAAACATGTGACCGTCCGACAGGGTGCCACCGTGCTCATCGATCAATCCTATACCAGCCAGCCGGACAAATCCTCGTTTACATATCGCTATAATCTCCCGCAGCTGAAAGGGAGCACCGGGGAGATCAAGGTCGATGTCGCGTGCAATGTAATCGGCTCCCGTTCGGGGACGCTGATGCTGACACAGACGCAGGTCCCGGGCGTTACCCCATCCACACCCGGGGCACAGCAGCCGATCGCCTCACCGACAAAAGCAGGGGCAGCCCTGCCGGTTGTCGCTCTTCTTGCAGCCGGGTTTGTGGCAACACGTACCATGCGGTGAATCCCCGGAGCAGGACTGGATCACTTTTTTTATTACAAAGAGATTTTTTTTGAGCATTGTGGTTGAAACCCAGCGTGGTAAAAAAAGGAGACAAAAGAAGCATACAGGAGGAGGTTTCAACCCATCCAGGTCCCCCCGATAAGATATCCTGAAGGCAGGGTTGACCTGAAGGGTTCCTGAAAATTTCAGAGAATGATACGACGATTCCCTGTCCCAACCAGGGCCGCCAAAACTTCGGGGTGGTGCCCTGGTATCGCAGGGTGCAAAGCTACTGGGGTTAAGAGCCGGACTCACATGGACGGTTCGTTATCATTGGGGCTTCCCACGATACCTTTTTTTATCCATTCCGGCCGGAGGGGATTATCCGCCCTGCAGAATGCCTCATTCACTTTTCCTCCCCACCGTTGCACAGTACAGTACAAATTCCTCCTCTCCGTCAATATCCAGGGCATCTGCCATCTGTTGGTCATCAAATGCCCCGATTGCACATGCTCCACAGCCGATCTGCCCCGCGGCAAGGTAGAGGTTCTGGCAGGCATGCCCGGCGTCGAGGTGTATAAGCCTGTACGCCCGTTCGCTGTACCTCCATGCCATCCGGTAGACTATCGCTGACCAGATGAATGATACTGCTGATGATCGCACAAAGGCCTGCCCGAGACATGCAGCCATTATTCTATCGGAAACTCCGCCGGATGTGTCAATGGCGGCAAGACCGTGGGAGAAGGCGAGGTAGCGGTACAGGCCGGGTTGTATACCATTGACCCGGTTGATGAGAAGGTAGGTCTCCAACGCGTGCCGACCACCCGCAGAAGGGACGTTACGGAGCGTGTAGAACGGCGCCTTCACTTCCACGATCCCCATGGTGCACCAGCACAGGTAGGCAAGTTCTTCGATGGTAAGCGGATCAGGGGCATAGTGACGGGTAGAACGCCGCTGCTCGATAGCAGTACGGAGATCCAGTGCCTGCACTGTGATGTCTTCTGGTTTGGGAAGCGGGATGACGAGAGCATTCCGGGGAACAACTTTTTCCAGCGGGGGAGCATGACGCCCCTGTGTCTGGTCAGATACCGTCAGGTATTCATACCGGGTCTGTTCCATGAATGTACGACCGGTTGGCAGCATATGCCAGTGATTGCCGCTTTGGGGGAATAAATACCATGGGTAAGGAACTGGCATCGAACCTTCAGGAATATTTTTTTCAAGCCTGCAAAAGGTGGGGCGAAATTCCCCTCCGCCTGTATAGTTGTGCTTCCTTTTTCGTATACACCGGATTTCAACTGAGTTTTTATTTTGGAAATCCCCCCTGTCCTATGCATTACATCCCGGGTAACAGAAAAAGCACGGGCGGTTACTTAATTCATAATAATCGATATTAGTATAGTGATTTGATGTCGAAACGGGCCGTCGATTCAGTATTCCAGGCGATGTTCCTGCTCACCGATTTACGGGTAATACTTCGCGATACAGCCCCTGTTCACGAGCTTGATGAGAGTCAGCAGGCTATAGTGGGACGGACGCTCGTGGAACTCGAAGAGCAGGTGAAGGTCATCAGGAAGGAGATGGTGGGATGAAGTGCGGACTTTCACTTGATGTCCGTGACATTGACGAGAATTCGATCAATATCGACCCGATCCAGGTCGGGGGGCGGCTCACTGCGGATGCGATGAAGGCAGTCATTGCGTATGGCGACGGGTATTCGGTCTGTGACAACTGCAGGAAACCAAACCGCCTTGACATGATTAAAAGTCCCCCCATTGATGCGTTCCACCGCGATCTTGCGGCGTTCGTGAACATGGACGAGGCCCGCGTAGTACCAGGGGCACGAAGGGGTTTCCAGGCGGTTGCAGGGACATATATACAAAAGGGTGACCCGGTACTTCTTACTGCCCTGTCACATTATACTGAGTTCCTCTCGGTCGAGGCGTATGGAGGGATCCCTCTCGAGATCCAGAAGAGCCAGGAAAATATTATCACGGCCGATGCTGCGGGAGAGAAGATCGATGCGGTGCGGCGTGAATACGGGCGGCCCCCGAAACTTCTCTACATCGACCATTTCGATTACCAGTTCGGTAACGAGCATGAAGTGAAAGGGATCATAAAGGTCGCGAAACAGAACGATATCCCGGTGCTCTATAATGGGGCATATACTGTCGGCATTATGCCGGTCGACGGCCGTGACCTTGGTGCGGATTTTGTTGTTGGATCAGCGCACAAGAGCATGGCCTCACCTGCTCCCTCCGGTGTGCTTGCCGTAACAAAAGAACGTGCAGAGGAAGTGTTTAGGACTACCAAGGCCCAAGCAGACCTGACAAAACGTACATTCGGAATCAAGGAAGTCGAGATGATGGGCTGCACCCTCATGGGCGTCACGCTCGTCGGTATGATGGCCTCGTTCCCCCACGTACGCGAACGGGTGAAGCACTGGGACCGTCACCTTTCAAACGGCACTATGATCTTGGATGCACTTCTTGCTATTTCGGGAACCGAAGTAAAGTCAGAGTACCCGAGGAAGCATACGCTGACAAGGATCGATACGACCGGGTCTTTCGATACGGTGGCCAGGACTCATAAAAAACGCGGCTTCTTCCTTACCAGTGCCCTTAAAGAAAAAGGCATTGCCGGGACAATCCCCGGTGCAACGAAAGTCTGGAAGTTTAATACCTATGGAATGACTGATGCACAGGCACGGTACACCGCGAAGGCTTTCCAGGATATCGCCCTTTTAAACGGGCTTCCGGTGTCTCCGTGATCTTCCTTCACCCCTGGCCTCTATCACTTTTTCGGAACTGTTTTCTTATCATCGGAAAGGGTATCTTTCCGGACGATTTTCATCTCGCATGCCTTATCACCCATGCACATGCTCCGTACGAACCTGAGCGAGTAATCAGGGTTAAGGGTCTCAATTGCGGATATGCTGAATGCAAGGCACTTGGAAAATAGGGGTTCCGTATGGCCCCGCATTTCCATTTCGCGGAAAATGAACGGGCATTTTGTGACCCTCACGACCGACCGGTCTTCTTCGATTTTAAGATGCTCCATGTTATAATCCGGGCTGAAAAAGATCTTTGAAATCGTCCGGTAGGTATTCGCAAGGTCCGGCGCTGTCTTCACCGGGAGTTTAAAAGCATCGGCGACAGATTTAGCCTCTTTTCCTGTCTCTATCCAGATGTCCTGTTCAAGCTCGTCATACTCCTCTCCCAGTTTCTTCCGAAACGCGATGTCGTACATAACAGGGAGACGGGACGCAAGGCGGCTTGCTATCAGCCATTTCGCGGCATCCGGGATATCAGTCTCATCAACCATTACATCCGGAATCAACCCCGGGAGAGAAAAAGTATCTGGATCGCACCCATGCCAGGTGACCATCCCGCTGGCTGTAACAAACCTGCGGGTTTTAAATGGTCCCTGTTCCTGAATAGTACGCCATCGTATATTTAATCGCGGCCTTCTCTATACGCCTGGTATTGAATGGTACCCGGTATGCCGGCCCGGGTATTCCATCATAGAAACGCCTGGGAAATGAATGGTCGGGGTCTTCAACGATTTCCCGGCAAAAATCAAGGTAACAACGGGATACATGATGGTTCGGGGTCAATGGGCGGATCTCCGGGGATTATCCCATGTTCAACGGGGCATCACCTGGCAGGGGAGGAGTGAAACGGTCCGGCGAAAGGATATAACCGGGTGACGGGAATGATATGTTGTAATTTTCCAAACGGGGAACAACCAGAAAATGTTAATCGGTCTGGTCGCAATGCGATGGGAGGTATAGTATGACGGAAGAAACCACATGGGATATCATTGTGATTGGTGGAGGACTTGCAGGGCTTACGTCAGGTGCTTACCTTGCAATGGCAGGTAAGTCAGTTCTCCTCCTTGAGCAGCAGGACGTGGCGGGTGGCTGTTGCGGGGCTCCTTCAACCGGCGGCGGACGCACCATGCCGGCGGCTGCCCACCTGGTGAATGACCCTGGCCTGATAAACGGGATACTCCGGGAGCTGGGGGCTGCAGAGATCACGTTCACCCCTCCTGACCCGGTCTTTTTGGTCTCGGGCCCCTGTCCCGGGAAAAGCCTTATCATAACCCGGGACAGGGAAAAATTTGAAGGATCGGCCCATGGACTGGTCACGGAGGAATACCGGGAAAAAGTAAGCCTGGGAATCGGCAGGCTGATTGATCTTTCGAGGCAGATCCAATACGAAACAAGGGCGTTGCCGCTGGAAAGCCCAGAGTTGATGTCATTTTTCAAACGACTGTTCCTGGGCCTTACAATGCAGAGAAAACTACCGATGAGCATGGAATACGGAAGGATGCCGGTCGGGCAGCTCCTCAGTTCAATATTTCCAGGTGTGGAGATGCAATGCCTCCGGTCTGCGCTCCGGTCCGTTGTCCCTCTACGTGGTGCCCGTGCCCTTGATCTCCTCCAGTTCCTCGGGAATGTCGTCGAAGGCAATGTTTTTTACCCGGTTGGTGGGGTTGAATCGATTGTCGAATCCCTCAACGGGTGTTTTCAGATACATGGCGGGGTGATAAGGACCAGGGCACAGGTTACGTCGGTCAATGTTTCCGATGGACAGGTCACCGGAGTAACGCTGGCAGATGAAAGTACTATCAATGGTGGCATGGTTTTATCAACAATTGACATGAAGGACCTGTTCTTTACCTTGCTACCGGACAAGGGGGCCCCCCGCCTGTTCCGGGAGAAACTCGCAAAAATTCCCCTGTCGGATTCGTATGTCACGGTTACCGTGAGTACCACCCTGCCCTCCGGAATGGGAGGAGAAGGAAGGACAGGGGTACGGGTGGTAAATCCCGCTGTTGATGAGGAAGCGTTGTTCACCTCCGATGAACCTGACAGCGTTTCATTATTCATTCATTTCCCGGAACAGGGCCGGGAAAACATCCAGGACGGGTTGTCTCTTGTCCAGATCATGGCCCCGGTACGGTTTATGTACGAAAACAACTGGCATTCCGGGCCGCAGTGTGAAAAAACCGGTGAGTATTATGAATTTAAGAAACAGTACGCTGCTTCGCTTATCAAGCGGGCTGATGAGGTTGTCCCAGGCCTGTTATCACATATTGCGGAAATAACGGTTGCCACGCCGGTTAGTTACCGGTCCTGCACAGGGAATGACGAGGGAGCGGTGTATGGGTGGCGCCGGCCAAGGATGTGGCGGCAGAAAGTACCCTATACCCATGGCCTGTTCATCGCTGGTCACTGGACCTATCCCGGCCCCGGGGTATTAAAAACGATGATGTCCGGGAAAAACGTCAGCAGGATTATATTGTCCGGGGCATGAGATCCAGGGGTTGTGTGCATTGGATAGTGAAGAAACGGAAAAAATAACCCGCATTGCCACGTTCTGTGCAGGATCCTTCTGGGATACCGAATCGGCGTTCCGCCACGTCAAAGGCGTTGTTGCAACTTCCGTGGGATTTATGGGAGGTACCGTGACTGCACCCACCTACGAGGAGGTCTGCACCGGGCAGACCGGACATTCCGAGGTGGTCATGATCGCTTATGACCCGGGTTGCATTTCATACCAGGAGCTCCTCGATATTTTTTTCAGGTCTCATGACCCCTGCAGAAGGCAGCAGGGGGAGTACTCAGGGACCCAGTACGAACCGGTAATCTTTGTTCATACTGGACAGGATACGCAGCTGGCAGAGGAGTATATGAGAGAATTACGACAAAGCGGGCGTTGTAAGGATAGCGTAATGACCCGGGTCACCCCAGCTTCAACATTTTATCGGGCTGATGAATGTCACCAGCAGTTTTATGAAAAGATGGCAGGGTGCTATCCTGTCCTGCATACCGGTGATCCCGGTAGTGATGAATAATTGCCAGCACCGGTATCCAGGTGGTAATCTGAAATGGTACCGGGACGCCAGCGGTGCTCACCTGTTTATGCGTGTTTCAACAAAGCGTGCTATGGGCCCCTTTGGTCCCATAGATGAGCATGAAAACGGTGCTCCTGATAATGGCCACAGGGAGTTTTTCATACCCGTCGTTAATCCTGTAATTTTGCAGCAACCAAAAGGAACGTTGACCCGGTAAGTAAGAAAATCCATCCGAAATCATAACCAAAAATACTATTGACAACCGTAAATACCACCTTTGGCAGTATATCAGACAGAATCACGAAGCCTGCTTCAACAATTATGAACGTAGCCAGAATGGAACACAAAGAAACCACTCCGGCCAGGTATAACAGGGTATATTTTTCAAATGCTATTGCCGTAATTGATAATATGCCCATTGCGATCAGGATAATGGCTATGGGTTTCCCCATTATGGGGATGTCAACCAGTGAAATGGGTACCTGTCCAAGAAAAAACAGGTTTATTGTGTAGATTGGAAGGAATGTTCCAAAAATAATGAAAATGGAGCCGATAAATCCTATAATTTGTTTGCGATCAACCCAGTAATCCTGCACCAGTAATCCACCCGGTACTATTTTCTCCCGCCTAATTAATGAAGGAGTACCCTTGGTGAATCTTTTCACCCGGGTAAAAAAGATATCGTGCCGGTCTCCTCCTGGCAGATATGTTACCTTGTTACTTCACCACCAGCCGGATGGATGGCAATCCTGGTCCCTCCTGCCGATTTGTACAAGCCACCAATGGTATCATCTCATTGAGACTGGACATACACCCTTAACACCTGATGACCGATGAAGGGATTCCAATTTGATGATCCTTTTGGATATGCAGGCTGATACTACCGTTTTCTCAATGTACAGGGGTGCAAAGTTATAAATAATAAATCAAGGAAAATGAATGTAAAAATACAGGTGAAGGAAACAATGGCTCTTACATAGGAGTTACACAAAGGCAGAATCTAATAGAAATATCAATATATATAAATAACCGAATATATTATGTAGTTACAAGGATCCAGATTTCTGACTTACACTACATAACTCTCCTTGTTGCAGCAACATGTGATGTATCATGCGTGAAAGCGCAGATTGTTATTCCCCGAATGGGATTGTTTTCTCCCATGATGCGTTCCACAGATTTCTCACAAGACAGTCCTTAACCCCAGAAACGTTGTGGGATGAAGTTGAACCATATATTGAAAAACGAAGTGGATGATGGTGCATAGGAAATAGTGCCTAATCTTATGGATTCGATTCGTCGCTTTTTACCTATGAAGAGTCATCGATATTGTGGGGATCTGAGTTTCGTTTTTACCGAAAAGATCCTTACGCTACCACTCAAATTATCGCCCGCTTTCCCGATGCAGTAATTCTTGACAGTTTTTTTCCTTTCAGTTCTGGGTTATAAGACAACCCATTACACCCCTCCCACCTTACCCCGATCAATCGCTCTATTAGGGTACAGCACAGACCTATTTCCCACTGTTTACAATGAAGAAAATCATCATAAAAGGGGCCCGGCAGCATAACCTGAAAAATATCACCGTCGAGCTCCCACGCGATAAGTTAATAGTCATTACCGGCCTTTCCGGGTCCGGGAAGTCAACGCTTGCATTCGATACTATTTACGCTGAAGGACAACGGCGGTATGTAGAATCGCTTTCCGCATACGCCCGCCAGTTCCTTGGATTAATGCAGAAACCTGATGTTGATGCAATTGAAGGTCTCTCTCCGGCAATTTCAATTGAACAGAAGACCACATCCAAGAACCCGAGAAGTACCGTTGGAACGGTCACTGAAATTTACGACTATCTTCGGCTTCTCTTTGCCCGTATCGGTGTCCCATACTGCCCGGTTCATAATATCCGGATAGAGGCACAGTCGCCGGTCCGTATTGCTGAAAGCATTGCAGAGGAATACCCCGGGCAGGTAACAATCCTTTCCCCGATTATCCGGCAGAAAAAAGGGACCTACTTACAGGTAATCAAGGACCTGAACAAAGAAGGATACTCAAGAGTCCGTATCAATGGCGAAATCCACCGCACTGATGAAGAAGTCCCGCTTGAGCGCTACAAGAAGCATGATATCGACGTGGTCATTGACAGGCTCGATTCGACGGATCGCTCGCGTCTCGCGGAAGCTTGCGAGAATGCACTGAAAAAATCAGAAGGGCTTGTTATCGCATTCGATGGTGATGGCAGGGAAACCACCTATTCGGCAAACATGGCCTGCCCCGAATGTGGCATAACCTTTGAGGAGCTCCAGCCACGGATGTTTTCATTCAACAGCCCGTTCGGCGCCTGCGAGGAATGTAACGGTCTTGGGATCAGGATGGAATTTGATGCGGACCTGATTATCCCTGATAAGAAACTCCCGCTCGCCGATGGAGCGGTCGCGATGTACCGCAATTTTCTCGATGGTTACCGGAGCCAGCACCTCGGAGCCGTTGCAAAACATTTCGGTTTCTCGGTGTTTACACCGATTAAAGACCTTACAACTCCGCAATATAATGCCCTGATGTACGGTTCCGAAGAGCAGATCCGGTTCTCGATGAGCATGAAAAACGGAGATGCCCAATGGTCGCACAAGGGAGCATGGGAAGGTCTCCTGCCACAGGCGACCCGCCTGTATCACCAGACACAGTCCGAATACCGGAAACGGGAACTCGAGAAATTCATGCGGATATCAGATTGCCCGAAATGCCATGGCAGGCGCCTGAAGGATAAGATCCT
>JBAXJR010000042.1:0-19769 GCA_037137755.1 Methanomicrobiales archaeon | reverse complement strand
ATTTCAATCCACACACCCGCGAAGGGTGTGACTGCCGGTGTTCAGGTAGTACATGTAAGCAAGGCTGGAATTTCAATCCACACACCCGCGAAGGGTGTGACTTCACGGCGTGACTACAATATAGCGTTTTTTAAATTTCAATCCACACACCCGCGAAGGGTGTGACCCTGGTATGCGTTTGCCACTTCCCATGACACATAATTTCAATCCACACACCCGCGAAGGGTGTGACGGGCTGGACGGAAGTAGATGTCCGGGTCCTCGACCTATTTCAATCCACACACCCGCGAAGGGTGTGACAAAACCCCCGGGATCATTACCAGTATCAGGGGGCTATTTCAATCCACACACCCGCGAAGGGTGTGACTGGCTGAATAACAAGGCCCATTGGGATGATAAAAAATTTCAATCCACACACCCGCGAAGGGTGTGACTGGAATACTGTATTCCTACTACTACTACTACTAAATTTCAATCCACACACCCGCGAAGGGTGTGACGTAAATCCGCAGTAATCCCCCTTGCCTCTTTTAAATTTCAATCCACACACCCGCGAAGGGTGTGACGGTTGAAATCACCTATACAGACCCCTCTGTGGATATTTCAATCCACACACCCGCGAAGGGTGTGACGACCTCCCTTCCCGGTTCAAACCAATGGCAAAGGCATTTCAATCCACACACCCGCGAAGGGTGTGACTGCAAATATTCGTTTAGAACCCGGACAATTCCGTTGAATTTGAGATCAAGTAAATAATCCGAGTAACTAATACCGTAATATATTTACGTAAGATACTTAATTTTGCTGCGAACATACCCGGAAAACCATGTTCACTGTAGGTTCGCGACGATTATGTGACTAATAAGCCTTCTGGATTATATCCCTCTTTTGCACCAAGGTGCTCTATGCGGTTTTGCCAGTTTTTTCCAAGATAATAGAACCTGATACTATCCTTTTCGATATCCATAATACTGCGCAATGAATGTTTAAGGTTTGCAAACTGGGCGGAATCTACAAGACATTCGAAAACGGAATTCTGAACTCTTTGTCCATAATTCACGCATTCTTTTGCAACATGCCGGAGTCTTTTCCTTCCTTCAGGTGTTTTGGTGTTTACATCGTATGTAACCAGGACCATCATATTGACTACCTCAATTCATGAAGAACGGTGGATATCCATCGATATCGCCCCTGAGAAACCGGGCCATCATCATCGCCTGGACATAGGGAAGAAGCCCAATGGGAATTTTCTCGTTCAGGTACGGGTGCGTAATTTCATCCTGCTTCCGTTTCTGCCAGGCTGCCAACACTTCCTTTCGTCCTTTGTCGGTCATAATTATCCCGCCGCTTTCTTTTTTCAGGAAATCATCACCGCACACCTGCTGGAGATTTACAAGGTTCAAAGCAAGGCGATCTGCAATAAATGGCCGGAGTTCCTCCATCATATCGAGTGCAAGACTTGCCCGTCCCGGCCGGTCAGTGTGGAAAAATCCAACATATGGGTCAAGTCCAACTGTCTCAAGTGCCGACTCTATGTCGTGAGCGAGAAGCGTGTAGAGAAATGATAACAAAGCATTCATATTGTCACGTGGAGGCCTCCGGTTTCGTTCGTTCAGGAAGAAATCCTCCTTCTGCCTGAGGATCAGTTCGTCAAAAACATCGAAGTAGAACTTTGCACAGTTACCCTCAATTCCACGAAGGGAATCCGCATCCTTGCATCCCTCAATTTTGGAGAGATTCTCAATCAGGAGAGCATCCGTGCACCGGACCTTATCACATTTTATAACATCGCTGTGATCGCGAATGGTCCTCCCTAACACTGTCCGGCAGTTGACGATTTTCCCCAACATGAAACATTTTGCGAGATTAAGTGATGCGTCTAAATTATCAGCTACCCGGTACTGAGTGCGTCGCAGGAGTACATTTCCCCGGACCTTGCCACTCACTCGACCGAGAAATTTTCCATGTGGTGTCAGGAATGAAAGGCCGACATTGTTATCTGAACATAACCGCATCAGGGAAGGGCTTGCCCCCATATAACCAAAGCAGACGATACTTTCTAGATTGTGGATTGGGATTCGGAACCGCTCCTCGTTACCTACCTTGATGATGACATTTTCTCCATCCTTGTGCAGAAATGATTCCGGAGTTGTCACATAGAGGGTGTTTAACAATTTTCTCATGTCAGGATTATCCTCGTTAAATTGAACTGACCTATTGGCAGATCGTTCACAGAGTTTCATCAATCGTTTTTGCAGGCATCCTGGACGTGTCTCCCGATGTAATTATGAACAGAAACTTTTCTCTTCGTTAGGCGTGGTAGACAAACATCAACAAGGGAACAGAGGGAACAATTAGTGCCTGTCGCTTCAGGAGTAATGCCCTCCCGGAATAATTCATGCATTTCATTAGCCAGATGTGAGACTAGCTCCCTCAATTGATCGGAAATTTTGAGATGAATTCTTCGTCTGATTTCATTGTAATAAAAATCGGCTTCATCGATCCTGATACTGAACATTTCCTCTAGGCAGATAACCTGGGCACAGAGCTGGACTTCATCGCGTTCATCAATCTTTGGCTTGCCTCGTTTGTACTCAACAGGCTTCATTGTCCAAAGTCCATCAAAACCTGTTATTGAAATACCCTTGTCCGAACGCGTATACTCGATAACATCGGCTACCCCGTTGAGACCAAGCGAATATGAGACAAGAGGGAACGCTCTTGATATCACAGTATTTCCCCGGCTTTCGTTGAAAAACGGATCATCGACTCGCTCATGAATGATATGGCCTTCAGCCGTTCGTAGATTATCTTCCCACTGTCGCTCGATATGGATCAAAGCCCATTGCCGCTTACAAAAATGAAAATGCTGTATGCCAGATAACGCAAGGAGATCGTCGTCGGCATATCGCTTCCTATTCATAACTTTTCAATAACCTCGACGCCCTTTGGGACATCCTTCATGACTGTGACCTTGTAATCCGCGAATGAACGTGGTGGCAGTTCTTTTGAAAGCCGTTCGACCTTGATTTTATCGAAGAGGATGTGGGATTGGCAGCATCCAAGCTCGGTATCATGTTTGAATACGATGAGTTTCCGGGCGGAAAGTTTCCCACGCGAGGCCGAGTGGTCGTGTTCAAACATGTTCACAAGGCTGTCCCAGAGCAGGGCGAGATCTTCTTCTGCAAACCCTGTTGTCTTTTTGGCTAAATTGGCGGAGACATATCCCTCTGTACGATAGAGGCCGTATGGAACGATTTGTTTCTTACCCATCGTCTGGCCCTTCTCTGCATCTTTCGCATTTGCGACTGCCTGCCGGGTGATTGTCACTTCTTGCTGAAAAATCGGATCCTGACTTCGGGAAAAATTGAGCTGGACTGGCCCACGGACCTGACCACAGTTTACTTCCGTGGTCATAACTGCACCGAATGTACGGATGTCGAAGAAATGTTTACACATGAACTTCGTTAGTTCCTCATCCTTAGGTTTCTTTGAATCCGGCTTCCTTCCAAGAGCGGCAAACGCTTTAGTGTGTTGTTCATTGAGTACAACGCCATCTTTGACATAGATGTCATACCCCTCTTTTCCTTCCTTTACCATATCGACATAGTCCCGGATCTTCCGCTTGAGACAGACATCGGTCACGATTCCGAATCCAGTCTGTGGATCTACCCTCGGCATGTTCCCCATATCCGGGTCACCATTCGGGTTTCCGTTTTCGACGTCAAATAACAATACAAACTCATATCGGTTCTTGATCACTTCGCTCATTGTTTAGCCTCCGTTTTTTCAGGACTACTTTCCTTCTTTTTGAAAAATTCTTTTCGTTGATGGTAATACCCAATCATAAACATTCCCTGTTCCTCAAGGTTCATATATGCCGGAAATTCATTAACACCGGATAGTATCTCCTCTATTGACTGGTTCGATTTGAATCCCCAGTCGGATTTCGCAATATGGTGCTGGGCGAGTTTCAGCAGAACAGGGAAAACCACGGCCGGAGTAGTCGATGCACTACTGAAATATTTGCTGTTGATGGTGCTCTTCATATCCTTGTTCGTATCACTCTGCGTCTTTTCAAGAACCGCAAATAGCCTCCCGAGGCGGTACGGTACACTTTGGCTTTCTTCATTCAGACTCACGGTTATCATATCCTGTTTATTCTTTGTTCCCGATCGTGCTAGCCGTACCAGACAGGCTTTGATAAAGCCTGCACGGACATAATTGATAGCTCGCTCAACTTTCACCCTGTTCAAAATCGCATTGTACATCTGGACAGGGTAAGTGGTGTTGTCGAGGATTGACCTCATGAGAAGACCTCCGAGAATCGGAGACGATATTTTATCACTGGAACTCTTTGGAATGGTTTCTTTCAAAAGGCGATATACTGAAATATAACGGGGCCCGGTATCGTCCCGCACAATCTCCATATCGATGTGATGCTGTGCCACACGGGTAATAAAATTCCCGAAACTATCCTCATGCCAAAAACGGACGGAGAGCCGTGCGTTGTTCGGTGCCAAACCGAGAATATAGAAATTTGTTTTTTCTGGATCAACCCCAAGATCCTTTTCCTGGAGATATTTCCCATCCTTAACTTTCTGGAGAATATCGCTGACAAGTTGCAGGGTCTTACGGTCTTGAACCTTCGAATTCTCAGATGAATCTCTAGCCGCATCCTTAAAATCTTCAACTGGATTAATGAGAAAATGTGCAAGATCCTCGCATGTTTTCTCCTCCGTTTCAGCCCAGAATAGAGTTGTCGTATCCCCAATCTGAAGACGGTTCTTACTCTCCCTATCCAATAGGTGATTCAACGCCGTTGTGTACTTGAACATCGAAGATTCGCCAATCGGTGCATTAAAGCTCTGTTCCTTACCGTATGAACAGAAGGAATCATCATTGAAACTGATGAGTGACGCACCGGAAACCTGGGCACCGTAAACCCCCTTGATTTTCTGATGTAGGCGGCTTACTGATTCGTGTTTCCCACTTACGAGACATTGGGCAATAATGCACTTTTCCCCAGATGCCGATTCCGTTGAATACCTCTCCCATGCCTGCCTTGCTGCCGAATCTTTATGGAGAAAATTCCCTTCAGTCTCAAATACAAAAAGTCCTCCCGCAAGAATTACATCCTTATAATCCGCAATTTTCGGATGGTTTAGGAAATTATCTGGTTTCCAACCATCAATAAATTTTAAGAAGGATTTGATTCCTGGGTCTTGAATGCCATCGAGGAGAAAATGATGAAGAATTTTGAACCGTTCAAAGCATTCGAGAGAACGTTTTGATATTACCGTAACCTCATTATTTCCCTCTTCAAGAATTGAAAGATAATCAGATATTTTCGAAGACGATTTTGCCTTTTGGTCAATTTTAATCCTCTCCACGCCGAAAACATATTTCGCATTATCGCACAGGAAATAGGGCATGATAGCGACCGCCCGGGAATTCTGATAGGGAACTTCCATCATCTTCGGTGCTGGTTTCTTTCCGTCAACCCTGAGATCAACAATGTTTGTGAGTTCACCTTCTTGTGAAATTACCAGTGCAAAAGAAACTTTTGCCGGACTATACCCCAATTTGGGTATCGAAGTGGCATCGTCACTGGCGAGAATGTCATAGTACCTGGCAAGGGAATGGATTATCACGAGAAGATACCCCCTTTGAGGCATTTCTGAACATCGATAACGCCTTCCTTCATATCAGCCCGGAAGAACACCGCTTGCATATCGTTTGGAAAATCGATATCCCAGAGCATGAGGCCTAGATCTTTATTACCCTGCGATGATTTTGGAACTTCCCCTTCGAAAAATTCAAACTGGACCGGGAACTCCCTGCAACCGAAGTATGGGTGATGGAAACACTGCCCCTTCCGCATCCTACGGAGTGCGACATTGTAATGTTTCTCGACAGTGTCATCCGGACCTGCCTTATCTGTCATTTTGAAGTGGGCTTCGATAAAATAGCACACATCGCGGAGCACGAGAGATGCACGCTGGACCCGCTCTTCGTTAGAATCCTTTAGCAGGACAACTTCCTTTCCTTGAAAAGCAGATTTTATCGGCGTGAGGGGAATTTTTCCCAACACTTCATTCCTGCGAATATTATCAAATTTGATCGGGTTCATGATATGGATCTTATCAATTTCCCATGAGATCGCTGGTTTCCAATAGATGGCTTCCAGAATTCCTCTCGCCGCCGAAGGCGTCATAACATCATAACTCACCCGCTCGACCTTCATCTCAGGCCGTGTGAAGCAGGCATAATCTCCCCAGACTTTTAACCGAATTCCGTAACCGATGAAATTCACCTCCCATCAGTAATTCAAGAATTGCATTTTCGTCTGATTATCCTTTCGATTTAGTAATCCAGTTTTTTTCGAATAATCGTCACAGGATTTTAAGATAAAAAAACGCTCGCCAACCAAATCGATGGAGTGTGAACGTTCAAGTTCTCTGAATTCGTTAGGATAGATATTAACGGTGTAGCCCTGAAGTTGTCGGATGAGCCTCCAAGGGAATTCTGAAGTTCGCAGTTCCTGTATAATTGTTTCTGCTTTTTTATCATATGGGATAATAATGTCCTTCGTACCCTCTTCAATAATACTGAATTCCGATCCTATATCCTCAAACGGGAATGCAATTTCCTTTCCTCTCTCTTCAAGTGATTGCAGAATTTTCTTCGTATCCAGACCCTCATCACCTTTAAAATGATAAAGCCGCCTGAAATAATCTGATACAGTTGACGGAGAGAGTGCATCACCAGAACCTGCAAGGACCATCTCTCCGACTTCAGCAACGAGACTTTGCCAGCTCGTGGTTTTGCCCCACGGCTCCGTCGATTTAAAAATGTATACTTCCCCGGCCGTAACTTTCCCTTCACGATTGCATCTCCCTGCAGCCTGGGCGATGGAATCTACCCCGGTCATTGCCCGGTAAACAACGGGAAAATCGATATCCACACCAGCTTCAATCAACTGAGTGGATATGACCAGGCAGTCCTTATCTTCTTTTAACAAATCTTTGATCTTTGCAATCAGTTCTCTTCTGTGGACGGGGCACATCCTTGCACTGAGATGATAACAGTTACCTGATTCCTCAAGATTATCGTAAAGTTTCTTTGCATGACTCCGGGTGTTTACTATGCAAAGGACCTGGGGCTGTTTCCGTAATCTCTCGGACAAATCGGCATCATTCAGCGCCCCAAGATTAGTCACATTCACCCGCCGGAATGAGTTGTATAACGTTTGAGGCGAACTCATAATTTCAAATGGTTTAGCTCCCTCATCCAGAAGATCGTCAAGATTTGGTTGCGTAGCAGTGCAAATTACCACCGTAGTGCCATAATTGCGGACCAATTCAGATAATGCTGCAAGACAGGGTTTCAGATATCCGGTTGGAAGCATCTGGGCCTCATCAAGAATTATAACACTCTTCGCAAGATTGTGTAGTTTCCTGCACCTGGATCGTTTATTTGAGAAGAGCGATTCAAAGAACTGGATATTTGTAGTCACAACGATCGGCATGTCCCAGTTTTCTGTTGAAAGTCGCAGAGTTTCTTTACCTGAACGTATATCCCCGTTATCTGTTTTGTCCGGATCAAAATTGCTGTGGTGTTCAAGGACGTTCTGATACCCGAAAATCTTCCGAAAAACCTCTGCGTTCTGCTCGATGATACTCGTGTAGGGAATAATATAGAAAACACGTTTCAGATCGTTCCTTTTCAGGTGTTCTAAGGCAAAACCCATAGATGCAAGCGTTTTCCCCCCACCGGTAGGTACGGTAAGGCTAAACATCTGGGGTGGAAGAGTGGCCTTCGAGAGACATCGATCATAAATTTCTTTCCTCCGCTTGTTTATTTGAGTATCATCAGAACTAGAAATTTTTATGCGCATATGCTCATCGAATCGGTGCTTGAGGATGTCGAATGACTCGTAACGCCCTCGAAGAGATGATTTTTCAGGGCTCATAAACGCTTCTGTGTCCAGTGAATCAGCATCAACAAGACACGAATAAATCATTCTTGTAAAAAATGAAAAGCAAAAACCGGTCTTTTTAGGGAATGGATTCAGGGAAATACGGAATGCACTTTGATCTGGGATTGTGATTTCGTTCATATAGGGAGAATAATCCGCCAGGATGGATTTTTCTAAACGTTCAACCATTCCACTCTCATTGCTGCCGTAATTTAGCAAACCACCATGATGTCCGGTAATCACATATTCAAGAATCCGGCTATAGGCGGTATGATATTTTCTCTCTGCTTCTCTCGCCCCGGCTGTTGCATGATCGACATGGATTTTAGCTCCCTCAAGCCGTTTCTGAAATTCGGAGGAATATTTCCCAAGATCATGAAGGAGACCCCCTGCATACGCAAATTCCGAAGCATTAAAATCCCCTGCGAAGTCTGAAGAAATTTTTGCCACTTTGGAGAGATGATCATGAAGAAGTTGCCAATCTGATTTATCCGGATTATCTGTAGAATGAGCATAATATTTGGCCGGGGATGACACAAGTCTAACATTCTTACCTAAACTCCATAATATTAACCCTCCCAAATCAACACCACCCCAGCCCCTTTTCTAACACCCCTCACAATCCCTCACAAATACGCACTAATACATAGGCCTCATACGATCCTCCCTCCCGGAAAGCCTCGCGATTTCAAGGGCATCGGGAGGGGTGGGGATGTATGGGATTATGAAATTGCCCCTGTTGTAAAAGACCAAGTTTCTATCGTTCACAACATTCCAGGACCGCGTATATGTGTTCGTATTGCCATGCGGTATTGCCGGAGTCGTGTATAAGTGTGAAAATGTTGAACTTTTTTGAATTTCATAAATATATAAATATTTAATACCCTGAAAAAAATATCATAAATATATAACTAACAGGGGGTTTGGTTAATGCCAGATGATGAAAAGCATACGTATCGAAATTGGGCACTTGGAATTGCAGCTGTTGTGATAGGTTCTACAATTTTATTTGTATTAAATAGTCCAGGAGGACCAGTGTACGAGTTTATGTCGCAGCATAAGACACCTCATTTAAAAATTGTGTCAGTCGATACTCCTGTAATTGATACAAGTTGGGGTGGGGCAGGGCAAGTTTATACGACGGATATTATTGTTCACAATGATGGTGATGCTATTGCATCTAATTGCAGAGCTTTATGGAAAACAGGACAAGGTGTTACCTATAGCAAATATTTTCCGGTGAACATAGGTGAGAATGTGAAGTGGAGCATAGTTTCTCCAACTTTTAATGAGTATAATCGCTATGACACATCAATTTGTGTCGAATGTGATAATAATATAAAATCCGAATGTATCCAAAGATCAGTAATTTACGCTCACCAAAAAAAACCTGCAATCTAACCTTTTAGATAATATTTTCATAAGCCTCGCAATCTCAAGGGCATCGGTCGGGGTTGGGGTCAGATCTGAATCCCCATAGCAGCATGAATCGCTCATGGTTCGATTCCTGTTTTCTTCAGTTATTACAAATTCAGAAAAAGGGTACATAAAACCTCTTTTAGATTTATACGGTACGAGATCTTTCTGCACGATTGAGAGTCAGGATTATATAAATTTTTTTCCCGATATTCAAAAAAATGGAACTTTCAATAACCATTATCTCCTTATCAGCATATTATAACCTCATGCCACATATAGTAGTCCATCACAAAGTACGTGATTTTGATAAATGGAAAACATTTTTTGATCAACACGAGAACATGCAGAAAATAAGCGGGTCAAAAAGTGTACGGGTTTTCCAGAACGCTGAAGATCCCACCGATGTATTCATCCTTTTCGAATGGGATTCAATTGAAAACGCCAGAAAATTCACTGCTTCAGAAGATTTAAAAAAGGCTATGGAAAAGGCCGGAGTAATCAGCATTCCACATATTCACTTCCTCAATGAGGTCAAGTAACGTAAGGTCTGAAAACCCAATCCACTTTTTACTTCGATGAATGATATTTCGTTATTAAGGATCCGAATTACAAGGTGGTAAAACGCCATAGCAGCATTTTCTTCAATAAACTATTAAAAAGAAATAAGATGGATATATCGATACTCTTACCCAATAATAAGAGAGGATATCCATATTAAGCATGATTTTCCAATTATTCAAGAGGATTTGAATATTTGTATTTCTTCCTAATTCCGGCTCCAATGTCCCATGAATCCGCAACACCCCAGCCCCTTTTCTAACACCCCTCACAATCCCTCACAAATCCGCACTAGTATATAGGCCTCATACGATCGTCCCTTCCGGAAAGCCTCACGATCTCAAGGGCATCGGTCGGGGTGGGTTGTGGAATATGGAAATCAAATGGAATTTGTGTTAATAATGAGCCGGGGAAAAACTCGTTTAGATTTCATATCCCTATGGCCTGGACTGAATACGTTAATTAAGGTAATAATCAGACGGTTCCTTTACGATCGGTTTTGGCGGTGCTGGAAGGTCGGAACAGGAAAGGGGCCGTATTTATGGGGGAGTGAAAAAACAAACCGTTTTTAGGCATACTGATTAAAAAGGGCTTTATCCCTACGTTTTCGGGTAATCAGCTTGGATTGTTTCAATCATTGAAAATACCCATACCGTTTTTTTCAATTATTGCATCGAATACTTAATCATAACAGAGATCAATGTCAATTTCCTATTGAAAATAATTGAGCCGAACGACCGATGGAACCGGGGACGATTCCGGTTGTGGAAGATGGGCAGATAATCGCCATTGAAATATGGGAAAGGTCCCGGGAAGGGCCACAGTCCGGGATAATGGAGTAACGGGGGAATAGCGTGGGAGGAGGAAGAATACATCATGCCAGGTAAGCTCACGATCCTCTACGTAGATGACGAACCAGGCCTGCTTGAGATTGGTAAGATGTTCCTCGAACTTACCGGTGATTTTTCTGTAGGGACCATTGATTCGGCAGCTGCTGCATTAGACCTCCTGGAATCTGAACAATTTGATGCTATCATCTCCGATTTCCCGACACCTGGAATAGACAGTAACGAATTTTTACTAACAGAACCGAGCTCAATAGAACAGGGTAATGAATACCGGCACCTGTCACCGGGTTTGGGAATCAAATGACAACAATCCTTATCGCGGACGATAATCCGGAAATCCTGCGCCTGCTGGAGTCGATCCTGGCAGGGTACCGGTATGAGGTGGTTTCAACCACAAATGGTGCAGAAGCACTAGAGACCGCAGTTAAAAATCCGCCGGACCTGGTTATTTCCGACACACTTATGCCGATCATGGACGGGTTTGAACTTTGCCGGCATTGGAAAGCAGATGAGCAGCTGAAGTATATCCCGTTTATATTCTACACGGCCACCTATATCGAACCAAATGCAGAAAAACTGGCGATGGCCCTTGGTGCAGAGCGTTTTCTTATCAAGCCACAAAAGCCCGATGTTCTTTTCCGGGTAGTACAGGAAGTACTGCAGGAGGCACAACAAAAGAGTAATGCAGCCCAAGCCCCGGTAGATGAAATGGAGCTCCTGCGCCAGTATAATGCAGTATTATTCCATAAACTTGAAAAAAAATTCCACGATTTGGAGAATGAAATTTATAAGCGCAAGCAGGCTGAAGAGGAACTTCACGAGAAACGTGAGGAACTGGAAGCAGCCAACAGGGAGCTGACTGCTACAGGGGAGCGTGTCAGGCTGAAACTGGAGAGTCTCCTTGAACCCGGAGGGGACATTGATACACTGGAACTTGGGGATATTATAGAAACGCAACAACTTCAATCACTCCTGGAAAACTTTTCAAAAATAACCGGCATGGGAACGGCGGTCCTCGACACGAAGGGAAATGTACTCGTGGCTACCGGCTGGCAGGATATCTGTACCAGGTTCCACCGGGTCAACCCCGTCACGGCAGGGTTCTGTACCGAGAGTGATCTCCACCTTGCAAAAAATTTAAGGCAGGGTGAGTATGTCGCCTATAAATGCAGGAACAATCTTTGGGATGTCGTTACCCCGCTCTATATCGGTAACAGGCATATGGGCAACATCTTCACGGGCCAGTTTTTCTACGAAGATGAGGTCGCACCGGAATCTGTTTTCATTGTACAGGCCAAAAAATATAGTTTTGACCGGGACGAGTACCTGGCCGCTTTTCACCGTGTACCCCGGTTCAGCAGGGAAAAAGTAAACGAGCTGATGGACTACCTTGTGAAAATTACGGGTTTCATTTCCCTGCTCAGTTACAGTAATCTTGAACTTGTCAGGACGGCGACGGAACGGGACGCCTATCTCCATTCATTACAGTTAAGTGAAGACAGGTACCGGACCCTTGTAGAGAACCTCCCGCAAAAGATCTTTACAAAAGGCTTACATTCCCGTTATGTCACGATCAACGAAAATTTCGCCCGGGATCTCGGCATCCGGCCTGAAGATATCATGGGCAAATCGGATGCAGATTTATTCCCGGCTCAGCTTGCTGCCAAGTACCTGGAAGGCGATGTCAGGATATTCAAAACAGGGAAGACTGAGGAGTTTGAAGAGCGGTATCTCCTGGAAGGAAAAGAGACCTGGGTACACACGATCAAGACCGCGGTGAGAGGCAGGGATGGAGAAATCGTAGGCCTGCTTGGTGTTTTCTGGGACATCACCGAACGTAAACGGGTAGAAGAGGCACTCCATGAATCTGCCCGGTATACCCGCAATCTGATCGAAGTCAGCCTTGACCCGCTTGTCACCATATCTCCTGAAGGAAAGATAACGGACGTCAACGTGGCAACCGAAAAGGTAACCGGGTACTCAAGGGAAGAACTGATCGGGACTGATTTCTCGGACTATTTCACAGAACCGGAGAAAGCCAAGGAAGGCTATAGTAAGGTATTTGATGACGGTGTTGTGCGGGATTACCCGCTTGAGATCCGGCACCGGGATGGAAAAACAACATCCGTCCTGTATAATGCAACAATCTATCGCCATGAATCCGGAGCGGTACAGGGTGTCTTTGCCGCAGCAAGGGATATAACCGAACGCAAACGGGCAGAAGAAACCCTTAATAGGGCAAACCGCAAGCTCAACCTCCTCTACAGTATCACCCGGCATGATATCAACAACCAACTTACGGTGTTGAGGGGGTATTTCTCTATACTTAAAAAAAATCTACCCGATTCCTCGTTTAAAGACTATTTCATGAAGATTGACGCTTCAGCAGAGCGGATCTCTGCCATGATCAGGTTCACCAAGGAATATGAGAGCATTGGGGTTACAACACCTACCTGGCAGGACTGCCGTACACTTGTAGATATAGCAACAAAACAAGCCCCGCTTGGAAAGGTAGCAGTGAAAAACAGTCTCCCTGCCGGCATTGAAGTGTTCGCAGATCCGCTGATTGTTAAGGTCTGTTACAACCTGATTGATAACGCTGTCCAGCACGGTGGGAAGATCACGACCATCCGGTTCTCAGCAGAGAAACGAGGTGATGATAAGGTCCTCGTTTGCGAAGACGATGGAGACGGTATCCCTGCAGAGGAGAAGGAAAAGATATTCGAGCGTGGGTATGGGAAAAACACCGGGCTTGGTTTAGCCCTTGCCCGGGAGATCCTCGACATCACCGGTATCACCATTATTGAAACGGGCGAGCAGGGGAAGGGGGCACGGTTCGAGATGACGGTGCCGGATGGTGCATGGCGTAGAGCCGGGAACGGTGAATGATGGCAGGCACACTCCGCGTCCTCTACGTAGATGACGAACCCGGCCTTCTTGAAATTGGCAAGATGTTCCTTGAGATGTCCGGGAATTTTTCTGTAGTGACCATTGATTCGGCAGCTACTGCATTAGATCTCCTGAAATCTGAACAATTTGATGCCATTATATCAGATTACCAGATGCCCGGAATGGACGGGATCGCATTTTTGAAGGTGGTAAGGAGTTCAGGCAATACCATCCCGTTTGTCCTGTTCACCGGGAAGGGCCGGGAAGAGGTCGTCATCCAGGCCTTAAACGAAGGGGCTGATTTTTACCTCCAGAAAGGCGGGGATCCAACATCGCAGTTTGCCGAGCTGACCCATAAGGTCCGGATCGCGGTATCCAATAAAAAGTCTGGTGAGGCACTTAAGAAAAGTGAAGAGAAATACCGGCACCTGATCGAACACGCAAATGAAACGATTGTCGTCGCACAGGACGGGATGCTGAAGCTGGTCAACCATCAAACGACCGAAATGACCGGATATTCAGTGCAGGAACTCCTGTCCATGCCGTTTACTGAAGTTATTCACCCGGATGACCAGGCTATGGTGATGGAACGGTTCCAGGTGCGGATGAAAGGCGGGGAACTTCCCACCCGCTACGCGTTCCGGGTTACACCAAAAAATGGGGATATCAGGTGGGTCGAGATCAGCGCTGTTGTGATAGACTGGGATGGTCACCCCGCCACACTGAATTTCCTGACCGATATCACCGAGCGTAAAGCTGCTGAAAATGCACTTAAATTGGCATATGAGGGCCTGGAAGGACGTGTCACGCAGCGGACTGCTGACCTGAATGCGACGAACCTGCAATTACAACAGGAGATCGAGACCCGTAAACAGATCGAATCTGCATTGCAGGAAAGCGAAGAGGTCTTCCGGACATTAATCGAGAAAGCACCCGAGGCAATCCTCCTGTTCGATGTAAACCTGGAACGGTATATCGATGCGAATGCGAAAGCCGAAGAATTATTCGGTTGCAGCCGCCAGGAGCTTCTTGACTCCGGCCCCCAGCAGTTCTACCTTCCGGACCAGCCTGACGGACTACCGGTACATGAATCCGTGACTGAACACCGGAAACATGTATCATCGGGAGAAGAACTCATATTTGAACGCCGTATCCGGAATGCCAGGGGTGAAGACCGCATCCTCGAAGTGCGCCTTATCCAGATGCGAACTTCCAATAAAACGGTGAACCGGAGCAGTTATATTGACATCACCGGACGGAAGCAGATGGAAGCGGCACTCAGGGAGAGCGAGGAAAAGTTCCGCGACTTCTTCAATAACGCCACCGACGCAATCACGATTCATGACATGCAGGGCGGGATTATCGAAGCCAATGACGTAATTTGCAGGACACTTGGGTATTCACGTGAAGAACTCCTGGGGGTGAGTCCCGTGGACATTGTTGCACCCGAATACGGCGCAACCGTTCAAGAACGCGCCAGGCAGATTGAAGAGTCCGGGTTTGCCGTGTTTGAAACGGTTCAAAGGGCAAGGGATGGTACTGGTATACCCACAGAAGTGATCGCCCGCGTGATCACCTACAACGGGAGACCAGCTGTTATTGCTACCGGCAGGGACATCACGAAACGCAAACGGGCTGAAGATGCACTCAGGGAGAGCAAAGAGCGCCTGGATCTCACGTTCCGGGCCACCGAGGAGGGGATCTGGGACTGGAACCTGGTGACAGACGAAATCTTCTACTCCACCCGATGGAAGACGATGCTGGGATACGAAGAATCCGAAATTGAGCCTCACGTCAGTGCGTGGAAGCGGTTGATGCATCCGGACGATCTCCCACGGGCGATGCAGGTGGTGAAGGAGGTCCTGGATGGGAAAAGGGACTACGTGATGGAATTCCGCATGCGGCACAAGGACGGGCATTATGTTGATATTCTCTCCCGTGGATTCCCCGCCCGCAACGAGCCGGAAGGCCCAATCATCCGGATTGTCGGGACTCACTTCGACCTGAGCGAACGGAAACGGGCTGAGAAGGCACAGAGGGAGAGCGAGGAGAAGTACCGCATCCTGTCAGAGGCGGCAAAAGATATTATTTTCATCGTTACCAGGACGGGAACGATAACATACGTAAATCCTGCCATGGTAACTTTTTTTGGGATCAGTCCGAAGGATGTTGTGGGGAGCAATATTAACCAGGTTTTTCCGCCTCCCGTTGCCGAACTGCAGAATATGTATATTCAGCAGGTTATTACGACCCGTCAACCGGTTACCGTTGAGATGGTTATCCCGGTCCCAAACGGACAGGTCTGGTTTAATACCCAGCTAGTCCCAATTTTCAATTCCGATAACGATCTTGAACAGGTATTGGGAATTGCACGGGACATCACCGAACACAAACGGGCTGAAGAGGCACTCCGTAAGAGCGAGGAATGTTACCGCGAGATTGTCGAAAAGGACTACCACAGCATCCTTGAGAATATCCAGGACGTATTTTATCGCAGCGATGCCAATGGAAACCTCATCCTGATGAGCCCATCCGGAGCAAAAATGTTCGGATACGCGGGGACTGAAGAGATGGTTGGTAAACCCATTACTGACTTTTACCTGGACCCTTCACAGAGGGATCCCGTTCTGGCTGTTCTGAAAACTGACCAGTTGGTTTCCAATATGGAAGTTACCCTGAAACGAAAGGACGGTTCTCCAGTCCATGCTGCAATCAGCAGTCATCTCTATTTCGATGTCGATGGTCACTATGCCGGGGTTGAAGGGATCTTACGGGACATCACCGTGCAAAAGCAGGCGGAAGAAGAGACCAGGGCCGCAATAGAGCGGTACAAAGCGTTTGTGGCCGTTTCCAATACCGGGGAATGGGAATACCATGCTGATACAGGTGAGTCCTGGTGCAGCTCTGAATATTTTGCCATGATCGGGCGCGATCCCAGCCAGTATAACCAGGCCGAAACAACAACACTCAATGCGACCTGGATTGATTTTTTGCACCCGGACGACCGGGAACGGGCGAAACGGCAATTTGCGGAATACCTCGGGACCGGTTCCGTCGGGATATATGAGAACCATTTCCGGATTAAGCATGCTGACGGTCACTGGGTATGGATCAGGTCACGCGGGAGAACGCTCCGGGACAAAAACGGGAACCTGACGAGCAAGACTATTGGTACCCATATCGACGTCACAGAATACAAGCAGGCAGAGGAGGCACTCAGGGAAAGCGAGGAGAAATATCGTCTGCTCGCTGATAACTCGACTGATGTTATCTGGACACTCGGTCTCGATGGTTCCTTTACCTACGTCAGCCCTTCTATCTTTCAGCTCAGGGGATATACCCCGGAAGAGGTAATGCACCAGTCGCTCGACGAGGTAGTTTCCAGAGGATCGCTGGCTATCGTTCAGGAAGCGATTCAAAAAACCTTGGATGAGGCCAAATCAGGCATCGTTTCACCCCCGGGAGTGATTGAAGTAGAGCAGCCCAGAAAAGATGGATCCTCAGTATGGACCGAGGTGGTATCCAAATTACTGTACGATGGGAGCGGGAACCCTGCCGGGTTTATTGGTGTCAGCCGCAACATCACAGAACGCAAACGAATGGAGGAGGCGCTTAAGAAATCAGAATCCCGTGTAACGGCGGCATTGGAGCATATGCCGGTTGGGATTATCGCGGCAGATTCGGAAACAGGACGTTTTATCTTCTCGAATGAAACCTTCCAGCGGATGCTGGGCTATAGCCGCGATGAGATTCAAAATTTTACTCTTGCAGATATCCACCCCGCAGAAGACCTTCCCAACGTCACAGCTGAATTTGAGAAAATGATACAGGGAGAATCCTGGTATGCAACAGGCATTCCGGTCAGGCGCAATGATGGGAGCCTGTTTTTCGCGGATATCCAAACAACGGATGTTGAACTGGATGGACGTCCATCTTTGCTGGCGGTATTTACTGACGTCAACGAACGTAAGCGGTCAGACACACAATAAAAAAAATAAGCAGCATGTTCACGGTGCCGGAAGGGATGTTCCGGTAATCCTTTAGCGGTGCGGCTATGTTCCACCCAATCAGACAAAGATTTTAATTCCTATATTTGTCTTAAGAAACGGTAATATTTCCAGGGCTTTTAGAAATAGGGTTAGCAGTCAAATTTATCGGGTTGACAACTGCTCCGCCCATTAAGTACATCGGGCCGGGTGTTGATCCTCACCGTTTCTCTGTTTTATTATACGGTTCCTTTGTGATCGGTGTTGGCAGTGCTGGAGGGCAGGAATAGGAAAGGGGCCGTGTTTATATGGGAAAATGAAAAGAATATACACTATATCAGACAAAACAGTAAAAAAATCATAAAATTTTCCGGATTCACCAGGATACCGGCAATAAGGGATATGATGTCCAATCGGGTAAAAAGGATGAGGGGCATTTACCAATTTTTACGGGAATGTCGGGCTCATCGAATTGCAACATAGGTCCCGGTGTCCTTGGATCATGTTCCCCATGAACCGGTTATTCGAGGCTGATACGGACGAGGACTACGAGTGCCACCGTTGCACAGATATCGGGAATAATTTCAAACAGCCCGATATCCCCAGTTCGTCCCCCAAGAATGCTCACGATCAGGGGGTTTGACATAACAGCATACATGCCGAGGGCAAAGATTACAGCCATAAGGCCGAGAGTGAATGAGCTCCGCATCCTCCGGTATATGCCTGCATATATGACAAACAGGGGGAGTATCAGGCCTATATTGATGAAAGATATCAGTGTCTTGATCTGCTTGTTCTCTTCTAATCCCACTGATGGCGGGGGTTGTGCAGGTTGCCGGTCTGATTGCGGAATTGTGTCTGCCTGCGGAGGCCGCACCGGATTTTGTTCCAGGTCAGGACGCGGGATTTTAACGAAGATGGGTATAATGGAGCTGGCAATAACTACAACGATCACTGAAATGAGAATGATCAATACAATTTTTTTTCTATCCATCCAGTCTTTTCACCTCAGGGGGTCACTTCAGGGGTGAGCGAATAGGAATATACTACCGCTCCGTTTTGTTCACCACTTTTATTCTCTCCGGGAAGGTGAGACCTGATATAATCAACACGGGCCGATTCTGGAGATACCGTTATTATCAGATGCCCGGGACTCCCCAGGCTGACGCCACTCACGTACCCGTATTCAGCACCCGGACTGGCGCCGGAGGGGCTTATTGTCGCCGGCTGGGGGACCTCCTGGTAGACAATGCCATCTATTTCCTGCTTATCAAAGAAATGGTCGTGACCATGGAAGAAGGCAGTGACGTTATTGTCAACGAGCAGCTGATGAATCGGAACCCCCCACCCAGGGCGTTGCTGGTCAAATCCCCAGCTCCCGTCAGGGTTTTTACCGCCCCACTCGTAAAGGGATGCAAACTCTGTACCCCCCCTGCCCTGTGAGTCCCCTCCGACAAGCTGGTGTGCGAAGACAAACTTGTACGTTGCATTGCTCTTCTGCAGTGTCTGTTCCAGCCACTGGTACTGGGTCTCACCGAGGGTCCATGCCCACCCGTCGGCTGTTCCCCCGGGTTTTGCTGTTGTATACCAATACGGATCAAGAACGACGAACAGGGCGTCACCCCATTCCCATGCGTAGTAGTCCTGCTTTTTCCCGGTGACGCTATCATTTACTGAATTTCCCGTATAGAACCCGTCCGGCTCAGGATTGGGGAAATATTGTTTCCTGAACTGGAGGGAAAGCGGTGCAAGGGTGTTTCTGCCGTTGTCTGTTGAATACCCAGCCTCGCCGTCATGGTTACCGAGGACCAGATAGAGCGGGACTGAGTGGCCGATAATGGATAAATCAGTGCGCTGCCGGAGGTACTGCTGTAAGACTGCCCCGGTTTCCTTACCTGGCAGTTTCTCGGTCATGAACGTGTCCCCGAGGTCGATGAGGAAATCCGGCTTATCTGACAGCTCATTTTCAAGTGTCCTCATGTAGAGCTGCTCATTCGCACGCTCATCGAGGTGGGAGTCTGCCTGGACATCGAATACAAACGAAGAGCCCGGGGCCCTCCAGGTATGGAACGAATAATCCGGGCTGCA
>JBAXJR010000041.1:0-20974 GCA_037137755.1 Methanomicrobiales archaeon | reverse complement strand
CCCCTTGATACGGTGCTTGCATCAGAGCATCCCCTATTACTCTGTGATTTCAATTATCCAAAGTCGATGGGAACAGATGAGTGAATTGACTATTATGAGTAATCACGCCCACTCCTGAATACTTCAATAACCAAGACCGTGTCCTTTTCAATAGAATAAATAATTCTGAATTCGCCGATTCTTAACCGGTACTTTTTTGGTACGGTCTGTTATGATTGATTTGATATCGGCACCTGATCGTGGGGTGAAAGGGTCTTCTTCAAAAGTAGTCAGCCCCTGCCTGATACGCTGTTGTTCCTCAATGAAAAGTGAATGGAACTGTTTATGAGATGTTTTTGATATGAAGACCCGGGACATATGAGGTCTTCCAGTGGAATAAATTCATCCTTTTCCAGAATAAAGTTCCACCGGGAATCAAGGTTTTTCATTCCGGCTTCCTGGATTAGCCTGCGAATTATTGAGTCATAGGTTTCGCCTCTCTCCCCAAGTGTCCTGATGATCTCAATGGTAAAATCCAGCAACCATATTCTCATTACCTCCACCCCAACACTCTTAACCCGGGAGCGCCTATGTGTAACATCGATCAAACGGGCCAATTATTTCATTTTTCTGCGAGTGGTCATACATTCTCAAGTATCCTTGGAAGTTACAATGGTCCGGAGTGGTCAATGGTGAACCACCTATGAAAACAATATCATTTCCTGACCTTGAACTGTCAAAGGAGCTCGAGAAGGCTATTGCCGACCTCGGGTTCGAAGAACCGACGCCAATCCAGGCGCTTGCAATACCCATGCTCATTGAGGGGCACGATGTAATCGGCCAGGCCCATACAGGGTCAGGCAAGACCGCTGCATACGGCCTCCCGCTGCTCATGAAGATAGACCAGAATGACCGCCGTGTACAGGCACTTGTCATGTGCCCGACCCGTGAACTTGCAATCCAGGTCTCCGAGGAGCTCGCGAAACTTGGTAAGTACCTCCCGGGTATCATGATTATCCCCGTCTACGGCGGCCAGCCAATCGAGCGTCAACTCGTCGCGCTGAAAAAAGGTGTGCAGGTCGTTATCGGTACACCGGGTAGGATTATCGACCATCTTCACCGCAGGTCACTTGACCTGTCTAATGTCAAGGTTGTTGTCCTTGATGAGGCTGATGAGATGCTCGATATGGGGTTCCGGGACGATATCGGGGACATTCTTGGGAGAATCCCAGAGAAAAGGCAGACCGTCCTGTTCTCTGCAACCATGGCCGCACCAATCATGGAGCTGGCAAAGAAGTACCAGAGGACCCCGAAACACGTCAAGGTGGTCCATGCACAGCTCACGGTGCCGACGATTGAGCAGTTCTACTACGAGATGAGGGAGGGCGACAAAATCGAGGCATTATGCCGGCTCCTTGACCGCTATAACCCCAAGTTATCGCTGGTATTCAGCAATACCAAACGAAGGGTCGATGAGATCACGAGCCGCCTCAATTCAAGAGGGTACGCGGCTGAGGGGCTTCATGGGGATATGAGCCAGAGCCAGCGGGAACGGGTAATGGCAAAATTCCGCAGCGGTGTGACGGATATCCTCATCGCGACTGATGTCGCAGCCCGCGGGATCGATATCGATGATATCGAAGCAGTATTCAATTTCGATGTCCCACAGGACCCAGAATATTACGTCCACCGGATTGGCAGGACAGCACGGGCAGGGAGGGCAGGACGTTCCTTCACCTTCGTATCCGGGAAAGAAGTCTGGAAGCTCCGCGACATACAGCGGTATGCAAATGTGAGAATTACTCCTGATTTCATCCCGAGTGACCAGGACCTCGAAGAGCAGCGGACCCTCCAGGCCCTCACCAAAATCAGGGAAGCTATCGAAAAGGAAGACCTTGATAATTACCGCCAGCGTGCCCAGTCAATGATGGGTGAGGAATTCACCTCTCTTGACCTTGCCGCGGCCCTCCTCTTTATGGCGGACAAGGCACGCCCCAAGATCGCCCCACCATCCCAACAGACCGCTATTCCAAGGGATGATGAGAGGCGGGGGGAGCGGACCAACAGGCCACCACGGAGAAGGGAGGCATATAAGAGCCCGCACCCTGCAAGCAGTACCCGGGGTGGACCACGGCCCTCAGGCCAGAGGGATCGAAGGTCATATACCCACTAATTTTTCAAATTTCCCCGTAACGCTAATTATTTAATCCATTCATACCCTATTATTCTATATTATTCCAGGCCGGTCCCGGCCATAGGTGCCCCATGATTACTGTCCTTCTCGTGCATGACAATACTGAACTTATTGATGCAACACGGTCCTATCTCGAGCGGATGGGTGAGGTAAGGGTAGACAGTGTCAATTCGACGAAACAGGCCATCGAAGTCCTGAAAAACCGGGCCTATGATGTGATTGTTTCTTATTATCACCTGCCTGTCGTCGACGGGATAGAGTTCCTTGGAGACATGAACGGCGTCGAGCTCCTCAAATACCTGAAACAGCAGGGGAATACCACGCCGTTCATCCTCTATGCAAGAAATCCCGGCAATAAGGTCGTTCTGGAAGACATCAATTATGCTTCAGAGATGGCAGTCAGTGCCCGCACCCCGCTCTCCGAGCTCCGTGATATTATCAAGCAGGCTGTGCTCAGGAAGCGGTCGGAACGTGATCAGATCTCCCGCTACGAGATGCTGAATGCACTTCTATCCGCGACACCGCTTGCCATCAGCCGGGTCAGGAGTGGGAAATTTGACTGGGTCAATACACCGATGCATACAATGCTCGGGTATAATGACGGGGAACTTTTAGATAAGGAAATGCCCGTCATTTTTCCCGGAAGGGAAGAATACGACCGTGCCTGCAGAGAACTATCCATACGGATAGACGGCCAGGGGTGGGGCAATACTGATACGGAACTTCGCCGGAAGGATGGAGTTACGTTCAACTGCCGCCTGAGGGTCAGGCCGGTAGACCCCGCAGACCCGGCAAAAGGGGATACGTTTATCGCCGAGGACACAACGGAACGGGTGAGGCTCCTCGAAGCGGTGAAACAGGCCGAAATAAAATACCGTGAGCTTGTCCAGGACTCGCAGAGTATTATCCTGAAGGTGGATACCGAGGGGAACATCACCTTCTTTAACAAGGCTGCACAGGCGTTTTTTGGCTGGTCTGCAGCAGAAGTTGTCGGAAAAAGTATTGTTGGCACGATCGTTTCCCCAACCTCTCACTCTGCAAAAGAAGTGATCAGCATGATGGGTGACCTTTCACGGTCCGGGAGTGAGGGGGGCATCCACATCAACGAGAATGTGCTAAGGGGTGGTGAAGCGGTATGGATTGCCTGGACGAACAAACCGGTACGGGATGAATCGGGAAAAATATCCGAAATCCTCTGTGTTGGTAATGATATTACCAACCATTCCGGCCATGACCGGATACGGATCAGCATGGCCATGTGGAAAGACAAGGTGCTTGCAGGAACCGATGTCGCAGAAGAAGTATTTGAAGCGGCCTTTCATATCAGCATGGAGATCGCTCGGGAAGGACGCGAGGGAAAAGCGGTCGGTACCGCGTTCATTATCGGTGATACCGAGAATGTCATGGCGAAGTCGAAGCAGATGATCCTGAACCCGTTTGAGGGGCATGCAAAAGAGAGCCGGATGATCACCAACTGCGAGATCAGGGAGATGATCAAGGAGCTTGCCCAGCTCGATGGTGCCTTTGTAGTCAGCGGCGATGGGCTTATCGAGGCTGCGGCTCGCCGGATCACAATTGAGATGAGCAATGTCCAGATCCCGAAGGGTCTTGGGACCCGTCATGCATCGGTGGCAGGGATCACCCAGGTGACCAACGCCATCGGGATCGTCGTTTCGCAAAGTGGCGGAAAGATCTCGATCTTCCGCAACGGACGCATTATCCAGGAA
Organism: Methanomicrobiales archaeon; assembly: GCA_037137755.1. Classification (GTDB taxonomy): domain Archaea; phylum Halobacteriota; class Methanomicrobia; order Methanomicrobiales; family Methanospirillaceae; genus CAIKOD01. The sequence goes on along the minus strand of JBAXJR010000041.1, from coordinate 17,074 downwards.
ATATCATAGATCGTTGAAATTACTAGAATATTTTTTATTCTCATAAATTTCCTGCCAGTCCGGCAATCTGGAAAATTGTTCAGATCGAATTTAGTTACCTTGTTGCACATTCCAACACTCACCCAGATTGTTAACAGGCTGATGTTCCTTACAATTTCCCCTGGTTTCCAGACCCCATCCCCTGTTTTTTATACTAGTGCCGCTAATTACTACATGCAGTATATAAACCTGCACGAGTTAATCAAATGAATGAGAGAAGAAACTACGGGAGTCCAAAGAATTTTGGCCCGCGTGAGATGACAAAGACAGTCTGTTCAGATTGTGGTAAGGAATGTGAAGTGCCCTTCAAACCCACCGAAGGGAGACCAGTTTACTGTCAGGAATGCCTTCCTAAACACAGGAAACCCCGGTTCTAACTTTTTTATACCCTTTACAGCCAGATCATTCAAGAGCAAATCCATGTGTCATCGGTTAGGCCCACCACTCCGACCTGAACCTTTCGCGATTGACAGGTGGATCGAGATCCTGACTTGTAAAGGAGTTACGCAGCACCCTCTAAAAAAAATTTTGCGTGCATATTTTGGATGTTCTAACTATTCAAAAATAGCCGATTTAACAATCTGCCATTTTGCATCATAGATTGTGATCCGATCAATTTTGTTGGCGACCTGTAATCGGATGAAAGTACGAATCGAACAATTGATATGATTTCTTCGACCTGCTTCTTTTGGGATTTTACAATCCTCGATGCAACATAATTCTTTCAAAGCACGATGATAATTCTCGATTGACCAACAAATTGCTTGTAGATTTCTTTGGTCCTGATCACCCTCATATTCTCTATCGCTAGAGAAAGGTTGAAAAGGATAAGGGTAACAGGAAAAGTATGAAAGTAATTACTGCATGCAGCATCGCCTGCCTGATCCTCGTGGTATTGTTCGCCGGATGTACGACCACGACTACTGTTCAACCGGCAACACCTGCACCGACATCTACCGTTATTGTCTCCACACCGGCACCAACACCCGTCACGGTAACTGACCAGACTCTTCTCGGGACATGGAACTTAAAATCCATGGTACTCCAGGGCGGTTCGGCATTCACGTTCCCCACAAATACGCAAATCACCGCAACCTTCGATAACATGGGAAATGTGGTAGGGTTCGCGGGTTGCAACAACTACAACGCCCTGTACACCCTGTCGGGCCAGCAGTTGTACACCGGAATGGGTATCACAATCGGGCCAATTGTATCCACCCAGAAATTCTGTGCAGCTACGAGTGATACAGAAACCACCTATCTCCAGATCCTCCAGAAAGCAAAAACATACACCGTCAACGGTGATGGCCTGACCATTACAGACAACTTAAACAGCATGCTGGTCTACCAGAGATAATCAGAAAAAAATATTTTTTTGTGGGGTCGCTTGGCAGGAAATTGCGACCCCCATTACCATTTCCCGGGACTACTACTCTATTCGTGCTATCAACGATTCCGATCTCATTCCTTCAACGGATCATTTTATTGTGAGAAACACGTTACACATCAGTAATGTACGGGACCTACAACGAAAATTTCTCCTACGAGGACCCTGATCTCACTCTCTCCATCAGTGGTCCCGCTGGAAACCGGCATTACACTCGCGAATGTTCCGGAAAAAGCGTCCGGAAAAATCTTGTATCTGACATCGGGAGCATTATCATCAACCCGGTTGAACCAGTGAACCTGCCGGACGGACTTGCCAACCACCTGGAAATTTCATTTGATCCGGTAGTTATCAGGCCCGGTGATGAACAGGTTATATACCTTAAATTCCCGGTTGAGACAGCGGTGTTCCTGGAATCAGGGGGCAACTATGATGTACTGGATATATTCTCCCTTGCCACCACAAAGTATTCGCTCTACGGGCAACCTGAAACAGGCTGTATTACAAAATGGTACCGGAGCGGGGTATATACAGCACTACCGGAAACTGATCCCCTGCGTGAAGGAGTTATAGAACTTAGATTCGGGAACTCGGGATCGGGTTGGGTCGAAGTCTCCAGGGCAGTTTTCCAGAACATTGATATGCACCTATATTATGGAGATATTGTCTCAATGACTGCAGTAATGGAGATCTGGAACCCGAAACTTGCCAGAACTTCGTTCCTGCACCGCCCGCTGATTACTACATTGACTCCTTCGGTTGAACTCTACACGGCCAGGAAAATCCCAATTGTCCAGCGGTCAGGCTACATAATGGAACAGGGGATCTCATGACACCTGTTGACATCCTTACCGGAATTGTTAACAGGACAATGCCGGAACTGAATTTTGAGCCGGAGCCGGATTTTATCGGCCGCATCTCAATCGCAGAGGTCCTTATCTTTTTCATTATCCTCGCGGTTGCCTTCATTCTCGGGAAGATCGTTGCAATCTACCTGAAGAAACGGTATTCGCACCAGATGAAAAAAGAGCGCCTTAACCTGCTGACCTTGCTGGCCAGGGTAGCAATATTCCTGATAGGGTTTTTCATCGCTGCCCCGGCGGTATTTGAAACTTCGATGTTCTTTGTCGGGCTTATCATCGCAGGTATTATCGTGGCTATTGCATTTTCAAGCGCAAAGATCCTTACTGATTTTGTTGCGGGTATTGCCTTGTTCTACGACCACCCAATCAGAATCGGTGATTTCGTTGAGATTGGAACAAGATCAGGTACTGTTGAGGAGATTCGGCTCCTTTCCACAGTGTTAAGGACAGATAACGGGGTCTATGTCAGGGTCCCTAACGATGAGATCTACACGACGGATGTTTACAATTATTATGCGAATGCTGCCCGTCGGTACGATTACGATGTTGGTATCAGGTATGAGGACGATGTAGAAAAAGCAGTTGAAATACTGGAGAAACTTTTTGACGGATACACGCACATCCTGAAAAATCCACCCCCGGAAGTATTTGTATCCTCATTTGATTCTTCAAGTGTGCAGATCAAGTTCAGGCTCTGGCTTCCGTCAACATGGATTAATACAATCGATGGAGCATCTTTTAAGACCAGTATTCTCCAGGAGGTTAAAAAAACGCTGGAAACCAATGGTATCCAGATTGCATTCCCACAGCAGGTTGTCTGGTTTGGTGATGAAACACTCCGCCAGGGTTTTGACCGGGGTCATCTCTAATCCCGATGGTTGCTATGCCAGGTAAAATAGAATTCATTTTTATCTACTCCCGACAATCCACCATTCAACGGATTTTATCCGCGATAAAAAAGACACTTCAGAACAGAGTGGATCGTCATGAAAAAACATCTAGTTGTAACCTTGTTCATTGCAGCAGCGGTGATAATCCTTGCCGTTGCACCGGTATCGGCGGTGGTCCAGGAGATAGTATTCCGTGGTACAATGGTCTCCATGAACCAGTCTGCAGGAACAATCACGGTGAATGCAGGGTATACCTATGGGTGTACCTTTGCCAACAATACTTCAGCGTGCAGTTGGAATCCGGCAACCCCGGAAAACCTGACAGGTACCGTGCCGGACCCTGCGGTGTTTACCGTCCTGAAAGCGGGTGACCCGGTCGTTGCCACGAGCATGGGCGGATCTGGCGGCACCTGGATTGGCGTGGCGAAGGTCTTCCCGACACCAGGTATCGAGAACTGGCTTGCAACGGATATTATAGGTGACCCTGATTCGTTGCCGGTGAATCTTGCAGCTGATTACTACTTTGTGTATTCTACTACCCCAGAATGTGGTAACTGCACAGGATCGGTCTGTAATGCGTTATCCGCAGCCGTCACCCTGAATAGTACAGACCTGACCGTCCTTCAAAAGACTCTCGGACGGGGGGAGAAAGTCGTTTATAACAGGCGGAACGATAATTCAAGTGTAATAATCACGTTTGTACAGGGGCAGGGACTTGCAGAAAAATGCCCAGGTAAGGCAGGAATGGTAGGTCTGCAACCGGTCTCAACGTTCATTATTCATGTGAACCAGGGGCTTGCAGCGCCTGCTCCAACCGTAACACCCCTTATAACCCCTGCAACGCCGGCGGTTACCGCAATGATCACCACCCCACCTTCCAAGGTGCCGGTAACGACCATTCCCACGACCAAAGCGGCAGGATCAATCCTCCTGCCATGTTGTGCACTGGGAATTTTTGGGCTGTTTATTGCAGCCAGAAAATTCTGACCTTTTTTTTATCGCTGCGATGGTGATGATGGTCGGACACTTCACCTGTTTTTTTTGCCTTTTTTTACATCCACTCAAATCTAACTGTAAATAGGGGCATTCCAATAGTTAATCACGCTCCCCGGGGGATCAATCGCCCGCCGCACTGGCAACTCCGGTCGGGATGGGGGTACAACCCTGCTTTCTGAAATTTTTAGGAATATAGTAGTTGAGCACTGCCCAAAACGTATCGTATTGGGGGCAATGGTTGGGGTGGAGGTCAAGTCCATATCATTTCCAATGGACCAGGGGAAGAACAAAGGGTTACCACTTCATTCTGCCAGAAGATTGAATGGACAAAAAAAGTGCCTTTTCAACCGGGCTGATATCAGGAGGTCATATTCATGCCTGATGGTCCCGTCTGGCATTCGTTCCCTGTCCGGTCCGAATTCATGCCAATAAATGAGCAGTAACCACCAGAACATGAGATGGCCCCCGCGCTATAATTCCTGAGTAGCTGGTACCTGTTCTCGGGTTCTTTCATCCATGAATCAATAGCCTGCCTTTCAATGCCCCGGGTGTACCCGTTCCACTGGCCATAGGCACTCTCAACCACGTTTTCATCGACTGAGAGACCGTACCTGGTCTTAAGAGAGTTCGCACAGGTACCTGTTTTAGGGTTGACATAGGCAAGGTACTCATATTGCTGCATGTCCTTTGCACGGACAAGGGAGAGATTATAGAGCCGTTCATCAAAATATAACGGTTTTCTTTCGTCCTGTTCCCGTAGCTGGTTGAGATATGCCAGTGCATCCGATGAGTCAGATGGCCTTGAAGCACTCTTGAGTGTATCTTTTGAGACCGACTGCAAAAGGGACCCGCTGGCAGTTACGGCCCCGGTAGCCGTATCGGTTACCATCAGGTACATTCCCGGAATAATAAGGACCAGTGCAACTATAATCATCGCAGCCACAAAAATTTTCCGCCGGTTAGTCCCCAGGAGACCTTTGGATTTACCGGTGGCGGACGGTACGATATCCTTGTCTGTTGAAAACGAGTACTCTTGGAGGTGAAGGTCCATGACAATGGCATCCATATCTTCAGGACGCAGGGTGTAACCGGCATCAATAAAACGGAGTTTTTCCGGGAGACTTTCCGTTGTTACAACACGGAACCATTTCACCCTCCGGAAATCAATCTGTCCTTCCGGGTAAACACTCCCCTTGCAGAAATATACCCATGAACCTATTTTTTTTAAGTTAATCTCACCGATATGAGTGAAATGGGCCCGGCAGATCATGATCATCTTGTCAATAAAGTCCTGGCGGTGGATTTTTGACTGGATGAACAGGTTCGGGAGTGTATGCACCCCGTCCTTTGTTTCGACCTGCCATTTTCCATTTTCCGACCCGTGGATAGTCCCGGAAAATGCCTTCAGGTCGAGAATTAGCGGGCCATGCCGGGTGAGAACCACGCAGTCAAGTTCCCCGTTTGCTATAAGGACGTTGGTCAGGAGGTACACCGGTTCATCCGGAAATTCTTTCGCGACAATCCGGGCTACCTCTTTGAGCTGGTGGTGCTCGTGTTCGAATTTTGTCTTCTGGCCGCGGAAAAATCGAATTCCCATACCTGCAATCCTGATTCCGGATTTCTTCGGAGTCCTGACTTCTCAAGTGTCCCAGGTCTTTACCATATAACCGATTGGCAGCTATCAGGGGGTTTAATTGGTAAAAAAAACCCACAAAACTAGTTATTTTATTATCAAGATATGTATATAAGCACTTCTCTATGGTATAGTCCCGGCAATGATAGTGTAAGAAAAGTTCTGTAAATTATGAGACCCCGTATCCTTAGGACCAACCAAGGAGGACGGTGTCATGGAACTATTAGACTTTGTAGGACAATATTTTGACGATTAGGATAGCGGATTAAAATCACTGTTGACATTTTTTCTCAACCTGGTAATAGAGTATGAAGCTGAGCAGCAGGTAGGAGCAGGCCGCTATCAACGATCCCCCGTTCACACGTATTTGATTGTAGATGCGACGTATCTAAAGGTACGATGCGGGTGCCGGTATATCAATCAGACGATTTTGCTTATAGTAGGTGTCAGAGAAGACGGATATAGGGAAATTCTCGGCATTTGAGTAGTTGATAGTGAAGATGAGGGGTTCTGGTTGTCGTTGTTTGAGGATCTTATGGACCGGGGTCTATGCGGTGTGCAACTCGTTACTTCCGACGGCCACCGAGGTATACGGAAAGCGCTTCTGCGAGCATTTCCTGGCACAAGTTGGCAGTTTCGCCATGTTCACTTCCTTCGTGCCGTTATGCTGAATCTTCCAAAAAGCACATATCCTGTTGTCATCCCGATGATTAAAGCGGCCCTGGATGGAAATGAAGATGATTTGGGATTGATTGCGGGGGAACTAGAGAGACGGGGGTATTTAAAAAGCTGCTAGTACAGTTGGGGGTTCGTGTTTGATCTGGGTAACTATCGGGCATTTCCAAAGAGTCATTGGAGAAGGATTCGTACCACGAATATGGTAGAACGGGTCAATGTGGAGATTAAACGCCGAAGTAAAGTTGTGGGGGCTTTTCCAAATCAGAATTCTGTGATACGACTAATTGGTTCGATATTGATGGAAATGAATGAGGAATGGATCACCAGTAAACGCTATCTGAATATGAACGAAGTCGAGGAGTCAGGGCCGGTTAATGGGCAAATTAACTCGTGCAGAAATAACATTTGTTGAATGAGCGGATTAAGATAAGATAGCGCCGCCGCCGCCGAAGGACGCCCCGTCGGCGGTTCAATAACGAATTTCAACCAAATGGAATGATTATGCTTCATTAGCGGATGGTTTTGATGGTGCATAGGAAATAGTGCCGAATCTTATGGAGTCGATTCGTTCGTTTTTTACCTATGAAGAATAATCGATTATGTGAGGATCGAAGCTTCGTTTTTACAAAAATGATCCTTACGCTACCCGCCCTTGGTTGAATGAGCACAAAGAGGAAATTGTTCTCGACTTTCTCCCACCATATAGCCCTCAATTGAATCCAATCGAACAAGTGTGGAAACAGACCAGGCAAAAAGCTACATATAATCGATATTCCCCTGCGTTTTCTGACCTCGGACAAGCTGTTCAGGTGCAGTTCTCTCGTTGGAGTCAGCCGAATGCGACATTGGCGCAATTATGCACAATTAATTAAAGCACCATTTATAGCGAGATCAATATATTGTTTCATTGATCGATCAGGGGGAAGGGGTGGGTTAACTATTCAACCTTCCTGATCCAATACCCAGCATTACTGGTGATTGGGTTGGAGGAAGGAGAACTCGTTGAGGTCGATGACCGGACATGGGAGAAAACAATCGAAAAGGGAGAAAAACCTATCGTTGTAATGTTCTATTCGCCGAACTGTTCATACTGTCATACAATGGAGCCTTTTTTCATCCAGTATGCGAATGAATTTAAAGAAACCATCGTATTTGCGCGGTTGAATATTCTCACGAACCAATGGACTGCAGAAAAATACGGTGTCCGTGGGACTCCTACATTCAAATTTTTTTGCAGCGGAAAACCGGTATCCGAACTTGTCGGGGCGGTGTATCCGGCTATTCTTAAAAAAGTGGTCGAAGAAGTCCTTGAACACGGGGAATCCTGCGCAAAGAACAGGACCGAAATCAATTATGACATAACAGGGTACGGATAGTCAAATTATCCAGATAGTTTGTGCAAATAGCTGGATACTCCTGATTCTGCACTATCATGCGTTGTTAAGGGAAATATCGCAGTGATACCCGGGTCCCAATCACACAATATTGAATCCCTTTGACCCCCATCGGGATCTCAACGACCTTTTCAGAATCGTTACGCGTGGATCATTGTGAGTATCATTTTGAATTTTGACAGCGCTTTCAGGGCGTGAGGCCGATTGGCTGGCATGATGATCATCTGCCCCTGTCCAAGGGTGAATAATTCACCAGATATTATAATCTCAACATTCCCGTCAAGGACCTGTACCACGGCATCAAACGGGGCGGTGTGTTCAGAAAGACCTTCATTTGCATCAAATGCGAACAGGGTGATTGTGCCGCTTTTCTGGAATACGATGGTCCGGCTCACTACCGCCCCGTCCTGGTAGGCGATGAGTTCTGCAGGGTCAAAGATTTTTCCGATAAGGTCGCCCGGGTTACTGGTTGTCATGATACTATTCACCATGTCATCCAGGTATATATGGTTCTTGACATCCGCCGGTTATCTGCGTTCATCAAGTAGTGCTGGCATTTTTCCTTGAATTAACAGGTTTTTCGGGTCTTAATTGATAGGTCTACTCTTTCCATTTTTTTTGGATCCGGGTATCGATTGAAATGCCCCTAAAAAAACAATAAAATCTGCGTAGATACTGCAACATCAAACCCACTGCATAGAAAACAAGGTATTAATATTATCTGCAAACAAATGTTGTTACAACAATAACAACAAGTGATATGGCATGAAAACGCAGTATATTTTAATAATCGCAATTCTACTGGTATTTTTCACTAGTCCGGTAATGGCAGGGACAAAATACATGTCAGGGTCTCCCGATCTCACGGCAACGATATCCGGGATCAATGAATTCAGTCAGGGAAAAGATGCGACCATTACGGTTATCGTCCAAAACAAGGGGTTGAATGACATAAAAATTATCCAGTCCGCGATTGCCAGTCCTACAGATCAGCCTAATACTGCAAAGCTGACGACGGTCAGTCTTGGAAGCGGTGCCGCGCCTCTGGTTATAAAATCAGACCCGCAGATGGTAGGGGATATCACAGGTGGAGCCTCAATACCCGTTCCATTTATTGCCCGGATCAGCAGTGATGCACCACCTGGGGAATATATGCTCCCACTGGAATTGAACTACACCTATCTTGATAATGCGGAACAGGTCGGAAGTGACAGCATGATCTACCACTACCGGCAGAAAACTGAGACCTTCCAGTTACCGGTAAAAATCAAGCCGCTGGTCACGTTAGAAGTACTCAACGTTGAACCTGAACATCTGAATGCCGGCAATGATGGTTACCTGAACCTGATCATTAAAAACAAGGGTTTTGAGAACGGGAAGAACGCGGTTATCAAGATCGTCAGAGACAGTTCAAGCCCTGTTGTCCCGGTTGACAGCAGCGTTTACATCGGTGATTTTCCCCCGAACAGCACCGTAACCACCCGATACAAAGTAACGGTCACAAAAGATGCCGGTGCAAAGACCTATCCTGTGAATATGATTGTTGTGTATGAGAACAGGGATGGGGATACGGTGACATCGGACCCGGTAACTGTGGGCGTACAGGTTGGTGGAAAGGTTGATCTGACTATCGTATCAGATCCAATTACGGTCTATCCGGGGACCGGCGGTGTGTTCAATATCGAATATGAGAACACGGGTGCAGCGACGGTCTACAGTGCTCAGGCGAGGATTAGCACCCTCGACCCCTTCACCAGTACTGATGATATTGCCTTCCTGGGTGACCTGAAACCTGGTGACCATGCAACAGCCCATTTCCAGCTGAGTGTGGACAAGGCCGCCACAAAGAAAGAATATGGGCTCGATTCCGAGATTCGGTACCGCGATGCCCTTGATGCAACGCATATTTCTGATCCTATGAAGGTAAAGATCAACGTGATTAGCCGGTCAGGGATCGGACTGGTTGTATCCAATCCAATCCTTGTAACGATTATTATTGCCGGGGTCATCGGGGCACTGTATTACGTATTCTTCTACCGGAAGAGGAAAGTTGTGTAACCGGGAAAAGAGCCTCTGCCAGGGTGCTCACACCAGGTTTTGGTTAACCACTTCTACATCCATCTATTTTTTCGAGAAATTGGCTTTAGTGAAATGCTCTCAAATGGATCTTCCCGATTAAGGCATTCTGAAATTTTCCCACGCTCACGGGGCTCATGGCCCGCTTGCCTGGTGACTCCGGTTGGAATAGGAATGATCTTGTAAATCTCTGAAATTTCCTTGAATGTCCCAATTGAACCCTTGCCTGATAAATATCTTACTGGGGGTGTGGCAGGGGTAAACCCCCCCTCCTGGTGACGGAGTCTCTCTCCTTTTTTGAACTCGCAGGGATTCAACTGAGTCTGATAATATGGGAAAAAACTGCAATGTTCAAGTGAATCCCCGGCATTCTTATGAGTCCCCGATTACGACATGGACTGTATAAGGACCCTCTATTTTTTTAATGACAGCCTGATGACATCGGGGTGGATCAGGTCGCAGGCCTCGGCCCATGTTCCCCTTCAACCCATCTTTCGTCATCTTTTAAATACTCTTTTTTCCAGATCGGGACTGTCTGTTTCAGCCGGTCGATTACATACTCGCAGCCGAGAAACGCCTCTTTCCTGTGCCCGGCACTTACCACGATAAGGACAATATTGTCACCAACCCGGAGTGGACCTGTCCGGTGGATAATATCAACGCTGTGTAAGGGGAACTCCTTCATTGCCTCTTCCCTGATACTGATCAGTTCCCGTTCTGCCACGTCATGGTACGCCTCCAGCTCCATGCCCTCTATCCCATCGTCGCGGACAATACCGATAAATGTGACAATTGCACCTGATCCACTGGATTTCGCCTCCTCTATAATTTTTCCGACCTCAAAATCGTCCTGCTGCAGCCTGATCATATGAAATATCCCCCTTAATCATTTACCCGCCGGCAACAGGCGGGAATACGGCAAGTTCGTCACCTTCATCTAGCTCCACGGCATCCCGGTCACTGCCGCTTATCCGTTTACCGTTAATCATCAGCACCACGTGGGATGCAACATTACCCTCTTTATCAAAGCAGGCATCCCGGAAATCCTTTGAACCTGCTGAAAGACTTTTCAGGGCACCCAGTACTGATGTGCCATTGTGAAGTTCAAGAGTGTTTTCACTCCCGATTATCTCACGAAACCTTGCAAACGCCTTTATACGAACTTTCATTAGAACAACTCCCCTGGATCGCCATGCAGATGGCTGCATTCAGTGCAGGACGGGTCACGTTCCACCTGGACTGTCTCGAGGACAGAACGCAGCCCGTCCCAGATCACGAGCCTGTTCCCGAGTAGCTTACCAGTACCGAGCAGGTATTTGAGCACTTCATTCGCCTGTATCATCCCGATGATCCCGGGTGTGACCCCTACTACAGGGAATATTTCTTTTGGAGGGGCTTTTGGAAAAATGCAGGATAAACATGCAGTCTTTCCCGGTAAAATGGTTGTTGCCTGTCCGTCGAACCCCCTTATTGCCCCATGGAATAATGGTATACCAAACTGGCATGCAAGGTTATTCAGGAGATACCGGGTCGGGTAATTGTCCATTGCATCGACAATTGCATCTGTATCCCTGACAAGTCCTGGCGCCGTTTCTTCATTGATGGTTACCCGGACTGCCTCTAACTCGATATCTGGGTTAACCGCCCTGAGTTTTTCACCTGCAGATACGGTCTTTGCTACCCCGATATCCTTTTCCCAGTGAAGGATCTGCCGGTTCAGGTTCGTTCTTTCTACGGTGTCGTGGTCAATGATCCGTATATGCCCGACCCCTGCGACCGCAAGATAGGTGGCAACCGGGCACCCGAGGCCCCCGACTCCTGCTATTACCACCCGTGCTGCTTTCAGCTTCTCCTGTCCGGCTTCGCCGAATAACATTATCTGGCGTTGGTACCGCTCCTGTTCGTTCCCGTTTAACATAGATGGGACACCGGCTCCCCGAGGAGTAAATTTCTCGATCCAAATGGCTTCGCAGTTATATTCTCACTACCAGATCGTTGTTACCCGGTGTTACAGGTCGAGCACCCGCAATCTTCCTTCTCATCGTGGTGAGCGTGGGCTTTTTCTTCCCATGGCGCAAGGTTATGCCTGGTCCGGTAATCGTTAATCGCCTTGTGGATCCCTTCTTCAGCAAGCACCGAACAGTGCATCTTAATCGCGGGAAGCCCTTCAAGGGCCTCGGCGACTGCCTTGTTGGTCACTTCCCAGGCCTCTTCAAGGGACTTACCCTTTATCAGTTCAGTCGCCATGCTGCTCGAAGCGATCGCGGCACCGCACCCGAAGGTCTTGAATTTTGCATCGGTGATCCGGTTGTCATCGATTTTTAAGAAGATCTTCATGATGTCCCCGCATACCGGGTTTCCTACTTCCCCTACACCATCAGGGTTTTCAATCTCCCCCACGTTCCGGGGGTTCATGAAATGGTCCATTACAGTTTTGCTATACATTACAATCTCCCAATTATATTGCCTGTTTTCCAAGCGGTGACATCTCTCTGAGGCGGCCAACCACCTTAGGGAGGGTGCTAAGCACATAGTCTACCTCTTCATCAGTGTTATCTTTATCAAGCGTCAGTCGCAACGAGCCATGCGCAGTCTCTGCCGGTAATCCAGTTGCGAGGAGTACGTGTGAGGGCTCTAGTGAACCTGAAGTGCATGCGCTCCCGGTTGAGGCACAGATACCGAAACTATCCAGGAGGAGGAGCATGGATTCGCCCTCAATGAAATCGAAGCTGATGTTAAGGTTACCTGGAAGCCTTAGGGTCGGGTGCCCGTTTAACCGTGTATGCGGAATTGATCGCTGGATGCCGGATATAAGCCGGTCACGCATAGCCCGTATTCGTGCTCCTTTCTCCTCGATCCCGGTTGTTGCTAGCTCTATCGCCTTTCCTGTACCCACAATTCCTGCAAGGTTTTCCGTTCCAGCCCTCCGGTTCCGTTCCTGGCCGCCACCGTGGAGGATAGTATCGATCCGGACTCCTTTCCTGATAAACAGGGCCCCTGTTCCTTTTGGCCCATTGAATTTATGGCCTGAAAGTGAAAGGAGGTCGGCACCAGTATTTTCGACTGAGACCGGGATATGGCCTACTGCCTGGACGGCATCAGTATGGAAGTATGCCCCATGTTCGTGGGTAACAGCGGCTAGTTCCCTTACCGGTTCAATCGTCCCTATCTCGTTATTGGCGTACATAATGGATACGATGGTTGTCTTCCCGGTGATTGCCCGCTCAAGGTCACCGGGGTCTACAAGCCCATACTGGTCGACAGGGAGATAGGTCACCCGGAAACCCTGTTTTTGCAGGTACTGGCAGGTGTGGAGGACTGCATGGTGCTCGATCTTCGAGGTGATGATATGGTCTCCCCGTTTCCTGTTGGCATACGCGACCCCTTTAATAGCCCAGTTGTCGGACTCAGTTCCCCCTGAGGTAAAATAGATTTCATCCGGTTTTGCCCCGAGCGCGGCGGCAACCTGTCCCCGTGCGGAATCGACTGCTTCTTTCGCCTCCCGTGCAATGGAATAGATAGAAGACGGGTTCCCGAAATGGTTGTGAAGATAGGGTACCATTGCCTGTACAATTTCCGGGTCCACTGCAGTGGTAGCCGCGTGGTCCATGTATACCAGTTGTCGATCTTCCATGCTTCACCAGGTTATTAGTAACAGGGATTGAACCTTCAAAAGGATTATCCCTCCGATTTCAACACAGGCCGCTTTAAGTATAAGGTTATTAGGTTGTGCAACTACCTTCCCTACGTGTTCACAATTGTGAATGTACCGATAAACCTGGTTCTTTCATCCACTTATAGGTTATGATCGTCCACCTCCAGTGAAAACGGAGCTGAGTATTGCCTGACCAGGTGGCAATCCAATGGTATTATCTCACGATATTGTATAATGAACAAGTTAATATCTAAAAACGGCCTTTAATAACGGCAAAACGACTTACAGCATCTTTTGATGACCCGGTACATTTTACACCACTTGAGTTTCTAAATACTCGAAAGACACAGACCACCAGGCAAACATATGAAACAGGATTGAAAGAATTTGCTGAGTGGAAGTTTGGAACCCCCGACTTTGATAAACTTGATAAATACGTCAGGAAACGGGACAGGTCGGTTATTCTTAAGGACTTACTGGGTTATTACAGATTCCTTATGGAGCCCAAAACAAAACGGATGGGAAAATCAAGGAACCATACTTCTTATCCAAAGCAACACGGCGCGGATATTTAATGAACGTCCGTGCGTACTTGGTCAAGTGTGATATTACATTTTCAGATTCACAGCTTGATGATATTGAATTGGTCGCAGATGACGTGATAGAAGATTTACCTTTCACACTGCAAACCGCTAAAAAAACATATGATCAGTTATCCATTCCACAAAGGGCTATCTTCCTGACATTGTTAAGTTCAGGTGCGCGAATAAATGAAGTTCTGAATATCCGGCTCCAAGATATATTCTGGGATGAAACACCCTGCCGGGTAACTCTCCCTATTTGCAAGGGCGGTAAGTCACGGGATGTGTTCATTTCAAACGAAGCAAAGGAATATCTCCAGACCGTATGGTTGCCCCGGAGAGAAGCATACATCGAAACAAAGGACAAAAGGACAGTTGGATTAAGGAACCGAAGATCACAACTAGGGACCAAAACGACAAACCCCTTCCCCTACAACATCCGGTTATTTCCCCTGGATCGGAACACGGTTCAGGAAGCACTAAGGCGGGGTGTTATTGCCGCGGGGCTTGAATCTAAAACCAGTAATGGAATAATGAAATTGCATATTCATTCAACAGGAAATTTTTTAGGATGATGTGTGGAAGGTATGGGAGTCCCGACAGCGCTGAGTATCTTATGGGACACGCCCCGGGATTACAAAGAAATTACCTTGTTCTTAAAGAATCAGGGCAATTAGAAACCGATTATCGCAAAGCACTTCCATACCTGGAACTACGTCATACCGATGAAGCAAGGGAAGCTCTTGAAACCGGAAAGCAACAGGCAATATCCATATCAGTTTTACAGAGTGCAAATAACAGGATACAGAAAGAGCTTGAAGAGCTAAAAAATAAATCCGCAATGCAAAGCGAGCTCGTAAAAATGATTGTCAGTGTCATCCCGGAAAGTAAACTTCAAGAACTACGCACAAAACCAAGATAATCCTTTTTTTATCACTGGTAACGGTGTTTACAAATAATACAATAATATATTATACGGGCTCCGTTTGTTATACTATAACACTATTGTAGTTATTTTCTAGAGAAAGATAATAAACATGGCACAGGATAATATAGAACTGGTAGAGTGGAAGTTGCAGACAGGATAAGCCTACCCGTGAAATGGTTTTAGTCGCTAGAGTAATCCAAGTGACACCCGGCCCCTGTACGCAGATGGACCATCCAGTGAAACATTCTGGAATAACGCTCCCTTGCTGCGCAAATGGAATCAACTTCCGCACCTTACTGAATGTTCAGAAAAACAACGGGAATTTCGGTAAATGCCCGGGACGTAGCAAAACAAACCCCTGAATCACACGCCCTGTGGTACTGTTTTTGGACGGGACTACGATAAGTCACGTCACAATTGATTGTAACCGAAATGGTTTGTAAAAAGTGTGGTCATCACTGGCTGCCAAGAACTGCAACGCCTCAGAGCTGTCCCAAGTGCAAAAGCTACCTTTACCGGAAGACGGTTAATTATCGGGGAACAGCATGAAGGATACTCAGACACAGCCGCTGAGTATTTCGGCTGACCTTCTTCACGACCTTTCAGAACAAGAGCAGACTCTTGTTAAAATTCTGGTGAAAGTGAAGCGAGCAGTTATAGTTCATGCATCCACTCGGGGGTCTACAGCAAATGGCTCTTAAAAAGGGAAAAGGTGGTTTTCCGGGCAAAGGAGACCCGGATATTGTTTCCGCAATACAAAGAAGATTTGATGAGCCACACGAATTATTGATCAGCGCTCCCGTGAACCACCAGGAGTGTGACACTTTATGGTACAACGTGCCACGTTAATCGGTTACACCATTAGCCGGGAAATGGCAGGACTTGAGATACTCAGGAGCTGCTTACTTGGTCGGCTGCAATATGAAAACATACCTGATTTAGCCGGGGGCAATATTGCCGATCCCGACAATGAATCTTTATTCTGAATGGATAATAATTGCAATCATGACAAGAGAAGGGTGAAAGGAAATGAAACTTAACTTTTTACAAGGGAAGTTATCCAGAAGACCTATCAGGATGTATTCACGGAAAGAAGCAGTCAGGTACTACCTTAAAAAAATAGATATCGTATTATCCAAGGTTCATACAGTCTTTGTTAAGTCAATGGACACATTACAGACCGAATTAAAGCCCTTACAACCAGTGGCTAAAAGTGGTCATACTGCTAATCAGAAAACTTTTGATAATGCCCGTAAATATCAGGAGAGGTCTTTTAATTTGGAAGATTTCGGAATAAGGGAATTTAACCAAAATGATGACTGGATCCAAATGGTCCCAGGAAAAAATAAATTACCGGGAAAAATATAATATTATACGTTTCACTGTAGCACTATACTATTTTTCAAACACTCATGATATTGGACGCAGGATGAAAATAAAGAAATTATATCTAAAAATATTTACGCCCCTCCATACCAGACGTGAATCGAATGATCAGATGTGACATCAGAGAATGTATATGATGACCGTCTCTCGGATGGAGCACCATCGATAGAAACCCACGGTTGGGTTGTTATAGGAGATCCCATGGGCCCCTGTACTGTGTACCCCACCATAGTAAACATTTGGGATCCATGATCGGGAACTGAAATGTCACCGCTGGGATTTATTGAAGCAGCACCAGTCGCGAATGCATGAATGTTGTGATTTCATCCCGTTGATACCGGCGGTGACGATGGAGATCCAGTATACTGTGACGATGGAGATCCAGTATACTGTGACGAATAACTGATCACTTTGTTGAAGGCTGTAATCCTACCGCTTGCTGAGCTTACTTCTGAGTAAACCACGTCTTCGCTCTTTACGTTGTTGGTTGTTCCTCGTGCTTCCTGGATGTGTGACTTCACGTAAGCCGATGCCGAGCCCATTGCCGGGATCTGACCGGCGGTTGTGC
>JBAXJR010000040.1:0-21043 GCA_037137755.1 Methanomicrobiales archaeon | reverse complement strand
TTATCGATCACCCTGAACGCGTACGAAAACTGGTACTGGATTCTGTGACCTACGATATCCGGATACCGGAGACCAAACTGCTGTACGCTCTCATTGTCGTGGAAGGTAACAATCCTAACCAGACCCAGGGCGTTCACCAGGAGTCCCAGGCAAACCTGAACTGGAGCGGGTCATGGGACCACCTTTCAGGGATCAATAAGACGGTCATGCTCGTCGTGGGCACCGCGGACGTACTGACGCCACAGAATGTTACGGTCCAGATTGCCAGTCAGATCAACGGATCGTGGCTCGTGCGGTTCAAGGGACTCCCGCATTTCGGGTCCAAGTATGCACCCGTCCAATACGGGGAGAACGCACTCGATTTCCTCGGCATGAATGAGTCCCCGCTGGGGACCTGAAATCTTTATTTTTCAAGGGGACCCCATTTGTCCTCCACATCCGGGCCTTTTTCCCTATCATGAATGCACAGTCTGACGAGGCGGATCCGTATACCAACGGCCCTGGATAATGTAAATTTTTTTTTAAATAATCCCCACAAAGGTGCCTGTTCGAGATTACGCTGCCGAAAGGGATGTATCGCATTAAATCAAAATATGTCCTAATGTGCGCAAACCGAACGTACGTGTTCGCTTTCTGCATACCTTTTCTCTACCAATTTCCAGGCCATATTTTTGAAATTTTTTTAGAAAAAATAAGAGTCCTCACCGAAACAGGACCGCTGGCGCAGGGTATCTGAATGACAAACTAATATCTGATGGGCATGCAATGAAGAGTAATGACTGGTGTACTTCGGGTACTCTATGTTGATGATGAACATGGCCTTCTCGAAATCGGTAAGATGTTCCTGGAACACACCGGAGATATTTCAGTAAAAACAATTGATTCGGCCATTTCTGCCTTGTCACTTCTTAAAACCGAACAATTCGATGCCATTATATCCGATTACCAGATGCCCGATATGGACGGCATTCAACTTTTGAAGACGGTAAGAAATTCCGGCAATAATATACCGTTTATTCTCTTCACTGGTAAAGGGCGTGAAGATGTTGTCATCCAGGCTCTGAACGAAGGGGCAGATTTTTACCTCCAAAAGGGTGGAGATCCGCAGGCACAGTTTGTTGAGCTGACCCACAAGATCAAGATGGCGATTTATCGGAAGTGGGCAGAGAGGGCATTAAATCAAAGTGAAGAAAGGTTCCGATCTGTTATGAACCAACTGCCTGGAACCGTGTGGGCAGTTGACAGCAACCTTCGGTTTACTTTGTCGCAGGGCGCAGGACTTGCAGAAATTGGCCTTAAACCTGATAAGGCAGTTGGAAAGACCCTCTATGAATTCTTTAATACGAGTGACCCGGATCATCCGGAAATAAGCCACCATCTGCGTGCGCTCACCGGAGAGTCGACCGTGTATGACTATACGTATGAGGGTATAACATTTCGGACATATCTCTCTCCTCTTTACGATGCACAGGGGACAATCACAGGTGTTACCGGACTGGCCTTTGATATAACAGAACAGACGCGGACAGAAGAAGCATTCCGGGAAAGCGAGAGGCGGTATAGGAATGTTGTCGAGGACCAGACAGAATTAATTTCCCGGTTTCTGCCTGACGGCACACATATTTTTGTAAACGAAGCGTATTGCAGATACTTCGGCTTCGCTCGACATGATATCCTAGGTCACCGTTTCAGACCAAAGATCCCATCGGAGGACCAGGAACGAATAAACAAATTTTTCAGGTCGTTGGCACAGGATAATCAGGTAGATACCATTGAGCACCGGATCGTAATGCCGGACGGCACCATCCGGTGGCAGCGTTGGAGCGACCGGGCGATATTCGATGCTTCAGGTACGATAATCGAGTACCAATCAGTTGGCCGGGATGTAACGGAAATAAAAGAGGCCGAAGAAGAACGTCTTAAAAGCGAAAGTAAATTCCACTTACTGTTTGATAATTCAATCCTTGGGATCTTCCAGACGACTCCGGAGGGAAGATATCTGACTATGAACCTGGCATTTGCACAAATATACGGGTACGACTCTCCCGAAGAGATGATGTCTGCAATCCACGATATCCAGAAGCAGTTATATGTCAACCCGGAAGTTCGGCAGATCTTTAATCGATCACTTTCAGAGGCAGGGGAGGTTCGGAATTTCGAGATGCAAAACTGGCACAGGGATGGACATTCTATCTGGATTACCACAAATGCAAGAGTTATACGTAATACCAATGGAAAGATCATCGCCTATGAAGGGACAATCGAGGACATTACCGAACGGAAGCGGGCAGAGGAAGCACTGCGAAAGAGCGAGGAGCGACTTGAACTCGCTCTTAGCGTAGCTCAAATGGGGACCTGGGACCTTGACCTGAAACGTCATACAGCGTGGCGATCACTCCGGCACGACCAGATTTTTGGATATGATTCCCTTTTACCGGAATGGACATACGAGATGTTTTTGGAACATGTCCTGCCGGAAGATCGGGATTTGGTGGATCATGCGTTCAATGAGGCCCAGTCATGTAAGCACGACTGGGAATTTGAGTGCCGTATACGGCGAACTGATGGTGAAATCCGTTGGATTTGGGCAAGAGGCAAAATCGAATTCAGTCCCATCGGCGAGCAGAACCGTATGCTTGGTCTGGTTCAGGACATCACAGAACGGAGAAAGGAAGAGGATATACTCCGCATTAGCGAGATGCATTTAAAACGGGCGGAAGAGATCGGCAGGTCGGGAAGCTGGGAGATCCGATTAAATGATCATAGTGTCACCGCCTCGGAAGGTGCAAAGATCCTTTATGGTCTCGAAGGAGCGCAATTTACCCTTGAAGCTATCCAGAAAATCCCCATCGCCGGTTATCGCCCTCTCCTCAATACGGCTCTGAAAGACCTTATTGCGGGAAAATCTCCTTATAATGTTGAATTTAAAATCCAGAGGCAATCTGACGGAGCAGTACTTGATATTCATTCTGTTGCAGAATACAATCCACAAGAGAATGCTGTTATTGGAGTTATTCATGACATCACGGAACGCAAAAAAGTGGCGGAAGCACTTAAAGAAAACGAGTCACGATACCGTACATATATTGACAATTCCCCTGTTGGAATTTTTATTGTGGATTCACTAGGTAAGTACCGGGATGTAAATCCCTATGCGTGTTCAATGCTCGGTTATTCCCGTGAAGAACTTCTTTCCCTTTCGGTGTATGACATAAATCCTGACCAGCCGGGCCGTAGCAATAATTTTTCTACGTTACAGGTGAAGGGTTCACTATCGAGAGAGATTCAACTTCGGAAAAAGAACGGCGATTATTTGAACGTAATGATGAACGCTAGCGCGTTGCCACAAGGAGGCTACCTGGGTTCCTGCACTGACATTACTGATCTCAAACGGGCAGAAGCAGATCTACAGTCAAGCGAGGAAACGCTTTCTGCTATGCTGAACGGGATCACCGAATCGGCCTTCCTGATGCTTTTAGATGGAACTATTCTCGCAGCCAATGAAACAGCGGCCAAACGCCTTGGATTTGCGAGGGGTGAGGATATTGTTGGACTGAATAGTTACTCGGTCCTCCCCCCCGAATTGTGCGAGGAACGTAAAAGCAAGGTCCAGGAAGTTCTACGGTCCGGACAGATGGTGCAGTATGAAAACGTCGGGTCAGGTACAGTGTTTAATAATATACTTAATCCGGTGATAGATCCGGATGGAAAGATCAGGCGGCTTGCCATTTTAGGACAAAATATCACCGAACGAAAACAGGTTGAGGAAGCATCGCGGGAGAGTGAGGCGAAATTCCGGGACTTCTTCAACAACGCCGGCGACGCAATCGTGATCCATGATATGCAGGGCCATTTCCTGGAGGTTAACGATGAAATTTGCAGGAGACTTGGCTATTCACGTGAAGAACTGCTTAAAATGAGTCCCAGCGACATAGACGAACCCGAATATGGCAATATGGTCCAGGCTCGTGTCCAGGAACTGCAGCAAACCGGCCATGTTGTTTTTGAAACGGCTCACCACGCAAAGGATGGAACCCGTATCCCGGCGGAAGTGAGCAGTCGCGTAATCACGTATAACGGAAAACCTGCTATTATCTCTAATGGCCGGGACATTACAGACCGGAAAAAGGCGGAACAAGCAATCCTTCAGTCAAACCGGCAGTTAAAGCTTCTCACCGGAATCACACGCCATGATATCCTGAATAAGATCACAACTATCCTTAGATATATCTCCCTGGCAGAAATGGAACTAAAAAATCCGCTGATTGCAGAGTATTTAAGCAAAATCGAATTGGCCACGAGGGCAATTCGCTCCCAGATCGAGTTTACGAAGGTCTACGAAAATCTTGGTACGCATGAACCACTATGGCA
Source organism: Methanomicrobiales archaeon (assembly GCA_037137755.1). Classification (GTDB taxonomy): domain Archaea; phylum Halobacteriota; class Methanomicrobia; order Methanomicrobiales; family Methanospirillaceae; genus CAIKOD01. The sequence goes on along the minus strand of JBAXJR010000040.1, from coordinate 16,672 downwards.
GGATTTGAATATAATCATTGCACTTAGTCCACATCTCCCGCCAACGTTAAAGTTGAATTCCAATGTGAAAGGCACAGAAATATACGCTGATCCGATGCTTGAACGGGTCTTTTTTAACCTTCTTGATAACTCTGTGCGGCACGGTGAGCATGTGACTAACATCAGAGTGTCTATCGAAAAGTCCAATAATACGTTAACTATTATCTGGGAAGACAACGGTGTAGGAATCCCGGTAGAGGAGAAGGAGAAGATCTTTGAACGGGGATTCGGAAAGAACACCGGTCTTGGAATGTTCCTGGTACGGGAGATTCTCTCCCTTACAGGCATCACTATTAAGGAGAACGGCGAACCTGGCAAAGGTGTCCGGTTTGAGATCACGGTGCCGAAAGGGATGTATCGCATCAAATAATAATATGTCCAAATGTACGAAAAACGAACGTAGGTGTTCGCTTTTTATAGGATTTTCCCATCCAGGTTTCCTGATATCTTCTTCGAGCTTTTAAAATTTTAAATATTATTCAGTTGACTGCGATAAAATGGGTTATAATTCAAATCTGTGGCTTTATAAGCTCTGGATAATTCCCGGTAAGTCAGTTGGGCAACACCGGGAAAGCCTTACAGAAATTCCCCGGCTCTGCAAATTTCAAACATCACAAAGAAAATTCTGCTGCCCGATGTCGATGAAAGGGATATGATTTTGGGTATATTTCCATTAGCCAGCACTAGATTGCGGACATGTACATATCGTGTGTAACCGCTTTCTGTTACTGCGGTGCTCGATTCCTTTAGCTCTGATCCCACCGCTACAACGACGCCCTTACAGGCCGTTAAACGCTGATTTTGTCAGGATTGCGGAGTAAACATGGGTGCGATCGTGGGCAGGTTGAAGTACTCATGCCAGAGCGTGATGCGACCATTGTGCACCTCCATCACACCCATGACGGGCAACTCAAACCAGCCATTTGGCAGGCGGTGCCGATCGAGTCGCTCCATAAATACAACAGGGCCTTGTGCCGCTTCGCGCAGCACGACAAACTCGTTTTTGATGGTTGGCGCGAAGAATGGTTCCAGCACGGCACGAATACCTGCCGGCCCATATACCTTGGCATCAGGCATGGGCAGGTTATCGTACTCACAATTATCGGAAACATACGAAAGTGCCGTGTCGTAGTCGAGCTTTGCCATTGCAGCAAAGAATGCCTTGACGACTTCAAGGGGAGACTGGGGTTCCTTAGTCATGGTTGTCATAATCAGTATTCTCCTGGTATAGTGATTTAAACAATTCACACCAAATAAACTCAGTGAAGTTTAATGTCTGACATCGATTTGCTCCAGAAGATTGGTCTTTCTAAATACCAGGCATTAATTTACGCCTGCCTGCTTCGAAAAGGCCCACTTGACGCGAGAATTCTGTCAGGAGAATCTCATGTTCCTATGGGAAAAATCTATGAAACGCTCTCCCAGCTTCTCATAAATGAAATAATTATCGAGCATTCCGGAAGGCCAAAAAAATACGAAGCCATCATTCCGGAAATTGCACTTCAACGAACCTATATGAAATATTTTATCGAACATGAAAAAAAGCGGGAGGATTTAAAAAATACCATAACTCAACTCGAACAGGGTTTAGAGAGAAAAAATCAATCATCACCCAATCTTCAGGATTTACAAATTATGTACAGCAATGAAGATATCCTGAATTATTTCATACGGATACACAATGAAGCGAAAAAAGAAGTGATATATGTTACTCAGATTCGCTATGGTTCTTTTAATTCAGAACCTGATGAAAGAACATTATATTCATTAATGAATAACCTGGTCAGTCTGTTGAAAAGGGGAATTTCTGTAAAAATAATTTACCCGGATTCCCCTTATTTAAATTTCTTTTCCAAAATCGCCTCCTGCATCCAGGATGATGATACCCGGCAACTCTATCATGATCTGGTTGAAATCCGGGTTTGCAACACGGAACATAACTTCATCCTCGTGGACAAAACAACATGCATATTTGAACCTGAGGATCAAAGAGATCTCGCCCGGCCTTATGCAATGATCAGGATTCGTGATGCGGTTCTGAATTCCCAGCTAAGAGGTGTTTTTCAAAAATTATGGGAAAATGCCATTCCGATCGGGAATGAATAAGTTCATGAAACTGTTTTTACATCGTTTAATCTCATTTATTTGCGGAATTGATGGATCGTTAAGGATGGTAACTCTCTTTAAGGGAATAGGGAAGCGAAAGGTCGACTAGCGAGGTTCAGATAAGAGGTCTACCAAAAGACGGGCACTTCATACACCGCAAAGTTACCCGTTCCGAGATCACCGTGCCGAAAGGGATGTATCGCATTAAATCAAAATATGTGCAAATGTACGCAAAACGTATGGGCCAGCTTCCCCCTTACCTTTTTGCCCGGATCGATGAGATGAAGGCCGAGAAAATAAGGAGCGGCGTTGATGTCATCGACCTCGGGGTAGGTGACCCTGATCTTCCAACACCCCGCCATATCGTGGAATCGCTCTGCGAGGCGGCACACCATGTAGAAAACCACCATTACCCGAGTTACGCGGGAATGCCGCAATACCGGAGTGCCGTTGCAGACTGGTATAAAACACGGTTCGGGGTATCCCTTGACCCGGGCAAAGAAGTCCTTGCCCTGATGGGATCGAAAGACGGAATCACGCATATCGGAGAGGCCTTTGTTGATCCCGGCGATTACGTGCTCGCCCCGAGTCCCGGTTACCCTGGATACTACACGGGAACGCTGTTCTCAGAGGGTAGGGTCCATGAAATGCCGCTTAAAAGGGAGAATAAATTCATTCCCGTCCTTTCAGACATTCCAAAGGATGTCATCAAAGCGGCAAAACTCATGTTCATCAACTACCCGAACAACCCGACCGCGGCGGTAGCTTCAACGGACTTCTATCGCGAAGTGGTGGATTTTGCCAGCGAGAACAATATCATTGTTGTTTCTGATAACCCCTATTCGGAAATCGCCTACGACGGGTACCGTGCACCATCCTTCCTCGAAGTGAAGGGAGCGATGGAGGTCGGTGTCGAGATGCACTCCCTCTCGAAGACCTACAATATGACCGGCTGGCGGATCGGGATGGCCGTAGGCAACCCTGATATCCTGTCAGGCCTTGGCCGTGTCAAGACCAACGTGGATTCCGGTGTGTTCAACGCCGTACAGCATGCTGCAATCACGGCCCTTTCCGGCCCGCAGGACTGTGTCAGGGAGGCCTGTGCGATCTACCAGGAGCGGCGTGACATCCTTGTAAAAGGACTTAACGAACTGGGCTACAACGTCCCCGCCCCAAAAGCGACCTTCTACGTATGGATGCAGGTCGAAGACTGCATGAAATTCTCCGCGATGATGCTGGATAAGGCAGGTATTGTCGTCACACCCGGTCTCGGCTTCGGACGCTGGGGTGAGGGGTATGTAAGGTTTGCACTCACCCGGCCAAAAGAACGCATCATCGAAGCACTGGGAAGGATGAGGGGGCTATCGGCGTGAAACTGCCCCCACACATCTCAGTTCAGGGCGGGCACCTGTTTATCGGCCGGCATGACCTGGTGGCCCTTGCGCAGGAGCACGGGACCCCGCTTTATGTCACGGATGAACAGCGGATCTGCGACAATTATACACGGTACCAAAAAGCCCTGGCGTCCCTGTACCCGAATTCTAAAGTGCTCTACGCCGCAAAGGCCAACGGGAACGTCTCGCTTCTCCGTGCACTGGGGAGACTCGGTGCCGGTGCTGATGTCTTCTCACCCGGTGAACTCGAGCTCGCGCTGTCTGCAGGGATGAAACCGGCAGACCTCCTCTTTAACGGGAGTTCAAAAAGCCCTGGCGACCTCGCCCTCGCGGTCGCTCATGGTATCACGGTCTCTGTCGACTCGCTTGACGAACTTCACCAGCTCGATGCTGCTGCCAAAGCAGGCGGGAAGAAAGCACGGATCTCGTTCCGTGTCAACCCTGCACTCCGCATTCCAACCCACCCTAAAATCGCGACCGGGGTTGCATCAAGCAAGTTCGGTATTGCCCATGACAAGATCCTGTCCGCGTACAGGGAGGCACTCACGTGCAGCAATGTGGTCCCGGTCGGGGTCCACTGCCACATAGGTTCCCAGATCCTCGAAATCGAACCTTTTGTGAAAGCTACCGAAGTGATGGTAAAGGTCGCAAAAGACCTGACCGCGATAGGGGTCGCACTTGAATTTATTGACCTTGGCGGTGGCCTCGGTATTCCCTACCACCACGATACCGATCCCGCACCAACCCCCGAGGAGTACGCCCGGGCAGTTGTGCCGGTTTTTGTCGAGGGGATTAACGCTGCGGGTATCAGCCCTGCACTCTGGGTGGAGCCCGGGAGATATCTCGTTGCCGATTCTTCGGTACTTCTTACCCGCGTAAATTCAGTCAAATTTGCCCATAAAAATTTTGTTAACGTGGACGCAGGGTTCAACCTCCTGATCAGGCCGACCATGTATAACTCCTACCACGAGGTCATCGTCGCCAACAAGGCGACTGCACCCGAAAAAGAGACCTATTCGATAGCGGGTCCGATCTGTGAGACCGGGGATATTTTAGCTGCCGACCGGTTACTCCCGACCGTAGAGGCGGGAGACATCATCGCGGTCCTTGATGCAGGGGCCTACGGGTTTGCAATGGCATCCCAGTACAACTGCAGGCCGAGATGTGCCGAAGTCCTCGTAAAAGGAGAGAGAAAGGCGCTCATGCGAAACAGGGAGACCACGGAGGACGTCACCTCAACGATGGTCACACCGCCGTGGCAGCAATAAGTGAGGGATCACCCCGGTGCAGTTCCACTACGCGCTTGTTGATGACCTGCTCAGCAGGGAGGAGTTCGAGCGACGGGTAGAGGAGAAGATCCGGGACTGCGGAGACCTTGTCGATGAGCTGACCGGTGCAATGCTTGTCGTTGCCGATCTTGGCCGGCAGCACGTGAAGATACATGGCCTGGTGGCTAAATCAAGTCTTTTTTCATTTTTCGCAAAAGTAATCGAGAAGAGCGAACCGAAGGAGTTCGACCGCACCGACGGGGAGAAAGGCCTCGTTGCCTCGATCCTTGTCGGGGACGAGACCGGCGAGACCCGGCTGGTCCTCTGGGACGAGAAAGCCATGGCGGCACAGGAGATCGAGAAAGGCGACGTGCTTGAGGTCATCGGAAAACCGGGAAAGCGACCGGGTGACATCATGGCACTCGCCATCAGGAAGGCCTCCTGCGAGATCGAATGCCGGAATAACATATCACCGCTCAACACGGCCCCGGCGGAACGCGTAACTTTTGAGGCCCGGTTGCTTTCACTGGAGGAACCCAGGCTTTTCACCCGCCGTGACGGCACAGGGGGTGAGATGCGGGGAGCGGTCATTGGAGACGGGAGCGGGACCGCGCGGCTCATCTGCTGGATGCCGGAAATCCTCGATGAACTGGTACCGGGAACAACATTGCGTATTACCGGCGCTGTAAATCGCTCACGCCCTCCTGCAAGGGAGTACAGCGTGGATGAAAAAAGCACGATAGAGCCCATAGAACTGGAAATTGAGGTATTGATGAACCCCATAGGGGAAGTGGGAGACGGGGGCGTATATTCTGTCAGGGGCACGATTTCCCGGGTCCTGCCTGCAAGGTCTTTCATCGCGAGGGATGGTTCCCGGTCCCATGTCAGGAATATCATAGTCAGGGATGGTACTGGTGAGATCAGGGTAGTGTTCTGGGGGGATACAGCAGTGCAGCATTATTTCCAGGGGGACGCTATCACGATTTACAATGCCACGGCACGGGCCGGAAGGACCGGTGAGCTCGAATTAAGTGTCGGCAGGGGTAGTTCCATCTTGGTTGAAACCCAGGTATTTCAGCAGCCAATAGAGTTCCAGGGAACGATCCTGGCTGGCAGGAGAGGTACAATGATCGAAAACGGGACTGCCTCGTACCTCATTGAGGGAGAGCACCCCCACGGGCGTGAAATCCGAGTAACGGGTACGCTTACAGGTCATACGATTACACCGGAAACCATTGAAGCGGTTGAACTATCCCCGGAAAAGGTACTCGTGCGGTGCCGGCGCCTGAAAGAACAGATTGGCACGGGACTGCCTGAAATGAAAGGGCAGCACGGCAACGCCCACTGACAGGAGGGCCACAACATCCCACCGGGATACCGTCTCCGGCAGGGACCGGTTTTCCATGAAGCCGTTTTTTTTCACTTTCACCCTGCGCACATGCCGGATGCATATATGCGAGAGTATATGATGTTATTTTAGTAAGAGGTAGATAAGAAATGACCACCACAGGTCCACTGGAACTTGATGACTTACCCGGCGTTGGTCCAACCACCGCCGAAAAACTCCGGGAAGCCGGATTTGTCACCGTTGAAAGCATTGCAACAGCATCCCCGCTCGATCTCGCGGAGACCGCTGAGATCGGAGAGGCTGTTGCCAAGAAGATGATCAAGGCCGCCCGCGAACTGGTCAATATTGGCGGTTTCAAGACAGGAAAAGATGTTTTCGAACAGAGGAAGGAGATTCGGAAACTGCAGACCCGCGTCCCCGATTTCGACACCCTCCTCGGCGGGGGCCTCGAAACACAGGCGATCACCGAACTGTATGGTGAATTCGGGTCAGGTAAAAGCCAGATAGTCCACCAGCTCGCGGTCAATGTCCAGCTCCCCGAGTCGGAAGGAGGGCTGAACGGAAGCGCGATCTATATCGATACCGAAAACACGTTCAGGCCTGAACGTATCGAGCAGATGGTGAACGGTCTCGAAATTGATGGTGCCGATCCGCAGGAGTTCTTAAAAAATATCCATGTCGCGCGTGCCCACACCTCAGATCACCAGATGCTTCTCATTGATACAGCACGCGAACGTGCTGCCGAGATGAAGGAGTCAGATATGCCGGTCAGGTTGTTTATCATCGATTCCCTGACCGCCCATTTCCGTGCAGAATACGCAGGCAGGGGGACACTCGCAACACGACAGCAGAAACTGAACCGGCACATGCATGAACTGTTCAAGCTCGTGGACGAGAACAATGCCGTGGCGCTTGTGACAAACCAGGTGATGTCGAACCCGGCCGTATTCTTCGGCGACCCGACAAAGCCGATCGGTGGCAACATCGTTGGCCATACCGCCACGTTCAGGTTATATCTCCGGAAGAGCAAGGGGGGTAAAAGAATAGCCCGCCTCGTGGACAGCCCGAACCTGCCCGAGGGTGAAGCACCATTCATGGTTGAAGAGGCAGGTCTCAAGCCGTGCTAAGAGCAATCCTGACAGATGTGGACGGCACCATAACCGATCAAGGCCGTTCCCTGCACACCGGGGCTATAGAGGTGATCAGGGAGCTTGTTTCACGTGGCGTAGAGGTCGTGCTTGCCAGCGGTAATACAGCGTGTTTCATGGACGCTCTGTGCCGCATGATAGGCACATCAGGGACCTTTATAGGGGAAAACGGGGGCGTTTACCGGGTTGGATTCGCAGGTGAACTCCATATCCACGGGGATCAGCCCGTCTGTCTCGAGGCATTCCAGGTAATACAGGCGCATTACCGGAATGCAGGGACTCCCCTCCAGTTGCTGAGCCCCCAGTACCGGTATGCGGATGTCGCCTTCTCACGGACGGTACCTCCTGAAGAGGTGGAAAAACTACTCGCTGACTACGACGTGCGGGTTATCGATACCGGGTTTGCCATCCACCTCCAGGCAAAAGGGGTCAACAAGGCAACAGCTTTTATGGACCTGGCAAATGACCTCGGGATCCCACCCGAGGAATTTCTCGCGATAGGTGATGCAATCAACGATGTTGAGATGCTCAAAGCCGCGGGAATAGGGGTTACGGTGGCAAACGGACATCCGGCAGCAATGGCCGCTGCAGGATATATCGCAAAAAAAGGGTATGGAGATGGTTTTATTGAGGCGATACAGAACTATTCATCTTATTTTCTTGAGAGATAACGGTCAACAACAATATAGTCCTTGATATCTTTCACTGCTTCAAAATTAATATAGAGTTTATCACCCTCAAGACGGTACCCTGATGTATCAAAAGACGAATCCGGGTGAATTATGAGATCTATTACCTGTCCTGTCTCATCGTCGACAATAATATTTTTAAGGGTCCCGATCACCTTTCCGTCATTGGTCATAATTTTCTTCTTTGAAAGCTGGCGGGCCAGTATACGTGTCATAGAAAAAAATGATGATATATTAATATTTAAAGATGCTTAAAAACCTCGAGAGATTGATGATAAAACCGGTAAAACGTTAAATTTTGTCCATCTGATGCTTCTAGCTCAGCAGATCAGCCGCCATCCGGATATCCGCCGCAGTAATCGTCTTCCGGCCGGCATGGGATGCGAGTTTCACCGCTTCCTTTGCAATTTTATGGCCATACTGTTCCATCAGGTCAGCAAGAGCCTCTCCTGCTTCGTTGCCGACACGTTCAGCGCCGGTCTTCCGCATAATCCGTATTACCGGGGCAATCGGAATTTCTGTCATGATATCCTGGTCCTCCTTCATCTCTTCCCTGCCAGTGGCAGCTGCCTGTTGGAAATCCCCACGGGATTCCCCGACTGGCAGCGCCGCCCTCTATAATCCACAAAGGTTCGTTCCATGAACCAGGGAGTAAATGGCCCGGCATTGTTGTGGGAAGGTGTAAAATTTGTTTCGGGTTAAGCCATAAATAGGTTAGCCAGTCTTTTTAGTGCCAGAATGGTGATCACTGACAGAGTACCGGTGACATTGCACACCGGGAATGATCCCGGGGCTGAACAAAATTAGTCATCATACGACCCGCCGGATGAAAAGGGCTGAATGCATTCTCATAACCGGGTAAAAAAGTAATGGCCCGGGTCCAGCACCGGTCTCTGGCCTAAAGCGATGGGAATACCCGGATGATATCAGACTGGGTGAGAATCCCTATTGGTATGTCCCCATCAACGACTACAAGCCGGCCAATCTTGCGTTCTTTGAACCTGCCAATTACATCAAAGAGCTGGACATCAGCTGATGCTTTCACTACATCCGTAGTCATTACCGTATTGACCTTATTTGTCAGGGGAATTTCGCTATCAATCGCTTTTATCACATCTGAAAGAGTTATTATCCCTTCAAGGCCCCCGTTACCGATAACCGGGGCACCGTGGATATGCCGGGTATTGAAGAGATGAAGCGCATCACGAAGCGTGGAGTCTGGTGGGAGCGAGAGGATCGGGGCACTCATATAATGCCTGATTGATTGTTTCGGGAGTGAGATCATCTCCTGGGTAGTAATCAGCAGGGATTGTTCCACCTCGTCTTTCCCGTACACCTCTCCGCGGATCAGGAGCTTGTTAACCGGGGTAGGGCCGATCGTGATCTGGTCACCGATCTCAAAGATTTTGGCGCTTCCAATCAGTTTTATTAATGCATGGCAGATATCCGGGTGACACAGGGTAGTGAAATCAATCTCTGATACCTTTGCCCCCGTTACCGTCTCACCATTCCGGGAGATACGGACATCATAATCCTCATCAGAACTGTCGAGGTCGAGCTCCCGGAAGGCAAGTGCCGTCGGGTTATACCCCCCCTTCGGTCCGGGGACACCGTCAACCAGCCCTATCGCTTTGAGGGACTGCATCTGGTTCCGGATAGTACCCGGGTTCCGTTTAATTACATCGGCGATATCTTCACCCTTAATCGGGTGGGAATGCTTTTGGTAAAGGGAAATCAGTGTAATCAGGATGTCTTTCTGAATAAGGGAAAGATCCATAATGATTAATCATGGGAGTACCATAAATAGGTTAGGTTGAACTTCTGTGGAATTTGAGAGAATCCCGACTGTACCGACCGCTGACGAAGTCCTTGACAGGTGTTTCCGGCGTGCTGCGGCTAAAATGAAATTAAAAGCGAATAAAGACCGCGCAAATCAGGATTTCGTACGGGCCGTCAGCCACTCCATCCATGACAGGCTGGTACACGTGATCCAGACATTCCCTGAATTCGAGACCCTGCCCCCGTTTTACCGGGAAACTGTTGATATCCTCTATGGAATTCCGAGGCTGAAAAAAGCCCTCGGTGCGGTCGGATGGGCAGCCAGGTGGTCCAGGCTTCACGGCCCTGACCTGATATACGAGACACGGAGAGGCGATGATCCGCTTGCCGCACGAAAAAAGGCGGTTGCACGACTCGCTTCTGTCGTTCACCAGGTAGACTCCGAACTGCGGTTCTTAAATGAAGTAAGAAATGTTGTCCGGAAGCTTCCCCATGTGGAGGACATTTTCACGATAGTGATCGCAGGGTACCCGAATGTCGGCAAATCATCATTTATCCGGCTGGTTTCCACAGCAGACCCGGAAGTTGCTTCGTACCCGTTTACAACGAAAGGTGTTATCGTCGGGCATCGGGTTGACGGGAGGAAGCGGATGCAGTTTATCGATACTCCCGGTGTGCTTGACAGGCTGCCTGAGGAGAGAAACCCCATCGAACGGCAGGCAATGGCTGCAATAACCAATATTGCGGATGTAATCCTCTTTATCATTGACCCGAGCGAACATTGCGGGTTCCCGCTTGAAGACCAGATGAAACTCTATGAAGAAATTACCAGCACCATCGATATACCGGTTATCGCAGTGGCAAATAAATCTGATATAAAAGGCCTGGAAGGCTATCCCCAGATGTCAACAGGCCAGAACATTGGGGTTGACGAGGTCCTTTCAACCCTCATGGAATACTGGCGGGAACCTGGGGTGGTTGAAGAACCGGTTCCTTACACCCTTACCTACTGATTTCTAACCGATAAAAAAAGTATACATTTTCGAACCTATCAAACCGGGGCCTTTCCTGCTACTATTTTAGATGAGTTTTGGCATTATTTCCATCGCTAGATAATCATCCATCCCCAGCTCCCGCTTAGTGCACAACCGATCAGAAAGCCAATTATTGCCCCCCCGTTTAATGGAGGGAGCCCTGCCTGCGGTTTTCCCTTATATACATACCACAGGAGGACTACGAGGCCGGCAAGGGATCCAGCCATCGCCCCTAATGCAGGGATATTGATAAATGACAGCCCCCCGGTTTTTATAAACATGTTGGCAGAAACAACGAGGATCGCAGGCATAATGAGGTCCCCCATCCCCATGATGAACGCGCCCCGTTCTCCCTCGCCAATCTTGCCTATCCCGTCCCTGATATACGAATAACTGGCCTTTTTCGGGATGACGAAGAGAATAGGTGTTTTCATCTCCATCACACCTTCTGCGAGGGTGATCATGTGCTTGGTCTTGTACACAGAGATAGCATCGTAAACCGCGAGAAGCAGGAGCAGGATAATTACCGGCACAATACCAAGCGAAATGCCAAAAATTGACGCCGCACCGGCCGCAATAAGTATCCCGAGCGTATCAATGACATACCATTCAGGGAACCGGTACAGGAGGGCAATGGCAAGCCCTGATAGTACGAGAGGCAGGACAACTGCAAGGATCTCGTTACTTGTAAAGAAGGCCACAATGGAGCTGAAAATATAAACAAACGTGAAAAAAATTGAAATTGCAATGATTATAACGATCAACTGTTTATAGCGGTACTTAAGCAGGACCAGGAGCACCGCGGTGAAGGCAAGAAGTATTGCAATAAAGATAAGGGGATTTAACACGGAAGACGGGTCTTCGAATGCCGAGATTCCTGCCGCTTTCATCGGGAGTGACAGAAGTATGGCGCCGATTTCCACGAGAACCATCATTACCAGCATCCCTGCCAGCGGAACCAGCTGCTTCAACTCCATATTAAAACTCCATGCACCATAGGTAGTTTAATTAGTTGGTCTTCATTATCTAAAAGCATGGATATCCGGGAATACGCGCGCGATATTATTCTTATTATTATCCTTGTAATTGCCACGCTCGCACTCGTTACGCGCCTCTGGTTTGATAGTACAATCGCCCTGGGCGCAACCCTGATGATGCTTTCCCTTGGCGGGCTCCTCCTGTCACAGGGCATGAGGATCCGTTCACTGGAACGGAGCCTCCAGGTGCGTGACAAGGCAATCAGGGCTAATCTTGAAGAAATTTCAGCGAAAATGATCCAGAAGTACGATGCGAGTGCAGCCCATCTCGATGATGTCGTAAACGAGTTCGGGAAACGTATCTACCGCTAGGAAAAGTCACTCCGCGAGGTTACCATGGGAGTCGCGTTACGAGATATCATTGCAGACTATAAAGTGCCCCTCGGATGGGAGGCACTCCCCGGAATAGCGGCAGTTGACGCCCATAACGCTCTCTACCAGTTCCTTTCAATTATTCGCCAGCCTGACGGTACGCCCCTGATGGACACAAAGGGGCGTATCACATCCCATCTTTCCGGTATTCTCTTTCGGAATGCAAATTTCCTCGAGAGAGGGATCCGGCCGGTGTATGTTTTCGACGGCCCACCTCCGGATTTCAAACAAAAGACCATAGAAGAGCGAAGAAATGCACGGGCAAAGGCAGGTGAACGCTGGGAGGAGGCCCTTGCAAGAGGTGACACCGAAGAAGCGTATAAACAGGCGCGGTCATCATCAAAGGTCGACCGGGACATAATAGAAACCTCAAAAAAACTCCTGTCCCTGATGGGTATACCCTGCATCGATGCACCAAGCGAAGGAGAAGCACAGGCGACACACATGGTGATGCATGGCGATGCGTCCTATGTCGTGTCGCAGGACTACGATACCCTGCTGTTTGGTGTCCCCATGCTGGTTCGGAACCTCACGATTAGCGGGAAACGCAAAATCCACGGGAGGAGCCTTGTATTAAACCCGGAAAAGGTTATCCTCGCCGAGGTGCTGAAAGGGCTGGGTATCACCCGCGAACAGCTGGTACAGATCGCGGTACTTATCGGGAACGATTTTAACCCCGGTGTGAAAGGTATCGGCCCAAAGACAGCACTGAAACTGGTAAAAGAAGGTTCCTTCGAAAATACCATGGGTAAAAAGGAACCGGATTTCGATCCAGGACAGGTCATTGACTTTTTCTTACACCCGCCTGTCACGAATGAGTATAACCTTGCCTGGCATCCGCCCGACACCATTAAGATCGAGGAGATGCTCTGCGGGGATTACAATTTCTCGGTGGAACGGGTGAGAAAATCACTTGAAGGGATTGCAGGCAAAGCCGGACAAAAGACACTGGATAAATGGTTTTAGAGGATTTTTCAGGGATTTTTTAGAGATTCTCTCAAATCTATCCTGCATATTTCCAGTCATTCCAAATTTTTACCAGTCGCTCCCGGAGCTTTTTAAAAAAACCTTCATGAAACAAGTTGGCGTCGCACCAGAACGATGAAAATTTGAAAGGCCACCTTTTCACACCCATAGCGTTGTTTGATTCAAAAAATTTCATGATAGAAATTATTAATTCTTATCCTTGACTGACGATCAGGAGGTCTAAATCACCAAAATTTTTACCATGTTCAGCCTCACGAGTGGGAAAAAGTCAAAGACAAATGATATCATGGAAAAAGGTTAAGTGAGAAAATTATTTTCCGTTCAACACAATCAGGCCTTTTTGAACAGATGCATTACTAACAACCGAACCATTGCTTACATCATTTTTCAGGACCGTCAGGGTGACATTGTAGACCCCGGGGAACAGGTAGGTATGAACCGGGTTTGCCCCGGTCATATTGACACCATCTCCGAAATCATAGGTATAAAATGTCGGGTTCCCAGTGGACTGGTCCGTAAATGTTACGGTCAGAGGCACGGTTCCACTGGTCGGTGATGCAGTGAATTTCGCGACAGGCATGACGACCGGAACTTTGCTGACCGTTATAACATTCGTTTTTGTGGCCACACTGCTCATTATGGAACCTGTTGCGGGGTTATATTTCGTGATCGTCAGGGTGATGCTGTAGGTACCGGGGTACTTGTAGGTGTGGACAGGATTTGGCCCGGTAACATTGACGCCATCTCCAAAATTGTAATAATAATGTGTCGGGCTGCCGATGGACTTATCGGTGCATTTCACGGTCAGGGGAGCCATCCCATTCACGGGTGAAACAGCGAAATCCGCCTGGAATGTTGGTTTCGGAGTATAGGAATGGAGCGGCAGGTAATCCGTATTGTTCGCATCTATAACAAACGGTGCATTGCAGAATCCATCGCCCCGGTCAGGCGTGACCTGTGACCAACCGGTCCCGTCTGGTGTTGCCCAGTAATTCCCGCCAAAGAACGGACCGTTGACGATGTTATTACCGGCTGTTTTCTGGATATTCCAGGAAGACCCGGTTACAACCCCCTTGGAAATATCGATATTTTCGTCATTCGAGAAGTAGTTGTTCCAGATTGTGACGTTGCTGGAATCCAGCATACCTATCCCGGGACCCTCGTTATCCAGGATATAACATCCGGTGACCTGGATTGTTTCTCCCCCCAGAATCATCCCGACAGCCCCATTCGCATTGGTTATTACGTTTGACAGGTCCACCCGACCGGTGCCTTCCACGTCAATCCCCGCAAAGTTATTCCTGCTGGCGTTCACCTGCTGAAGGAGAACGTCCTGGCAGTTAGTAATAGCAATTCCTGTCCCGCTTTCCATCCCCCCTGTATTTTGGAAAGAGCCTGAGTCCCTGATCTGTACCCCATCTGAATCCTGTACCAGGAAACCGTTGTTGGTATTCGCCCTAGCGGTACATGTTTCGATACGGGGATTATCACTATTTATAATGCTGAACCCGTTGGTATTCTCGGATGCGGTCACATTACGGATGACGGCCCTATCGGACCCGAGGAGGAATACCCCGTACTCGTTCTCATCCAGGGCCAGGTCCCGGACCGTAAGATCCTGGCAGGATATTCCGTAGACCGTTCCGGCTCTGGTGATCCTGTCTACAACCGTACCGGACTGGTTGACAAGGTAGTAAACCGGATGGCCGTTAACGGTATTTGAGGTATCGATTCTATGGAAGTAATTTTCTGTTTCCTGGCCATCCACCGCGAAATTCACTGTATTATCGAACATTACGTTCCCGGTCAGCGTCGCATTCCTGCTGGTATCAAGCAATATTCCGTACCCGCAATCACGTACCGTGTTATTCCTGATGGTGTTGTTATTCATCATGAGCCATATTCCCCATCCACTCTCTGATACGGTATTGTCTGCGATGGTGGAATTCAGCTCAGGGGCTTCAGACCGTGCTGTCATAAATATCCCGCCGTTACCACTGTTGTGATGGAACAGATTCCCAACGACAACCATATCCTCCGAGTCCTGGTTCCAAATCCCGGTGTTGACATTGGTATTGACAACACAGCCGGAAACAAGCATGCCGGTGTTATTAAGGGATAGTATACCATAGCCTCCGACACCGGGAAGTTCCTCCCCCCACCCGTTGTGACTTATGTTGGAATCAAGAATGCGGGAATATGGAGAATCCAATGCATTGATACCCGTTCCGCCTACGAATACCCCCTTCTCGTTCAGCGGGATATTATCGAATACCAGGCAGTGGCTGACTGCGGTCCCCGGGGAACCACTCAGGCGGATCCCTTCCTGGTTACCTGTTACACGGATATTCTGAAGCCTGCTGTCAGTGACCCTGGTTATCTGAATGCCAGGGGTCCATCCGGTGATAGTGAGGTTTTCAACCGTGATATTCTTCAGGTCCCGTGACGGGTCTCCGGCCAGAACCCCTGTGGTGTTCAGGGCTAAAGCCCCGTTGAGCGTATGGCCGTTCCCGTTGAGATATACATCCGAGGATTTTATCCAGATTGCAGTCTCTGCGGTTGAATTGGTGAGATCGTTCATAAGCCGGTAGTTCCCCGGAGTGCTGATCACCGCAGGGGCAGTGATCTGGGTACCCGAGGGGTCTGGGGCGGTTATGTTAACCAGGATATTACAGGCGGTACTGTCAGTTCCTTCGCTATTTGCAACGGTCAGCACCGTATTGAAGGTTAAATTGGACCCTGTCGTATAGGTATGCAGGGGGTTTTGCACGGTAACATTCGGGCTCCCATCACCAAAGTTCCATTGGTACGACAGCGGAGGTGTACCGGAAGAGGTATCATTGAACTGGACCTGTAAGGGGGATTTTCCACTTTTTGGCGTGGCAGAAAATCCCGCTACCGGAGATCCAGTCGCCGGTGCAATGGCCAGGCTGTGTTCATAGCCGCCGGAGATAGAGGAAAAGGTCCCGGCAGGGGCATCGCACTGGCCGGAATCATTCGCCCCCCATGCCACGATTTTCCCATCCTGGCGTAAGGCCAGGCTGAAATACCCCCCGGCGCTTACGGCGACAAAGTCGTTCCCTGCCGGGGCATTGCATTGTCCATACTGATTGTCCCCCCAGGCCACGATGCTCCCGTTCTGCCGTAAAGCAAGGCTGTGATATCCCCCGCCGCTTACGGCGACAAAGTCATTCCCGGAGGGGGCATTACACTGGCCGACTTTGTTATTCCCCCATGCCACAATGGTGCCATCCTGGCGGAGGGCCAGGTTGTGGTACCACCCTGAGGCGATAGCCGAAAAGTCATTCCCGGACGGGGCCACTCCCGTGGACTCACCCCATGCAACAATGCTGCCGTTCGTAGCGATCGCCAGGCTGTGCCACCCCCCGGCGCTGATTGCCGCGTAGCTGGTTCCTGTTGGGACATTACACTGGCCGTACTGGTTGTTTCCCCAGGCGGCAATGCTTCCGT
>JBAXJR010000039.1:0-21618 GCA_037137755.1 Methanomicrobiales archaeon | reverse complement strand
GGATCACCAGGCTCTTTTTTGTCACGTTGTTTAAGATATTCGCGAGTTCTATCATCTCGACCATGAATGTCGACTGGCCGGAGGCCAGGTCATCAAAGGCACCGACCCTGGTAAAAATCCTGTCAACGACCCCGATCTCTGCATAGGACGCCGGAACAAAACTCCCCATCTGGGCCATGATGGTAATCAGGGCAACGGAGCGCATGTAGGTGGATTTCCCGGCCATGTTCGCCCCGGTGATGATCAGTACCTGTTCACCGGCCGCATCAATCATGACATCATTTGGGACAAAACCACCGGTCATCCGGTACTCTACAACCGGATGCCGTCCTTCCCTGATGAGATGCCGGTTCCCGGGATCTACTTTCGGCCTTATATACTGGTATTTGCGGGCGGATTCAGCGAGGGCCGCGAACAGGTCGAGGTGCCCGATACCATCCGCAGAGGACTGGACTGCCGGCACCGCCTCCTGCAGTTCACGGAGGAGGGCTGAATAGAGGACGGCCTCCCGTGCGAGCAGCCGTTCGTCAGCATTGGCAATACTTGCCTCCTTCTCCCGGAGGGATGGGATGGTGAACCGTTCACCCGTCGACGTGGTCTGTTTCCTCTCATAGGATGGCGGGACAAGGCTGAGGTTTGGCTTTGTTACCTCGATGTAATACCCGAATACAGAATTATAGCCAACTTTTAAGGACTTGATCCCGGTTGTGGCCCGTTCTTCCTGCTGTAGCTGTACAATCCAGTCTTTTCCTGACCCTGATACACCCCTCAGGTCGTCAAGCTCGCTGTCATAGCCTTCCCTGATCACCATGCCATTCTTTACCGTTGCCGGGGGGTCGTCCACAATTGCCCGCTGGATGAGGTCAATTGTTGCACGATGGTCCATAAGGGACAATAGTGCATTTCGTATCGCCCGGGGAAGATCATCAGTCCCTGTCTCGATCAGCGACCTGATCTCAGGGATTGCCCGGAGCGACCAGGACAGGGTGAAGAGGTCACGGGGACCTGCGTTTCCATAGGATATCCTGCCGGCAATTCGGGAGATGTCACTGCACCGGGATAACAGGTCACGGAGAGCAGCACGGACGGGTGCATGCGAGGCAAAATAAGCAACCGCATCAAGGCGTGCATTGATCTCTTCATGGTCAAGGAGTGGGTTGGTAAGGCACCGGACAAGAAGGCGGCTCCCCATGGGGGTCTTTGTCAGGTCAAGAGTCTTTTTCAGGGTCCCGTCCTCCCCCCCGTCACGGATATTGTTGAGCACTTCGAGGTTTCGGAGCGTTACGGCGTCGAGCACCATGGTACCGGTGACCGTGCGGTCAGAAATACCCGTGATATGCGGCAGTTCTTTCCCCTGCGTCTCTTTTGCATACGATAACGCTCCCCCCAGTGCCCTGACCGCCGATCCCCGGGATAAGAGGCCGAACCCGTCAAGCGATGCCACATGAAAATGCGACATCAACACCTCTTTTGCCCTCTCAAGACCGAATACTTCCTGCTTCCACTGTGTCACAGGGACCCCGCGGTCCCTGATAAGGGTGATCGCCAGGGGGTCAGTCCCCGGTGAAACTATGCATTCCCCGGGGTGATACTTCGCAATTTCTGCATCAAGTGACTGGAAACGGTTCTCCTTCGGGCATACAGAGTAGAAAAACTCCCCGGTAGTGATATCAAGAAATGCCGCTGACACGACCCCGGCAGTGCTGTCTTCAGCAACGGCCATGAGATATGCGGCAGCAGTTGAGGGGACCATTGATGGATCGATCACGGTCCCGGGTGTAATCACACGGGTGAGCTGCCTTTTTACGATCCCTTTTGACTCTTTCGGGTCACCCACCTGGTCGACGACCGCCACGCGGTAACCCTTCCTGACAAGGCGCGCGATGTACGCATCGAACGCATGGCACGGAACACCTGCAAGCGGGATCTTTTCTCCGTCTGAGCCTTTTGAACGGGAGGTCAGGACGATATCGAGCTCCCTCGAGACCACCTCTGCATCGGTCCAGAAGGTCTCGTAAAAATCGCCGATCTGGAAGAAGAGTATCGAGGCGCCGCATTCTTTCTTGAGCGTATGATATTGCTCCATTACGGGAGTAAGGCGTTTTCCGCTGCCTTCATTCCCAGCTCCGGTCTCCTGCGGCATTCTTGTTTACCATTAGGAAAACAGATCGGAAATATCTCGCGGTATGAGTACGAGGTTTCCGGAGTCTTCGTCCCCAATCACGGGAACATTCCCCTGGCTGTAACCGGAACATATCATTATCAGTACGAATGGAAGGTTAATAGCAGTCCGGAAACGATTGTATATACATGACTGATGGTGGAAAACCACGCATTGCGGTTCTTGAGACGACGATGGGAACTATTTCTATTGAACTCGACAACAACATGCCAATCACTGCAGGGAATTTTGAAAAGCTCGTAAAAGAGGGATATTATGACGGGGTCATCTTCCACCGGATCATCGACGGTTTTATGATCCAGGGCGGGGACCCGACCGGAACCGGGTGCGGAGGACCGGGTTATGCAATCCGCGATGAATTTACACCCCCCAGCAAAAACAACCGCGGTACCATTTCGATGGCAAATTCCGGACCGAACACAGGAGGGAGCCAGTTTTTCATCAACCTGGTAAATAACAACTTCCTTGACGGCCGCCACCCGGCCTTCGGAAAGGTCACATCCGGGATGGACGTGGTGGATAAGCTCGCAAAAGTCCCGAAGGATGCCAGTGACAGGCCAAAAACGACGGTAAAAATTATCAAGGCAACGATTCAGTAAGGTCTTCTTTTATTTTTTTACAGGACAACCAGGGTGTCAGTTACTGGTCACTACACCCCGTTGTAAAGCCACACCATGGTTGCCCAATGCTTACCATATCCCACAGGGAGACTACCCTCCGGAAAAGGTCTGTTTTTTAGTCCCATTAACATACCCTTGGGAAATACAGAAATAAGCTCGTGACCAATGGACGGGTATGCCGTCCCATGAAAACAAGGGTCCTGCAGGGAAAAAAGGGCCTCAACGCCCGAACAGGCTCTCCGGGGAAAGCAGCCCTTACCTGCTCCAGCATGCATACAACCCGGTTGAATGGTACCCGTGGGGGGATGAGGCATTCCAGCTGGCAAAGGTGCAGGACCGCCCGGTGTTCCTCTCGGTCGGGTATTCAACCTGCCACTGGTGTCACGTGATGGCGCATGAATCATTCGAGGACGGTGAAGTGGCCGCCCTGCTGAACAGGGCGTTTATTTGCATCAAGGTAGACAGGGAAGAGCGTCCTGACATTGATGCACTCTATATTTCAGTTGCCCAGGCACTCACGGGATCGGGCGGCTGGCCGCTCACCATCATTATGACACCCGAAAAAGAACCCTTTTTTGCGGCGACCTATATCCCGAAGGAGAGCAGGTTCGGGTCGAATGGTCTCATTGACCTCATTCCCGCTATCGAGACCTTCTGGAAAACCCGGCGGGGCGATATCAGGGAAACGGTAGAAAAGATTACCCGTGCCCTTCAACACGGGGAGAGAACAAGGGCGGGTCAGCCAGCGACCGAAACGCTCCTCCATGCCGCATACCACGACCTTGCACTGCGGTTCGATGCGGGCAACGGGGGGTTTTCCAGTGCACCGAAATTCCCTACACCCCACACCATATCGTTTCTTCTCCGGTACTGGAGGAGGACGGGTAAAGAAAATGCACTCGCGATGGCTGATAAAACACTTCACGCAATGTCAGCTGGGGGAATGTATGACCATCTAGGGTACGGGTTCCACCGGTATTCAACAGACTCTACGTGGCTCGTACCACATTTTGAGAAAATGCTGTACGACCAGGCATTGCTCGTGACCGCCTATACAGAAGCATACCTCGCGACAGGTACCATGTCATTCCGGACAACGGCAGAGGAGGTCCTTACGTACCTCCTCCGCGATATGCATGATCCCAAGGGAGGATTTTTTTCGGCCGAAGACGCAGACAGCGAAGGAATTGAAGGGAAATTCTACCTCTGGAGAAAGAGGGAGGTCGAAGAGGTGCTCGGCGATGATGCACCCGCGTTTATCAGCGCCTACAATGTAAAATCTGAAGGGAATTTTTCCGCACCTGATACCGGGAAACGGACAGGGGAGAATATCCTGCACCTCACCGCTTCACCGGAACAGCTGGCAAAAATTGCCCGTGTACCGGAAGAAGAATATCTCCCGACGCTTTCACGTACACGGGAACGCCTTTTCGCATACCGGAAGAACCGTGTCCCGCCCCTCAGAGATGACAAGGTACTGACTGACTGGAACGGTCTTGTTATCTCGGCACTTTCACGTGCTGCCCGAGCATTCGGGAATCCCTGGTATATGGAAGCAGCAACCGGTGCCGCGGATTTCATCCTCGCTACGATGCGGTCCCGGTCCGGGGAGCTCTTCCACCGGTACAGGGATGGACAGGTTGGCATCCGCGGGGTTGCATCTGACTACGCGTATTTCTGTGCAGGGCTCCTGGACCTGTATGAACTTACGTGTATGCCGGAATACCTGGAGGCAGCGATCGGGATCGAGGAATATTTCACGAATCATTTCCTTGATGGCAGAACCGGGGGATATTTTACATCTCACGAGGACGAGGCGGGCCTCCTTGTCCGCCAGAAGGAGATCTATGATGGTGCGCTCCCATCGGTCAACTCCATAGCAATGAAAAATCTTGTGCGGCTCGGGCTGATGACCACCAATAAGGACTACCATGCACGGGCATGGGACCTTGCAGGGGCCTTCTCGACGCTTGTTGAACGTTCACCTTCAGCGTATACGGAATTCCTTTCATCCCTTGATTTTGCTCTTGGTCCGGCAGCAAGCGTGGTAATAGTCGGCGATGCCAGGGCACCCGGCACAGTTGCCATGAATGCAGCAATAAATTCCCGGTATTTCCCGTCTCTTGTAGTCCTCCATCGGCCTGGAGGAGACGGACCGTTCGAAATCGACCGTATATCAGGATTCACAGGAGAGATGAAAGAAAGCGGTGGGAAAGCAACCGCCTATATCTGCAAAAACCATGCTTGCTCCTATCCGGCCATTGATGCGGATACCATGGCAGGGGAACTTGAAAAGATGTATGAAAGGCGGGGCAGCAGGTTTCCATTAAAAAAAGTTAGAGATTTTTAAGGGCAACGAGATCTTTCACACCGGTAAGCTTCCATACAAGGGACCGCTCTTCTCTGGCAATTGCCTCAGGCGGGTCAAGCGGGGAATGACCGAGGGCTGCGAGAATGTTCATCGAAAGGTGTTTTTCCTTGATTAAATCGATAAAACGCTGCCTGATAAGTTTTTTCTCGATCGAATCGTGCACCTCTTCAAGGTACCCCTGCATGGTAACGAAGGTATAGCACGAGAGGTCTTTCGTGTATTTTTCCACCTCTACCGAGACATAGGGGCTTTTTCTGAAATACTCTATCTTCTTCCCGTATTTTGTAGAGATGAAGTAAATGAACTGGCCGTCAAAAACATAAAGAAACGGGGCTATGTAGGGGTATTTTTCGCCCTGGAACGCAATACGGCTGATATACCCCTCTTCTATCAGGCGGTCGTATTCCACTTTTTCCATTCTTGGGATCTTTACAATCTCCATTCCGATCTTATGTGAATATCCGGCGTGTATTGATAAAGATTTGTAATTTATTCCCGGAATGGCACCTCCCGGGAGACCACACCCGGACAGTACCTGAAAGGACGACCTGATTATCCCGGCACCTGCCCTTGATCATACCTGAACACCGGCTGGCCACACCTTACATCAGGTTGCGTTCATTGGAACATTCCGGTTGATAAAAAATGAAATGCAGCCGGTTATTTTTCAATGGGAAGACCTGCCCCGGACCAGCCTGCCATACCACCAAGGATATTGGTGACACGCGGGTAGCCATGCATTGAAAGGAAACTGGCAGCAAGGCAGCCCTTGTACCCCGCATCACAGTAGAGAACAATGTTCGCGTCCCGCGGCACATCCATGATTCTTTGAGGGAGCTCACCGACATACACATGGTGGTCACCGGCGATGTGTCCAGCTTTTTCCCGGTTATGGATATCGCGGACATCGAGAAGGTACAATTCTTCGCTGGCAGACTCAATTGCCGTATGAAGGTCATAAACAGACCATACACGGTGCCTGTTGAAACGTTCCCCCGCCTTATACCACCCAGGGAAACCCCCGGCAAGGTACCCCTTCAGGTTATCATACCCGAGCCTGACAAACTGCTGTATGACCGGCTCCAGGTCGAGATTGAAGTCATCAACGAGGATGACCGGGGCCTCGTAGTTAAGGAACCACCCCATGTATGCGGACAGCCCTTCCCGCCAGACAGAGAGGCTTCCTTCGATATGCCCTGATCCGAAACTGCCAGGGGCCCTGATATCCAGGAGCTGTGCCCCCCTGCCGGCCAGTTCCTTCACCTCGCGGTTGTTACAGGGGATAAGTTCCGGGAGCGGCCCGATAAGCGACGGACCTTTCTGGTTGAAAACTTCCATGTTCCGGAAATACGGGGGGACGTAATGGTGCTCCCTTGTTTTGTAATCGATAAATGCCTGGCGGTCCTTCTGGAGAAGGGGGTTTGTTTTTTTCTCGTACCCGGTGGTAGTCACCGGGTGGTCAACAATGTCTGCCCCGCAAACCGACCCCGCTCCATGGGCCGGGTAGAGCAGGACAGCCTCTCCGAGGGGAAGGATCTTGTTCCAGATACTATCGTAGAGCATGCCGGCTGCCTCTTCACCCGTGCCCCTGCCGAAGAGATCGGTCCTGCCGACATCACCCGCGAACAAGGCGTCCCCGGTACATACCAGGTACGGGTCACCGGAGACTTTCTTATCCCGAACTACAAGCGATATGCTGTCGGGAGTATGGCCCGGGGTCTCGAGCACCGAGATTTCGAGATCCCCGACCGCGAAGCGCATCCCCTCTTCAACACGGGCCCCGTAGGAAAAAGCGGTCACTGGGCCGTGATAAATTGCAGCCCCGGAACGGTTTGCAAGTTCACATGAACCGGTCACGTAGTCTTCATTCCGGTGTGTCTCAAAAATAATGCTTATCTGCTGGTCAAGCCCCCTTGCGATATCGAGGTACACATCGCAGTCCCTGCGTGGGTCAATTACTGCCGCAGTCCTGCCGGACCCGATATAATAAGAGTGGTGGGCCAGCCCTTCCGAAGTGACCTGTCGTAGTATCATCCCTTTGTCCTCTTTTTTCCTTTAGGAGTACCCGTTATAATAGTTGTGGACACTCCCATCAACAAAGGTACCAACACAATTTTTGTGAGCCTGGACCAGGACACTACATTGCCATGGCAGGCAGGAAGTTACTTATTTCAATGAGCTAAAAGACCATTTTATGAATAGAAACCACGTCACTGCCCTCCTGCTCGCTGTTATTCTTGCGATTTTTAGCATCGTTACAGGTTGTACGAATACTATGGTTGCAGAACGGACATCGGTTGAAGGCACCGGGGTTTTGAATCTCCCTGATATATTCGGGTCTTCGTTGAGGATTAACGGCGATGACGGGCTTATCTATATCCCATCCCCGTTCCCACCGGATCACTTCAAAAACGGTGACAACGTCGCATTCTCAGGGCGCACAATTCCTAACCCCTATTACCCTGTCCAGAAAGGAATTCCGGTTTATCTCGTCCTGATGCAGCAAATCCCCGGCGACAGCGGGTATATCTATGGTATCGGCAACGTGACCTATATCACGACCGAAGGAGGTTTTTATGGGATAATTGTAGATACCGGGGGTAAATCCGGTGTTGTACGGTACCTACCACTTGACCTCGATCCCGAGTTTTCACAGGACGGAATAGTTGTCTCCTTCACCGCGAAAGGGAGACCGGATGCGCTAACAATTGCACAGTGGGGCCTTCCGGTCAATATCGTCAGGATGAAAAAACTCAGTTAAAACTGAGGGATCCCACCTTTCAGAGAATTAACAGGGATTATGACACTTTTTTTAACCCCCATGGTATAAATGGAATCAATTACATTGGTCCGGGAAGATATTCTAAACAAGGATACCATTGATGGCAGAGGATACTACACCGGTTAAACGGACGGGGGAAGGGGTCAGGGCTGTAATATTTGACATGGATAACACGCTCTTTGACCTTATTGGTGCAAAGATGGCAGCATGTGATACCACGTCAGGGTACCTGGAACGGGATGACGGCCAGGAACTCTTTGCCTACTTTCTCAGGCCGGACTGGGGATTTGAGGACTGGCGGAATATCCGTGACTACCTCCTTGACCGGGATATTTTTACAATTCCCAGGTATTTTGAGGTCTGCAGCCTGTACGAACAGGAAAAACTGAACCATATCACCGCATATCCGGGTGTCAGAGAGGTAGTCCTCGAAATTCGACAAAAAGGTGTGCCCCTCGCACTGGTCACCGATGCCGATATGTCTCATGCAAGACGCAGGTTGGAGAAAGCTGGTCTTTCCGGTGCATTTGACCACATCGTCACCTACGAGATGACCGGTCGGAAAAAACCAGATACAGCCCCATTCCTGCTCGCTCTCAGGAAACTCGGCAGCGAAAGTGCTGCAACGGCGATGATCGGCGACAGCCCTCACCGCGACCTTGCACCCGCCCGAGAGGTCGGGATGCAGACATTTTACGCACGTTATGGCGACCGCCTGGCGAATACCCGCTGCGAGGTCCCCGCAGAATTTACACTCAATTCGATTCTTGACCTCCCGGGGCTCCTCTATCCCCTCTTTCAACAACCCTGCTGAACCAAAGGCAAAATGACAGGGGGAAATTGTACCTTGGCAATTTCCAAAAAGGAAAGGCAGGTATTCACCTGACACGCGGTCACCAGGATGCACATCCCGTCTGGATAGTAATAAACAAGGGGTGACTGCAACCAACTATAAACGACAGAATATTAATCCGGCCAGACCTATCCGGCACTCTGCAGGCAGTATCAACTGCACCGCTGGCTGACAGAAGTAAGGGAAAACTACCGGATAAAGCGATACCGGTACCCGTCAAACATGGTGATGAACATGGCAGAAGTTCCAAAAAAGATTACCTACGTTACGCTCGCCGAAGATGAACAGGTCCACCCGGCGTACGAAAGTGCACTGAAACGGGTCTTTGGGGAATTGGGGCAGCATCACGCACTGCATATCGGCGGCAGCAGTGTCAGGGAGAGACCTGAGTTCACGGTATATTCGCCCATAGACGGGGAAACCCTGATTGGTTCCTTCCAGTCAGGGGATAGTGAAGATACAGAGAAAGCGATTCATTCGGCAAACACAGCCTTCCCGGAATGGGACCAGGCAGGCTGGAAAAAACGGGTGAAGATAATCAGG
Source organism: Methanomicrobiales archaeon (assembly GCA_037137755.1). Taxonomy (GTDB): domain Archaea; phylum Halobacteriota; class Methanomicrobia; order Methanomicrobiales; family Methanospirillaceae; genus CAIKOD01. Next base: position 12,267 of record JBAXJR010000039.1, on the reverse strand, counting down.
GCCACAGCGGACCATATAGAATCACAGGCATTTGACCTGGCTGCACTTCTCACGTGGGAAGTAGGAAAAACACGCACCGAGGGACTGGCCGAAGTTTTCGAAACAATTGACCTCCTCCGGTATTATTGTAACGTCTATGAACGTTCGGGGGGTTACGTACACCCCATAAAAACACCACTCACCGGTGAACAGTCCCTATCTGTTATGAAACCCTACGGGGTCTGGGCGGTGATTTCGCCGTTCAATTTTCCTATTGCACTTGCAGCAGGAATGTGTACAGGGGCATTGCTAACAGGGAATACCGTGGTATTCAAACCGACCAGCGAGGCCCCATTATCCGGGATAAAACTCTATAAATCGTTTATTTCGGGAGGAGTGCCTGACGGGGTCCTGAACCTGGTCACCGGTCCAGGGGGACCGTTTGGAAAAACGGTTGTCACACACATGGATATCGACGGGATTGCATTCACCGGATCAGTAAACACCGGAATGTGGCTCTGGAGAGAATTCGCGCAGGGGCAGCGGTACCCAAAGCCCCTTGTTATCGAGATGGGGGGTAAGGACCCCGTGATCGTCTCCGGAAAGGCAGATCTCACGAAAGCGGTGGAAGGAGTGGTACGTTCAGCATTTGGATATGCCGGCCAGAAATGCAGTGCGACATCGCGGGTGTACGTCCAGGAGGGGGTCTATTCCCCATTCATGGAGCAGCTGAAACAGAGAGTGGGATCAATCATAGTCGGTGACCCACGGGAGAGAGCAACATTTTTCGGGCCATTAATTGACCGCAGGGCTGAGGACATATACACCTCGGCGGTCAGACAGGTTATAGCTGAAGGCGGGACCATTGAAACAGGCGGGGAAGTGCTGACCGGGACCTTATATCGAAAAGGGCACTATGTCACTCCTGCGGTGGTTACCGGAATCCCGCCCGGTCACCCGCTCCACAAGAACGAATTATTTGTCCCGTTCCTTATCGTCGCTCACTACAGTACCTTACAGGAAGCGGTTGAATACGCAAACCAGTCAGACTTCGGCCTTACCGCAGGAATCTTCTCGGAGGATGCCGGTGAAATGGACTATTTCTTCAGTCATGTACGGGCAGGTGTAACGTATGCCAACCGTGCCGGGGGAGCAACAACCGGTGCCTGGCCGGGGTCCCAGTCATTTACCGGCTGGAATGCAAGTGGTTCAACAGGCAGGGGCTCAGGGGGCCCCTATTATCTTCTTTCCTTTGTCAGGGAGCAGGCGCAGACCAGGGTTTCATACTATCCACATCATCTCAACATCATCTGGCAGCCGTCGTACAGCGGCGACAGGCCCTAGTAAATTACAGGATGGGCAGAAAGGAATAGGCAATTTCAAGGGTAATTAGAGGGATATTACTTGTCCTTCCGGAAAAATTTCATCATATCCCGGTAGCTCATGAGGTATCTTGATTTCTTATCAGGGAACACACCTTCAGCCGCGGATTTTACGTCCTCGATTGAATAGAATGCATTAGGCTGGAACTGCCTGATTATCCCGGTTACCATGCCAAGGTCCTGCCGTTTTATCACCATGAAGAGAACTTTCACATGACCGGTAGAGCCCGTCGCATCAATTGCCGTTACACCATAATGGTGGGCACGTAAATATTCAACCAGGTCTTTTGCCTCATGGTTCGTGATCACCCTTACAATTACGGTACCAAGTGATAATTTCTCCTCAATTGCCATTCCAACAAAAGTTCCGGTTGCAAAACCGGCCCCATAGGCGATATACGAAGCGACATTCGTGACATTATTCATCACCTGTCCGATGGCAAGGAGCCAGATGATCACCTCGAAAAACCCGATTACAGGAGCGATGTATTTGAACCCCTTTGAGATGAAGATAACCCGGATTGTGCCCAGCGTTACGTCACATATGCGGGCAAAAAATATCAGCAGGGGGAGTACGACCCATGCAAAAAATGGAGTCAGGGTAAGAGCATCGGTCATTCCGGGTTTCCACCGTTTATATCCTAGGTAGTAATTGCATCCCAACTTATAACTGTAATTCCTTAACCAGGCCATGCGGTCCCTGGTAATGACGCCTTTCAAACAGGAGACATCGTCATGTGCCGGCCTGGCAGAGTAAAAAATGTATGCCTTACCCGGGATCTTAAACTGAAAAACGTTGAAAAATGAGGACTGCCGGAAAGGCCGGGTCTACATTTTTTCCTGCAGGATCTCATCTATTTTCTTCTGCCGGTCAGTGTTATCCGGCGGGTGGGCAAAAATCCTGTCCTCATAGGTCGGCATTACCTGCTGGTAGAACAGTCCCAGGGCGATCCTGGCATCGCCATTATAATCCCATTCCCTCGCCTTCCGGAATGCCGTTTCAAACCCGGATGTATCGTGGTCCTTCAGGTCATAGACGTGATCATGGTAATATCCGGTCATATTGTTGTACGTCGCACAGATCTGGAGGACATCAATGAAGGAGAAACCACGGTGTGACAGGCCCTGTTTCACCAGGGAACGTAACTGTTCCATCTTCCTCGTGTAACCACGTGCAACGAACGTCGCACCACTTGCGAGCATCAGTTCAAGGGGATTTATCGGGAGTTCTGTTGTACCGCCGGGTGTTGAGCGCCCCCGGAATCCCAGGGGGGACGTTGGCGTATACTGCCCGGTTGTAAGCCCGTATACCCGGTTATTATGGATAATCACGGTGATATCGGCATTTCGTTTCGCCGCAAATATGAGGTGGTCCAGGCCTTCTGCATAGCAGTCCCCGTCCCCGGCACAGCATATGACCTTCAGCCGCGGGTTTGCAAGTTTAATCCCGATTGCAGCCGGGACCGTCCGACCGTGGATGGAATAAAAACTGTTGATATTCAGGTAGTCGGCCATCTTCGCATGGCAACCAATCCCGGTCACCAGGACGACATCATCAAGTGACGTCCCGGACTCTTCAAGTTCCCCGAGAACAGACTTCAATGCAAACTGGAGGGAGAAGTTGCCACATCCCGGGCACCAGGTGTTCTGTGCCGGGGTAATAAGGTTACGCCCGGTCATTTCAACACCTCCATGACCTTTTTATGAAGTTCTTCGACCGAAAAGGGCCTGCCATCGTATTTCAGTACCTGGTCATCCACGAAAATTCTATGGGTTGCAAGGAGGGAACCCAGTTGTCCTTCCATGTTATCCTCGACAGATACCAGCCGCTTTACACCGGAAAGCGCCTCTTTCATCTGGCGAAGCGGGAACGGAGAGAGTACCACCGGCTGAATAACACGAAGGCCAAGCAACCCTGCGACCTCGCAGGCCACACCCTTATTAGAACCCCACGCCAGGAGCGCCACCGGGCTGCTGCGGTCTCCATATGTCCTGACCGCCTCGAGACGGTCAATCTCTTCCAACAGCCGTGCCCCCTTTTTCATCCTCTTTTCAGCCATGATCGCGGAAATTCCCGCATCTTCGGTTGACAGGCCGGTCTCGTCATGGGTGTAACTGGTTATCTTGACAACCGTGCCAGGTGTACCGGGAAAAGCAGGCGGGGAGACTCCCGATCCGGTCAGCCTGTAGCGCCCATACCCCGGCCCGGTAACCAGAGCCTCACCAGGAATTTCAGGATCCAGGCTGTATCCTTCGGTTTCTTTCCGGTCGAAACTGTAGGTACCCTCATTCAACGTCTTATCACCGAGAATAATCGCAGGGATTTGGTATTTCCATGCAAGTTGCACAGCGAGAGAGGACCACCCGTATGACTCCTCGGTATCACCGGGAGCAACAATAAGCCGCGGAAACTCCCCCTGCCCTGCATGAAGGACGAAATGGAGCTCGGACTGTCCGGTATACGTGGGAAGGCCGGTACTCGGTCCGGTCCGCTGCCCGACCATAATGACCACCGGGATCTCAGACTGACCTGCAAATGAGAGACCTTCGGTCATCAGGCAGAACCCACCCCCGGATGTACCTACGGCAGCTTTTTTCCCGGCATACGCAAATCCGAGCGCCATGATGATCACACCGATCTCATTTTCGGGGTGGACCACGGTGATAGGGAAGTGGGGGGCCTGTTCTGCGAGAAAATGGAGGAGGTTGGAGGTCGGTGTCATAGGGTAGGAGATATAGGCATCCAGGCCTCCATTGATGAGGCCAAGGCCCATCGCCTCGTTTCCGGTGATGACGGGCAGATGTCCAGTCCCGATAACAGGCACGACCCGTTTAGTTTGTGCTACATCATAGGCTTTTCGTGCCACAGACAGGTTTTTCCCCGTCTCTTTCTGCAGGTGCCGGCTGAACACTTCTTCGATAACGTTCCATTGTATACCGGCAGTTTTTGCAAAAGCACCTATTATTGCTGAGTTGCCCATGATCTGCGGGGCATTTTCATCTTTGAGGATTTCGCTGACAGGAACGGGGGTGCCGCTCGCCCTGGTAGCGTTACCGGCATCGTAGATGACCTCGGTGTCCGGCCGCACCATGCCGGTGTGAAAGTCAATGGCATCATTATTTAATGCGAGAAGAAAGTCAGCAGTCTCACGGTGCGACCCGATTTTATGTTCAGATGCCCTCACGATAGCAAAATTATGCCCTCCCTTGATGAGGGATGGGTAATCAAAATACATGTACACCCGGTACCCGAGATGGTTGAACAGGTGGGCAATCGTGAGACCTGCACTGTTGATTCCGTCCCCGGCTTTTCCTCCTATCAGGACTGATATGTCGTTCATGGTACCTCCCCTTGGCACACGAATGTGTGTCCCTGCGAGAAATTATAGGTTCCTGACTGTCCGGAACAACAGGCATAACATCACCAGGACTGTACCTGACCAGTCTGCATGATACGAAAAGATGCGCTATGCATCCCCAACGAGATAGGGGAACCGGTTGTTGATCAGGGCGGCAAATCGCACCGTATGAACAGAAAATACTCTGTGCCCTGAAACGGAAAAAGTTATTTTGACATTTTCTGCCGTAATTCAGAAGCCATTTCAGGGTCAGGGACCCGGATCAGGAACGTCCCATAACAGGGCTTCGTATAGGGTATAATTACATCATCCCCGTCAACGGCAATGTAGAGCGGTGGTACGCCGATAAGATGCTTCTCAAATATCTTGTACCCGGGCAACACCACGAAGTTTTCAGGAAAGTGCGATAAAATATATTCCCGGCATTCCTTGAAACTCGCATCCCTCAATATAATCTCATGTTTCATAGATTCGAGACAACCCATGGGAACACCTCGTCTATTTTAGCCTTCAATGGCATCGGGTTATGCACGGCATTTACTGCAATTATTTCGGCAGGAAAATCCACCGAGGAGGCCACTTCCTGGTAATGCTCGCCAAAGATAATCAGGATCTGGGCGGCCGGTGAAATCGCCTTTACCGTTGCTGCATAGGAAAGGCCGGCATCGTTATGGATGAACGAAAAACAAAAATGAAAGTCCCGCTTTTTCTCTGCCAGCTGTGCAATAATCCGGTCTATATCGGTAACCTCACCGATATAATGGCGGTCGGGATCAGCGACTTCGATGTTAGTTCTCGCTGCCCTGTTCCCGGTAATCACCGTAGTAATTCCCTGCTTGCGGAGCTTACTGGCGAGGTATAATGCCACACTTGTCTGTATCGGTACCTGCGGGCACCCGAGGAGAAGGAGCGCATCATGCGGCCCTGTTTTCGTATCCGGCAATTCAATCTACCTTATCTAAACTAGCGGGCTCCGTCTATTTCAATAGTGCGAGTTATGCCCGGCCGGGGGTACTATCATGCGTACCGATGTTACACGCAGCGGACCGGATACACTACACTGCGCAGAAGGATTCCCCCATCCGGATATCAGCCGGACGGACTATCCTTCGCCAGTTCATCGTTAAGCCAAGCCAGGTACGGAGGAAAACCCCCGGTAATGGGAATTACAATCATTTCAGGGAGTTCGTACGTATGGAGGCGGCGGATGGCGTCCATCACCTCGCTCTTTCTGGAATCCATTGTCTTGATAATCAGGAGGGTCTCGGCATCATCGCAGAATTCCCCTTTCCAGTGGTAATATGACGAAATTCCGGTCATGTTCACGCACGCGGCAATCCTTTCTTCTACGAGGGCTCGCGCAATGGTCTTCGCATTGTCAGGAGATGCAGTGGAGAGGATAATAACCGGGACATCAGGTGGCTGATTCATAATGTAGTCAATCGTTCATTATGAGCAGCCAGGGATATGAACCAGATGTATTATTTTCAAACCGCCGGATGCCGGGATGAACAAGAATAAGAAATGTGCTGGAAACCTGACGAAATCCCTGATTAGCAGATTAATTGGCTTACAGATGCAACGAGTACTCAACTTACTACCTATTTCAATAATCTACTTCTTATTCTTCCGGGGTTCATTGTAGCACATAAGTCTGGATTCATGGACCACCTTATCAGAATCCTGCGCGACAATGCTGTATTTCTTTCCCCTTTCGGTGAGACTATATATTATCCAGCTCCCTTGTTGTTCTCCAACGATTATGCCTGCTTTTTTCAGTACATTAAGATGATATGATAGGTTAGAATCAGAAATTCCAATAATTTCCCTGATTACACAAACACAAAGCGGTTGAGAGGTGAGAAGATGAAGGATCTTCATCCTGATCAGGTCAGAAAGGGCATGGTGGACCTCGACAAGATTTTGAAGTTCCTGGTCGTCAGGAAGCCGTGAAATCAATCCGTTCAACCCACCTCTCCTGTCCAGTTCTTCCTGGATAACAGGTGGAATTGTTAATATTTCTTTTACCATCGGCCCCGTCATTTCAAAAATATATGAAATGATAAAATATATTACTCTTTACATCAAGACTTCAATAAAAGTTGAAACCGTGATTTACATGAACCAGCAACAATCATCCTGTAACTGTGGATCGGAAGGAAAAACCACCATAATTTATTCCTGTTCCGGCCTGGGGTCGAACGTTGGACAATTATCAAACGCTGCGGCCTGCCGCCTGACAAATGAAGGATTCGGAAGCGGATCGTGTCTCGCAGGTATAGGTGGGTCCGTAGAAAAACTTATGGGATTAGGAAAAGCAGCAGACCGGCGGATTGTCATCGATGGCTGCCCTCTTGCCTGTGGAAAGAAAATTATGGTGGCACAGGGGCTTACCATTGATGACTATGTGGTTATCACAGACCTTGGCATTGAAAAAGTTCCGGGACCGGTATTTGATGAGTGTGATCTTGAAATGGTCGTCAATGCAGTGAAAAGTCAGTGCGTATAGTACGCAATCGGGGAACAGTACTTTGGATGAATCAACATTTCATGGGGAAGTTATCATTTTATGATCCCGGATTACCTGCAGCAGTTTGCCGACTGGCTGACGTACACGGTATTGGGAATGACTGCAGGAAGTCCGCTTGCGTCGTCGGTCAATTTCTTCATCTATGATTCAATCAAGGTTACTGCGCTCCTCGCGATCATCGTATTCATTGTGGGGATCATCAGAACCTACATCACCCCGCAGAAGGTGAAAAAATTGGTCGGCGGGAGGACTGAAGGTGTTGGAAATGTTCTTGCGGCGTTGCTCGGGATCCCGACACCGTTCTGCTCCTGTTCCGCGGTCCCACTGTTTATCGGGTTCGTTGAATCGGGTGTGCCATTAGGGATTACCTTCTCGTTCCTGATTTCCTCACCAATGATCAATGAGGTTGCGGTTGCAATGCTGTTCGCATTATTCGGCTGGCAGATTGCAGCGCTATACATTGTATCAGGCCTGATCATTGCAATTGTTGCAGGAATTATTATCGGGCGGCTCCGCCTTGAAAGCCAGGTCGAAGAGTTTGTTTACAAATGCAAGATGTATGACCAACCCGATAAAACGATGACATGGCGGGACCGGTTCGACTTTGCCGTTGTTGAGTCTAAAGTATCACCCTCAAAGTCCTGCCCTATATCCTCATCGGTATCGCCATTGGTGCGATAATTCACGGATATGCCCCGGAAGATTTCCTATTGAATATCGCGGGACCTGATAATCCCCTTGCAGTCCCTATTGCCGTGCTGATAGGAATCCCTCTCTACTCGAATGCTGCCGGGATGCTCCCGATCATGCAGGTACTTACCTCGAAAGGTATGGCCATCGGGACTGCCCTCGCCTTTATGATGGCGGTCGTCGGCCTCTCACTTCCGGAGATGATTATTCTCAGGCGGGTAATTAAGATCAAATTGATTGCAATATTTGTTGGAATCCTGTTTGTTGCCATTACACTGACCGGGTTACTTTTCAACGCGATACTCGGGTAACAAGAGAAATAACGGTGCGAAATGGAAGGGGATCCTGGTTATGTTTGGGCAGTACTCTCTATATGATGCCGGTGCGTATCCAGAGCCACAGGTTAGGTGAAAACTGACATGGGCCGTAACAAAACTCCGGGCCGAGCCGGAAGACGAGATGTCTTACAAAACCAAAAGATGCCTGACCTTATTGCGCGGATAAATGAAAAACCGGGCCAGAAAACGTGGATCAATTCCCTGAATGGCAGATTGATGAGCATATAGGTACAATTTCAAAAGTGCAAGGTATGCAATAAGAACACTCATCTCCGGTTATTAGTGGTTTTTACCCTATCAGAGAAAACATCTAAACGATGGATACAATCACCGACCGGGATAACCCGGACCCGGTATAGAAGAGAGATCCAGGGAATATTTATCTGGATTCTCAAAATAATCATAAAAAATTGACCATACACCATTAAGGTATCAGTATGATTGACCATGAGATCAAGGATGCAGTCCGGAAGAGCTGGGACCACTCCTCAGTTATGTATGACAGCTGTCCGGGCCACGGGATCGGGACTGAGGCGGAGAAAGTCGCATGGAAACAGGAACTGGCCCGGAACATACCAGTATCGCCACAAAGGGTACTCGATGTAGGGTGCGGAACAGCTGTTATAGGCCTCCTGTTTGCCGAGATGGGACACCAGGTTACCGGGGTCGACCTTTCGGAAGCGATGATTGCAAAAGCACGCGAGAAAGCAGATGCACATAACCTTCCGATTGAGCTGAGGACGGGGGATGCCGAACACCTTCCGTTCGATGACGGATCTTTTGACGTGGTTGTCAACCGGCACCTCGTCTGGACACTCCCTCACCCGGAGATTGCCCTGGAGGAATGGCACCGTGTATTAAAAAAAGGGGGTGTTGTCCTCATCATCGAGGGTATCTGGAAGGATAATAGCGTTTCAATCCGGGCGAAGCGGATAGTGAGCGACGGGCTGGCAAAGATTTTCGGTCACACCCATGGCGGCCATTATGATGAAAAACTCAGGAGCCAGCTCCCCTATGATGGGGGAGTACCGAAGGAAACAATGGTATCCGACTTGGAAAACGCCGGATTCACCGGTATCCGCTACCGGGATTTAATGTACATCCAGGACATGCAGAAACCACAACAGCCCTGGTACCGGCGATTTGCACCCGGTAAGACATATTACCTCATTGCTGCGAGAAAATAGAACTGAATTGAGTTACTTTTATGGAAGGCCCACTGACTATTACGATAGTTGTAGAATATCTCAATTAACAGTGTCCAATATTAAAATTCTCCAGATTAAATAAAAAATATGCAGGAACCCTGATGAAATCACCGGTTAGCAGATTCATGAGCGTGGAGGTGCAATAAATACCGGACTATGTACGCAAAACGAACGTATCTGCTCCGCGTTTTACCTGATTTTTTTATATTCGTATCCTGAGCACCACCCTATTTAGCTCAAGGTACTATAATATAATGGAGATCTATATTAGTTGTATCAAAAATCCTTCCATAATATGTTAAACAGAGGATTTGGATATGGATCCGGCGTTTGCACCCCAGGCATATGGTTCACAGTTACTTGGGTTATACCAGAGCGGGATTCAGAGTATTGCCTTATTAATCCTGATCGTCTTTTTTTATAATTTCATCCCTGACAGGATATTCCTCCTGAAAAAAAATGCTTTCCGGGTCATTGTTGGGATTCTTTTTGGTTTTGCTGCATTGACTGCAGTCCTGATCTCCCAGTCAGGGGCACAACAGACGGGAATGGGCATAAATGGTATCATTATCCCACTTGCGGGATTTGTGGGCGGAATACTATCCGCCGGGATCACAACGTGTATTTTCCTTATTTCAATATTCCTTCTCCAGCATGGGACCATATCACCACCAGACATATTTCTCATAATAGGGACGTTTATTGCCAGTATCTCAGTTTTTTTTATAAAGAAACGAAATTTATTTCCAATATCCTACCCTGGAGAACTGGTCTTTTTCTCGCTGCTGGTATCAGCTATAACGATAAGTGCCTTTTTCCTGTATCCTCCAGCAGGATCTCAAACAAACCTGGTTTCGCTGTTGGACAAGATTCAGGTTTTTGGTCTTATCTTTTTCGGATTGCTGGTCCTTGGAGCACTCACCCAGTCGATTGACAGGAGGAAAGAGGGTGAATACGAATTAATTTCTTACAAAGAACACCTTGAAGCGCTTGTTCAGGAACGTACTTACGATCTCGAAAAGACAAACGCATTGAAAAATGCGACCATTGAATCTTCCCCGGACGGTATCGTCGTAGTTGATTTTGAGGGTATGATCAGGGATTCCAACACTGCTGCTGACCATATCCTGGACATATCCGGTCATCGTGATATGTATGATAATAAAATCAACATCGTGGTTCTTATTAAAAATCAGGTAACTAACCAGGAATTACTGGAGCACACTTTAATCCACGACACCTCTTCAACTGAACAAACGCTGGAAACCACACTTGCATTCAGTACAGGACGTATTTACGACGTAACTATCACCCCATACCGGGTTAACAGTGAAATAATTGGGAGAATACTGAATTTCCGGGATATCACCGAGAAAAAGCATGCCGAGGAGGCATTAAAGACTTATAACCAAAAATTACAACTCCTTTCCAGCATTACCCGGCATGATATTCTCAACCAGCTCACCATCATTATAGGGTACCTGGATATCCTGGAGACGAATGAGAACGACAAGATTAAACTTGATTATATAAAGAAAGGACAGAATGCATCGGTTAAAATAAAAGATTTGCTCCATTTCACACGCGATTACCAGGAACTCGGGCTCCATAAACCGGTATGGTTGAACCCATTGGTATCCTTTGAAAATGCTTGCAAGTCGTTTTCCGACAGCGGGATTGTGTTTTCCTCCGATCTGACTGACCTGGAGATTTTTACCGATCCTTTACTCGACAGGGTATTTTACAACCTGATTGATAACTCCATCAGGCATGGCAGGCAGGTAACGAAGATTACATTAAAAACAATCCAAGGAGAGAACTGCCTGAAAATACTGTACGAGGATAACGGAGGAGGTATTCCACCTGACGAGAAAAGTAAGATATTCTTACGGGGTTTTGGGAAAAACACGGGTTTTGGCATGTTTTTAATCCAGGAAATCATGTCAATAACGGGTATCGGAATCGAAGAAACAGGTGTTTACGGGGAAGGAGCACGCTTCGAAATTACCGTGCCGACTGGGATGTATCGCATCAAATCATAACCGGTTCCAATGTACGCACAACGAACGCCTGTGTTCGCTTTTTGTATCCTTTTTTCATACCAATTTTCTTATCGTTTTTTAAAGTTTTTTAACATAGTACACCGTTCACCGGGATAACAAAAAATACAAAAAAATAACCGAACTTTTAAATTTTGATAGTTAATACAAGTTACTTCACAATTAATCGGTTAAGAGGATCGTTCATGGACAAGACACATATTTCAACCCTGGTAATCGCTGTAATGATCTGCCTCCTCGTGACGGCAGGGTGTACAAGTGCCCCGGGTACCCCCGGCACACCCGGTACCGTCACCAGCCAACCCGTAACTCCGGTAATCAGGGCGCCCCAGCCTGTATCGTTCAACGCAACCCCTGTCCAATACGTAAAGGTCAATGGAGTTACGCTGGGATACCGGGAATTCGGAGCAGGTGAACCACTCCTGATGGCCCAGGGATTCGGGGACACCATTGATGACTGGAATGAGACGTTCATTGGCATCCTCGCCTCGAAATACCATGTATATACCTATGATCACCGGGGAATGGGCTACAGTAGCGAATATAATGGGTCACCCACTATTGCACTCTATGCAGATGATGCCGCAAAACTGATTCCTGCACTTGGCTATGACAGCATGAATGTATACGGGGTCTCGATGGGTTCATCGGTCTCCCAGCAACTGGTTATCGATCACCCTGAACGCGTACGAAAACTGGTACTGGATTCTGTGACCTACGA
>JBAXJR010000038.1:0-21904 GCA_037137755.1 Methanomicrobiales archaeon | reverse complement strand
CCTGTTCCACCTTTTCCGGAAGCCAACGTGTAGACCCTGACCATTAAACACCTTCGCAAGAGTTGCTTAATGTAAATTTATATGCTGGTAATTAAATCCTCTCCCTTATTGGTATATTATATCCACCATTTCATGATTTTTTCAGTGTCGTTCCTGATACGTTCCAAAGAAATGTCTGGTATCAGATTGTCGGACTGAATGATTCCGATCACCGATGATCCCTTATGGGTCATATAAAATAATTTCATGCCTGGTACGGAAGGAGCCTCTCCCTGTTTAAAGACCTGGCCATAGTAAGCTGCCATATCCTGCCCGTTTTCCCTGGTCGATGCAATCATCAGGCCATCGGTCGTAGACAGGGTAATCGAATCAAGATGGTATTTTGATACGAGTGCATGGAGATTTTTTGTAATATCCCCAAGGTCCGTGAGCGGGACATCATCTACCGGCTGATGTTTTTCTGATCTCTCCCCTTGTTTTATTTCCGGAATGCCTGGCAAAGGGGTGGTAATATCCCCTGGAGGTCTGAAGTTCAAGTTTTTTGGACGATCTTTTTTTCCGGCTGAATGTTTTACCTGGTACACTTTCATGAACAACAGGATCAGAATAATTGCTGCTATTGCAATGATCAACACGATAACCGGCAGGTACGATGCCTGCCCTGACAATATTGACTGCATGGTGCCTTCCTGCTTTAAGGCTTGTTTTTCATGAATTTATTCTTAATCTTCCCTATTCCCTAGCAGGTGGTCAAGGTCCATCTGCTCAATGGTGACCTTACAGTTCTCACGGATTTTCTTTGTCATTTCATCTATGTCCATGTTATCGAGAGCTTTCAGGTCGCGTTCAATATTAGTTCCCCCTTCTTCCGGTCCTTTTCCTGATGGCTGCTGGTCACCGGGAAATTGCGCGGGGACGGGGGTTGAAATTCCGGGATCGGGATGCTGTTCTGCAGTTGATGGTTGAGGTCCGGTGTTAGGGGCATTGTTTTTCAGGTGCTCCGAACGGACCCCCGGGACCGCATTTCCTGCACGGTCATCCTTTCTCCTGGTACCTGGACTGGTTGTTCCCGTCCTGACCTGCCGTGTAGGTGACTTCCGGACAAAACTTGGAAGTGTTGCATGTGGGTTAAACTCCCTTGCAAGCTCGAGTTGAGCGGTGTTTAATGTTGTAAGACCTGCATCGACCTTCATTTCCAGCAGCTTTTGCATCTTCTGCCAGGCATGCTCCCCTTCAAGTTTATCGTAATCTGCAAGGATATTGATCCCGGAATTGAGTACAATGGTACAGGTCTCTAATCCAAAACTGACGGTGCAATAGCCGGTGAACCTGTTTTTTTCCATCTCCTCAAGGACCAAACGAAATAGTATTCCTTTCTTTATGGAATGGAATGTACCCCTTGGGAGTTTCATCAATAAGAGATATGCAACGCCTTATTTAATAGTCCTTTTTAATACAACGGTGTTTTTGGGTGTTTTATTCCCGCCGAAAAGAAGAATTTCCCCTGTATCTTTTTATCTGCAGACAGATGATTAAATGACCCGCGAATTAAAATTATATTAGGAAACTTATTTATTATCGTATACCAGAAATTCAGTTTATATATAGATAGTGTGTATCGGGGAGATTCGGAATGCTAAAGCAGATACTGGGTGAATTCCTAAAGGTGGAAGGTGTTTCCGCAGCAGTCGTCATTGGAAGAGATGGGTTTGTGATAGAGAGTGCCATCTCCGGAAAAATCGATATTGATGCATTAGGTGCAATGGCATCTACCGGCATGGGTACTTCGGAAGCAATGGGGAATGAGCTTGGTAAAGGGAACCTCGATCAGATGCTGGTGGAGCTTGAAAAAGGACCAATTATTTTATCCCCTCTTTCATCAGATGAATTGATAGCAATCGTAGCAGATTCGACTGCGAATGTGGGAAGGATCAGGTACGAATTGAAGAAGAACAAAGAACGACTGATGGCTGCCTTATAATAGTATGTATCTGCCGGAAGGGACCCATCTAGGGTATATCAATAATCCGCTTCAAGATAAGGATGTCCAGCTGATAATCGGCCATGTCGGACTGATAAAAATTACTGCTCAACAGGGTGAGGGTGTCATCCTGATTGACCAGGGTAAAATTATTGCAGCTTCTTATACCTCCGGTGATAAATTTTACTCCGGTAATGGTGCGCTTGAAGTGATCAATGCGACCACACCTGAGAGGATGGAGCTCAGCCGATATACTGCGGATGAGTACCTTGTTGCGATGGAGACCTGCAGGAACGAAGACCTCCTGCTCCAGGATGAAACACATATCCCCGCGATTCCCGATCTTCTCGATGAGAGTATCCTGAGAAAAATACTGGTGCAGCCGGGTGTGGTCGCTGTATCGGCATTTTCAGAGGGTTTTTCCGTTCAGTCTCTTGGGGAAGCAGATTTTGACCAGGTTGCAGCAATGGCCGAAGACCTGCTCAGGGCAGGAATTAAAATAGCAAAGGATATGAAGATAGGTCTGATTGACCAGATCATACTTGAAACAAATTCGGGAAAAATTATTATTGCCCCGTATGGTGACCTGTTCCTCTGTGTTTTTACGGGAGCTGATGCAAATATTGGCCTGATCCGGGTGGTCCTGAAGAGTCTCCAGAGTGATGCCAGGTAGCACGATGTGGTGCTAATGATTGCATCCTCCACCTCTTCTTTGAGGGGGTAATTATTTGAAGGAAGTGCAGCAAGATCCTTTATAATAATATAGCTTAGCGAATATCATCAATGCTACGCAACAATGAATGATGATGAACGTGAGGAACAGGGGTTCCTGAAAAAAATTCTTGCGGCGAAGAAGGGTACTGACAAGGTAGTTCCAGCTTCAAAATCCGACGAATTACCTAAGGCGAAGGATGTGACAGCCGATATCGATGCCCTCATGAAACGTATAGGGGTTCAGAATGAAAGCACGCCTCCATCAACACCACAACCCATGGTCCCGCCCGGTCAGGAGAAGGAAGTTCCGGAAATCCCTGTTACACAAAAACCACCTGTTGCACCCGTTTCTCCCCCTCTGCAACCAGGGCGATCCGATTTACCTTCACAGGGCGAAAATGAGCCCAATGTGAAGAGCATGACAGACATCGATGCTCTCATGAAACGAATAGGGGTCCAGAGTGGTAGTACACCCCCCGCAAAGCCCCCGGTTCCACCCGTTTCTCCATCTATTCTATCAATGCCCTCTGATTCCCCGCCTATCGGGCCTCCGCCCGTCGCTGAAATGCCAGGTGTGGCTCCAGTGACAAACCGGGGTCGTGTGCAGGAAAATGGACCTGCTGCAGCCAGGCATGGTACTCCTGATGCCCCTGTACCTGCCATGAAAGCTGCGAAAACAATGTGGTCAGACGATATTACGGAGCAGGATGAAAAAATTGTCAGCATCGACCAGATCAAGGGAATCAGTGGACTGATCCTTCCGAAAGGTGTGACATTCAAAATAGACGAGGTACAACTGAAGACCCGCACCTCGCCATTTGCCATGGCAGACGGTAGTGTTCCCGATGAAATCGATAAGATATGGCAGGCCGGACTCCCGACAGGGGGTCTTTCCGGCATATCCATCGACCAGGAAGGGGATAGTCCTGCAGCAGGGAAGGGCGGGTTCCTTGGTAAATTCAACCTCTTCAAACTGATCAGGCATGAGACCGTGGAATACAACCCGAAAATCCATGGCCCGCTCATAGATCTCGTGATGGTGCCCAGGAGTGGTGTCGAGGAGCTGGAGTTTTATCCTGTTAATGAGCCCTACGCCTATATCCGGGTGGTATATGACAACTCGACGCACGAGTATACCTATACCGTGCTGGAACCGGTCCTTTCACCCGCGGAAATGGACCTTTTCTCAGAATTAAAAGAACGGATCTTCGAACGGCTCGATGTCAATTCAAGGGATATTGTCCCCGAGTTTGCAAAAATCACGCTTAAAAAAGTTACAGATGACATTATAGCAGATTATGGACTGACTCTGACTCCTGTCCAGCGGGAGAAAATTCTCTACAACATGGAGAAGGAATTCCTTGGCCAGGGCCTGATTGATCCCATTATGCATGACAAATATATTGAGGACATATCCTGTGACGGGGTCAATTCTTCAATATTTGTCTACCATGCACGGTACGAGTCAATGAAATCCAACGTGATTTTTACCAACGCTGAAGACCTGGACTCATTTGTAACAAAACTGGCCCAGAGGGCAGGGAAGTATATCTCGATCGCCGAACCGATGCTTGATGCGACAATGAGCGACGGCTCCCGTATTCAGATGACACTCGGCCAGGAAGTAACGGCACACGGCTCTACATTTACCATCCGTAAATTCAGGGAAGAACCAATCACCCCTACAGACCTGATTGAATGGCATACCTTCTCTCCCCTTTCAATCGCATTTCTCTGGCTCGCGGTGGAGACGGGGAAATCCCTGCTCCTTGCCGGTGGGACTGCATCCGGAAAGACAACAGCGCTGAACGCGATTGCGTTGTTCATCCCACCACTTGCCAAGATTGTCACCCTTGAGGATACGCGGGAATTAAAACTCCCGCATCCGAACTGGATCCCAAGTATTACCAGGGCATCGTTCGACTCTGATGGTAAGGGAGAGATCGATATGTATGAACTCCTGAGGGCGGCACTCCGGCAGCGCCCTGAGTACATCCTGGTTGGTGAAGTGCGTGGAAAAGAAGCCCAGACGCTGTTCCAGGCGATGAGTACCGGGCACGTGACCTATTCGACAATTCACGCAGATTCGGTTGCGAGTGTTGTCCACAGGATTGAAAACCCTCCGCTTGACGTCCCAAGAAATATGCTGTCCGCCCTGGACCTTGTCTGTGTCCAGGTCCAGGCACGGGTCGGTGGCCAGAGGATACGTCGCAATAAACAGATCATCGAGATCCTCGATATTGATCCCCGGACGAATGAGTTGATCACAAACGAAGTGTTCAAATGGAGACAGTCTACCGATGAAATTACCTATTCCGGTAAATCCTTCATATTAGAAGAGATCATGGAAGAGAGGGGGTGGAACGAGGAGCGGATCAGGGAAGAACTCAAGAGAAGGCAGGAAGTCCTCGAATGGATGCGCATCAAGAAAATCCGGCATTTCAGGGATGTTTCCAACATCCTGGTCTCGTATTTCAGGGATTCGGAAGCCGTGATACAAAAAGTGAGGGCTGAGCTGTATGAATAGTTACGAACGATTCTGCTTCAACCTTCTCGGAAAAAGAGTAAAAGCCCGGCGCGAAAAATATTCGGAATTACGAAAAGACCTGCTTTCCGCCCGTATACAAAATCCCTTCGAAGTATATCTCTCAACGGCATTAGTGACATCAGTCCTAGTAGGACTTCTTGCAGCAGTCTGTATCGGGGCCATCACCTATATTTTTCAACTGACAAAACTTGTCACCTATCGTGGGGCCGTACCGGGTGCACTTGTCCCCATTGCCAGTTACAGTCTATTACTTGGGACCATTGCGGTCACAATCATCTCACTGCTTGTTTTTGGGGGGTTGACCTACCTGATCTACAACCTGTATCCATCCGTTATCGCCGGTAACAGGCGCAGGAATATCGATGCCACTCTTCCCTACGCGATTAATTACATCACTGCGATGTCGACAGCGGGTATCCCGCCAGCTGAGATTTTCCGCCAGCTGGCAGACAGTAGAATTTACGGCGAGAGCTCTGTAGAAGCCCGGTATATTGTGCGGGAAATTGACATGTTCGGAAAAGACCTCATTGATGCCCTTAGAATTACTTCCGTTTCCACGCCAAGCATGAGGATGAAGGAATTTATCCAGGGTGCGATGGGAAGCATCTCCAGTGGGAGTAACCTTACGGTTTATTTCCGGACAAAAGCCGAGCAGTATTCTGTTGAAAACCGGCAGACCCAGAAACTCTTCCTTGATACCCTTGGTCTGATTGCGGAGTCGTATGTGACGGCAATGGTCGCAGGGCCGCTTTTCCTGATTATTCTCCAGTCTATCATGTCGGTCATCGGGAACAATGCGAATCCTATCTTTCTCTTTGTGATCATCTACATGATGATCCCGTTGGGGAGTATCATGTTCGTTATTATGATCAGTGCAATGACACCGGAGGGTTGAAATGGGCTGGAAAGATAAAATCCCGGGATTTGGCGGGAAAAAAGGCATACCCGGGAAACGTGTCAGTTATTCTGATGATGCTGAACATGAAATTGAAGAAAAGCTCGAATATGATCGCGCTCACAGGATTGGGTTTGGCCGGTTCATACGGCATCCCCTGAAGGTGCTTACTGAAAAGCCGGTTAATATCCTCATCGTGTGTATACCGGTATCCCTGTTGTTCTTCATCATCGGTACCGCGAGCATGATCAGGCAGTATGGCCTTTCAGTGATGTTCACGACAACCATCATCGATGATATCGCGGTCATCTCAATCCTGATTGCCATTGGTCCCCTTGCAATTCTCCAGACAAGGGAATCAAAACGAATTAATAATCTCGAGGAAGCACTCCCCAATTTCTTCCGTGATCTCGCAGGTATGAACGACAGCGGTATGACACTTCCCAATGCGGTCCACCTTGTTTCTGCAGGGGAATACAGCACGCTTACACCATATATTCGTAAGATGGACAGCGAGATGTCATGGAATGTGCCATTTGTCGAGGCAATGTACCGTTTTGGCCAACGACTGCGCACCCCCCTGGCAGACAGGAGTGTAGACCTGATTGCGAAGGCCAGCAGGGCAGGTGGCGATGCAAGCGAAGTGCTCCGTGCCGCGGCGAATGACACCTATGAATTCGTGAAGCTGAAATCTGAGCGGAATAACAACATGATGATCTATGTTGTTATTGTGTTGGTATCGTTCCTGGTATTCCTGTTTGTTATTTTTATACTGGTCACGACATTTCTTACCACGATGGCAACCGCGGCCCAGGCAGGGGGGCCGGGAGGTCCACAGTTTATAAAAAATCTTAACCTTTTCTTTTACAAGAGGTTGTTTGCGCATGCCGCCATGATCCAGGGAATATTTTCAGGTCTCGTCGCCGGGCAGATGGGTGAAGGCAGCGCCATTGCAGGTCTCAAGTATTCTGCAATCATGTTGCTGATCGCATGGATTGCGTTCCGGTTCTTTGTGTAACCGGGACCGATCCTGCCTTAATAGTAGTAACCCGGGCACAACATCCCGGGAAGAATCAACCTAATTCAACTCTTTCCAGGATTTATCGTAATGGACAATAGAACGGGCTTGAGTTGGCAGTATCAGATTTTTTTTTGAATGCTGGTTTTCTGTTTTCGCAAAGCCGGAAAATATGAAAGAACCGGAAGTGAAACAACCGGGTGACGCGGTAGTTCTTCCTGACCGTCAGATGATTCCCATGTCAGAAAGCCGTTTTGGGAGATATTCCTTTGTTACAAAATCAAGCCCGCGGGCTGCAAATGCCTGTTGCTCTGATTTCATCCCCATTTTCAGCTGCAGATTGATCTGTTCCCTCCAGTAGTCTGTTGCGAAACGGGGGTCCGTCAGTTCACTGTTCAGTGCTGCGATATCACGTTCATTCAGATGGTCTGAAGGGAGGTTGTAGTCCCTGATATCGCTCGGCTGCACCCCTATAAACCTGGCCTGCGGGGTGGCTAGGATTTCTGACATGTGGGCACTTTTGATTGCCCCGTATGCAACACTTGCATAAATCCGGTAGGACCAGGGGTCGCCATCGGTGAAAACGACGACCGGGAGCTTGAACTGCTCATTTATCCTGTTCAGGACACGACGGGTTGAACGGGCCGGCTGACCCTTAAGGTGGACAAGAATCGCCTTGTAGTCCTCGTCAAACCCGTTCTCGATGAGCCGTGCATACATACCGCCGGTCTCGATCGCGATGACAAATCTGGCATCGTGGCCGAGGAAATCAATGGTATCTACATTGGTCGGTATCTGGTAACCCGCCTCCCCGACATCATCCCTGCAATGGATCTTCCGCTCTCCTCTCCGTGTCACTTCCTTTAATTCAATCGCGCCGAAAATTGTTGCCCCGTCTTCTTCAGGTCGCAGATGAAAAGCCTCCCGTTGCATATCGGTGAGTATCTCAAGGTCTTCGATCAGGAAATTGCTCTCATCCTGGGCGCCGAATTTTGCTTTTTTCCAGCCTTCCGATATGTAGTACAACTCTCTTAATGTCGATGAACGGTTTTCGCCTATCTGTTTTTTCAAAAACCAGATAACCCACGCCATCTTCAGGATGTGCATCGCACTTTTTGCTGAACCTGCAGAACGGGTACTCTCCTTTTCACCGTATTTCCAGACTTCGCTCTCGTCATCATACTCAATATTATGTTTTGTCCGGGTTGGCAGGTTGATGGAAGGAATTATCCCGTTCTTTATCTGGTCATACCAGTTTTGTGCAATTGTTTGCAGGCTTTCAATTGCCCGCATATTGAGGTCTGATTTAGACATTCAGGTCCACCACCACAATTTTGCCCTCGTCGATCCCCCTGATATCAAGGTTACCGCCACCCCTTCCGTTCCAGGTAACCTTCCAGTTGGCGCCGGGTGTCAATGGCACCTGCCAGACCTTGGTAAATTCGGTATCGAGTGATGAAACAAAATCCGCCCTTGGTACGGCATCATCTGCATTGTCAGGGGATGTCTCGTACACTGATACCGTACCATTAAAATCAGTATAATTGTTCAGTTCGAGTGTGACTGTGCCACCCGATACCCGTTTCTTGACAACCATCTTTCTCATGATGCGCCCTTCAATCGGGCTTATGTCCGGTACAGGCAGTTCAACAATCTCGCTTACCTTCTCTGCGATCTCGGGGATAATGGCGCACACCGCCCGGGCCCGGTCTTCTGCGAGCCGGTTCCTGTCCCTCCTTGAAAGGAACTGTTTTAAGTCGCGTCCCAGCTCCTGGAGGGCGAGGGTGATCTCCTTTTCAATCTCTGGGATCGATGCCACCGCATCCTTGCTTTCACTGGTGAAGGGCACATTTGTCGAGGCAACATGGACGAGAATGAGTAACGGCCCAATCGGAAGGCCCTGCTGGGAAACAGAGTAACTTTTCCAGTTTATGTCCGTTATGCAGCCGGTAATTGCGCAGGCACCCTGCTGGTACATCAGTGGCACCCGGTTTGCAAACCTGAGGATCTGTGCGTTTCCTTCAGGCGGCAGTTTTCCTCCATATCCAAGTGCAGCCTCTACCATGAAGGGATGTCCTGAAAATACCGAGCTCTGGCGTGTCCTGGCCTTGATGAAGTCCATAGGGAACTCTTTACGGAGACCCCTGATGATCAGCTCCTCCCCAATCGGTGAGAGGCAGAGCGATGCGGGGGGGGCAGGTACGTTCACCTGCTGCATCGCGGCAATCAGCTGCCTCTGCTCGTCTTTGGTTATTTTTTTCGCAGGTTTTTCGGGGGAAATCCCTGCAATCTGGCACATTTCAAGGGCTGTTTTCTTCCCGACGCGGGAAAATCCTGATACAAGGAACAGTTCAACCGGCTCATCACTTGATGCAAGCATCCGCTGGAGCTGACCAATCTCGATACCATGGGGGTGTGGCTGGATTGCCTTCGGGCATACAATGATTTCCGCGCTCACCCGTTCGAATGTTTCTGTTTCATCGTCCAGGTCCACACGGAGCCGTGCGTGGGGGTTCACGACGGCTGTGTAGCGCAGGTATTCGAGGAGCCTTTTTTTTGCGGCAAGGCTGCTTTTAAATTCAATCTGGACACGCGTCCCGTGAGCCCTGTCCCATTCGATCTCCTTCGTACTGATTATATCCGGCTCGTTGGTCTCTATTTTTATCTGGAGCATCACCTGGCAGGCGGGTGTCGCAGCACTTGTCCGTGAAATCACAAGGGTCGGAGTGCCGGTGGTAAGCTGTGCATAGAGCACCGCAGCGCTGATACCAATACCCTGCTGGCCCCTGCTTTGTTTAATCTGGTGGAAGCGCGAGCCATAGAGGAGTTTCCCAAAAACGTACGGGATTTGTTCAGGTATTATACCGGGACCGTTGTCCTCGACAATAATACGGAAAACATCCCCAGATATCCGTTGTATACCGACATAGATATCAGGGAGAACTTCGGCCTCCTCACAGGCATCAAGGGCATTGTCCACCGCCTCCTTGACGGTAGTGATAATTCCCCTCGTGGGGGAGTCAAACCCCAGCAGGTGCTTATTTTTCTCGAAGAATTCTGCAACACTGATACTTCTCTGGGACTTGGCAAGTTCATCCGCGAGGACCACTCGTTACCACCTCGAGGACTGCTGATGGGAGGTCCAGTTCATGCTGCTCCCCGGTGACCAGGTCTTTTAATGTGACGGTACCGGACTCCTGTTCGCGCCTGCCGATAATTGCGACGAATTGTGCAGACTTCGACGCATGGGTGATCTGGGCTCCGATGTTACGTCCCATGATGTCAGTTTCTGTCCGTAGCCCGGCGTCCCTGAATGCCCTGGCAACCCTGAGCGCGTGAGTCCTCCCTTCAGTGGTATAGACGATACCTACGACACACTCTTTCTCTCCTGCTGCATCACCCAGTGAGACCATTACACGGTCGAATCCAATTGCAAACCCGGATGATGGTACATCGTCCCCACCAAAGAGATGAGCAAGCCGGTACGCTCCCCCTCCCAGGATCTGGTTCTCTGCACCGAGGTTATCCGCAAAGGCCTCGAATACCATGCCCGTATAATAGTCGAGCCCCCGGGCAATACCCGGGTTGAGCGAATATGATACTCCCATTTCGTCCAGAAGGTCGAGAGTCTCCTCGATTCTTGCATGTTCAGGGATTTTTCCGGTAATTCCTGTCACTTCGTCAAGTGACCGGCATTCGAGCAGTGACGTGAGGGAAGAATAGAGGTCTGACCTGCCCAACATACCGAGGTGAGCCTTCAGGCCCTCATAGTCTTTTTTATCGAGGTATCTCATCACGATACGCTGCTCTTTTGAGTCCATGCCAAAAAGCAGTGCTTTCATCAGGCCCAGGTGGCCGATATGCAGGGAGAATGATACCCCGGAAGATTCCAGGAGGTCGCGGGCAAGCATGATCACCTCTGCATCCGCAACCGGCGTATCTGCACCAATCAGTTCAACGCCAAACTGCCAGAACTGGCGATAACGTCCTTTTTGCGGACGTTCATACCGGAAACAATCAGCGAAATAGCACCATCGTAATGGCTTTGGGGTAACCCGTGCCTCGTTAAGGTACATCCTCTGGACAGCAGCGGTGATCTCCGGCCGGAGTGCCATCCTGCGCCCCCCTTTATCTTCGAATACGTACATTTCTTCGATTATTCCATCGCCCGACCGCGCGGTGAACAGTTCAAGTTCTTCAAATTCAGGGGTGCATACTTCGCGATACCCCCAGCGACGGGCAACATCGCGCATACGTTTTTCTACGGCTCTCCGTTGCTCCATTTCATCAGGGAGAAAGTCCCTGGTCCCCCTTGGTTTCTGTATCATTCTTCTCTCACCAATGTTCCTCGGTCCGCTATCCTATTTTTTCCTTAATCGTACTGAGCCTAAGAAACGCTCTGCGGTACTTTCGTCTTTCCATACCTTCTCCCGGGTGCCTCTGTCCCGGAGGAACAGTGCTGCCATCACGATGCCGATACCGAGTACCTCTGCAGAAGAACCGAGCAGCGCGATAAGGAACCCAAGGGTGGCAAGTGCACCATATAGCACACCATAGCGCGCTGCTTTCCGGTATCCCGGCAGACCCGTGCGATAATATATCCGGGCATCGCGTAACCAGAGGAATATAACGGCGACTGCCCCGAATAATGCGACATATAAAAGATAGCTCATATGATGAACGTATAATTATACGCCAGACCATATCTTTATTATCAAACCATGCAACCGAATCACATGCTCAGGGATGCCTTAAAAAGGCTGAATGACGGGCAGATTTCGCTCGAGGAGGCTGTTAAGGAGATCGAAGGCCTGCGAATCGAGGCAGTCGGAGATTTTGCGCGCCTTGATCTTGGGAGGCCGCTGAGGTGCGGAATTCCGGAGGTTGTGCTGGCTGAAGGAAAAGAGCCGAATCATCTTGCAGGTATCGCTATCCGCCACGCAGAGGTGGCAGGCAGATGCCTGATATCCCGGATCAGCCCCGGGCAGAAGGAAACCATCAGGGAAAAAAGTGAATTGAAAGGCCTTTGTTTCAGGTATTATGAGGCCGCAAAAATGGTAGTCCTTTCACTGCCCGATGCCCCTCTGCCTGAGGCCACGGGAGGTGTTGTAGGAATTATTACTGCCGGGACGTCAGACATCGGTGTTGCAGAAGAGGCAAAAGTTATCGCCGAAGAGATGGGCTGCAGGGTCTGCACAGCGTATGATGTAGGTGCGGCCGGTATTCACCGTCTGTTCCCTGCATTAAAAGACCTCCTTGACGCCCATGTCTTCATTGTCGCTGCCGGGCGCGAGGGCACGCTTCCTGCCGTGGTTGCCGGCCTTGTTGACCGCCCGGTTATCGGGGTTCCGGTGAGCAGCGGGTATGGATATATGGGCCAGGGAAGGGCGGCCCTTGCTAGCATGCTCCAGTCCTGTTCGGTCATCGTGGTTGTTAATATCGATTCCGGGTTTACTGCGGGGGCATTTGCCGCCAGGATCGCGAATATGGTGGTATCAAAATGAGCAGGGCGTTCTATATCGGGAGGTTCCAGCCGTATCATAACGGTCATCAGAAGGTCCTCCGACAGATTGCAGAGAGTGTTGACGAGATTGTAATCGGGGTCGGAAGCGCCCAGATGAGCCATGAAATCGAGAACCCGTTTACCGGGGGTGAGCGGGTACTGATGATAACTACCGCCCTTGAAGGGCTTGGGTGCCCGTTTTATGTAATCCCGATCGAGGACATCAGGAGAAATGCCCTGTGGGTCTCACATGTAAGGTCACTGGCGCCCCCGTTTGATATTATTTATTCCAGCAATCCCCTTGTTGTGAGGTTGTTCTGTGAAGCAGGGATCCCGGTAAACTCTCCCGCAATGTATGAACGGGCTACCCATAGCGGCACTGAAATCAGGAGGAGGATGCTTGCCGGAGAACCGTGGGAAGATCTGGTGCCCCCGGCCGTAGTAACCGTGATCAGCGAGGTCGACGGTGTTGAACGGCTCCGCCGGGTTGCAGGTGATGACTGACCCGGAACCCGCGTTTTCGCGGTCCCACGTATCAGCATATAATCAGAAAGAATGTCTTCTTGCAGGTTAAACGGGAGTGTTTATGTTTCGGCAGATAAAGGAAATGTTCCGGAAAGAAGAAGTGCCCCCATTAACCCTGGTTTCTGGTGAGATTCCCGGCTGGATAACGGGCGAGTATACAATGGTCGGGAAAAACGAGAAAGACTTTGTCGACGGGTCAAGAAAAAATATCCTCGGGAATATTGAAAAGTTAAAGGAACTTGTAGGGTTTCTTGGTTCTTCTGAACATGAAGGGGTCGTGCATCCTAAACTTGAGAAGGTCGTGGAAAAATCCCTGCCACTCTATAAAAAAGCAACATTCTCTGCACTTAACCGCCAGTTCCCGGAAAATCCCGACGATTTTTATAGTGCTGTCACCGAGTGTCTGAAGGGGTGCTTAAAAAGTTCTGCAGGACCCGGCCGGTACCTTATCGCGGTTTTCCCCGAGGAGATGAAAGCTATCCGGGCAACTATTGACCTGGTCGGGAGGGAAATTAATGCCATGAATCCCGTTATTGCAGAAGCGCGGAATAAAGGAGAGGAACTTACCAGGATCAGGCAGTTTCATGAGTCTTACCTCCGTACCCGCGAAGAATTTCGCCAGGCCGGGGATCAGTACCCCCTGCTTACAGACCGGTCACTGGTCCTGCAGGGTGAAATTAAGGCCATTAGTGAAGAAATCAGCCACTTGAGCAGCGACCCCCGGGTGAAACAGCAGGATGAGTTCCATGCAGAAATGAAGCAGCTGAACGGGGAGCGTGAAAGAGCTCGTAGTGAGTTCTCTGCCTTGGGCAGTATGATGGTTCATGTGCTGAAGCGGGCTGAAAAAGTCGCCCAGAAGGACCATAATCTGACCCTTGCGAAAAAAGCCCATGCGCTGGCAGAACACCTCTCTAAAAGTGAAATCCCCGAAATCCCCATTCTGTGCCAGGAACTGAACGATGTACTTCCTGAAATCATCGTGATGGTTACGCATGGAGATATTTCTCTTAAGAATAAGGAGGAACACCAGTATTTTTCCAATCCTGCATTGTTGCCCGGTAAAATCCAGGAAATATACTCCAGGATTGAAGGTAGCGATAACCAGCTCAAAGAGATCCGCAGGAAAATAGATGGGAGCAGTTTCATCAAGGAGAAGGAATCCCTTGATCGTCGCTATCATACGAAAACCGGTGAACTGGAAGAGGTAGAACGAAGCAGGGTCGCACTCGAAGGGCGCCTTACTACATTACAAGCAGAACTTCCCTCGTTACTCCGACAGACCGAAGATCGGATCTCTGCATATTCCGGAAGAAAAGTTATCATCAGCTAAAAAACCAGAAGCGACCACTCAAATTCATGCATAATTTTTATTCCCCCGCTGGCAAATTTTTCGTTTCAGTAAAGATTTCGATTATTTTTTTCATATCCACATGCCCCTCGAAATGCAGGGCAAGCTGGTCATAAGGGTCGGCAGGTGCCTTCTCTTCCAGTTGAATAAATGGTTCTCCTCTCTTTTCATATAGATAGGAGAGGAGTGCATTGATAACGGGAGGATTGGACAGAAGCCCATGCATGTATGTCCCTATGACAAGACCATCTGCTGAGACGGCACCCTCGTTATCGAATGCCTCCTGGTCCTCTCCCTTGTCGGTTATACCCATATGGATCTCGTACCCGTTTACCTCCCCGATTCCCGACAAGATAGGTGGTACCGGGTTGGCATGATGCCATACCTGCGTGGTATTTTTTTCATAGCTGATGAACCTCGTTACTCCGTTAAGGAGTCCCAGTCCCGGGTATATCCCTTCACAGGCCTCTACCCCTGAATCGTGCAACTCACGTCCCAGCATCTGGTATCCGCCGCATATACCTATTATCGGTATCCCTGCTTTTCGTGCCATGGTAATTTTGCCTGCAACGCCACACCGTTGCAACTCCTTCAAATCTTCGATGGTATTCTTCGTCCCTGGTATGATGATACAATCATATCCTTCGAGCGGTTCTCCCGGGGTAACATAATTCACTGCAGCGTGTTGTTCAAGGAGTTCGAAATCAGTAAAATTTGAGATATGCGGGAGACGAATTATCGCAATCCGGACCGGATGAAGGCCTTCCTTTTTGTCCCCCAGTGAAAGCGAATCCTCACTCGGGAGCGGGATATTACAATAGGGGACTATCCCCAGGACCGGTACACCTGTCAGGTCTTCGATAATACTGATACCGGGGGAGAAAATTTCGGGGTCCCCCCTGAATTTATTGATAATAATACCCCTGACAAGGTCCCGGACTTCAGGGGGTAGGAGTTGCAGGGTACCGTATATTGATGCAAAGACGCCCCCCCGCTCAATATCCGCAACAAGAATGATGGGCATCTTCAGGGTTTTGGCAAGTCTGATATTCGCTATATCCCGTGAATAGAGATTTACTTCGGCAGCCCCGCCTGCCCCTTCTACAACAATATGACCATATTCAGCCACGAGTCTTTCCGCCGATTCGACGGCAATTCCGAGGAGGTAGTCAGTCTCCTGGTAATACGCGGAGATTGCAACATCTTTGTAGGGATGACCAAGCAGGACCACCTGTGACACCGTTCCACCTTTTGGTTTTAAGAGGACCGGGTTCATATCCGCCTCAGGTTCCAGTTTCGCAGCAATAGCCTGCATCGCCTGGGCAATACCAATCTCGCAGCCATCCTGTGTGACAAATGAGTTCAGACTCATATTCTGCGATTTGAATGGTGATAGCCGGTACCCGCGGTTTACCAGGGACCTGCACAGGGCTGCGACTATTGTACTTTTACCTACGTGTGATGCAGTACCCAGGACCATAACAGACATTAGTACTGTACATTGCATGCCTGGAATTTTAAATACGATTACGTTTCTTCACGGTCCTTCATGTTGTGGGGAACGAAAGCAATTCCGGGTGCGGATCTGATTAATTATAAGAGTATAGCCTGCATTTACCACTCATGGTTAAAAATATCCCCTCTATTACTTCATTTTTCATGCCAACAAATAAATAACGTAACTTTAAAGGTACAGGTAATGAACGGTGGGATTTGTCCAACCTGTGGACTACCTAAAGAATTATGTATTTGTGAGGAGGTAGCAAAGGAGCAGCAGAGGATTAATGTCAAGGTCAATAAACGACGGTACGGTAAAGAAGTTACCGTTATCGAAGGACTGGACCCGACTGATATTGACCTTGAAGACCTCTCGAAGTATATGAAAGGAAAGCTTGCCTGCGGTGGCACGGTGAAAGGGAATTCAATTGAACTGCAGGGAAATCATCGCGAGCGTGTTAAAGAGCTGCTTGCCGATAAGGGATACAGTGTTGACAATATAAACTAACCCGGGATTATTTTTCAGGCATGAACTGGTTGTAAATCTAATTACCGGGCTGTATTACCGTTTGAAATTTCTTTTTTTTAGTAGGCAGATACAAACTGTGACCTATTTTCGTTTCACTCATCAGGGTTAGGGACCTATGGTCAGTTTAAAAAAAATTGTCACCCCTCTGCCAGATATGTTGTGCAGGCAGAGGTGTGACAAAAAGCAATAACGTTTTCCTGTTAGAAATTTAAAAAAATTAAGACTTCTTGCGGCTCTTTTTATCTTTTCCGGGTTTTATCATGGAGTGGAGGTCCAGCAGGTAATTCCCTTCCGTCCCGATACCTACGACGCGTTCATCAGAGTTAGCTAGTTTTTCAATATTCAGCTCATAGGTACCGGGAGCGATAATCCTGATACTTTCGACCCTGTCATGGCTCCCCTTTTTCTCATCCGGGTCACTGCTTACTACCAGTACCTGGTCGGGGGCTTCTTTTGCGAGGGCCTCGGTGGACTTCTCAAGCAGGACGTCACGGTTCCTGTCATTTTCCCCGACGTAGAGGAATTTTCTGCCCCCACAACTCTCACACCCCCGCAGGATAACGGGGGATGCATCCTTGTAGTCTCTCCCGCACTGCACACACTTGTGGGGCATGTACCATTCACCTTGTTGATATCCAGGCGCTAATCTGGTCTTTATCTTTTTTGATCATTTTCAACTGGTTTGCAGGCCCTATCACGGTTAGTCTTGTTGCGGATGTGTGCTTGCCGATAAGCCTTGAGAGGAATGACCCCTCTTCCCGTGACGGGTAGGTTTCCATCTCAATCCCATTGAAATCATCAGGAAGGATCTCTTTCATGGTCATCTCGATGAGCTTGCTCTGTTCATCAGGTTCAAGCCCCTTTTCCAGAATCACGATTGTCCCCTGCCTGACTTTGTCAAGGATCAGGTGGATTTTCTCCATCGAGGTCATATTTTCAAGACGTTCCTGCGATATCAGGTCTATCTGAACCCCCTGTAACATCTTTTTATCACCTGAAGGAATGCACCATCTGTTCATAGAGCTCTTCAATATTCTTACCCTCGAGGCAGGAAATCGGCACAACCGGGTGCTGGGGAAAAGCGCTCCTGATCTTCTGCGGGGCCGCATCCGGAAGGTCGATTTTATTGGCGGCAATAATGACGGGAAGTTTCCTGCTTTCAATGATACCGATCATCATGATGTTGACCTGCTGGAACGGGTCAGAAGTACTGTCCAGCATGTAGACCACCCCGTCAATATCCTCCCTGAGCCAGTGCATCGCTTCGGCGACACCCTCCGTTGCTTCCCTGGCCCGTGTGATTGCCTCATCCTTGTCAAGGCCATACTCGAGAAATTCCTTGTAATCTATCTTGGTAGTTACCCCGGGTGTATCGACGATATCTATTGTTATCGAATGCCCGTTTGAACCCGAGATACAGATATCCTGTTTCCGGAGGGCCCTACGGGTTTCATGCGGAATTTCACTTACCGTCCCAACCGCATCCCCTGCCCAGTCACGGGCTATCCGGTTCGCAAGGGTAGTCTTCCCTGCATTGGGCGGGCCATAAATCCCAATTCTTGAGCGCTTTTTCTTAAAAAACGCGGAAAGAAACCTTGAAAAACTATTTCTTGTCTGGACAAAAATATCCATCAAACACCTCGCTCTGATGCTGCCAGTTCTGTCATCACAATAATCCTTATGAAGAGATCAGTGGCGCTGCATATTATCATATGCAATACTCCCATTTTTATTTTTATTATTGGATTGCAAAACCCGTGAATCCCTTCAGGGAAGTATATATACACCAATTTCTTTATATCGGAGTCTTGCAGTAATGGTAAACTGTAGCATCATATGGAGGTGAACTCTTGAATAATGAAAAAGACCAGATCCATTTCGAGACCCGTATCCCGTTAAACGAGATCATGCAGAGCAATCCGACAACTATCGGGTACGAAGCGACTGTGGCGGAAGCTGCAGCCTCAATGTGCAGGGACGAAGTGGGCAGTTGCATTGTTCTCAAAAATAACCTGCCGATTGGCATAGTCACCGAGGAGGATATTAACTGCAAGGTCGTGGCGAAGGACAAGAGACCCGGTACGGTAAAGGTCGGCGAGATTATGAGCACACCGCTGATCACGGTATCGGAAGGCAAGACTGTCGGGGATGCGGCCCATATGATGATCAAGCACCGTGTAAGGAGGTTACCCGTCGTCGACGAAGACAATTCGGTAATCGGTATCGTGACGGTGCGGGATCTTCTTACGGTATCTACCGAGATTAACGAGCTGATGGCGGACCTGATTGAGGTGAACCGGATAGAAGAAATTGAAATGGGGATGTGTAACCGCTGTGGCCAGATGTCAGATGACTTAAAGCGCATCGACAATGTCATGCTCTGTTCATCCTGCAGGGAGGAGGAATTCCTTTAATGAAAATGGTTTCAGACTTCATGGTCGATGTACCTCTTCTCAGACAGGACGATACGGTGACAAAGGCCCGCCAGATCCTCAGGGACGATTCCTTTCGTGAGATTTACATCCATGACGGGAAAAAAAAACTCCTGGGATATATTGATATTTCTGACGTGCTGCAAATCAGGGCAACGAAATCAAACGTGACGGTTGAGGGGTTTATGAAAGAACCTGCAGCCGTTTTGGAACAAACGCCCATTGAACATGCAGTGCGGATAATCAGAGAATTCAGGACTGACAGTGCGGCAGTGACTGATGAGAACCGGGTGATTATCGGGGGCGTAATTATCTCGGACCTGTTTCCGATTATCATTACACGGCATGAACTCCGGGGGTTAGCAGGGGATTACATGACGAAGAAAGTAATTTCCTGTGCTCCGGAGGATCCGGTTCAGAAAGTCTATAACCTCATTATAGAAAGCGGGCTCTCCGCATTTCCCGTGATTAAAAAGAATAAGTGTCTCGGGATAATCTCAAGAAGGGACCTCTTAAAGGCAGGGCGGGTCCGTACCGTACTCGAAAATAATGCATCAACACCGATCGAGACCATTATGACAAAATCGGTTATTTCTGTCTCACCTGAAGAACCTGTTCAGTCAGCGGCTGCACTGATGGTACGGTTTGATATAAGCCGCGTCCCGGTCCTTGATTCAACCCATGTAGTGGGGATACTTGACCGGCATGATGTCATGAAGGCGCTGGTGCTGGCATAAACGGCCCCGCGAATTCCAGATTGAACTAATAACCAGGGAATTAGCCGTCAATAAAGGATTAGGGTAGTGAAACTATGAATCAGGATCGTTCGATAAAACCGGCGGGTAAATCTGTCAGAACGCCCGGGAATCTTGACCGGGGACCGGTAGAGTTTAAGTCCCACCTTGCCTCGCACGAAGGGGAAATAATGGCGATCGCAACAAGGGATGTCGTATCAGTCCAGCCGAGTATGAGCATCATCGGAGCAGTTGAAACAATGACGCGGTGTGGGTTCCGGCGACTACCCGTAATTGATGCGGGGAGCAGGAAACTCCGTGGGATTGTCACATCTGGTGATATTATTAACTTTCTCGGAGGTGGGGACAAGTATAACTTGGTCAAGGTCAAGCATGACGGGAACCTGCTTGCCGCAATTAACGAGAGCGTCCATACAATCATGACCCCGAAGATGACGACGCTTCCCGCGTCGTCAACGATTGCTCATGCAGTCGACATTATCATCAGCAGGATGGTCGGGGGAATACCGATAGTCGGTCAGGATGATACAATGGAAGGGATCGTAACAGAACGCGATGTCATGAAGACCCTCGCTCATGAGATATCAGACCTTTGTGTGGAGGATATTATGAGCACGTCGTTACGGGTTATCTCGCCAGATGCCCTGATCGGGGCTGTGACCAGGGATATGACCCGGCACCGGTACAGGCGACTTCCGGTGGTAACTGATGATGTGCTGTACGGGATCATCACCACGACCGATATTGTACGGTATCTTGGTGAAAAAAAGGTCTTTTCCAGCATGAAGACCGGAGATGTGAAAGAAGTGATGTCGTTGCCGGTACGGGACCTCATTTCCGGTAAGCTCTTCACTACGGTCCCGGAAAGGAACGTAAATGACGCGGCCCGTGAAATGTTTGAGCGGCATGTCGGGGCGCTGCCGGTAATCGAAGACGCAAAACTGATTGGTCTCGTAACCGAATTTGACCTTGTGAAAGCATTTGCCCGGGGGGCTTCGAAATGATAGCATCAGACATTATGACAAGCCCGGTATATGTGGTCGGCCCGTCAGAAAACATTGCGCATGCGAGAAACCTGATGCTGAAACACAAAATATCCCGCCTGCCGGTTGTGCAGGAACAGGGTCTTATTGGTATCATTACCAAGAAAGATATCGGGTACAGGTTGCGCCACACCGAGCCCGTATGGAGGAGGAGAGCAATTGACCTTGTGCCGGTGGAACTGCTGATGACACCCGGGCCCTGTTCGGTTAAATCCGATGAACCGGTGAAGGGTATGGCCAGCCTGATGGTTACCCATGATATTAGTGGTCTCCCGGTTATTAAAGACCGTAAAATTGCGGGAATTGTGACAAAATCAGACCTTTTCAGGTCTGTATACTTTGGTAGCCTGCCGCTCGGGGTAGGTGACCTGATGGAAGACGCAGTTACCGTCAGCAGGTATCACTCTCTTGACCATATTGTGAACCTGATGATCGAACGGGATGATAAACTCGTCGTCGTCAATAATGATGGAACGCTCGCAGGGATCATTACTGAAAGCAACCTGGCTTTTTACAAGTGCACAGACGACAAGAGTGGTGATGTGCCGGAAAAAGATATTGTACGGCTCAGGAAGGAGGAGTCCGCAGGGAGAAAATATTACCGGGATGTCATTTCTGTATCGGCGGTGGCTGAAGATGTGATGACCGGGCCCGTGGTCACCATAAGCCCGGAAGACCGGGTCAGCGAGGCGGTCCTTGTCATGCGTGAGAAGCATGTAAGCAGTCTCGTTGTGGTCGAAGCAGACGAAATCAAAGGAATCCTTAAAAGAGATGATATCATAAAGGAAGTGGCAAAATGAGCGAAGAATTACTTATCAGGGATATCATGTCAAAACCCGTGACGATTGCAAAATCTGCAGCCATCACCGAGGCACTTGACAAAATGCTCACTGAGGCGGTTGACCCACTCATTGTGGTAAATAACGGTTCAGTGGTCGGGACCATTTCAAGAAGGACTATCGCGGAGACCCTCGGCAGCAAGAAGAACTCCGGACTTTCTCCCTCCTCAATTCATGTAGCAAACTCGATGGAAGAAGATTTTACAACAGTCTATCCTGACCAGGACCTTGATGTACTGGTGCCGCTTCTCCAGCATTACAAACTTGTTGTGGTCTA
>JBAXJR010000037.1:0-22532 GCA_037137755.1 Methanomicrobiales archaeon | reverse complement strand
GCGGGTATTCCGGAAAGCGTCGCAGGGGTTGTCCCTTTGGACACCCCGTCCAGTATTATCGTCGCCCCGGTTGGTGTTGATTTGATATTTATTGACCCGGTGGTCTGATGGACCGTCAGGGTTGCCGATATACTCGACGTCTGCCCGGAAGTTATGGTAACACTTGCAGGGTAGTCGTTATAACCGCTTTTTTTCAGGACGAGCGTATGGATCCCCGCGGGTATTCCGGAAAGCGTCGCAGGGGTTGTCCCTTTGGACACCCCGTCCAGTACTATCGTCGCCCCGGTTGGTGTTGATTTGATATTTATTGACCCCGTGGTCTGCTGGACCGTCAGGGTTGCCGATATACTCGACGTCTGCCCGGATGTTATGGTAACACTTGCAGGGTAGTCGTTATAACCGCTTTTTTTCAGGACGAGCGTATGGATCCCCGCGGGTATTCCGGAAAGCGTCGCAGGGGTTGTCCCTTTGGACACCCCGTCCAGTACTATCGTCGCCCCGGTTGGTGTTGATTTGATATTTATTGACCCGGGGATCTGCTGGACCGTCAGAGTTGCCGATATACTCGACGTCTGCCCGGAAGTTACAGTAACACTTGCAGGGTAATCGTTATACCCGCTTTTTTTCAGGACGAGCGTATGGATCCCCGCGGAAATACTGTTCAGGGTTGCGGGTGTATTAAATCCCGTATCAGTCCCGTCAAGATAGATCCGCGCACCCGAAGGGCTTGAGCCTGCAGAAATAATCCCCACGGTCAACGGACTATAATGGTTCATCAGGAGGTCATTGGACGGGTCTCCGTCATAGAGAACCGGGTTCTGGTCATAATGTTTCCATGTTGTAAGCGGGGAGGCATACGTGAAAGCTTCTTCTGCCGAAACCCAGTTATCGGAATTCGTATCGGCTGAAGGGGTCTTAATTCCCTCAGCCAGGTACGTGGTGAACCAGCTGCCGGAAACAGCATTGGTCCAGGAGCCCTCCCCTGACCTGCAGGAGACGAGGGCGACATACTGGTTACCGGCAAGACCTTTCTGCTGCTCTGATGAACTAAGTGCAACGCGGTCCGTTATTTCAAACTGGCCAAGGAAATTCTGTGAAAACCGGTCTGACTCTGAAGCGGTATCACGCCCTGCCTGTACCTGTGAGGCAGTGACCAGTTCTTTCGTCCCGGCCTTCAGCATACCCTCGGCTTCGCAGGCGTCAATAATAACAAGGACATTCCTGCACGGGATCACGTCCAGCCACTGTTTCAGTTCTGAACTTGAAATATCATAACTTACAGAATCCTGCGCTGAATCGTACGGTTCAAGGTACGACGTCCCGTAGTATGAGGGGTATACGTAGCCATGCCCGCTGAAATAAAATACAAGCGTATCGTCTTTGCCTGCACGGGAACTCATCTGGATAAGTGCAGACCGGATCGCGCCCTTGGTCGCCTTGCTGTCCTGCAGGGTAGTTATCCGCGAGGAGGAATAACCGCAGTCATTGATGAGCATATCCCGCATATGCGGCACATCATACTGTACCCCTTCCAGGTTGTTGGAAGGGTCCTTGTACGTGGACACCCCGACGAGGAGAGCATACGTTACCCCGGACGATTTTACAGACTCCCCGTTCACGGCTGCAACATTGCCATAATATGATCCTGTGGCTGATACGGTCCCTGCCATAAGCAGGCTCACGAGGAAAATTGTAAAAATAAGTATTTTTTTATTGTTCATCTGTGATGGTCCCTGAAGAGACTATCTATTTTTTTTCATTAAAAAAGGTATTTTATGTGACGAACAAGGGAAATATTGCCGGGTTTTCTGCCTTCCTGAAAAATCGTCCGGGAACCAGTGGAATTAGTTACCCGGAAAGATTTGTTTTGGCGTAATGAGACTGTGGAGATCCCCGCAAAGGTCACCATGGCAGGAAACATTTTTTATCCTGGCAAAGGCTCCCTTGGCGAGGACGATTGATGCCGTGCCGTCCATGGAGATGGTTCGGCCGATAAAAACTGACAGCATTGGTTCATGACCGATTATGAGGACTGAACTGTCCCCGCCAATCTCAGCAATTTTCCTTGAAAGTGCATCGATGTCACCCCCTGGCGAAAGGAGGTCCCATACCTGGACCTTATGTTCCTGTTTTGTGGTTGTGCCAATTATATGTGCAGTCTGCATAGCCCTTTTCAGGGGACTGGTCGCAATCAGGTCGAAGGTATAACCCATCGTTACCGTCCACCTGCCAGTTTTCTTAGTTTCCTCCTCCCCCTGCACGGTCAGGGCCCGGTCAGCATCCTGGTTGCCCGTTGCACGTGCTTCTGCTTTGCCATGTCTCAAAATGAATAGTTCCACAATTTAAACCTGGGCACCTGCTGGTTAATGAGGGTTTTCATCTGGTGATTTTCGTCGATGACATGGGACGGCCAGGAGTCGGTGGGGTGGACTGGCTCCATCAGGGACACAATCCGAAAGAATGCGGGCTCAGGGAACTATTCTTATCGGGAGCCGCTATTTCGGCAGTAGAATCAATAAAATCTAATAGTTTTAAGGTTTTCCTGGAATTTACTCACAATCCCGGGGCTCAAGTTCAGTCGCTATAACGACCCCGCTGTTATAGAGAAGGTTCTTTTTTCTCACTGAAACTTCGAGGTGAACCATTGGCCACAGGATGTCACTTCAGGGGGTTGGGGCAGGGAAGGGGTGAAACCCACACCTGTCTATGGAATTCCCTTTTTTTGACATGATCCAGGACTTCCGCGTACATGCGTGAATGCCCCTGGAATAGGGAGGTTTTTACAATGGCATTATTTAAATGACCAGGGGGGGATCTTCCCGTTCATATGGGTTGAACAGGGCTGAAGTGTCCTCAGTATGGATCACGCCGGAAAGGGCAGGGAATATGACGGGACACTGGGGGTTGCTGACTATCGTTCACCCCAGATCCAGCTCCAGAAAGATTCACGGGCAGGCGCCAGCTGCAGGGGAGCACGTTCGCTCATTTTGCGGAACTCTCCCTGGAGGAACTCCTTGTCCTTTCGTAATTCGTCAATAATGAAATTTTTCGCCTTGCTGAGCTCTGCTTCCACCATCAACTCGCGGGTCTGTTTTGCAAGGTCTTCCCGCTCATTAAGAAACTTATTCCGCTCGTATTCTGATTGGTCCCGGGCACCCTTCAGGAGGTCACAGGTACTCTGGAGGACCGTTACTTCCTGCGTAAGCCTGTCGCGTTCGGCCTGGTGTGCAGCACAACTGGATTTCAACTGCGCGAGTTCAGGGATGAATGAGTCCCGTTCACGCTGCAATGCTGCGTTGCCGAATTTCTCCCGGGAGAGTTCGGCATTCAGACCATCATTAACTTTCCGTAGCTGGTCGCTGAAGTTCTTGTGCTGGTTCAAGTCAGCGACGAGGAGGTCCCGTTCATTCCGGAGAAGGCCGTGGTTATTTCGGGCCTGGTTCAGCTCTGCACTCATTGCATCCCGCTCTTTCCGGAGCTGGTCACTGATATTCTTGTGCTGGTTCAAATCGGCAATAAGCAGGTCCCGTTCATTTCGCAGGAGGTCACTGCCGTTATGGGCGTGAGCCAGCTCAAACGTCAGTGTGTCACGCTCTTTTTGGAGCTGGTCGCTGAAGTTCTTGTGCTGGTTCAAGTCAGCGACGAGAAGGTCCCGTTCGTTCCGAAGAATACAGACGTTATTTCCCGCCTGGGTAACTTCTGCGTTTAGTGCATCCCGCTCTTTTTGGAGCTGGTCATTGATATTCTTGTGCTGGTTCAAATCGGCAATAAGGAGATCCCGCTCCTCCACGAGGTGGCTGAGGGTATTTTTCTGCTTTTTGGATTCCGCAACGGCCGTATCCCGTGCGGTAGTGAGTTCCGCGGAAAACTCCTTTAACTGGCTTATTTCCTTTGCAATTTCGTTATCCTGCACTCGTGGGTGAAGGTACGTTTCAATCGCCAACACCATCCAGTCAGATAATTTCAGGCCTTTATCTTTCCTGTCAGAATTAATCTCATCAACAAGAGCCGTATCAATTTTCGCAGAAATCTTCGCCAATTGTCGGGTCCCTCCGCATTAGACGATTAAACGATGATATAAAAAACCTGCCGGTCTGGACTTTGCATTACAAGGTATTCTAAAAACCAGGTGTGACCCGGGAGTCCCCCGTTGTTTTTTTTAGAAACTGAAAAGCCCTGGCGGCGCAATGGTGCCATAACCAACCGGGATGGCTGTAACAAGAGCCACCCCGTTGATATTACGTTCCCCGTTTATACCCATGGACGACAAACCAAACCCCCGTGAGGACTAAAAATATTGCGAGGATGTTCGGCCATTCGGAGCGTGGGACCCAGATAATTGCAAAACCGCTGACAATAATATAGAGACCAATAACCAATCTGACCAGGTAGGAGCCGTTAATCGGAACATGGCTACCAGACGGGTCCTGGTATGCCTGATCTGTTCGGGGACCACCTACGAAAACAAGGTATCCCAGCCCAAGGCCTGCCAGAAACCCTGTTAACTGGTAACCGAGGATTATCCCAATCCCGAGGCCGATAAGACCTCCTGCAGGGATTACATAAAACCCGGCATGACGGCCCCGCTGCTCAGTGGACATAACCGATATCTCGCCATTGATCTACATAAATAGGTACGATATCTTCTGGCAGTACTGCAGATAACAAGTAAAAAAAATTGGATAAATCATGTTATAGTTGACCTGAGTCCTTCCCGGACTGTATAACTGTCACGGTCTGGGTCGAGGAGGAGATACTGATAGTTTGATGTTCCTGGATCGTTTCAAGGATCATCTCGGAAAGACGCGTCCGGAAAGCCCTTCTTTCTTTTATCCTTGTCACATACCTGACATGGAACATGATCCAGTTATCGGTAGGGGTAAGATAGATAGCCGGTTCAACCATTCTTTTCGGGAGGTAATATTTTTCTCCCAGTTGCTCAATCTCCCTCTCCGCTTCTGCCACGGTTACCATTGTCTCGCGCTGCACGATACCCAGGATGAGGTCTTTTGCCTTTCTCCAGTCGCTGGAATAGGTCACGGGTACCTTGATCTCGTCCCATAAAAACGAGTGGTCCTGTGTGTAATTGTGGACCTCGTTACTGATTACCTTCCCATTCGGGACCTTGGTCAGACGACCGGTTGGCTGGTCCCCGTCTATCCATCCCCGGAGCTCCATCATCGTTGTATACATGATGCCTATGTCCATAACATCACCGATCTCATTCCCCACCTCAATCCGGTCGCCGACGTGGTATAAGTTCCCGGTTATGATCAGGATACCACCAGCGAAGTTCCGGAACACGTCCTGGAGACTGATGGCGATCCCGGCACCCAGGAGACCATAGAGGAAGATGAGTGACTGGGTGTCAGGGACCCATATCCTGATAACAATCAGAATGACGACAAGTGCGGAGATTATACTAATGGCTTTATTCAGTGAATAGCGGGTTAATTTATCTTCAATCTGCTTAAGCGCAAACTCCCATGCCAGGATGGACGCAAACAGGTATACAACCGCGATCGTCCAGAGCGTGAGGGAGACCTGGTACAGGTGTTCCCCGGGAATGTACCCGCTCCCAAACCATGTAACAATTGCACAGAGAATAATAAACGCAACAAGGATCACTTTTTTCAACATTTTTTATACGATCTCCCGAATTTTCATTTTGCAACAGTCACCCCCGGGTTACCAGGGACCAGGTTGCACCTGGTTAGGCAGCAGGCAGGCGCAGGGGAACTTCGGGGCTTCCGGTGCATCCCATACCCAGACGAGAACTGCTTACTTTTAAGAGATAATTGCTTTCACCCGGTATATACACTGACAATTGTGCCTGGAGCCTTTTCGTCTTCCGATCCCACGGATACCCCGGGTGCCGGGGACCCTCGATCTCCTTATCATTTCAAATAATTTGAGGCAGTAAAAGGCATACAACAATGTCTGTGACCAGTCAGGAAAAAATCCTCGTTGTCGAAGACGATACCATTATTGCGATCACGATCGAGGGGAGGCTGAAGCAGTTTGGTTACAGGGTAGTAGGACGTTCATCCACAGCACAGGACGCTATTACCAAGACAATTGAGTTTGAACCAGACCTTGTCCTGATGGATATCCACCTGAAAGGGCCGGTAGATGGCATTGAGGCCGCAGAAACAATTTACGGCATTTACAATATCCCGGTTGTCTACCTTACTGCATTTTCAGATGAACATACGCTTGAAAGGGCCCAGAAAACTTCCCCTTTCGGATATATTGTCAAACCGTTCAGTGATTCCACATTGAAGACCACCATCAAACTGGCCCTGATAAAACATGGTGCCGAAAAGAAAGACCGGGAGGTCAGTGACCTCATGACCTGGGAATAGGGAGAGAAAAAGGGCAGGATTGGACATGATGGTTACCCTTGACGCGATTACGATAATGAGTGTTATTCTGTCAGTGACAATCTCTATCATCTGCATGTTTATCTATTACGAAAACAGGAACCATTTATCACTCGTTTTCGGTACCGGGTTTTTTCTGTTTGCCGTTTCATTTTTATTAACAGCATATGGCGGGCTTTCCGGAGGGAGTCCTGCCGGTATCATCATCCGGATGCTCGCATTCGTTACCATACTGGTCGCGCTGTTTATTTATCTCGGCGAAATCCGGAGCCAGGTCTCCACACTTTCGGAGAAGAAACGGCAACTTGAATCGGAAATAAGGGACCGGAACAATGCAGAGGAGGCGATGATGAATTCAGACCACCGCCTGTCTAACATTATCAATTTCCTGCCTGATGCGACATTCGCCCTCGACCTGAACGGCATCGTGATTGCATGGAACAAGGCGATTGAAGATATGACGGGTGTTCCTGCAGACCAGATGATCGGGAAAGGCCGGTTTGAGTATGCCTTACCATTTTACGGGACACGGCGGCCGATACTGGTTGATCTTGTGTCAAAGGGCGAAACTGAGGCAGAGAAGTGTTATCCAGGTGTGATAAAAAAAGGCGATAAATTAGTTTCCGAGGCATTTTTCCCCATTCTCTATGGTGGAAAGGGAGCGCACCTCTGGTTTATTGCATCCCCGCTCTACGATACAAAGGGCATGCTGATCGGGGCAGTAGAGTCAATCCGGGACATCACCGACCGTAAAATAGCAGAAGATAAAGTCCGCCATACACTCGAAGAAAAAGATGTGCTGCTGCAGGAGATCCATCACCGTGTGAAAAACAACCTCCAGGTCGTATCGGCCCTGATCGAACTCCAGATCCAGTACATGAAAGACAAAAACAGCATCAACACGCTGCGTGACAGCCAGAACCGTATCCGTACCATGGCACTGATCCACGAGACATTATACCGTTCGCACGATCTTTCGAAGGTTGAATTCCATGCGTACATCAAAAAACTCGTCGATGCCTTTTTTGATACCTACCCCGTTGAAGAGAAGACCATTACAACAATATTTGAGGTCGATGAAACCCTGCTCGATGTGGACACCGCGATCCATTGCGGGCTTATCGTGAACGAACTCGTATCCAATACCTTTAAGCATGCATTTCCGGACGGCCGCACCGGGACAATAACCATCGGGTTCCACCGGTCAGGTTCGGACTATATCTTGTCCTATGCTGATAACGGTGTGGGAATTCCCGAGGGGATCGATTGTAATAATACCGAAAGCCTGGGGCTGAAACTGGTCAGTTTACTCTCGACCGAACAGCTCGACGGGACCATTAGGCTGACCCGGGATAAGGGAACGAAATATTGTATCGTTTTCCCAGGAAAAACCCGGTAAT
This sequence comes from Methanomicrobiales archaeon, assembly GCA_037137755.1. Classification (GTDB taxonomy): domain Archaea; phylum Halobacteriota; class Methanomicrobia; order Methanomicrobiales; family Methanospirillaceae; genus CAIKOD01. The sequence continues at coordinate 14,749 of JBAXJR010000037.1, read as the reverse complement.
AATCCACACGGGTAGTTCGGGTAATTATATACACCCTGCCCTCATAGTTACCGCCATGAAAAAGCAGGGCGAGCAAAAGACAAAAGGACACAGGGCAACGGATAGTCCCGTAACAGCAGCACCCAGTAAAGCTTCAAATCAGTTGGATCAACAAAAAATCAATTCAATGAAAGATAAAAACGCTGCAAAGACGAAACGAGGTAAACACTGAAATTTTTCCTGTGCAGTATCAGGTACACAACGCTTTTTTATCATTGTTATTCGCCCGACTATACGCAGCAGGGATCACAGGTGACATAAGACGGGCCTGTTTTACCCGGACACTAAAGTCGATCCAGTGGGGGATTAGAGAATCGCCGCACATTGTAACATTAAATTCTTAAAACTGCGTAAATGCCGGACTTTCCAGAATATATATATATATCCCTGCACCGTATGAGTCTGTATGAAAGATCAGGGTAGCCAGAAAGGCAAGGGTAAAAAGCCTGAAAGTGTTGATGCGAAATCAGCGGTTGCAGAAGCCCCGGTCGCGGGAAACAAGGTAGCACCACTGACAGCAAAAGAAAAAATTGCTGCCAACCAGAAAAATAAACGAAGAAGATAAGCCCAAAAAATCGTAACCCCTTTTTTCCCGCGACCGTTTTCATACCACGTAACTTCCCCGTAACCGCCTGCGGACAATATCTCCCGGTGAGAATTACCAGAATTACCTTTGGCGCAACCTGATACCAAATTATGACCCAGAATAACATCCCGCTCATCGAATTCAAAAATATTACCGTGATGAACGGTACCAGGAAAATACTTGATTCCCTTTCTATTACACTGCAAGAGGGGGAGAACATTGCCATTCTCGGGCCTAACGGTGCCGGGAAATCATCGTTCATAAAAACTATCAACCGGGAATATTATCCAGTGGTACAGGATGGAGTACTATTCCGGGTCCGTGGCAGGGAAACATGGGATGTCTTTGACCTGCGTTCCACGTTCGGGATTGTTTCAAATGACCTTGCCCATGCATTTTCCAGGGAAATGACTGCTCATGAAGTGATATTATCAGGATTTTTCAGCAGTATAGGGCTGTTCCGGCACCACGTTACCAGCGGGATGGAACGAAAAACGGGAGAAATCCTTGAATTTCTTGAGATCGGGCACCTGGCAGGGAGACAAATGACGGAAATGTCCTCCGGGGAGGCACGGCGTGTACTAATCGGCAGGGCACTGGTACACGGACCTAAAACCCTGGTCCTCGACGAACCGACCAACAGCCTGGATTTACACGCGCTCCACGCCTTCCGCACCACATGCCGGAAAATATCCCGTGCAGGGACAGGGATTATCCTTGTAACGCATAACCTGCATGATATCATCCCTGAAATTACCAGGGTGGTCCTGATGAAAGACGGGCATTTCTGCATGGATGGCCCAAAAGACGAAGTCCTGGCTGATACGAACATCAGCAACCTCTTCTCGGTCCCGGTCCATGTCAGGATTGATGACGGGTATTACTATGCCACAGGGTACTAAGGAGGTCTTTTTGGGACCGTTGGAAGTTAGGGGTTTGATTTTCGCAGGAGTAAGTACAGTTTATTAAACGAGTATTTTTGGGTAAAAAATTACTGTTATCAGAATAAGTATCCCCAGGCAACAAGGGCCCCGTGGATAATTGCAATGAGGACCGTAATCTTTGCAAGGTTCATATGCCAGGAAAACTGGACGCCATACTTCCCCTTCACGAACAGCATACCAAGTGTTGCAGTCGATATAAGTGCAATAAAGGTGAGGATCCCCAGGTAGAAGTACACGGGGAGCTCGAAGATAATGATCTGGCCGGGATTTGCAATCATAACTACCTGGTGAAGATAGTGCGAAGCTCACCATAAAAGTCACCGGTTTGATCAGGCAGGGACAAGACCTCTACAATAATCGACCGCCATTGACCCGCTTCGTCATGGCCCGGAGTGAAATCGATAAGGATTTATATGGAACTTGTGTAGGACACGTACGGCATATCCGGCCTGGAGGGAATAACCGTGGTTATTCGGAGTCCGCATGATAATTGAATGACACTAACCCTGGGATGAAAAAAGGCCTTCACCCTGCATTAAAAGAACAGGGTTCCGGAGGATATGAAACCCCTGGATCCCCTGTCCTGTTCCTGAACAATCAGTTCAGATTACTGCCGCCCCTGTAGGCGATCGTTTTCTGGAAACTGCTGATCAGGCCGCTGACTTTTGTAGTGTCGCTATAGGTGAGGTCCTGGCTAACGCGGCCGGAACCATCCCGACCGCCGGTTATGTGTACCCGGATAAAGGCCACTGCCGAACCACTCATTGGTGCGGTTGTGCCGTCAGGTCGTGTAATGCCTTTTGCTGATACGTCATAGTTGAGGACTAACGGGGAGTCCGGGTTATCACCCACGATCTTTGTATCAAGGTGGGTGGTGACCGAGGTGAATGTGGCATCAATAGAACTTCCCGCCTGGACAATATCAGCTGAGACACTACCGGTCAGCAATATCAGCAAAGCAATGCTGATGATGACATTGCCAACGCGTTTACTGGTCATCACGTAAGGGTTCCTCCTGCATTGTTGTGCCCTGGATCTTCCAGGCACAACACATTCTTTAACGCCATAATATTTAATGAGATTTTTTCAATTACCCCTTGGTTTGCCCGTATAACTCCCTGGTTCTGGCGCAAAGGGGAGTTTTATATTTTACCCCTGACAATTCGAACCTTTGACGTTAGAATTTCACGACCGGACGTAACAATAGAGAATGACCCGGCCCACTAAAACCATGGGGATTCCTGTTAATGGCAAGGAATTCCACGGGTCCTGTGTTTTGTATCGTTGCAAGTCCGGAAATCATGCGGGGAGTCTTGATCTCTCACGAAGGCAGTGGGTATTCCCGGCCGGGACCCCACGGGTACCTGGTTTGCAGTTTTTTCCCGGTAGCAGTACCCGCCATATCGGCACCTACACATAGGTATTACTCCTTTGAAGTATAATGGTAATAATATGAAAAAGAGAGAGATAAAATTCATATAAAGGCAAAATGCCGGTTTGCTCTTTTGTTCTCTCCTAAAAATGCAAGATATCCAGGGATGATCATAATTAGGGAATTATTCAGCCAGAAGGAATTCGTGCCAGACACCACCTATCTCCGGATTTTACAAGAAGTGTCAGATGTACCAGGCTGTAAAATCAGCCATGTTGTTTCACGGATGATCCCCGAGTACGGGGAGTATGATGTGCGGTCAAGAGTCCACCAGCTGGTGCTGAGGAGGTACCTCTTCGAAGGAAGGGCAAATACTGAAACGCACCTTTCTATTACCGGTAAAGGCAGGGGTTGCCTCCAGGCAGACCAGGCATAAACCCATGTCCTCTTTTTAGAAAAACCCAAAGGCCCGCGGGGGAAAAATGGGAGATGTCCTGGAGAAAACAACCCAGTTAAGCCCCGGATTTTTGGCCAACGGTACTGATTTCTAACATCCACCTCACAGATTTTTTGCGGATCCGAAAAAAATGTGACTCACGCACCCGGTGCTCCACCCCGCGGCTTTAAACACCAAGGGGTTATGACTGGGGACAGGCCACAGGTCTCTGGAGTGTTCAGCTTGCAAGGGGTCCCGGATTACTATTCCACCGGCCCTGCATGACAGAACTGCTACTACTACCGACCATGCAACCATGGTGAACAGGATCGGCATCGGCCCCCTGTACGACGGCTGTCTGCCGTTATTTCCCGGTAAATCCAATACATTTTTATCTGTCTGACAATCTATCAGATATTTGCGTTTGATTGCAACGGCGTGATCTCTTACCATGTCATCGGTCCTCTTCATTGAAAATTCCCAGGCATTCCATACGGTGCTGTTATCCTCGCTGGTCAGCCTGCCCGGAATACATGTTGACAGGGCCTTTTCTCCCGTACATGCGGTAAACAGGATGACGGAACGGTCATACAACCTCGTCCTGGTCTGTGGAAGGGAACAGGCGACCTGCAACATCAGGGATACGGCAAAAACAACCGGTACATCATTGCTCTACGTGGATATGACTCCCGTGGACGCCCAAAAAAACCGGCAGGGGTATCTCCGGGATGCAACACTTCTGGTGGAGACCCGGGAAAGCTCGACAAAATATAACCTGTCAGGTTTCCGTAACAGGAATGACCTGTTCACTGCTGCATCCGGGTACATCACCGGTTACGTCCGGGAACATTTCCAGTCACAGGAACATGAACTGGAAAACATGGAGATATTTGACGTACTCGACGGGTCCCAGATTGGGATCGCGGTGTTTTTGGGGCGTGAAATACGCAAAATCAACCAGCACCTGGCAGAACTCCTCGGTTATTCCAATGGCCCCCAAAGGTCTATGGAATTACCTGACCTTTTTTGTTCACCCGGGGATTACCAGGAGTTTTCCCGCACAATTTTTAAGGGTAAGAAAGAGTCCGGGTGGCATTGCACCGTGCAACACCTAGGAACGAAAGAAGGTAAAAGGGTCCTTTGCACGATCAGGGTAAAAAGGCTCGACGGGTTTGACCCGATGAAAGGCCACCTCATGATTGTCGAGCGAAAAGATGACCCGGACAGGGAATGCGGTGAAGCCGGACAGGTTTTTCCCTCGGAGTGGGTCAGATCAGGGTCATTTGAGGACGCCATCGCCCGGGTCCCGGGGATTGTCATTACAACGGATGACGAGGGGACCATTACCCATGCCAACTCCCGTGCTGCGGAAGCGTTCGGGTACCGGGCCGGGGAGGTCATCGGCAGGAACCTTATCGGTACCATTGTTCCCGAACATTCCCGGTATGCGGGTGAAATGATTGCGATGATCAACGACCCGGTCTTCTGCAGGGACGGGTATACCGTTCATGCGTTTGAGAATAGGAAAAAATCAGGGGAGATGTTCTGGGTTGCATGGAAAATTCTCCCGCTTATTGACACAGAGCGAAAACTATCAGGAATGCTCTGCCTTGGCGAGGATATTACAGGGCAGGGGAAGGGGGAATCGCGGCAGATCCGTGCAGACCCATGGAAGTATTCAGTCCTGAAAGGCACCCGGGTGAACGAAGAGGTCTTCGACTACGTATTTCATCTCTGCGTGGAGATCTCCCGGGATGGGCATGAAGGGCACCGGATCGGCACCTCGTTTGTACTGGGGGACACGGATGCGGTCATGGCCCATTCGAGGGCATGCACCATCAATTCATTTGCCGGCCAGGATACAGGGAACAGGCTGATCACGAACCCGGGTAATGCCGAAGTAATCAAGGGGCTGGCCACGATGGATGGGGCATTTGTGATAAGAGAAGATGGATTTATCGAGGCCTCCGGTCGCCATTTCATTATAGATAACGTACCGTTGAAAATTCCGGAAGGCTATGGCACACGGCATTCATCAGTCGCAGGGATCAGCCAGATGACCAACGCGATCGGGCTTGTGGTCTCTCAAAGCGGGGGAAAGATCTCGATCATGAAAGACGGGCTGATAAAAAAATCATTTGTGGTATAAGGCGGGGAAGGGGTGAAACCCACTCCTTTCAACGTATCCCCTCTCTTTTTCAGATTGCAGGGTTTCGAACAAAGCCCGGGTTTCCAGACAACTATCAGGATACCCATCATAATTCCATTTATATCTGCTACCTATTTAGGAATATCAGGCTAAATACGGTCTGGAAACCGGGGATTTCATTATGAGCGAGATCAGGAAAAAATACGGGCTGATACGAAATGCCATCATCATCGCTCTGTTACTTCTCGTAGTGCGAATCGCTGTTGATGCATTACAACTCGATTTAATTACGGTAACTACCATCATCGGTTCTTTTGTGGGGGCAGCCATATTCACAATTGCCATTATCCTTGCCGGGACATTAACTGACTTCAAGGAAAGTGAACGGATCCCGGGTGAACTTGCATCGGCAATAAGGAACCTCTAACAGGACAGCAGGCTCATTCAGCTCGAAGACAAACAGGTAGTTCGCGGGTTGCAGGACCATTGCCAGGGAATTGCTGGGTGTGATAACTACCAATTTCAGGAACAACACCTGAAAGATGAGCGAAATTCATACCGCCATGGAAAGGATTAATGACGATATCGCAGACCTTGCAGAAAAAAACGTCCTACCGCAGTTCCTGGTAAAGCTAGGAAATGAGGTCTCCACCGTTGACAGGATATCAGGCCGGGTGGAGATTATCATGCATACATCCTTTATCCCTTCAGCCTATGCGATCGCAGAGCTGGCAACAGTTGGTGTCATCTTTATCATGATGATCATACAACTCGATCCCTAGTACGAGGGGCTGATTGTTTTCACGGTGATTACCAGCTTATTGATCTCACTAATCCTGTTAATCCGGGACATTGACAACCCGTTCGAAGTCGGTAAAGAGAGTTATGCTGAAGCGGACCTGGCAACTCCTCTGGAGCCTTGAAGAGCATCTGAACCGCAGGAACAACTAAAAACGAACGGTTTGAACCCACAACCAGGATTCGTGCCTTTTATTCCCGTTTTCTCAACAGAACCAGGATCCCAATCGCTATTGCCCCGAGGAATAAAACGAATGGTAACGGGGAGGTCTGGACACCCCCCGGCACTGAAGTGGTCGCAGACGTTGTGGGGAAGAAGTCCACACCCTTTTTTGCTGTCTGGACATCCATCGCATTCTCTGCATAGAGCGTGACGGTACTATTATCCCCGTACTTGAAGGGGTACACCTTCACCCAGGTCGTGCCCCCGTCACTCTGGAACGTTACCGACTCGGGGTACTGGGAACCCGCCTCGTGGACCTTGTGAATGGTGCCGCTCCTATCGAGGTACTCAATCACCCAGTCGATGCCGGTGGAAGTAGAGATCCGGACCGGCCCCGGGTTGGCAATAACTGCGAAAAATGCCGGGGTCTCCCGGCTCGCTGAGGCCCTGGCAGATACCGGGGGCAATTGTGGGAGGGCTGGCGTTCCGGTCACCTCCGGCAGGACGAGGACCGGCAGAGGTTCCCTGGGTTTTGATATGGTATAGGTAATGTTCCCGATAAATCCATGGGCATCTGAGAAATGTACGAGGTAATCTCCCGGCTCAGGGATGGTGAAGGTCTTTGAAAAGTACCCCATATAATCGGTACCGATAAATTCCGGGCCAAACAGCAGTGTACCATTTGAACTGGTCACCACGACATCCAAACCTGAATTAATCATCAGGGGGCCGTTTCCTGCAATAGTTAACGACCCGTCGAATTCTTTGTTGAGCGGGGGAGTGATTACCAGTTCATCAGAGCGGTCAATGAGTGTCACCGGGCGAATGGTAACCGAACTGCCAAGGAACGAAAAGCCCGATATTGGTAATACTTCTACCTTATACTGCCCCTTTTTCAGGCCGGTCGTATCAAATACCACCGAAAATGACTTGTTTTCATCACTATGCTGGACAACAATGTCCTTCTTTTCTATGCCAATGGTACTGTAGTCAGCATTTGACAGTGCAATGGTAATACTCACACCATCAGCCAGGTTTGTGGTCCCGTTAACGGGAAGGGGGGCTCCCGCCTGGATTGAAGTAGGGGCATCGATCGCGATCTCGTAGGCCTGGGCACCAGCTACGATGAGCGCCAGAAATAACATGACAGCAGCATACCTGGGTATGATTATAAGCAACCCCTACATCACTATTTGTCGATTATATTCGACATCCTGTTTTAATATGTTTATCATGTAGCCACCGGACAGTCCCTCAATAATAAAAGTCCGGATATCGCAGGGAACAATGCAGGCTGCATAATTCAGGATGGTCCCCCTCCCTGGAGCAAGGCATCCTGCCACCCGGTGCCCCTGTTGTTTTTTATCTGGTAATTCCGGGGCAATTATTGTCCGGGATTCCGTGGCCCAGCGTGGAATGGAGGTTTGCCCTGGTAGCCTGGACTTCGCATTGCCCCAGGTCAGGGGACTACCCCGAGGTACTCGGCCAGGTCGAGATAAAAGGCAGCAAGTCCCTGCCATGCACCCCACCCGGCTGCAATCAGGCGGGCCTCCTCGCTGGAGACTTTTTTTCCGTTCCGGTAAAACCTCGAGAGGATCCTCTGTAACCCCACGTCATCTGCAGGGAACGCATCCAGTTTGTGGATGCCCCGGATGATCGTGAGTTCGGCGGTCCATTTGCCGATACCACGGATTTCCATCATTTCACGGATGATCCTGTCCGTATCATGGTATCCCCTGAATGTATCAAGGTCGAGATCCCCGGAAACAATAGAGCCGGATAATTCCCGTATGTATTCCCCTTTCCTGGTAGTCATCCCGCATTCGCGGAACAACGTCTCGGGGGCACCAGCTAGGGCCTCTGGCGATGGGTAACAATAATATAATGCTGTCCCGGTGTCAAGCCGCTTTCCGGTCTTTTTTATCAGCCTTACCTGGAGGCTGTGTGCCACATTCAGCGAGATCTGCTGTTCGATGATCGAGTCGACGAGTGCCTCATACAATGTCGGCGTGGTCGGGGACTTCAGGCCGTGGAACTGGCGGGTGAGGTCAGCCATCACCGGATCTTCCTTTACCGCGTGGTAAAACGGAGCCAAATCGTCATAAATATTGAACATTGATGCAACGATACCCGTGATAACAGCATCTTCCGGCATGACCCCGTCCGATCCTGGGGTAGCGGTCACTTCCAGGCGGGGGTTATCGGTTGTCCCAATTGAACGGACTTCGATAAGGGTCGGATAGCCCTGGATATCGAGTGCCTGGCGGTACACCCCGTTATCGTAGATCCTGATGGATGGATCACCCCTTGAAAAAATACGGGCACTGATATCAAAATTGTAAGGCGGGACCGGGGCCAGGAAGATTTGTGACATGAGTACGACAATCAGGTTTAATTCCCCTGCTTATTATAGCCTCCAGGACCAAGGGTTATGTCAGGTATCCCTGTATTATCCACCGCGTACCATTTTTTTTGTTGTGTCAGCAGGTAAGCTGTTACGTTTCCTTTGTGAAACCGGACATTTTATTTTCTCTCCTGCCCCGAATGGGACAAGAGGTGACTGAAGCGGGTTAACAATACTATTGGGACGGATCTCCGCCAGGTGGAATTAAAAAACGATTTTAAAAGGACTCCAAATTATTCTCCCTCAACAGCCCGTACCAATCGCACCGTCAGGTCAGTCGCCTGCGTCTGCTGGTCTTCGGCAGAGATCGTTGCGACGCCGTCTCCTGGTTGCGGACCATAATTGCCAAACTGGGCATGGTTGCCACCTTCGATCACCTTCCTGATAGTCCCCGGCGGGAGCAGAACGAGGGTCGAATTTAAGCTGCCCATGTTAAGAACCATATCGTTCGACCCGTAGGTTGAAAGGCCCTTTAAGTCTGTTGTCGACAGGTCATCGCTCCCCGGAGGGTACGACGCCCATAAAAACAACCCCTGTACCTTGTGGGAATTATCCCTGGCATACGAAGCCGCCATCGATCCCCCAAGGGAGTGACCCCCTATAACCCAGTACCTGATACCCGGAAATGCAGTGATCACCTCATCTGCCTTATTTACGCCAAATACCGGCAGAGATAACGGCATCCTGACAATAGAGACCTGGTAGCCGCGACTGGCAATCTGGCGCGCAATTGGGGCGTAAGAACGATAATCGACATGCCCTCCGGGGTAGATGATGAGAGCGGTAATGGGTTGATTCGCGATCGGGGAAAAGGTTACGAAATTTCCGTTATCCTGAACATTGATACCTCCGCCCGGTTCCATCGCTGCCAGTGCCTGATCGTCAGGACCCAGGGGGGTCATCCCCCAGGCGATAAAAACGATGACCCCGACGAGTAACACGCTCGCCAGCACCAGCAAGACGCTCTTTAAGATTTTGTTCATTATTCCTCCAACGAAACCTGGGGATTACCCGCCAGACAGGATTGATGATAATAAACGAAAAAGGGAGATTGTCCCGCCAATTACTATCAACGATAAACAGATCAAAACTCTGGTATATATTCTCTACGGAGTCGATGATGGATAAGATCCGGATTGATTATCAGACAGGTCGGATCTTTTCAATAGGAACGGGATTTCTAAAGAACCCGGTTAAATTATTTGTTTAAATCTTTCTGATTTCCCTTGCAGTCAGGACAAGATCCTTAATCTCTGGGGGTAATTGTTTATCCTGCCATCTTCTTTCTTCATCCATTGATTTACCTGCATATTTCACGGCTTTCAAAGCATACCACGCTGCACCTAACGAATGGTCAGCCATGTGAGCAGTTGCGACAGCCTGTGCAACGGAACGAGCTACCGCTATTGAAACCGGATTCAAAGAATCTCTTGCCGCAGCATGTGCAGCTACTGAAGCGTTCATCGCGTCACCAACTGAAGCATTTCCCGATTTCCACTCTTTCGCCACATGGAGTGCAGTAGTTAGTCGTTCATCGGTTATTTCACCGAAGAGCGGGAGAACATTTTCCGCACAGCCGCATGCCCACTGGATTAACAGGTAGTGCTGTTCCTTTTTCAACGGTCCCCCCCGGTGTTCTGCAATAAATCTTTTATCCCGCATTTTTGGCTTCCCCCACAATAGTTCATTATGGCATGCTATTTTTAGCATTGACCGTGATTCTCAAATACCCGCTATCTTTCGCCTGTTTTCAGACCATGTTATTTTTTTTTAACATCCTATTTTAGTAATATGGAATCGATCCTTAATGCTTTTGTATGTGCTCAGGAAAATTTTTGGATAAGATAGTCCTTGGACAGGTTAAACGGTAGAATTCACGAAAATTTTCAGAGATTCGGGAGAACATTTCCTATCCCAAACGGGGTCGCCAAAGCGGCAGGGTATAGCCCCTGGAGGGTGGCTGATTTTGAGATTACAAAATCTGCAAGATAGTTTTGAGGGGGATTGTAACAAAGCTAAAAAACTGGTGTGTAACAGATTTTTACTGATCATGATAACCGTTGATGCGTTTTGGAAAGCCGGGAGAGTGGGACCGGTGAGGGACGAATGAGCGGGAACCATTATGCATGACTATCTTCAGACATTGTATGCATATGCAGGATAACGTCCCATTCCGGGAACTCGAAGACCGTATGAACCGTTTCCGGGCCAGGATGGATTATGCACGCCCGGGCTGGGAGCTTGCGGCCATTGTTGGAAAGATACCCCTCTACTACTTCACCGGGACGATGCAGGACGGTCTCCTCCTGATCCCCAGCGGTGGAGAACCGGTGTTCTGGGTCCGCCAGAGTTTCGAGCGGGCGCAGAACGAATCACTTTTTTCTGATATCCGAAAGATGAAGAGCTATCGTGATGTGGCAGCCGGTATGGGCGATCTCCCGTCTTCAGTGTATCTGGAAACAGACCAGATGACCTTTGCCCAACTCCAGCGGTTGCAGAAGTACCTGCCATTCACTGATATCAGGGGAGTCGATGAACAGGTGGGTGCGGTCAGGTCCGTGAAAAGCCCGTACGAGCTCTCCCTGATGGAGCAGGCCGGGAGGATCCACCGTCACGTGCTGGAAGACTGTGTACCCGGTATGCTTTTTGAAGGCATGAGTGAGGTCTCCCTCACGTGCGACCTTTTCACCCTCATGGTAGAGGAGGGGCACCAGGGGATCATCCGGTTCGGCATGTTCAATGAGATGCTGCTGGGCCAGATCGGGTTTGGCACCAGCTCCATCTCCCCGACCTGCGTGAACACCCCGGGAGGGATCAGCGGAATGCACCCTTCCACCCCGCTGATGGGATGCCGGGAGCGGAAACTCCGGAACGGTGACCTTGTCGTCATCGACATCGGGTGTGGATATCAGGGCTACCAGACAGACAAGACGATGTCGTACATGTTCGGCAATTCAATCCCGGAGGACGCAATACAGGTGCATGAACAATGCGTGGAGATCCAGCACCAGCTGGCAGCAATGTTACAACCGGGCGCCATCCCCCAGGAGATCTACAGGTCAGTCATGGCAGACCTCGGACCTGAGTTCCTGGCCAATTTTATGGGGTTCGAAAATCATGCGGTGAAATTCCTCGGCCACGGGATCGGGCTCTGGATCGACGAAATACCAGTCATTGCTGAGGGATTTTGTGAGCCGCTCCAGGAAGGAATGGTATTTGCCATTGAACCAAAGAAGGGGATCCCGGATGTCGGGCTTGTCGGCATCGAAAATACCTTTGTGGTTACCCGTGGCGGTGGAAGGTGTATTACCGGCGATAACCCCGGTCTTATCCCGGTATTCTGAAAGGTCCCCTTCCAGGATGTTGTGGGAACAGGAAACTGTTTTTATCCAATACCCACATCCGGAACACCGCACAATTTTCCCGGTTAGTAGTCGTACCGGGAAGTACACACTTCCCGTTTCCACCCCGGCATTTTGGAATTTTCGGGAGGACCGAAAGAAAAAGGATGATACGGCAGGTAATGAACCACCAGGTCAGGCTGGTCCTGCCGGGCTCCCTTCATCTGCCGGTACGGCCACGAGCGTTTCAATTTCCATCCGGTCCGCCCGTTTTAAGACCAGGTTCATTGCTACTTTTTCGTCCGGTGCTTCAAAGAGGATTACGCTGTCGTACCTTCCGAGTGTCCAGTAGATACCCAGGTACCGGACTTGTCCTTTCGTGTCAGCCTCTATATCCTTCAGGTTCTGGTCTACAACTTCCCTGCTCAACTTCGTTTTGTATTTTGCCAATGCAATAAAAAGCATCACTCACCTCTGCCCTTTGCAGGGCAATTGAGCATTCGAGAGGGTGTTATAAAAAGTTACCTTTTCGAGGATACCCATTCTTTTCCAGGGACCCGGTGTTGATATGTTCATCCTAATATTTGACACAACATTTGCAATTCATCCAGAAGGTTATCTGGATTGCGCCCTTTTACGGGATATCAAACGATATCATGATATGCAAAACACTTCTGGATTGTTCGCAATGCCAACACCTGGCCGAATGTGACGCCCATATTACGGGAGGTGCTCACAAGCACCAAAAAGGACTCCATCCCTGTAACCTGGTTATTATTCCGAGGAATGGCAAAACCTGGTTTTTTTATTCTATAAACGTCCTTCTGGTGTAGGAATCAAAAAGATACCGGGTTACTGTGCCTGTTTTACACCTGCCAGGGAACGTATCAGTTTCTGGGTCTCTTCGGGAGACCCTGTTGTATTCACACAATAACACTGGGTCCGGGTAATCAGATCTCCGATAAACTTATCCCTTACACGTGTTTTGAAGGAATCCCGGATAAGAAGGTGCGGATTGAAATAGCTATGTTCGCGAAAAAGTTTCAATGCCTTGTCAGGATCGAGTGATTGTGCGCCGTTTTGGTCTGCCGGGTCCCGCTTGAGGACAATGAGGGTTCTTATGGTTGTCTGGGGCAGGATCCTCCCTTTTCCAATGACCCATCGCACATCAGCAACAGCCCTCCGGTCAGGGTCAAAAGCATGGCCGGGAACCAGTTCCCCGAACTCTTTCCAGATAGTAGCAAGCTCTTCCTGGATGTAGAAATTCTTCTCCGAACCGTAACCGAGGATCTCCTCCCCGTACACCCGGAAGAAGAACCAGTCATCCGATATAATCCGGGTCCGCGGGTTGGTCAGCAGCCCGTAGATCTGCGTGGTTTTCCCGGATCCGGGTGCACCTACCAGGGCAAGTCCTTTTCCATCAATGTCCATGCAGGCCCCGTGCACTGACCAGATACCATGTTCATCTTCGAGGATATCCCCGCAAAGACTGAGTGCGAGGGATTTTATCCATCCATAATACCGGATATTGAGCAGAAACACGGTTTTTGCATGCGGGTCAAAGAGCACGGTGTCAGCCGGGTAAGAAGGGTCACTGAAAACAAAAAGCCTGCCATGCGAACGGATGTTTTGAGACATCGAGTAAAAGTTGTCCTCCCAGGTATCCCGGAGTGCATGGTCATCGCAGAGAAGTTTTATGCAGCAGCCATAGATCTCGGATTTTATCTCGTAACGGACTTTTGGAAGATACCGCTCAGTCAGGGTCTCGGTTTCTTCCATTGAGATGAGGGAAACGCTGTAGGTCATGGAAATCGCGTGATCGTCATGAGGTTTGGTCTTCATGGTATCTGATGCTATCTCAAAGGCTTCGTCAGGTTTCCATCAGTCACGCCCCATATTTCTAAACCACGCCTTAAATAAACTCAAAATCTATAACAGGACTCAATAATTAGCCTGAATATTCACCCTCACCCAATGACTATCCTCCCTGCTCTGCGACAATAGTATGCCCTTTACGATGAAGGGCTGCTGCCTCAGGCGTAACGTGTGGTGCAGAATCGCTCGATGCAGAGGAGCGAACGTTACCGCGTCACCGTATTGTGAGTTGGTTATTACGAGATCTCTGTTCACGGCTGATGACCTGGCGTATCACCCGGTTGGGTATAGAGATCAGGCAGATTTAGAGATCCCGGATACGTTTGCCTTTACGGTTATTGGCCCAGGGCCGGGATATGAACGTCCTGTTCATGCGTATTTCAATGGCATCATTTATATAAAGGAAAAAATACGATTTACGTATCATGCCCAGATCGCTTCCAATAATTGGATCACGGATTATTTCTCTTTTTGCCGTCTTTTTTATTGTAAGTTTCACCTGTTCCGGGGTGGTCACTGCCGGAACAATCCAGCTGGGGAAGGCGTATGTCCAGACCGAGCGGCCTGATAACTGCCAGTGGCGGGGAAGCGCCCCCTTCACCTGCAACTGGTGCTTAAACCCGACACCTATCCTTGCCGACC
>JBAXJR010000036.1:0-22841 GCA_037137755.1 Methanomicrobiales archaeon | reverse complement strand
AAGTACTTAAACTAGCATGAAATAATTATACCAGTACTTACGCGTGAGAAAGAGGGAAATCTGACGATGGAAACCACAAATATCGAGGCAGAGACGCAAGATAGCATCCCTGTTGTAGAACCGCTGACAGAGTTATCCTCACAGGTGGAAGTGCCTGCCGGGCTGATTGACCAGGTTATCGGCCAGGAACACGCGGTAGAGGTCATAAAAAAGGCTGCGATACAGCGGCGTCACGTGATGATGATCGGGAGCCCGGGAACCGGGAAGTCGATGCTGGCCAAAGCAATGGCAGAGCTCCTCCCGAAAGAAGAACTTCAGGATATACTCGTCTATCCAAATTCTGACGATAATAACAACCCCGTCATTAGGACCGTTCCTGCAAGCAGGGGGAAGCAGATTGTCACCGCTCACAAGGCCGAAGCACGCAAGAAGATCCAGTTCCGCAATACCCTGATGCTCCTCCTGATGATAGGGATCGTCGGATATGCGTTTATCACCTTCCAGTGGCTGATGGGGATCATTGCAGCGGCGTTTGTATTCATGGCACTCCGCTATGCCACGCCGAGAGAAGAGGCCATGGTCCCGAAGCTCCTTGTTTCAAATGACGTGAATGCTGTTGCCCCCTTTGTAGATGCCACGGGTTCGCATGCAGGAGCGCTACTGGGAGATGTGCGACATGATCCGTTCCAGAGCGGGGGTCTTGAGACACCGTCCCATGACCGTGTTGAAGCAGGTGCAATTCACCGGGCCCATGAAGGTGTTCTTTTTATTGATGAGATCAATACGCTGGGTGCGCATTCACAGCAGAACCTTCTCACAGCACTTCAGGAAGGGGAATTTCCTATAACGGGGCAGAGCGAACGGTCAAGCGGGGCAATGGTCAGGACAGAACCAGTACCCTGTAAATTTGTCATGGTTGCGGCCGGTAACCTGGATGCGATACAGGGCATGCACCCGGCACTCAGGTCAAGGATACGGGGATACGGGTATGAAGTCTACATGAGCGAGAGTATGCCTGATACCCCGGAGAACCGTGAAAAGTACATCAAGTTCATCGCCCAGGAGATCAAGAACGACGGAAAGATTCCGCATTTTGATAGGTCTGCCATTGATGAGATCATCAGGGAGGCTAGAAGAAGATCAAGTCGTAAGGGTCATCTCACCCTAAAACTGCGTGACATGGGTGGCCTGATCCGTGTTGCAGGTGACCTTGCAAGGCAGGAAGGAGTGGACATTACAACCGCCGAACATGTGATTGCGGGGAAATCTGTGGCCAGATCGATTGAGGATCAGGTATCAGATGAATATATCAAGCGTAACCGTGAGTATGAACTCACCGTTATAGAGGGTACCCGGATTGGCCGTGTTAATGGACTTGCGGTAATGGGTAGTGATTCGGGGTCTGTCCTTCCCATCATGGCGGAAGTCACTCCTGCCCAGGGGGCAAGCGGGACCGTCATCGCAACTGGCATGCTCAAGGAGATTGCACAGGAATCCATAAAGAACGTGAGTGCTATCCTGAAGAAGTTCACCGGGAAGGATATTCGGAACATGGATGTCCATATCCAGTTTATCGGGACTTATGGCGGTGTCGAAGGGGACTCTGCTTCTGTAAGTGTAGCAACAGCAGTAATCAGCGCGATAGAAGGGATACCTGTCCGGCAGGATATCGGGATGACAGGGTCCCTGTCGGTCCGGGGAGATGTCCTGCCTGTTGGCGGGGTGACCTTCAAGATTGAGGCTGCAGCCAAGGCCGGCCTCAAGCTGGTGCTGATTCCACGGTCAAACGTGGATGATGTATTGATAGAAGAGCGGTTTAAATCTATAATTGACGTTATCCCGGTAGACCATATCGAGGACGTTTTAAAATACGCCCTGGTCCCTGAAAATAATGAAGGGTTCCTTGCCAAGCTGAAGAAAATGGCCGCAACCACCTCAAACAGGGTGCTTGAAACAACACCTGTTTCCCCTACACTGGTATGAATATGAACGGGGACATCAGGTATTACGATGTCCGGCATGTGAAAGGCCAGACAACTCATATTGATATCGATAACTCGGTTATCGAATCGGCTGGCACCTCTTTTTTCAGCACTGCCGTGATCAGGGTACTGGGATCTTCAGGTTGGGGAATATTGACAATTGACAATTACTCGTCCCCGACAGGAGGAGAGTTCGCGTCGCTCCTTTCGTCTGCAGCATCACTTGCACATATTACAACGGAACCTGTTATGCTTGCAGATGCCCCCCATGGTGTGCTTGCCGTACCAGTGATGAAGGAAGACCCCGGGGATGTGAGCCTCGAGGAGAAAACCGGTATCCTTGGGGAGATTGAGTCATCAGCCCGTCTTGCGGGTATCGTGAACACACGCGCAACGTATATTGAGCGTGCCGAGCAGGTCTATTTTGTCGATAGTAGCGCGAACGAATATTCCTACGAGATATGCCGTTCCGGGTTCAACATCATGGCGGTTGCCTCGAGAGACGGCAATGTCCAGATGGGGTATGAACGCCTGCATTCGATCCATGGATTGAATATCCGGCACCAGCAGGAAATGGGGAGGTTGGCAGGTGTTCGGGCACTGTCACTCATCGATGCCCAGGCGGTAACCGGAGGTAAGATGGACGCAATTCTGGACCCCGAACTTGCAGGTGTTTTTGCCCACGAGGCAGTAGGGCACGCAAGCGAGGGAGACCTTGTCCATGAAGGCAATTCAGTCCTCTCTGGGAAAATCGGAGAACGGATTGGAAGCAGTCTGGTAACTATAGTAGATGACCCTTCGCTCCACGAGTTCGGTTTTGATCCAGTCGATGCCGAGGGGGTAAGGGTCGGAAGGACGACAATTATTGACCACGGGATTGTAGGGGCCTACCTGCATAACCGGGAAACACTTGCATCGGTCGGAAACGGGGTCGCCGGCCATGCGAGGGCAAGCCCAGGTGAAGCCCCCCTGGTACGGATGTCCAACACATTCATCGAGGAGGGGGATTCATCCCTTGAAGAGATGTTTGAAGGGATCAAAACCGGGATAATTCTCTACGGTTCCCGGGGAGGGCAGGTAGACCCGGGAAGAGGTGTATTCCAGTTCAACGCCGAGTATGGGTTTTTAATTGAACAGGGGGAGAGAAAAGGGATGGTCAGGGATGTATCCCTTTCCGGGGAGATCCTCTCTACCCTGCACTCGATCGAAATGTGCGGGAAAGAGCGGAAAATGTCGCAGGGATATTGCGGAAAAGGAGGCCAGAGTGTCCCGGTTAGTGACGGGGCACCATATATAATGCTCCGGAATGCGGTGGTGGGTGGCAGTGGCACCGAATGAGATCCTGTCACCGGATGACATTGCAGGTCTCGTTGACACCATTATCAGGGCAGGCGAGGCCCTGGTTGAGGAAGTCGAGGTCTATATTACCGGTGGCGAGTCGGTATCGGCAGAATTAACGAAGAAAAAAATCGGCATCGCAACAGGTTCAAAGTCTTTAGGCCTTGGTATCCGTACGATTGACCATGGGCGAATCGGGTCATCAGGTACCAGTGATCCTTCGTCCTGGAGAAAATGTCTTGATGCAGCGGTTTCAAGCGGGACCCTTGCCACCCCGCAGGAATGGGGCGGGTTGCCCAGCCCCTCTCTCCAAGAGAGGCCACTTCTTTCATTCGACCCGGAAGTACGGGTCGAGGCTGAAATCGCCGAGAAAGCCATTTATAAAATGCTGAAAGGTGCAGAGGAATTCCCTGTAAATGTAACGTCTGGTTCCGCAGATATTTCTACGGGATATTTAACGCTGGCAAATTCACACGGAGTCCGCTATTCCACAAAAAAATCCATGGTTTCTGTCTCCCTTGAAGCAATCAGCGATCAATCGACAGGGTACGAGTTTGACCAGTCTGTAACGATGTCGGTTGACCCGGAAAATGTCGGAAAAAAGGCTGCATTTTTTGCCCATCATGGCAGATCAGGTGAGGACCTGCCGACAGGCGACTATTCCCTGGTCCTTTCACCCATGGCATTTGCCCAGTTGCTTGGAAACGTTTTTGTTCCGGCTGTAAACGGGCGGAGTGTCCATGCAGGACGGTCCAGGCTGGCCAAATCCCTCGGTGAAGAAGTGGCTGATACCAGCATTTCGATTTATGATGATCCATTCAGGAATTACGGCCCCGGTAGTACTTGGTGGGATGCGGAAGGTGTTCCCACACGGCGTATAGATATCGTAAAGGAAGGAGTATTGACTGAATTCCTGTATGACCTGAAGACCGGTTACCGGTTTGGAAAAAAAAGTTCCGGAAGTGCATTACGTTCGGGATACGGGGGATTACCGGGGATCGGCTATCATAACCTGGTATTTGACGGCCCGCGCTCCGAAATCCGGGATGAACCGGCAATTTATGTGCATGATGTTGTCGGGGCCCATACCGCTAATCCCATGAGCGGGGATTTTTCGGTTGAAATCTCCAACCCCTCATGGATTGAAAACGGTGATTTTGGAAAACCAGTACGGAAAGCAATGTATGCAGGAAATGTATTCGATCTGTTAAAAGACATTGAGGGAATAGCATGTGGGGAACGGGTTATCGGTTCTATGGTACTGCCTGAAGTCCGGTTGCCAGGGCAGCGGATAATCGGGATATGAAACTGCCCCATACGGTTTAAAAAGGAACTGTATGGCCTGTTTAAACCGGTGTTACTGGTTTTTCATAACCTGACTCAGGGCTTTTCGCTGCATTCGTGCAACGATATCCTTAATCTTAAACCTGGTTGCCGAAACACTCCACAAAAAGCCGGAATGAAACGATAAACCGAAAATACTTTATGATATCCGGTTTTTTTAATAAATAATGACCGATGTGCCTCTTTCCAGCTACACATTCCTCATAATGGTCCTCATTGTAGCGATAGTGGTAGGTTTTTTTATCATTAAAAACCTCATGAAACTGGTTATTAATTCGATTCTTGGGCTTTTGTTGCTTTTTTTTGTGAATTATTTTCATGTTCTCGGAGCGGTCGGAAAACCTGATATTCCCATTACCCCCCTGACCTTCCTGATCTGCCTGTTTGGAGGAATACCCGGGGCACTCCTCCTGATCCTGCTGCAACTGCTTAATTTTCCCCTTTAATTGATATATCATTGATTTTAACCTGTATTTTTTCACAGGTAACAACAAACCAATTTTTACCCTTAACATGTCCTTTTAGGGAATGAATTCAACAGGAGTACCCAGTTGGTACTATAAAACTGGAATTAACCTACCCCTCTGAATTCATACCCTCAAGGAGCATTTTTTTACTGGTGCTTTGGGCACCAATTGTAAAAATATCAGTGATGAGGAATAATAATAAATACTTCAGATGATGAAGGATTGAACAGGTGATACAGACTATGTGCAGTGTCGGCGGCCCAATGGATGTAGAATTTACAGAGCGTATCAAGGGAAAGGATTACCGTTGCAGGGATTGTGGCGAGCGTTTCAAAGGAATTGGGAAAAAACCAATCTGCCCGTCATGCCAGTCAGATAATGTCGAAGAAGCATAACCTTGGACTTGGGAACGAGTACCTTCTCATCCAGGGCGACAATTCTTTTCTTCTTATAGGGAAAGCCGGAACTCAACTTTGCATCTGTATTGAGACAACAGGCAATGAATACTGCCAGGGATTGTCAGCTGATGATCTCATCGTTGTGTCTGCTCCGGAAGCTGGTGCGGTTGAGCCGGCCATCATGCTCCTCGAACTTGTAAGGACTTACCATTCTCCGCTGATGGTGTTACCAAAAGGGCATCCCGGGTCAAAAAGGCTCAGATACGTGATTTCAGCGGGTGACAGCATACGGCTCAGTTGTTCAATCGAGCGCGGTACGCATCCGGAGCAGGATGTGCTCTGCGTCAACGGGGAATTTATGGGACTGGTGCTTACGGCGGTGAAAGGCGGGGTCTGTATCGAAGGATTAAACGAGGACCATCCTGTTTCGCTCATCACATATTCTTTTCCCCCGGTCCATTACACAAGGTAAAAAATTATTTGGTTCCCGTTGTTCCTGTATGGATGACTGTAAACATGGAAAATAGGTAATAAATAAGGCTTTTTTAAAAATAATCCCCTTAATATGTATATTTACTTTATGTTCCGGGCTTCTCTCTTCCTGTCACTGAAATAAATAACAACACATTTAAGAGAGTTTTTCCTAAAATGTACTATTATCATGAGAGGAGG
Organism: Methanomicrobiales archaeon; assembly: GCA_037137755.1. GTDB lineage: Archaea > Halobacteriota > Methanomicrobia > Methanomicrobiales > Methanospirillaceae > CAIKOD01. The sequence goes on along the minus strand of JBAXJR010000036.1, from coordinate 16,640 downwards.
GTTGGATGAAGACTGAGGTCTTAAAAGACATCAAAACTGCAGAAGAAGAGTACAGTAAAACGGTACGTAATGCAGCGGCAGATAAGAAAAAAAGTCTCGCCAATGCGGAACTTGAAGCGGATAACCTGATTGTCAAGGCAAGCAGCAACGCAGAAGAGTATAGGAAGAAACGCATGGCGGATGCCAGGACACATGCTGCAGAGTCACATGCCCGGATCATCAAGGAAGGTGAGCAATCCATTACGATGCTCAGGGAACATGGGCAAAAAAACCTTGACCGTGCAGTCGAGCTGCTTGTAACACGGTTCAAGGAGCAGGTGCATGTTAAAGCCTAGGCAGATGAGCCGCCTGTTTATTGCGGCCTCCAAGGACCAGATGGAGCCGATTATTCAGGAGCTTTACCGCCACAATGTATTTCATATTGAAGATTTTGTTGATCAGGCCAAAGAGGAATACGCAGGGTTTCGTATTGGTATGCCTCTTTCAGGTGCCAGCGAAGTATCAAGCGAGCTCATTAAAATCAGGTCGCTTTCGGCAGCATACATGGTGAAACCTGATGATGAAGGACCGGAAACAATCCGTCGTACTTATGAGATTCGGTCCCTGATTGAACAGGATCTTCCTGTAATTGAGAAAGAAACCGAGGGCCTTACCGCGATGCGTTCGCGGCTTGAGAACGAGGAGAAAGACCTCGAACAGAAAATCGCGGGTCTGAAACATTTTGAGAATATTCCTGTTGATCTTGATCTATTACGCGGATATGAATCAATAGTAGTATTCGCGGGTTTCATCGCCCACGATGTGGTCCCGGAAGTTCCGCATGATCGTTTCTATTACCCTTCCAAAGCAGGGAATTTCATTGTTATCGCGGTACCGGTTGAACACCGGGTAACCGTGGAAAAAGCTCTCAATGAAGCGATGTTCCAGCAGGTTCAGATCCCCGAAGAGACTGGCCCTGCATCGAATGCGATCAGTTCATACCAGTTGCAGACTATTTCAATCAAAGAGCAGATTGAGGCAAACAAGAAAAAATTAGCGGAAAACCGGGAAAAATATGCCGGGTTCCTGCTCGCCTGTGATGAGCTCCTTACCACAGATGTTTCCAAGGCAGAGGCCCCTCTCCGTTTCGCGACGACAGACCAGGCATTTGTTGCGGAAGGCTGGGTCCCGGTTGATGAAGTTGAACCCCTGACCAGGGCCGTTAATGATGCTACCGGCGGGAAATGTTACATAACCGAAATCCCGATTGACTTTGAACACGATTCTGTCCCGGTTGAGTATGACAACCCGTCGTTTGTCAGGCCGACACAATTGATCGTCGATATCTATTCAAGACCGAAATACTCGGAGATTGATCCAACGCTTATCGTTGCATTCATATTCCCGCTGTTCTTCGGTTTGATCCTCGGGGATGTCGGGTATGGCCTGCTACTGTTAGTAGTCAGCCTGCTCCTGCGCCGGTATTTCAAACGTGGTGATGGTGCCCAGCTGGTAAACATCTTAATGATCTTTGCAATCTCTACCATAATATTCGGGTTATTGTATTCCGAGTTCCTCGGGTTCAAATTATTATGGCATCCCCTGATATTCTCCCGCCATATGAATATTGGTGGAGAGGGTGGAGAAGGAGCCGCAATTCCCGGTCTGCTGGTAATGGCTATCTGGATCGGGATAATCCAGATTACTCTTGGTAGAATTCTGGGAATGATCAACCATGCAAGAATGGATCATGGTTCACACAGGGTGAAAGCCGTGTTTGCAAATCTTGGCTGGTTACTTGTGATGTGGGGAATCCTGGTAGCGATCTGGTCTTATTTCGCGATTCCTTACATGCCGGATCTCATGAAAGTCCCGCAGATCGCTGCAGGTCTGAACATCGCTACTATTACAGGCATACTCATGGTTGTAATTGGTGTGATATTCATCGCGAGAGAGAATATTCTCGATGTCTTTGAATTACCCACAATCATCAGTCATGTGCTATCCTATGCCCGTCTGGTTGCGGTTGGTCTTTCATCGGTGGCAATTGCAATGGTAGTAAATTTTATAGCAATAGGAATGATAATCGAGCCTCAGCTTGAGCATCTTTCTATTGTGGGTATCGTGATAATCATCGTCGGTGTGCTCATCTTTATCGTGGGCCATATTGGTAACGCAGCACTCGGGCTGATTGGTGGTGCACTACAGTCCCTCAGGTTGCAGTATGTTGAATTCTTCACCAAGTTCTACAAAGGTGGAGGCCAGAAATACAATCCATTTGGAATTAAAAGAAGATTTACGGAGGAATAAAACATGGCAGATGCAACAATGACACTTGAAATGATACAGGCATCGCAGGTTGGATTAAAGGCGGTAGGCGCAGGTCTTGCAGTCGGTATGGCTGGGATAGGGACCGGCGTTGCCGAGATGGGAATTGGTTCTGCAGCGGTAGGTGCTGTTGCCGAAGATAAAGATATCTTTGGGCTGGCATTACTCTTCACGGTCATTCCTGAAACGATTGTAATCTTCGGGCTCGTGGTCGCACTCCTGCTCTTATTCTAAGTGGGGCAGACTATGGGTCTGGAAGCAGTCGTCGGAGATATCAGGGCAAAAGGGCAGAAAGAAGCTGATGCGATCCGTGAGGAAACAAAAGCCGAAGTAAACGGGATCCTTCAGACCAGCCAGATTAAAGCAGAAAAAATTAAACTGGCGGTCGAAGAGAGCGTTACCAAGCAGGTGCAGCATATTGAGAGCCAGGAGCTCTCTGCTGCAAACCTGGTTGTCAAACGGGAACGTTTGAACACACAAAAGGCCCTGCTTGATGAGGTATACCAGAATGCTCTGGATTCAGTGCTGAAGCTTCCTGACAGTTTCCACAGGGAAGCGATCAAATCGCTCCTGTCTGATGCAAAAAAGCAGATCCCTGAAGGTATCGTGCACTGTAATGCACGTGATATGAAGGCCCTGAAGGAACTAATTGCACAGGAGAATTTATTCAAAGGGTACTCAGTCGGGAATGAAGTCGATATCGAAGGAGGAGTAATGGTCGAGAGTAAAGACGGCACCCTCCAGCTGGATCAGAGCTATCGCACATTCCTGAACATGGTCTGGGAAACAGGTCTCAAGGATGCATCTGATATCCTTTTTGGTTAAGGAGGTACTAACATGGCTGAGATGACTGGCGGTCCTGCCCCTTACATATACGTTGGCACACGGATGCGGGTAAGGAAGTCCAAACTTCTGCCAAAGGAAGAGTACATGCGGATGCTCAACATGGGCCTGCCGGAGATAACCCGAACCATTGAAGAAATGGAATACAAGCGGGAAATTGATGAATTAAGTCCATCTTTTTCGGGTATAGACCTGATTGAGATCGCACTTTCATGGAACCTTGCGAAAGAATTCCAGACAATTATTGATATCACGCCGGGAACTCTCAAGGATTTCACCCGGGCGTACCTTCGCCGCTGGGATATCCAGAATGTACTCACCATTATCCGGGGCAAATTCCAGGGTTTAAAACCCGGTAAAATCAAGGAAATCCTTGTCCCGGCAGGGGAACTTGACCGGGTATTCCTTGATCGGTTACTCCTCGAGGAATCACCTGACAGGGTTGTTGAGGCGTTGAAAGGTAAGAAGTTCTATCCCGTCCTTTCAAGGGAATACCCTGCAGCATCCGCGAGCAGGTCCCTCTCCCGTCTCGAAAATGAGATGTACAAACAATTTTACGCGAAACTGATCGAGGGGGCACACGGGGTTAAGGGCGGGAACCTGTTTCTCAACTACATCCGGCTTGATATCGATATCACCAATATCAAGAACCTTTTCCGGCTTCGTATGGATACGTTTGAGGAAGATGCACGGGAAATGATGATCCCCGGGGGGACCTTCACGGTGGAGGATCTCCAGAAACTGCATTCAATCACAGATCAGAACGAATTTATTGATGCCCTTATGGCAAGGGTCCGAGTTAAAACGCTCCTTGCGGTTCTTGATACGCTCAGGGGAGATAAGCCGATCCGGGAGATCGAGATCGAATTGATCAAGGTGCAACTTGAACAGATGGAAAAAATGGCAAAGTTAAACCCGTTCTCTATCCACCCGATCCTCGTGTATCTCGAGAAGAAAAAGTACGAAGTCTTCAATCTGCGTGCTATTGCCCGTGGAAAGGAATCAAAACTTTCCAATGATCGGATAAAAGGGTACCTGGTGATGTAGATGGAGATTGCAGTCATAGGTAACAGTGAGTTCATCTTAGGGTTCCGGCTTGCCGGTATCAGGAAGACGTATGCAGCAGAAAACGAAGCGAAACTCACAGAATATATCAACGGAGTTCTTGGGGACAACGAAGTCGGGATCCTTGTCCTGAACAACAGTGATATGAACCGGATCCCGGGACGGCTCAGGACACAACTTGAAAACTCGGTAAAACCTACGGTCATCGCAATCGGCGGGGAAGAAGGTGGGCTGTCCATGAGAGAGAGAATCAAGAGATCAGTGGGTGTTGATCTGTGGAAGTGAAAGAAAAAGATTCAAAAATCGACAAAAAGGGTGTTCTTAAAAGGATTTCAGGGCCGGTAGTAACGGCAGTGAATTTCGATGCCCACATGTACGACGTAGTCAAAGTCGGAAACGAGGCATTGATGGGCGAAGTCATCAAGATCCAGGGTGAGGAAACTATCATCCAGGTCTATGAAGATACTTCGGGCATCAAACCCGGAGAACCTGTAGTGAACACAGGGTTGTCTCTTGCGGTTGAACTTGGACCTGGTCTCCTGACGAATATCTACGACGGCATTCAGCGTCCTTTAAGCGTCCTCGTCGACAAGATGGGAAATTTCATCGAAAGAGGTGTTTCTGCACCAGGGCTTCCCCACGACAAGAAGTGGGAATTTAAGCCCCTGGTTAAGGAAGGTGACAAGGTCATCGGCGGGAGTATCATCGGTGAAGTGCAGGAAACGAATATTGTCCATAAAGTGATGGTGCCCCCGAATTTCAAGGGAGGTGCTGTAAAAAGTATTAAATCCGGCTCTTTTACAGTCGATGACGTGGTGTGTGTCCTTGATGATGGCACTTCGCTTACGATGATGCAGCGCTGGCCTGTGCGTGTTCCAAGACCTGTGAAAGAAAAGCTGAATCCTGAGATCCCGTTGATCACCGGCCAGCGGATACTTGACGGGCTCTTCCCCATCGCAAAGGGCGGGACCGCGGCAATCCCTGGTCCGTTCGGCAGCGGTAAAACCGTTACCCAGCAGCAGCTTGCAAAATGGAGTGACGCGGAGATCGTTGTCTACATCGGTTGCGGTGAACGCGGCAACGAAATGACAGAAGTCCTGACGGAATTCCCGGAACTCGAAGACCCGAAGACCGGAAAACCCCTGATGGAGAGGACCGTTCTTATCGCAAACACGAGCAACATGCCGGTGGCGGCAAGAGAAGCATCGGTGTACACTGGTATCACGATTGCAGAGTATTACCGTGATATGGGATACGATGTCTCGCTGATGGCAGATTCCACCTCGCGATGGGCAGAAGCAATGCGTGAGATCTCATCACGTCTTGAAGAGATGCCTGGTGAGGAAGGATACCCTGCATACCTTGCGGCACGCCTTTCAGAATTTTATGAACGTGCAGGGCTTGTAAAAACGTTAGCCGGTGGAGATGGTTCCGTTTCAGTTATTGGTGCAGTTTCCCCGCCTGGTGGAGATTTCTCCGAGCCGGTCACCCAGAATACACTCCGTATTGTCAAGGTGTTCTGGGCGCTCGATGCGAAACTTTCGCAGCGGCGTCATTTCCCTGCCATTAACTGGTTGAATTCCTATTCCCTTTATCTTGATACCCTCCACGACTGGTACGACCGCGAGGTCTCACCCGAGTGGAACACGTTGAGATCGTGGGCAATGGAAGTCCTCCAGAAAGAAGCCGAGCTTCAGGAGATCGTGCAGCTTGTAGGGTCTGACGCATTGCCTGAGACGGAACAGATCACGATCGAAGTGGCCCGCATGATACGTGAAATCTTCCTCCAGCAGAATGCATACGATGCAGTCGACACCTTCTGTGACATGAAGAAACAGTATGATATCATGAAGTCGATCAAGTTCTTCGCTGACCTTTCATCGGCAGCCCAGGCAGTCGGGGTTACCCCCACACAGATTATTGCTTCCAAAGCGAAGAATGACCTGCCCCAGATAAAGTTCATCAAGGACTACAAGCCGGAGCTTGAGAAAATTTTGAAAGCAATGGACACAGAATTCAACACACTGAGGGCGGCAGCATGAAGGAATACAGGACGATTTCAAAAATTGCCGGGCCTCTTGTGTTTGTCGAGAAGACCGAGCCAATCGGGTACGGTGAGCTCGTCAACATTGTGACCTTTGACGGTACGGTCAAACGTGGGCAGGTACTCGACACGAGTGATAATCTGGTCGTGGTACAGGTCTTTGAGACAACTGCCGGTATCGGAAGGGACAGCGGTGTCCGTTTCACGGGAGAAACCATCAAGATGCCTGTCGGAAAGGAGATGCTTGGGCGTATCCTCTCCGGTGGAGGAAAACCGATTGATGGTGGTCCTGAAATTGTACCGGAAAAACGCCTGGACATCACCGGTGCTGCAATTAATCCCTATGCACGTGCATCACCAAACGAGTTTATCCAGACTGGTATTTCAACAATCGACGGTACAAACACGCTTGTCAGGGGTCAGAAGCTTCCGATTTTCTCGGCAGCAGGTCTTCCCCACAATAATGTGGCACTCCAGATCGCCCGGCAGTCAAAAGTGATCGGTTCGACAGAACCTTTCGCCGTGGTTTTCGCTGCAATGGGTATCACAAAGGAAGAGGCAAACCACTTCATGAAGGACTTTGAGCGCACAGGCGCGCTCGAGCGTGCCGTGGTGTTCTTAAACCTCGCCGATGATCCGGCAGTCGAACGGATTATCACTCCGCGTCTTGCCCTTACAACGGCAGAGTACCTCGCATTCGAACTTGGTATGCATGTGCTGGTAATCCTCACAGATATGACCAATTATTGCGAAGCACTCCGTCAGATCGGCGCTGCCCGAGAAGAAGTGCCTGGTCGCCGTGGTTACCCCGGTTACATGTACACTGACCTTGCAAGCATCTACGAACGTGCAGGGATCATCAAGGGCCTGAAAGGTTCTGTGACACAGATCCCGATCCTTACGATGCCAGGTGACGATATCACGCACCCGATCCCTGACCTTACCGGGTACATTACCGAAGGACAGATCGTGGTCTCCCGTGAGCTCCACCGGAAGGGTATCTACCCGCCAATCAACGTGCTACCCTCATTGTCCCGCCTGATGAACCTTGGTATCGGAAAAGGTCATACAAGGGAAGACCACAAAAAGGTCTCTGACCAGATGTATGCCGGGTATGCAGAAGGAAACGACCTCCGCGGCCTGGTCGCCATTGTGGGTAAGGATGCCCTTTCAGAACGTGACCGGATGCTTCTTGAATTTGCAGACCTCTTTGAACAGCGGTTTGTAAAACAGGGATATGACGAGGACAGGACGATCGTGGACACCCTTGATCTCGGCTGGGACCTGCTCTCTACGTTACCCGTGGAGCAGCTCACCCGTATCGATCGGGACCTTATCAGCAAGTATCATCCCAAATTTAAAGCCGGGGCTGCAAAGGAGTAACGTCACATGGCGCTCAGAGATATTAAGCCGACACGTTCAGAACTGATCAACCTTAAAAGGCGGATTGCGCTCTCCGAGCGTGGCTATAAAATTCTCAAGATGAAGCGTGACGGACTGATCCTTGAATTTTTCAAGGTTCTCGCGGATGCAAAAGACAGCCGTGGAGAGCTGCTGCAGAAATACCAGAGGGCGGTCGATAGCATGGCGCTTGCGAACACAGTAGAAGGGGCTATAGGGGTAAAATCAGCGGCATTTTCCGTTAAGGAGGTTCCCCAGATCACCCTCTCATCCAAAAATATCATGGGTGTAGTTGTTCCGAAAATCGAATCTTCGAAGGTGAGAAAGAGTCTTGTTGACCGTGGGTACGGGGTCCTCGGTACGACTTCGATCATCGACGAGACTGCAACATCCTTTGAGGAGCTCGTTGAAGCGATCATCGAAAGTGCGGAAATAGAAACCACGATGAAACGACTCCTCAATGAGATCGAGTCCACGAAGCGGCGCGTTAATGCGTTAGAGTTCAAGGTGATCCCGGAACTTTCCGAGGCACGGGACTTTATCAAAATGCGCCTTGACGAGATGGAACGGGAAGAACTCTTCCGCCTGAAGAAAATCAAGGCAAGAATGAAAACATAATTGTAACCATGAGGTGCAGATGCCGATCGGCACACTAAATGAAATGGGAACTGATGGGAAAACGGTCCTGCTCAGGCTTGATCTCAACTCCCCCATCGATCCCACCTCAAATCTTATTCTCGATGACAAACGGTTTCGTGAACATATACCGACGATACAGGCCCTGAAGGGAAGCAGGGTCGTAATCGTGACACATCAGAGCCGTCCAGGCAAAAAGGATTTCACGACTCTCGAAGCCCATGCCGAGAAATTATCCCAGATGCTCGGGCGCTCGGTTTTCTATATTGACGATATCTTTGGGACTTCCGCCCGCGACGCTGTCAGGAACATGCGTTCGGGGGAAGTGCTCATGCTCGAGAATGTCAGGTTCAATGCAGAAGAGAACCTGACATTAAAACCCGATGAAGCAAAAAAGACGCATCTTGTGCGTAAACTTGCAGGTATGGGAGATATATTCATTAACGACGCATTCGGGACGGCACATCGCTCGCAGCCAACCGTTGTCGGGCTCCCGCTGGTCATGAGATCGGCAGCAGGTCTCCTGATGGAGAAGGAGGTCTTGACATTGAGCCGGGTCTTCCTGGGGGCACCAAAACCAGTCTGCATGGTGCTGGGAGGAACAAAGGTTGATGATTCGATGGCAGTTGCCCGGCATGTCCTTGAACATGACATTGCCGACGAAGTAATGGTAATCGGTGTGGTTGCAAATGTATTTCTTATTGCGCTCGGTTTTGATATTGGTTCACCCTCAACACAGTTGATCCACCAGCTCAAGTATGATAAGGAGATTGGTCATGCCCGGGAACTCCTTGACCGTTTCCGGGAGCGTATCATAGTTCCTGACTGGGTTGCCGTCAGGGAAGGGAACCGGCGTGTGGAATTCCCTGTCAGTGCGATTCCCGGTGATGCACCCGTTCTTGACCTTGGAATGGATGCCATCAGCATACTGTCAAAACAATTAAAGGCAGCCGGTACCGTTGTTTTTAACGGTCCGGCCGGAGTATTCGAGGAGCCGGATTTCGCGACAGGGACTTATGAACTCCTGAAGGCTGCGTCGCAGGTCGATTTCTCAGTGGTAGGGGGTGGGCATACCGCTGCGGTAATCGAAAAACTCGGGCTTGCGAAGCACTTTACCCACATTTCAACTGGCGGTGGGGCATGTATCGAGTTTCTGACCGGGAAAAAACTTCCGGCAGTGGAAGCTCTGGAAATGTCAAAACAGATCTATGGTTAATCCCTTTTTTTATCTATATCCGGGTGAATTCTGATTACTGGTGATTTCCCGGTTTCCTTCTTAAACTGATAAAAAATGGGCTTGTGTTATTATAGACACAGAATTATTCACGTGATAAGGTTCATCGCTGCCAATAGTTGGTTGACACTCTCCATATTACTCTGGTAGCCGATATTTGCCTGGTTGTATGCATTATTTGCGTTATACCAGTCGCCTGCAAGTGCATAGTCGGATGACTGGATATAGGTGACAGAGTTCCTTTGAATTGCATTCAAGGATGAAATCAGTATATTAAGAGTTGCAACCTGCGAGGCAGGGGCGGTTTTCAATGCATTGGTATAATCTGCCTGCGCACCCACAAAGAGGTTTTCAGCCAATGTGAAATTCTGTTTGGCACTAAAAACTACATTGGCCTCTTTATTGTAGTTTGACCTGATGGAAAGCGGCGGAATCATTAAAGCTTTTCCATTTTCAATCGATTTCTTTGCACGGTTCACTTTATCAGTGCCGGACTGGATGTAGTCCAGGTACGCATAAACTGATGTAGGTACCGGTGTGATTAACGTAGGTTCAGGGGTTGGCTGAATAATTTCCGGTGTAGGTACAGGGGTTGGTGATACGGTTATCTGGGATAAGGGTAATGCACGGGAATATACTGAGTATGCGAAAACGAGCGCGACCAGGCAGACTGCGACGACAATAACAATAGTTATTATCAGATTTGGCGATAATTTCATAATAAATAAATATTTATACTACCTCATTAATCTTTTGTAAAAAAAACCTACTTGGGAAGGTGAATTGAATTACCCAGTCCTATTTTCTGTTTTTTTAATTTAACAATGAAATGAATGCGACCTTAAAATTTGAGGAATGTTTTTTAGATTATTTATCAGCTAACCTGGAGATCGACACCCAAAATAATAAAAATATTACCGGTTATGGTAAAAATCCTTCATAGTAAGCCACGTTTCTCCCAAGGCTTCCTTCAGCTTTGATGACCTTGTATCCGGATCATACCGTCATAATTTTTAATCCGGCTATCGTTATGGATAGTATGCGCACTCAGGTTATTTTCCTGATTTTTGCTCTCCTTTTCGTTTCAGTACTGGGAAGCGGCTGCATGAACCTGGTACCCGGGGATGTTTCGTATAAATCAGGATCCCTGACCTTCAAGATCAGAAGCGAAGAACCTATTCCTGACGGGGTGCTTGAGGTTGCAGTCTTCCGGTTGCAGGACTATAAACAGGTTGAACTGTCAAGGGATGCTGAAAATTTCCCTCTTAAGGCTGGGGATAATGATGTTACCATACCGCTTGCACTCGGAAAGGGAAATTACCGGTGTTTCATCTATGTCAGTTCAGGGTCAACCCGGTATCCGGTGGTGATCAGGGATTTTGAAATCTGACCTGCAATCTTTAATCAGGGCCGCAAGAGGGTTGTGCCCTGCGGACCTGGTCGTCAGGAATGCAGAACTCTTCGACCCGTTTACCTGCGGTTGGGACCTTGTAAATTTTGCAATAAAGGATGGGATTGTGCTTGGAGCAGGTAATTATTCCGGCATTCACGAAATCGACTGCAAAGGGGCACAGGTTGTCCCGGGGTTAATCGATTCCCATGTACATATCGAGAGCTCCCTGCTTTGTCCGGCAGAATACGCCCGCCTGGTAGCCCGTCATGGGACATCGACGGTAATCGCGGATCCCCACGAGATTGGCAATGTGCTTGGAAAAGAAGGGATCGAGTATATGGTTCAGGCATCGAAAAACACAGCGATTGATTTTTTTTACATGATACCATCCTGTGTCCCGTCTACCCCTGTTGACACCGGGGGCGCCACACTTGAGGCACCGGATCTTGCTGAGTTTTCAGACAGGGAATGTGTGCTTGGATTAGGTGAAATGATGAATGTGCCGGGTGTTCTGTCAGGTGATGCCGGCATCATTGAAAAACTCGGAATATTCTCCCTTGTTGACGGGCATGCACCCATGCTTGCCGGCAATGATTTAAATGCATACATTCTCGCAGGGCCCGGAAGTGATCATGAATGTACTGGGATTGATGAAGCCCGGGAGAAATTGTCCAAAGGGATGTACATTTATCTTCGGGAGGGCTCTACCGAGAAGAATATCGCAGCCCTGCTTCCGGTTGTAACACCCTGTTCGGTTTCACGGTGCTCTTTTTCCACAGATGACCGCCACGCGGATACTCTTATGAAACAGGGACATATCGATGGAGTTATCCGGACTGCTGTATCAGAAGGGCTGGAACTTGAACTCGCTCTGCGGATGGCTACCCTGTCCGCTGCCGGGATGTTTGGATTACATGACCGTGGTGCCATATCTCCCGGTAGGCTGGCCGATTTCTCCATTGTAGACACCAAAACAGAATTTGTTGTGAAAAAGGCATACCGGCGTGGGAAAGAGTGTCTGACAAAGTTCGTTCCCTTAACTCCCCCCGCACCTCCAGGTATGCAGGCAACTATTCCAGACGTTGCGGACTTCTCACTTTCAGGCACCGGGCTTGCAAGAGTGATCGGGATCGTCCCTGGACAGATTATTACCCGGGAACTGCATTGTGACGTACATTGTGGAGCACTGCCTGATCTTGAGCAGGATATCATTAAAACCACGGTTTGCAGCCGATATTGTCCCGGGGTGCATATGACTGGTCTTGTACATGGGTTTTCATTTGAGCAGGGGGCCATCGCCGGGAGCGTATCGCATGATGCACATAATATTATTGCTGCAGGAACCAGCGATGAAGAACTTCGAAAAGCCATAGCTGCAGTTATCCGTAATAAAGGCGGGCTTGCGGCCGTGAATGGTAATGATGTTACCGTGCTGCCACTTGAAAATGCGGGCCTTATGTCAGGTAAGCCATATGAAGAGGTGGTTGAACAACTTGGAATGCTCCATTCTGCAACCCGCAGGATGGGTGGAATAGATGACCCGTTTATGTACCTCTCGTTCCTTTGCCTGCCTGTAATCCCACAGCTCCGGCTGACGGTCAGGGGACTCTTTTCTGTAGAAAAATTTGAAAAAGTACCATTGTTTGTCAAATAGGTTTCGAATTCCAACTTAATATTAACTATCCGCTGAGGAGCCGTCAGATCGAGGTAGCCCACCGGGAATACCCGAAAAGATCTAAATGGCTTTCGAAATCTGGAGAAAGTCGCGAGAATGAGCTGAACGATATGGTCTTTTGACTGGTTGATGCCGTGAGTATCAGCCGGTGATTCATATCTTAAGAGTATCAGCTTTATGATATGATGATATTGTGGCACCACATTGTTTTTAAAAAAATCAATAAACATAGTTCGAATACTAAAGAAATGTATATATAATATAAATAATTAGCATATAAAGTAGTAAACATAAATATTGTGGCATATAGTTAAGCAAATCTCAATCTATACTAACTATTTTTGTCATTCTCTGCATTAATGGCATTTTTTTTAAATGTACAATATTGTACACCACCATAATGCTACTATTGAACATAATTTGTTTCAAAATTGTGGCGAGTAAACTGTCAGGAAGAAAGCCTAATTTTGATCTAATTCTTTCAAAATATCAGAACAAATTCTGGTTCTAACCTTGAAACCGAAATTCCTAATAAAGTGTATAAATGTGGGAAAACTTGATTACATCGTATTTTACAGAATTAGATGGCCGGGAGCTTGTAATCTGTTATCTTCAGGGCTAGGCGCGGTCAAAAGTAAAGTTTCGACGTATCAGCGAGTCATTATAGACTCCATAGTGCGAAGATTAGATATTTAATCCTTAAACCACTTTTCAGCTAGAGAATTTACTGGTTCCCGGAAAAGTCGGCAATTACATAGAAAATTATATATTATCTGGTAAGAAACAAATCTGTACTGAAATTGATATGGTCCGGTTGATTGGGATTCACATATCGTAAAGCTGATACTCTTAAGATATGAATCACCGGCTGATACTCACGGCATCAACCAACCAACGGATCATATCATTCAGCTCATCCTCTTATCATAGGTCACATTGCACCCCGCGAAATGGTTGGCAATTGGTTTTCGTCACATTTCTCAAGTAAGGACATACAGGCCTTATCGATAAACTCCGGCATTTTTGCGATACGGGGCTTGAATCTGCCATAAATTGTCGGAAAAAGAAAAGGATCAATGATTCGCGGGGCACTCTTTGGGGCTGCAAAATGGAGCACAGATTCGTCGTGCCTTTGAACGATGATTTAAACCTACTTGAAGATTTAGGGTTTTGTGTACGAATTAAATGAGTAACCGGGTTCTAGAGAGTCTGTATTTTGTTAGGGGGTGGCATGCTCTCCTCCCTACTAATTTCCTCTTATTTATTCTCCAATCAAATGGCATTATATAAATACCTTTATTACTGACCGTCTCTTATCAGGCCGGGGTTCCGTAGCATTGATACGGTTTCCGTAAGGCGAATGATTTTATAAACGGTTTCCCCTAAAGCTTGTTTTAATTGTTGGGTGAAAACTACCATGAAAAAACAGATTGTATCTATCTTAGTTATGCTGGCACTGGTCAGTGCTATTGTCGGCATTGGTACCGCATCGACGGGAAATCAGAATAATACCACGCAGTCAGGTCTGAACAACAGTATCACCGTTAATGGATCTACAGCATCTCATACTGGTATTTCTTCAGCTCCAACTGGGATATACGGAACCGATAATCCATTATCGGCAAGTACAACGAGTGACTATAAAACTGCAATTTCAGCATTAACCTCCGGTCAATATAGCTATGGTCTTAATGCAGAAACCCACGGTACCGGAAGCGATGGGGTCGATGTATACACTGGAGGCCAATACAGCGATGGAGTCGATGCACTCACCTACGGTGATTCCAGCCATGGCGTCTATTCACAAACCATCGGTACTGGCAGCGATGGAGTCTATGCAAAAACCACCGGTCAAGGCAGCGTTGGAGTCTATTCACAAACCTCCGGCTCCCTCAGTAATGGAGTCAATGCATATACTTTCGGCTCCAACAGCAATGGTGTCTACGCAAAAACCACCGGCATCGGCAGCGATGGAGTTTATATATCCACCGCCGGCACCGGCAGTAGTGGGGTCGAAGCAGGTACCACCGGCCCTAACAGCGATGGATTCGATGCATTCACCGCCGGCTCCACTAGCCATGGAGTCTATTCACAAACCACCGGCTCCAGCAGTGACGGAGTCTATGCAAAAACCGGCGGCTCCACCAGCCATGGCGTCATTGCAGTCACCAATGGCCCCTCCTCCTATGGACTCTACGGAGCTACCAGCGGCGATAACAGTGATGGCGTCATTGCAGTCACCAGCGGCGCCAACGCCTTTGGACTTGTTGGATATACCTACGGCCCCGGAGCATGGGGGGTCTACGCAAACAGCAACCAATCATATGGATTATATGCCAGTACCAATGTTCCAAATGGGTACGGTATCTACACTCCCAACTATATCTATGCAAAAGGTACAAAGATTCCGAACTCGGATGTCGCCGAATATATGCCGGTAACTGAGAACGTCACACCCGGTACTGTTATGGTTATCGGTAAAGGCGGGGTGCTCCATCCATCCTCGATCGCAAACGATACCCATGTAGCAGGGATTGTTTCTACGGAACCGGGAGTCTCGCTCGGTGCTAAAGAGGGCGGGAATCCGGGAGAAGCGATTATTGCGGTTGCCGGCAGGGTGCCATGCAAGGTGGATGCATCCAATGGGCCGATTGAAGAGGGTGATCTTTTGACCACTTCCAATAACCCCGGGTATGCGATGAAGGCAACAGATCCAAAGATTGGAACCATCCTTGGCAAGGCGATGGGAACGCTGGAAAGTGGTACCGGGACGATCGAAGTCATTGTCACACTGCAATAAAGATGGAAAAAGATCAACAGAACTATTTTTTTGAATCCAATCAGGGCAGGAATAAATGTTTTTATTCTCCGCTCAAATGGTATTATTTATATATACTTTTATGACTGACCCCTCTCTTATTCAGGCTGGGGTTCCGTAGCAGTGATGGTGTTTCCATAGTGCAAACGATTTGATATACGGTTTCCCCTGAGCTTGTAGGTGAACCTAACATGAAAAAACAGATTGTATCTATCTTAGTTATGCTGGCACTGGTCAGTGCCATCGTAGGTATCGGTACCGCATCGACAGGAAATCAGAATAATACCACGCAGTCGGTGTTGAACAACAGTATCTCCGTTAATGGATCTGCAGCATCGCATCCTGATATTTCATCAGCTCCAACAGGGATATACGGAACCGATACTCAATTATCGGCAAGTACAACGAGTGACTTCAGAACTGCAATTACGGCATCCACCACCGGTTATGACAGCTATGGAATCACTTCAGTAGCCACCGGCCAATACAGCCATGGAGTCTATATCTCCACCTCCGGCCAATACAGCCCCGGTGTCGATGCATACACCACCGGCTCCGCCAGCAATTGCGTCTATGCAGTAACCACCGGCTCCAACAGCGATGGAGTCTACACAAAAACCACCGGCGCCACCAGCCATGGGGTCATTGCAGTTACCAACGGCCCCAACTCTTACGGACTCTATGGAGCTACCAGCGGTGATAACAGCGATGGCGTCATTGCAGTCACCAGTGGCGCCAACGCTTTTGGACTTGTTGGATATACCTACGGCCCCGGAGCGTGGGGGGTCTACGCAAACAGTAACCAATCATATGGATTATATGCCAGTACCAATGTTCCAAATGGGTACGGTATCTACACTCCCAACTATATCTATGCAAAAGGTACAAAGATTCCGAACTCGGATGTCGCCGAATATATGCCGGTAACTGAGAATGTCACTGCGGGTACTGTTATGGTCATAGGAGATGATGGGAAACTCCAGCCTTCGACGACGGCGTATGATACTGGGGTCGCTGGCATTGTATCGACATCCCCCGGGGTAACTCTTGGCACAAAGAATAATGGAAATCCCGGAGAGCAGATTATTGCCGTTGCAGGCCGGGTACCTTGTAAGGTTGATGCTTCAAATGGACCGATCCATCCCAGAGATTTACTAACCACCTCTGACAAGCCGGGATATGCAATGAAAGCAACAGATCCAAAGATTGGAACAATCCTCGGCA
>JBAXJR010000035.1:0-23020 GCA_037137755.1 Methanomicrobiales archaeon | reverse complement strand
ATACCGACCAACAACAAGGGCCGGAAAGCACTTGGTATGATTTATTATCTCCTCACACGGGAGATGCTCCGGCTCCGTGGAATTACGACCTCACTCACTCCTGAAGATTTCGAGACCGAGTTCTAGATATACCATCAGTTTAAGAGGTTAGTCCGATGAAGATGCGTCCATGCGCTGTATCAGGCATGTTCTATCCAGGCGATCCGGACCACCTTGAACAACTGCTGGCTAAATTTTTTTCTGATGCCGGAAACAGCCGTAATTCGAAGGGGGTCGTCGTACCTCATGCCGGGTATATCTATTCCGGGAGAGTAGCTGCCCTTTCGTATGCATCCATAAATCCCGGTTTTTCCGGAACATTTATCCTGGTCGGCCCAAGTCATCCCGGCTTTGAGACATGCATTTCGATGGTACCCTGGGAGACGCCACTTGGTATCGTGGACAACGACACCGAATTAGGTGAGGCCCTGAATATTGATCCTGATGAGATCTCACACCTGGAGGAGCACTCCCTTGAAGTCCAGGTCCCGTTTATCAAGTACAGGTTTCCAAGGGCAAGGATAACACCGGTAATGATGGGAAGACAGGATTACAGGAGCGCAATGGTATTGTCGGAGCAGATTACCAGTGCAGTCAAGCGCACGGGGCGGGATGTCAGGATTATTGCATCATCAGATTTCTCTCATTACGTCCCTTCGGATGTTGCACGGAACAATGACCTCTATGCTATTGAGGCATTGAACACATTTGATATTCCTGAATTTTACCGTCGTATCGGAGAACGAAATATCACGGTATGTGGTTATGGGCCAATTTCCGCGATGCTCCTGGCGTGCCAGATGGACGGGGGCCGGAAAGCAGAATTAATCCACTATGCCACGAGCGGGGACATTACGGGGGATAATTCCGCTGTTGTGGGATATGCAGCCCTCGCGGTGATATAGTGGTCACATGGAGTGCACCCGGAAAGGTTTTCCTATTCGGTGAGCATGCAGTGGTATATGGGAAACCTGCCATCGCAATGGCAATCAAGCCCCGCGTTTTTGTTACCGTCCGGAAAAGCAGGACTGCTCACCCTGCAAAATCTCCGTATATTGACAGTTGTTTTGATGAGATGGGGGTAAAAGGAAGCGTGTACATCAACTCCCAGCTACCGAGTTCATCGGGCCTCGGGTCTTCAGCGGCAGTCACGGTCGCAACACTTGCCGCGATCAACGACGAATTCGATATAAACTATTCCCGGGAGCAGATCGCGGAAATGGCTTTTAATATTGAAAAGAAAGTCCAGAAAGGGCGGGCCAGCCTTACGGACACCACGGTGTCCACCTATGGGGGATTGGTTTTCATCATGGGTTCGTCGAGACGGCGCCTGCCACCGGAAAGCTTCCAGATGGTTATCGGGAACTCCATGGTCTCCCACAGCACATCAAAAATGGTCGAGATGGTTGCCGACCTGAAGAAAAAAAACCCGGAAATATGTGACCCTGTCCTTGATGCGATCGGGGGGATAACAATGTGCGCGATGCATCACCTGATCGATCCTGTCCAGCTCGGGAGGCTGATGAACATGAACCACTCGCTTCTCGATGTGCTTGGTGTCGGTCATCCCACATTGTCGCGGCTTGTTCTGTCTGCCAGGGCTGCAGGTGCATACGGGGCTAAAATTACCGGTGCCGGTGGTGGGGGCTGCATGGTTGCGTTATGCCCGAAGCACCTGAAAAGCCGTGTTGCAAGCGCGATTGAGGTATGCGAGGCACGTGCCTTTGTTACCAATATCGATACCGAGGGGATGAGGAAGGAGAAGGATGTCTGAACGGGTTCTCCTGAAACTGGGTGGCAGCGTAATCACTGATAAGGCTGCAGATGGCATCATCCGGTCCGACGAGATCGAATGGATCGCAGAAACAATAGCCGAGCGGAAAGGGATATCACTCGTGATAGTGCATGGCGCAGGTTCCTGCGGTCACCCCGAAGCGAGTCGGTACCGGGTAAGTTCCGGGGTTTCTGCAGAAAATCGTGAAGGGATATTTATTACACACATGGCGGTCAGAAGACTGAATGACTCTATCGTCCGGGCGTTACGCGGATCAGGAGTGGAAGCCGTGGGTGTACAGCCCCTTTCAGCCTGCATTGCGGATAAGGGGCGGCTCATCTCATGCGAGTACCGGCAGCTTGAATGCATGCTCGATCTTGGGATTGTCCCGGTCCTTCATGGGGACATGGTTATGGATTGTACATCAGGCGCATGTGTGGTATCAGGTGACCAGCTGGTAAGGGTACTATCTCTCTCTCTTGGCATGCAGCGCATCGGACTTGCCACGGATGTACCGGGTGTGTACAGTGATGGGCGTGTGCTGCCCGAGATCACACCTGCGATGGCAGATACTCTCCTGCTTGGGGATTCACGTCATACTGATGTCACCGGGGGGATGAGGGGAAAGGTGAAAGAGCTTTGCCAGCTTGCCGAAGCGGGGATCCCGTCAGATATCTTCCATGTCTCAAGGATTGGCGACTTTCTTGATGCTCTGCCGCATGGCGGCACAAAAGTGAGGGGTTTTGTGCATGTCTGACCCTGTATCACTCACCTCTTCGAGGAAACTGGACCATCTCCGCATATGTACCGATAAGTCAATAGAACGCGGGTACACCGGGTTTGATGATGTCCGGCTTGTCCATAATGCCCTGCCTGAATGTAACATGGACCGGATAGATACCGGGACCCGGTTTCTCGGGCACCAGTGTAAATTCCCCCTGTTCATCGCTGCGATGACAGGTGGTCACCCTGAGACCCTTGAGGTTAACAGGCGCCTTGCAAGAGCTGCCCATACGTATGGTATCGGGATGGGTGTGGGGTCACAACGGGCCGCCCTTCAAAACCCGGACCTGGAAGAAACATTTTCAGTTGCAAGGGATGAAGCGCCCCATGCCTTCCTGGTCGCGAACCTCGGGATTGTCCAGCTCCGTGACCATGGAAATGAATGGGCTGACCGTGCTGTATCGATGATCCGGGCAGATGCCATCGCCATCCATGTCAACTTTCTGCAGGAGGCAATCCAGCCCGAGGGAGACCATGATGCTTCAGGGTGCCTCGGTGCACTCAGGACATTATGTGAAGATTTTAAGTACCCGGTAATCGTAAAAGAAACCGGGAGTGGAATTTCAGCAGAGACTGCCGGTGCAGTCTTTGGAGCAGGTGCAAAGGCCATTGATATTGGCGGCTGGGGTGGTACATCCTGGGCCGCAATTGAGGGTATAAGGGCAGAGGAAAGTCCAAGCGAGAGAGATAAGGGACTGATCGGCCTTGGCCTGGAATTTACAGACTGGGGGATACCCACTGTCGTGAGCCTGTGTGATGTATCCCGGACTGGCGGGCCCATAATCGCCACGGGTGGTATCAGGAGTGGCGTGGATATGGCAAAGTCCGTTGTGCTCGGGGCTGACCTCTGTGGAATGGCATTGCCACTCTTACAACCTGCATTGGCAGGAGAAAAAGCGTTGTTCGACGCGATTGATACGATTGAGCACCAGTTCAGGGTAGCGATGTTCCTGACCGGGTCTCGTACTATCTCAGATCTTAAGGCAAAACATGCAATTATTACCGGGAAAATCCGTGAGATGGTGGACAGTATAATGGAGGAATATAATGGATATTGAAATTATTGCAGTTGGCGGATATGACGAGGTCGGGAGGAATATGACCGCCGTCCGCTGCGGGAAAGAGATTGTTATCTTCGATATGGGTCTCCGGCTTGACCAGGTCATGATCCATGAGGATGCCGAGTTGGAAAATATGCATTCTCTGGACCTGATCCAGATGAAGGCAATCCCTGACGATACCGTGATGAATACCGTTGAAGGGAGTGTCAAGGCAATTGTCTGTTCTCACGGGCACCTTGACCACATCGGAGCCATACCAAAACTTGCACACCGCTATAATGCCCCGATCATCAGTACACCCTATACTACCGAGTTAATAAGGCAGCAGATTTCGGGGGAACAGAAATTCGGGGTTAATAACAAGTTATTCGCATTAAAGGCCGGCCAGAAGTATACACTTTCACAGAACCTTGTCCTTGAGTTTGTAAGGATGCAGCACAGTATTATTGATACCGTTATACCGGTTCTTCATACACCACACGGGGCCATCGTATATTCGTGTGATTATAAACTGGACCGCACACCGGTGATTGGGGAGCCTCCTGATTTTGCCCGCCTTGCCCAGATCGGAAAAGAAGGTGTCATTGCGCTGATCGTCGAGAGTACCTATGTTGAGAATAGCGGGCGTGCACCAAGTGAACGGATTGCAAGGGACCTTGTAAGGGATACCATCACCAGCTACGAGGACGATAAAAATGCCATCCTTGTCTCCACCTTCTCATCGCATATCGCCAGGATAAAAACCATTGCAGAGTGTGCCCACGAGATTGGGAGGAAACCCGTACTCCTTGGGCGGTCAATGGAGCGTTACAGTTCCATTGCCGAGCAGATGAAACTCGTTGCATTCCCAGATACGGTAAGTATGTTCGGGGAGCGGAGGACGGTTGACCGCATGCTGAGGCGGATTATGAAGTCCGGTAAGGAAAAATTCCTCCCCATCATTACCGGTCACCAGGGTGAACCCGGGTCAATCCTCACGCGCCTGGCGCTTGGCGACACCCCGTACCAGCTTGAAAAAGGTGATAAAGTCATATTTTCAGCAAAAGTTATTCCTAACCCCATGAACCGGGGCCAGCGCTACATGGTGGAAGCACGTCTTGGAATGTCCGGGGCGAGGGTTTTTGAAGACCTCCACGTGAGTGGGCATGCGTATCGCGAGGACCATTATGAATTCATCCACCTGTTGAACCCACAACATATCATCCCGGCGCACGGGAATATCCGGATGACATCTGCCTACGCAGAATTTGCAGCGGGAATTGGTTATACCCTCCATAATGACGTGCATATCATGTCAAATGGGCAGAAGATAAAAATAAACTAACAATAACTGGAGACAATCATGGATCTGATGGAGTATCTGGATTCAACACAGAAACAGGTTGACAGGATGATCGACCGGTTTTTTGGTGATGAATTTTTGGAGTTAGGGAAAGCAAGTGCCCATCTCCTGCTTGCCGGTGGAAAACGTCTGCGCCCGGCCGTGGTAATGCTCGCTGCGGATGCAGTGAAACGAGGGAGCTCAGATGAGGTAATGCCTGCGGCACTGGCGCTTGAACTGACCCACAGTTTTACCCTGATCCATGATGACATCATGGATGGTGATGCGTTTCGCCGGGGTGTCCCGACTGTCCACACAAAGTGGGATGACGCTACTGCGATTCTTGCCGGGGATGTGCTCTATGCTCGTGCATTCGAGTTTATCAGTATTTCACAGGCATCAGACAATGCCAAAGTACGGGCGATCTCGATGCTTGCAGCAGCCTGCGTTGAAATCTGCAATGGCCAGCACATGGACATGTCGTTCGAGAAACGCAACGATGTAACGGTTGGGGAGTATCTCGAGATGGTCTCCAAGAAGACCGGCGCACTGTATGCCGCATCAGCTGGTATCGGGAGTATACTCGCTGGCGGGAATGCCGTCAAGACCCACGCGCTCTATCATTACGGGCTTTATACCGGTATGGCCTTTCAGATCCAGGATGACCTGATCGATATCATGACTACTCCTGAAAAGAGCGGCAAGGACCGCGCATCTGATATCCGGGAGGGCAAACAGACGCTTATTACCCTTAAAGCAAAAGAAAAAGGCCTGGATCTTTCTGAATATAAACGTGAGCTGACCAACAAGGAGATAGATGATCTTATTGAAAGGCTTGATTCCCTCGGGGTAATCGGGGAAGTGAGAGAGACTGCCCTGGAACTTGTCCGGAAAGGAAAAGAAATTGTTTCAATACTGCCTGACTCGGAGGCAAAAAGTCTCCTCATAGATATCGGGGACTATTTCGTGACCAGAGGGTACTGATATGGATACAGACCCAAAAAACGCTCTTTTTATTTTCGCACTTCAGAATGCAGTCAAGCATAACAGCCTCCCGAAAAGCGGCACGGTTATCGGGATGGTAATGGGAAAATATCCCGGGTTCCGGTCACGGGCACAGGAAATTGCCCTGCTTGCCAGGGAAGTACTCGCAGAGGTGGAACTACTCAGCCCTGAGGAGCGAAGGAAAAAACTTGCAGACCTCGCTCCCGAGCTGATCGAAGAGATGAATGCACCAAAAGTGCACACTCATGAGCTCCCTCATCTCGAACGGGCTGAAAATGGTGTCGTGATGAGATTTGCACCCAACCCCAGCGGACCGCTCCATCTCGGCCACGCTCGGGCAGCCGTGTTGAATGATGCCTATGTCGAACGGTATGGTGGCAGGTATATCCTTCGTATCGAGGATACCGACCCGAAAAGGGTAGACCCGGAGGCATACCGGATGGTCCAGGAGGATATCGGATGGATGGGCCTCCGGATTACCGACGTCTTCTACCAGAGTGACCGTTTTGACCAGTATTACAGGATTGCGGGGGAGCTGATAGGACTCGGCGGCGCATATGTATGTACCTGCGAGAATGAGCAGTTCCGCCTGTTAAAGCAGGCAAAAACACCCTGTCCCTGCCGTGGTCAGACGATTGAGGAGAACCAGGACCTCTGGCAGAAGATGCTTGATGGAGGGTTCTATGAAGGTGAGGCATCGGTGAGGGTACGGACCTCACTCGACCACCCCGATCCTGCCATGCGTGATTTTCCTGCATTTCGTATCCTGAATGAACCTATGCACCCAAGGATTGAGGCGCATGTGTATCCCCTGATGAACTTCACGGTGGCAGTCGACGACCACCTGATGGGGGTCACCCATGTAATCCGTGGCAAGGACCATATTGCGAATACCCGCCGCCAGAAATATATTTACGAGTACTTTGGCTGGGATGAGCCCGTCTATCGCCATTATGGAAGGATGGGAATTGAGGGGGTCGTACTCTCTACCTCCCAGATGCGGGAAGGTATCAGGTCAGGTACGTATTCGGGATGGGATGATATCCGGCTCGGGACACTTCGGGCCCTAGCGAGGCGCGGGATAAAGCCTGAAGCGGTCCGGCAGGTCGTTCTCGATATCGGGATAGGAGAGACTGACATATCATTCTCGTGGGATAATCTCTTTGCGAAAAACCGCGACATCATTGACCCGGTGGCTGACCGGTTCTTTTTTGTGCCAGACCCGGTACGATTCACCATCGCTGGTGCAACCGCGAGGGAAGCTCATGCTCTCCTCCACCCCGGGGATGAAAAGAAAGGGTACCGCACGTTAAAATTTGAAGGGGACGTAGTTCTTCCAGGCCAGGAATTTCAAAAAGAAGTGAAGATGATCCGGCTGAAAGACCTTTTCAATGTACATGTCGACTGGTCAGACGGAAAACCCGTTCTTTCCTATGCCGGGGAAGCACTGTCTGATGCCCGTGCGGTGAAAGCCCCGATTGTCCAGTGGCTTCCAGCCGGAGACGCCACGGTGTGTACGCTCCACACGCCGGAGGGGGATATACAGGGTCTTTGTGAGAGCGTTGTCGGATCGATGGCTGATACGGTCGTCCAGTTCGAACGGGTAGGATTTGCGAGAATTGACCGCGTGACTGATAAGGGTATAACTGCCTATTTCTGCCACAAATGAAACCCGGAAAATTCAGGTAACGTTGCGTTCCGGCGGATGTATCCAACCTTTTTTCTGGTTATCAGGTGAATGGAACATAAGAGCAGGATAGTCAACAATGGTCACCAGGTTCAGGCGTTATGGTCAGATTGCCGATGTACTCGTTAAATACGGGTTCGGAGCTTTCCTTGAAGACCTGTTCCCCGGTGTCCGCCGGTTCCGGCTCATCGGCCGTACCAGGGGTGAAGAGCTTTCTGTCTATGTAAGGATCCGTCTTGCTATAGAGGAACTCGGCCCCACGTTTGTAAAACTGGGCCAGATTATGAGCACCCGTCAGGAACTGCTTCCCCAACCCCTCATAGAGGAGCTTGAAAAGCTCCAGGACCACAATAACCCGCTCCCGTTCAGCCAGATCCTTCCCGTGATCAGGGAGTCATGTCCTGATTACAAGGAGATATTCCTCGAGATCGAGGAGGAACCCATCGCATCCGCGTCCATTGCACAGGTACATCGGGGACGCCTCAAAGACGGTACTGTTGTAGCCATAAAAATTCAGAGGCCCGGAATTGAAGACATTATAGAAACAGACATCCCAATTCTCGAATCCCTTGCGGCAAGACTTGAGAGAGCCGTACCCGAGTCACGCATCTATAACCCTTCGGGAATTGTGCTGGACTTCGCCGGGCAGATACGAAAAGAACTTGATTTTGTAAAGGATGGAAGAAATGCAGACCGTTTCAGAAACAATTTTGAAGGTGTTGTAGGGGTACGGTTCCCAAAGATCTACTGGGATTGCAGCAGCCGGCGTATGCTCACCATGGAGTTTATTGACGGTGTCAAAATCACGAATGTTGATGAGATCCGAAAGCTGGGTATCGATCCGGTAACGATTGCCGGGGTTGGATTCGACTCCTATCTGAAACAGATTTTTGAAGACGGGTTTTTCCATGGTGACCCGCATCCCGGGAACCTGATGGTTACTGCAAAAGGAGACCTGGTCTTCCTGGATTTCGGGGTTGTGGGGATACTCAGGCCCGAAAAGCGGTTTATCTTTATCAGGCTGCTCCATGGGATAATCCATAACGATGTTGACATACTGCTTTCGGCATTTGAGAAACTGGGTGTCAACATCAGGGAAGAAGACCGGGAAACAATCCGGGATGAAATGTATAGTGCCCTCATTGATGCCGAGGGATTCACACCAGGGAGTAATAATTTCTCGGCGATTGTCAATGACCTGACTGAGGTACTCCGGCGTTACCAGATCCGGGTACCGATCAGCCTCATGCTGATGCTGAAAGTAATCATCATGATCCTTGATATCGGGATGAAACTTGATCCGGGCTTCAGTTTTGAGAAACGCGCTCATCCATTCCTGGAACAGATGTCTGACAGGATGCACCTTCCCGATCACCTCCTCAGGCAGGCGACACGGTCCCTGCTGGAGGCGACAGATGGTATGTTTGACCTGCCAAGGAATGTCAACAGGACCCTCAAGAAACTTGCAACCGGAACCGTCAGGGTTGAAATTGTCGAGACAGACATCATGAAACTCCAGCAGTCACTGGAGAGGACAAGCGATAAACTTCTTGTAGGAATTATCACTGCTGCCGTCGTAATCGGGTCATCGCTGGTCTTGTTGTCCTCAAATATCCAGCTTCCCAACTTTGT
Organism: Methanomicrobiales archaeon; assembly: GCA_037137755.1. Lineage (GTDB taxonomy): Archaea > Halobacteriota > Methanomicrobia > Methanomicrobiales > Methanospirillaceae > CAIKOD01. The sequence goes on along the minus strand of JBAXJR010000035.1, from coordinate 13,718 downwards.
CTGGATACTCGCAGTATTCGGGTACAGTGCGGCAATGCTGGTCGGTTTTTATGCACTCTACCATATCCTCGCGTCAAGGTTCAGCTGACATCACTAAAATCACACGGGGGACGATTCTATCCGGTTGCTGTCCGGTACAGGGAATTATTCACCTGAAAATATGGGTTGGACCTTTTCTGATTAATCCAATGGAAAATGAACGTATTTCGCCTCAAAAATAAGAAATGCCGGCAAATATTCAGGTTTCTGCTCTTTAGAAATGCTCTAATATATCCTTACCGTTTCGGACTATCCCTTAATTTTCCAACGCTCACAGGGCTACGCCCCGCCGTTGTGGCGACCCCAGTTGGGATAGAGATAGTTCCCAAACACACTAAATTAATCGGGTTTTGGTAAACCCTGCCCGAAAGTTTATCTTAATGGGGGTAGGACAGGCAGAGGGTGAAACCCCCTCCTGTCTAAGCAGTTCTGTTAACTTTTTTTTATTACCCACAGGATTTCTACAAGGCTGATATTATTGAAAGGGCATTTTCATGGTCCGGGTGTGAACTTCCCATTCATGCGTTTTTCTACTGGACCCCTGGTTTCTTTTTTGATCGTTGCTCCTGTACCTGGGTGGCATTTTTTTAACCTGATGTTTCTTCGCTGAAAAATAAATTGCAATGGCAGGAGCCCTGTTCTTTTATCTCCTGCTCATGGTAGATGCAGGGGCATATAATGTCCTTGTCCTTTTCCATATCGCCGCTCCTGACCCGGCAGGGACAATACCTTGCACCAAACCGCTGTTTATTTCGTGCCAGTCCCCTGATCACGCCATCGAGCCGCTTTTCTTCAGGATTCAGCCTGTAACCATGCGTTTTAACGTACCCCGCTGCCCATGCAAGAATTTCTTTCTCTTCCTCACCGTCTGTCATTATTCCCCGTTCTCCTGTGTCTGGTATACCTGCATTCTCTCACTGCTCCCATAATGTCCTGTCTTACAGAGGACAGTACGGAGGCCCTGTTTATTATCGCTATTCTTCATAACAGCTGATATAGTCTGTTATGGAATGAAACCCCTTTTTTTTACAAACGCCAGGGCCGGGATTGCTTAAAGTACCCTGGTACATTAACTTATTCCCGGTTTCCTGCCCTCACAAATGGTATGAGACCTAATCCATTTCTGGAGATAAGACCTTTTCAAACCACGAAATCCACGGCAATTATCTTTCTGAAATAATCCGTACGGCCACAAGGTGATAACTCGTCATGACGTCCCCCTGCCCGGTCCGGTAGACATCCTTGTCAAGGGACTCACCTGTTTTCTTATCCCAGAGTCGCATTGAGTCCATGCTGATCTCGTCCCCCACATAGATGACCCCGTCTTTTTTCCCAAACTCCAGTTTGAAATCCACCAGGTCGATCCCCCGCCCGGCCAGGTAGTCCCGTAGAACGCTGTTCACCTGCAATGCAACCTGTTTCAGCTCCCGGAGTTCTTCCGGTGTTGCGAGTTTCAGCGCATAGATCAGGTCATCGTTCAGCATCGGGTCATGATGGGTATCGTCTTTGAAATCAATCACTATTACCGGGGGATTAAGTAATGTCCCTTTTTCAATGGGGTAGTTTTTCACCATTGAGCCGGCTGCAATATTCCGGACGATTACCTCGAGTGGTATCATGGTCAGGTTGTGTGCCAGCAGAGTGGTGTCATCAATTTTCCTGATGAGGTGTGTTTTAATGCTGTTTTTCTCGAGCAGTCCGAAGAAAAAGGTTGAAACCCCGGCATTCAGGCTCCCCTTTTCGGCCAGCGTGTCTTTCTTCTGGCCGTCGAACGCCGTAATATCGTCCCTGAATTTTATTACCAGTTCTCCGGGCTTATCAGTCCGGTACACAGACTTTGCTTTCCCGGAATACAACAACTCAAGTTGTTTCATGACGTGGGTCTCCTGTCCGTTAAATGTTGCACAAGGCGCTTAATAAGTGGTTCTAATTCGTCTGAATACCAGCCCTTCTCTATAAACCGGGGATAAATGCAGAGGCGCTCCTGGAGGTTATAATTCCCCGACGAGCGCCTGAGTTCGTCTTCCCCCGGCCATGGATGTTCAGGGTTCACATAATCGATTGTCAACGGGGATATCCCTCCCAGGTCATTAACACCACACGGGATCAGGGATGCAGCATCCGCGAGGTTCGGCGCTACCTGTATGGCCACGTCGTCCGGAAGGAGGTCACGCGCGATCCCTATCACCCTACACATCTCATCAAAACCGATCTCCTGCCTTCTGCTCATCGGTGTCCCGGGTTTCGGGCAGAAATTCTGAATTATCACTTCCTGGATATGGCCATACCGTTTGTGAAGGTCACGTATCACCATGAGTGATTCCTCGCGGTCCTGCATCGTCTCACCAATACCAAGAAGGAGCCCCGTGGTGAACGGGATCTGCAGCATTCCTGCATTTTCGATCATTTCAATCCTGATTTCCGGGACTTTTCCTGGTGAATTACGATGTGCGGGAATTTCTGCGGTTGTCTCCAGCATCAGGCCCATGCTGGCATTTACGGGTTTCAAATACTCCAGTTCCTCTGCAGTCAGGATTCCTGCATTCGTATGGGGCAGGATACCGGTTCCCATGCTTTTTTGACAGAGGGCATGACAGTACTGGAGAATATTGTCATAACCCACCCTGTTGATAAGGGATTTAAACCCCGGCTCCTCTTCGGGCCGTTCACCAAAGGTAAAAAGTGCCTCTGTACAGCCTTTCGCTGCACCGCAGGCCAGGGTTTGTTCTGCATCACCCGGTTGCATAATGCAGTGTTCTGTTACGGGTGTCCGGAAACAGCAGTACTCACACCGGTTGCGGCAGACGGTGGTGAGCGGCAGGAAGACATTTTTTGAAAAGGTTATAATGTTCCTGTTCATGGTACGGGTACACCGGTTGCTACTCTTGATGGGAGTTCTTTGGTAATTTATTGATCGATCCGCATAAAAACGATGGATTTTTGATGTCCGTAGTGCTATTCGTATGAAATGTCCATCGAGGCCGTGGTCCCATTCAAACCGGTGAACCCGAAGAGCCGGCTGTCATCTGTGCTGTCAACTGCAGAACGTGAATTATTCGCGGAAGCGATGCTGACCGATGTAATACTGTCTCTTAAGGAAGCCGGATGCAACCCATTTATTCTCTCAACTGTCCCTCTCCACTGTGCATATGCGAAAGTTAACGTTTCTGCCGAGGAGCTGAACCCCGCACTGAACGGCCTTATCGGGAGTTCGCAAGGACCTTTGCTCATCATCATGGCAGACTTACCGCTGGTAACACCTGATGTCATCCGGCGGATGATATCCACCACTTGTGACATGGCACTTGGCCCGGGCAGGGGTGGGGGGACGAATGCGATATTTATCAAAGACTGTTCCCGGTTCCATGTTGATTATTATGGGGCAAGTTTCTTAAAACACCGGGAAATCGCAAAGAAGGCGGGGCTTTCCTGTGAAATCGTCGACTCGTTCCGGATCCATACAGACGTTGATGAGCGGGAAGACCTCGTGGAACTGATGATCCACGGTCATGGGAAAGCGGTTGATTTTCTGAAGCGATGTGGGTTCACCCTATTGATAGAGAAAGGGCGTGTGGGTGTGTCCCGGAACACAGAATAATAAATACACCTGGATTATCCCTGGAATTACCTATGCAGCAGAAAAACCGGTAACCTCATTCATCTGAATGTGCCCGGAATAGCGGGAGTTCCCCCCTCGATACCTCAACTAATGCCATTGCCTTATCCTGACTCCTGATGAAAGGTCTCTTATCTGATCAAAGGCAGGAACTTACTATGGCAGATAGAACGGAGCAACCACCAATGGTACGACCCGGGGATATCGGGAAAAATTTCTCTCTTAAGGACCAGAATGACAAAACGTTTGACCTCCTTGAAAATTCAGGGAAAAAAACGCTTCTTTCATTCCATCCCCTTGCGTGGACACCGTTCTGTGCAGGACAGATGGACTCGCTTGAAAAAAACCGTGAAGTGCTGGAATCCCTCGACACGCTTGCGGTAGGGATCAGTGTTGATTCGATCCCCTGTAAAAGGGCATGGGCGGAATCTCTTGGCATTAAGAATACAAGGTTACTCTGCGATTTCTGGCCTCACGGGAACGTGGCAAGGACGTATGGAATCTTCAGGGATACCAATGGATTTTCAGAAAGGGCAAATATCATCGTGGATGAAAACCAGAATGTATTATTTGTTAAGGTATATCCGGTCCATAGTATTCCTGATATCAGTGAAATTATCAGATTCCTAAAAAGTCCGGCATAACCGAACTCTCACCCGGCAGGTCTGTTACAAGGCGGAAAATAAAAAGGTGCTGCTTTGGCATGTCCGTTTCTAATAGCATATTATCCCAATAACAATGACAGGACTGCCCAATCCCGGGATCAATCATTCCCTTTTTTACTGATGTTCCTCAACGTGCCCATAAACAGGCATTCTTCTGCAGCAATCGCCTCGATTCCGATCTCCTCTGACAGGGTGAGTCCCAGGCCCCGGACAATTGCGATAGGCATGCATTCATCGGCTTCACCCATAACCAGCTCGGCAGCTGTTGCGATGTTATCTGCAATTGCCCTTTTTGTCACCAGGAGTTTCCGCCCAAAAAGGTCACATCTCCCGCGATCGTCTATCACGGATGGGATCCCTGCACACCCGATTGCGACACCGCTGCACCCCACTCTCATTGCATGTGTCCTGCTGTCTGCCACAATCACCCCGGTATTCACCCCGCAGCGGCTGATAACTTCCCGCCGGATCCGGTCTGCGCTTGCATCAGGATCCGACGGGAGTGGTACAAGATACCCGGGTGGAGCATTTGACGCATCCACACCGGCATTGGGGAGCAGAGTCCCGTTTTTCATGCAGAGCAGGAACCCTGGAATTCCCCCGACAATACTGTCGCTTTCCTGGATGACGACCTCAACTTCCCGTGGGTCCATGGCGAATTCATCTGCAAGTGCCAGAGCCTTCACGGATGGTGTGACTTCGTCGAGATCGATCAGACGACCTTCCGCGGTTGCGAGGGCTGATTCGGCAATAACAATGATGTCTCCCTCAAGAAGCACCTCATTTGTGCATGATAATGCATGGGTGAGGACTGAAACGATATCGTCACCGGGACTGATAATCCCGGTGGAAACTCCCCTGACCTGATATTCGGCATTCATCCGGTTTTCTCCATTGTTTCAAATACGCAAATTGCATCCCGCGTTTCTTTTACATCATGACACCGGACAATAGCTGCGCCTTTCGAAAGAAGGAGGGCTGTCAGGGCCAGGCTACCTGCGAGTCGCTCTTCGGGAAGTTTCCGGCAGAGAAGATGCCCGATAAAGGTCTTACGGGATATTGCAACAAGCAGGGGGTGGTTGAATTTTTTAAATTCCTGGAACTGCCGGCAGAGCTCCCAGTCGAGGGCTATGTTCCGACCAGGGTTCCATAAACCAACGCCCGGGTCAAGGACATATTCCCTGATTGAAAGGGACTCGCACCGCGATGTGACGAGCTGCAATGCATTGAAGGTACCTGCCAGGTCTGTTGAGTCACCAGGTGTGGCCGTGGATGCCATCAGGAAACAGGGGAGCCCGGAATCTGCGGCCATTTTTGCATATTCGGGGTTAGCAAGGCCATTAATATCGTTAATGGCGTGGATATCGAATTTCAGGCACTGCCTGAGCACGGCGGGCCGCATGGTATCAACAGAGATCGTTACCCCGGTCCCGTCAAGTTCCTTGAGGGCGGCCACAATTCGTTCTGCCTCGCGGGAAGGGCTTACCCGGGGTGCAACGGGGGAGGTACTTCGTGCCCCGATGTCGATGATATCAGCGTCCTGGGCAACCATTTCCGTGGCACGCTGACTAATATCCTTACCTGAACGGTATGATCCCAAAAAAAAGGATTCCGGGCTGCAATTGATGACCCCCATGGTCCTGACGGGTGCACCACCCCCGATTTTCATCCCGTTTATGGTACATGGATGCATGAACGTTCCATTGCTGCCATGTACGTGTTCTCCATGAGTGAAGCGATCGTCATCGGACCCACACCACCCGGTACTGGAGTTATTGCCCCTGCAACATCTTTTACATGGTCAAAGTCTACATCCCCGCATAGTTTTCCGTCAAAGTAGTTGATCCCGACATCGATTATCACCGCCCCGGGTTTAATCATATCCGCGCTGATAAACCTGGGTTTTCCGATCGCACTGACTACGATATCAGCCCGCATCATCTCTTCCTTTAAGTCCCTGGTCTTTGAATGGGCTATCGTAATCGTCGCATCGCGGTGAAGAAGTAATGCGGCCATAGGCCGCCCAACATCGATACTCCGTCCTGCCACCAGGGCCCTCTCCCCCCGGAGTGGAATATTGTATTCATCAAGGAGCGTTATGATGCCTTTTGGGGTGCATGGAGCGAACCTCGGTGTCCCCGCATAGAGGAGGCCAATATTACAGGGATGAAAACCGTCCACGTCCTTCTCCGGGGCGACTGCCTGGATCACCCTGCTGGTATCCACCTGGGGTGGCAGGGGGAGCTGAACGAGGATACCATCGATCGATGGATTATTATTCAAATCCCTGATTTTCGCGAGGACCTCCGCGTTGGTGGCGGTAGCGGGCAGGTCCGCCTTTACTGAAACAATATGTACCTTTTCACAGGCCTCATGCTTCATCCGCACATACATCTTTGAGCCGGGGTCCTCCCCTACAAGGACTGTTGCAAGACAGGGTTGTCGGCCAGATGCATCTACCTGGTTACGGACCAGGTCCAGCCGTTTTTGTGCAACCATCCTGCCATCGATAATCATGTTATTCAGGGTAAAGCGGGTAGTTGCCTGCCATTGCGGTGACTTCTTTTCCAATCCGGGCAATCTGTGCGGTATTGCTGATGTCTTTCAGGATCGATGCGATGTAGTCACCAATCAGGTGCATCTGCTCTTCTTTCATGCCACGGCTCGTTACTGCCGGTGTGCCGATCCGAAGACCGCTCGTAACGAACGGGCTCCGGTTTTCATTGGGTATCGTATTCTTATTGACCGTGATACCTGCCTTGCCAAGTGCGACTTCCCCTTCGAGACCGGTGATCCCCTGTGCGGTAAGGTCGAGGAGGATGAGGTGGTTATCAGTCCCGCCTGAGACCAGCCTGAGGTCGTGCTCTAACAGGGTATCTGCCATCGCCTTTGCGTTTTTCACGATCTGCCTGCTGTAGTCAGTAAATGAAGGGCGGAGCGCCTCATGGAAACATACGGCTTTCGCTGTAATGGTATGCATCAGCGGACCCCCCTGCATACCGGGAAATACGGCCTTGTCGATTGCCTGCGCATATTCGGTATTACACATTATTGCCCCGCCGCGGGGTCCGCGGAGTGTTTTGTGGGTCGTCGTCGTCGTAAAATTGACCACGCCTACCGAGTTCGGGTGGACCCCTGTCGCACAAAGCCCGGCGATATGCGCAATATCTGCCATGCAGTACGCGCCTACGCTATCGGCGATCTCCTGGAATGCCTTGAAGTCTATGGTGCGTGGGTATGCAGACGCGCCACAGACGAGGATCTTTGGTTTTGCTTTCCGTGCAAGCTCTTCCACAACACCGTAGTCAATGACTTCGGTCTTTGGATCAACGCCATACTGGGCTACGTTATAAAACTGGCCTGTAAAACTAACCGGTGACCCATGAGAAAGGTGCCCTCCCTGTGATAGCTTCATGCTCATGAGGGTCTCGCCAAGTTTCATGAAAGCAAAATATACCGCCATGTTCGCCTGGGTCCCGGAATGCGGCTGGACGTTTGCATGCTGTGCGCCAAAAAGTTTTTTCAGGCGGTCACGGGCGAGGTTTTCCGCCATATCATGAAATTCACAGCCACCGTAGTACCTCTTTCCAGGGTAACCTTCGGCATACTTGTTGGTCATTATCGACCCCATCGCTTCCAGTACCGCCTTACTGACAAGATTCTCTGATGCTATCAGTTCCAGCCCGTTCAGCTGGCGAAGACGTTCTCTCTCTATTATATCGGCTATTTCACGATCAGTCGCAGACAGATGTGACATATATAAAAAAGTCGTCCTGATATGGTAATACCTTTTCTTCTCCATGGTGGATACGCGGGGAATTCCCACGAATATGAGCGAGAAACTTGTTAACCGCGGCGAAAAGGTGTGGATGTCATGATGTGTGGGGCGGAAACCTGCAACCTGGAAAGCAGCAGGGTGTGACTCCCTGATTACGACTTTTCGTTTCAAGGACAAATGGTGAATACAAGAAAGACCCGTCGGTCATACAAGGAGAAAATCCTGAAGGTTGGGCAGATGTATAAAAGGCTGGAGCCCTGGTCTTACAAACGGTCGATTGTATGCATTAACGCTGAGCATAATTATTATACGTAATCAGGCTCATGTTTATCCTAAAGGGTCTTTAATGATGCGAAATAATGGCTATATCATTGGAAATGAGTTACGAAGACCCGGAAGGGGGAAAATTAATGGCTGAAATTATTAAAAATACTGATGTCCCGGTTATCACGACCGAGGAACGTGTTGTGGCTCTTGAACGAAAGATGAAGGAGATGGAAGCGCTTGTCAAGGGTCTGACGGAAGAACTCCTTGACCTAAAGTCAATTGCGATGAGGCTGAATAAATTTTCTGAAGAACGGAGGCAGGAGCTCAAGATGATGAAACCCCAGGCCCAGCCGGAATCAGGATCCGGAACCGTTGTAATGCAGAAAAAAGGAACAGCTCCTGAACGTGTAGCAGCTCCTGTCGTGGAAGAAAAACACATGGATATGATCATGCAGCCCGATGGTACGATGAAGATGGAGGAGCGTCGCGGGGACAACCACTATATCGTCGCATCAGCCGGATTTGCCAGCCGTAAGAAGATGGGTTCTTCAACGGAACAGAAAAAGAGCAGTCTTATCGTGGCAGAGGACGATGAAAAGGAATCGTCAAAGAAATAGGCAGGAGCCCGGTCTTTGTATATCAGTGAGCTCGAGATAGATAATTTCAAGTCATTTTCCAAAAAGACAAAAATACCATTTTTTGAAGGATTTACGGTAATCTCGGGTCCGAATGGGTCGGGGAAAAGTAATATTGTTGATAGCATTCTTTTTGTCCTCGCTCTTTCCAGCTCACGAAACCTTCGCGCGGAGAAACTTACTGACCTGATCAACCTGAACTCCGGGAAAAATACCGCCGAAGTATCTATTACTTTTTCTGATGGTACAAAAATACGTCGCCGTATTAAAAGGACCGGAAACGGGTATTACAGTTATAATTACCTTAATGATCGGCTCTGTAAACAGACTGATATCATTGAGCTCCTTGCTAAAGTCGGGATTAAACCTCACGGGTACAACGTGGTGATGCAGGGCGACATCACCCGCATTATTGAAATGAGTGACTACGAAAGAAGAAAAATTATCGATGAGATTGCCGGTGTGGCCGAGTTTGATTCGAAAAGGGACCAGGCACTGGGTGAACTTGAGGTCGTCAGGGAGCGGATTGAGCGCGAGGAGATGCTGCTCATCGAGCTTAACAAGCGCCTGGTTGAGCTGAAGCAGGAACGTGAGCAGGCGCTGAAATACCAGGAATGGCAGAACAAGCTTCAGTTTTTCGAGAATGCCCGGCTTGCTGCGAGTATCCGCGAACGTGAAAAAGAGCTGCTGGCACTGAGTGGGCTGATCGAGGATCAGAATGTTCAAATCCAGCGAATACAGTCAGACCGGAGTATCGAGGAAAATGAACTTTCCTACCTCCGGGCTGACTTAAAGGAGATCGACGAGCAGATAAACCAGAAGAGCGGTGCAGATTACCTGAAACTGCTATCCTCACTTGAAGAGCTGAAAGGTTCGATAAAAGTAGCTGAACAGACAATAATACGGCTCCAGAGGGACAAGGAAGTCAATCTTGAAGCCATTACCCGCAATTACCTGGATACCAAAAGGGCCGAGACACGGATAACTGAATGCAATGATGGGATCCGGAACCAGAATATTGACCGGACAAATCTCGCCATGGAGGCGGCTACAGCGCGGGCAAAGTTTGAAAAGACCGAAACTGCGATCAAAAACGAAAGCAAAGAGGCCGAAGGGTCACGTGACCAGCTGTTCTCCCTAATGAAAACAATTGAAGAGAAAAGAGGGGCCAGGTCGGATATTATTCACCAGCAGGACATGCTTATTGAAAGAAGCAGGATGAGGACGACCGAGAAAGAGCGGCACTCAGAACGGATTAAGGCCATAGAAATAAACATTGCGGAAAAGGTGTCGCTTAAGGAATCTTTGGCTGCTGAATCTGTGAAGGCAGGGGAGGAGCAGGGAAAGATTACCCGGGAGTTGTCTGCCATCGAAAGTGGTTCCTTCTCAAAGAGGAAGATGCTTGAAGATACAAGGGAGGAACTCCAGACCCTTGAAAAGGACGTCGTCAGGCTTGAAGCCCAGGCACAGGCACGGGGCGAAGCAGGAGGCAGTGTCCTGAAGACCGTTCTTGCCATGGACGGGGTCATCGGGACGGTCATGCAACTCGGCCAGACCCCGTCTGAGTATGCGACTGCGCTGAATGTGGCGGCAGGTGGAAAACTCCACTACGTGGTGGTCGAGAATGATTCCGTCGCTGCCCAGGCGATCCGTTACTTAAAAGAGGAAAAACTGGGCCGGGTCACATTCCTGCCTCTCACCCGGCTGAAGAAACAGGAGTACGCGGCAATCAGGGATGAGGGTGTTATAAACTATGCAATAAACCTGCTCACGTTTGATCCGCGGTTCCGCGATGCATTCGGGGTTGTTTTCGGAGGGACTGTCGTTGTCAACTCCCTTGACCGGGCACGAAAAATGATTGGCCAGCACCGGATGGTTACCCTCGATGGTGAACTCCTTGAACGTTCCGGTGCAATGACCGGTGGATTTTTCAAGAAAAGTCTGAAAGGATTTGGTGCAGCGGTTGGAGATGAAATAGACCGTCTCAGGGTCCGCATCAGTGAACTTCGCGAGGAAGCAGAAGAGTTTGAATCGGCCATTAAAGGCAGCAGTTCGGTGATCGATGAAAAGCGACACGCAAGGGCCGAACTCTCCCAGGTTACCGAGCGGAACCGGATGGCACTGGACGAATATTCCCGGCAGATTGAAGATCTTACCCTCGAACGCGACGCACTCATCTCGACACTGAATACCTTTGAAACCGAGATGCAGAAGGGTGGACAGGAGCTTGCAGCGCTTGAGAAGACCCTTGATGAGATAACAGAGGAGATCGGCCAGCTGAACCTCGATATGGAGGTCATCAAAAAGAGGCTTGAAGGGACCCGGATCCCTGCCCTTACCGAAGAACGGGACCACTGGAGGAAAGAGCTGGAAGGGCTTGAACGAAGGCTCCGTGAAAAGGAGTCTGATATCACCGATCTCCAGCGGGAGCGCCTTCATTTTACCAAGCGGATGAGCGACCTGAAAGAGGAACTCGAAAAGGTCCAGGACCGCAACAACGAGATTGACAGGGAGACCGCATCGCTGAAACTGTCGATTGATTCAGCGAAAGGTGAGATTGCGGCACTCGAAGAGAAACAAAAGCTGTTTTCAGGAGAACTTGAAGGTCTGAGGGCCAAACGGGAAGATGCCATGGGGCATTTTCTCGATTCTGAGAAGAAGATCCTGGAATTTGATTCCTTACTCGAAAGGGCACGGGTACAACTTTCCGCGCTTCTGGAGCGGGAAAACACTCTTAAAGAGGAGATCGCTGCCATGAAACCTGAAGCAGGGGTTGCTACCACGGATCTGACCCTCCAGCAGATCGATGATGGCATTGCAGAAGCAGGCCATGCGATGAGGAAGATTGGCGCGGTTAACATGCTTGCAATCGAAGAGTACGATAAGGTTGAGAAGCGTGCCGAGGACCGGACCGCGCGAAAGGAAGTGTTGTCGAGAGAGCGTACGACCCTCCTTGACCGGATAGAGACCTTTGGCAAGATGAAATTTGAAGCGTTTACCAAGGCATACCAGGCAATAGATGGAAATTTCAGGGAGATATTTGCGACCCTCACGAGCGGCAACGGTCACCTTGTCCTGGAAAACGAGGAAGATCCGTTCGCAGGGGGTCTTTCATTTGCGGTGCAGCCGAGGGATAAAAAAGTACACCTCCTGAACTCACTCTCCGGGGGTGAGAAGTCACTCACCACTCTTGCGTTCATTTTTTCAATCCAGAAATATATCCCCGCGCCATTTTACGCATTTGATGAAGTTGATATGTCTCTCGACGGTTCAAATGCAGAACGCATCGCTAAGATGATCCGTGCGAGTGCGGGGACGTCCCAGTTTGTGATTGTCTCACTCAGGAAACCGATGATTGACGGGGCTGACCGTATCATGGGTGTGACCGTCCGATCCGATAAGAGCACGCTGGTCACCGGAGTGAAAGTGAATGGCTGAGGAGCCTATCGAGATCCTTGTCCAGATGGCTGAGCGCGGGGAGATCGATCCCTGGAATATCGACATTGTCGAGGTTACCGACCGTTTTTTATCTGAACTTGAACGAAGGAAGGAGCTGGACCTGCGCATATCGGGGCGCACACTTTTCTATGCGGCGCTCCTTCTCAGGATGAAGTCCGACCACCTTGAACAACTGGCACAGGATGTCGATATCAGCTTTGAAGATGACGAAATATCGGATGAATCTGACGATTTTGACTTTGATATCAATGGGGAAGTGAGCGGGAGGCTTGGCCCTGTTGACCGGCTTGAACGCGAGATAAAGCGCAGGCTTGACAGAAAGCAGTTCAGGCGCCATCCCATCACGTTGTATGAACTGATTACCGAGCTGAAGAACGCGGAGAAAGAGGAACGGCGGAGACAGCGCCTCCGCTCCTATGGTCCTGAGGAGTATTTTGATGCAGACGACGTCGTGAGCATCGCTCACGAGGAAGGTTACCAGGATGCTGCCGCACGGGTGCTCTCCTGCTGCACGGAATCATGCCCGGGTAATGAGCGTATTGCACTTACAGAACTTACGGAAAAATTAGGCTGGAGCATTCCGGAAGTCTACATCCCTCTTCTCTTCCTCATGTTTGAGGGAGATATCCTGATGGAACAGGAAGAGTTTCTCGGGGACCTCTACATTATACCACTTGCGCGTGCAGTGGAATAATGCCGCTGCGTGATTTTTTCCGGGACCTTTAACCGCGCTTTCTTTGATTCAATATACTCCAAATATGGCCTTCTTGATTCAAAATAAGGATTTTTTATGGATTTTTTACCATTGCTGGTCCTGCGGGAAATTTTCTCCGCGCAACAATGTTCATATAGAACAAAAAACAACTTTATTTCCCGCACGAATGATGGACTAAACACCCGGTGCTACCGGAATTAGCCCTGATATGTCAGATGATGGTGAAAGGTGTGAATCGTTTCGATGCCTACCTCTTCACCTTCATGAAAACGACACGTGGAAGCCATTATATACTCATAATGGTAACATAGTAAGCCTCGATAATGATGAATCAAACACCCTGCAAGGTACAGGCTTGATTCGGATTGTACTGAAAATGGTGGCCAGAACGGTCTTAAAACCCGCGCTGGAAATCGTATAAACAGTATTATATACCTACGAAGTTAACATTAGTAACCTCTGTAGATGGAGAACCAAACACCCGGCCCCGTGCCGAAATTGGTTCTGACGTTGATATCGGCAATGCGGAAATTTGTTTAGTAAC